>NZ_JAPEHW010000030.1 GCF_028875915.1 Pseudoalteromonas sp. G4
ACGCTTGCCTGATAGTTGCTTAGTCACTAAACCTTTTAGGTGTGACCAAGTTTCAGGAGTCATTGGTTTGTTGTCGTTTTTACCTTGATCAGACCACCACACAGTGTCAGCTGAGGTTTCATCACGTACGATGTACTTATCTTTTGGTGAACGACCGGTAAAGATACCAGTTTTCACGTTAACTGCGCCTAATTCAGTTTCGACACCTTTGTCATAACCTTCAAGGCCCGCTTTAGTTTCTTCCGCAAAAAGTAACTCGTAAGATGGATTGTGAACAATTTCTGAAACATCGTGAATGCCATATTGCGACAAATCAATCGAGTTTTCTAAAGCTGACATAGTTTAAACACTCCTAGGGGTTTTGAACGGGTAGTAAAATAAAATCGAATAAAATTCGAGCGTCAATTCTATCGTAATAGTAGAGTAAAACCAAAGCTGAAACCCCCGATTTTTCTAGGATTTATGTATTTTTTTTCATGATACCGGTGTCATTTTTAAATACCCAATATGCATTTAAAAAATGACATCGCTGTCATTTTTTTTGGGTGAGTTTTTAATCACTTTTATACAAGCAAATATCTGACGATATTTCTCTATTTTGATTGGTTTGATCTAAAAAAAGCAGGAGAAGGGTTTTAGGTAATAAAAAAGCAGGTATAAAACCTGCTTTTAAGATATTTAGCTTAGTTAAAGATATTTTCAATATCGCGTTTATTGAATTGATATTCTTTTAAGCAGTATTGGCAGTTAATTTTAATAGCACCCTGTGCTTTTGCATCTTCAAGCAAGACATCTTTGCCAACATTAACAATCGCATTTGCTATTTTGTCGCGGCTACAGCCACAGCGGAAGCTAACTGGCTGAGGATCAAATAAGCGCGGGTTATCTTCATGATAGAGTCGCGTTAATACCGTATGGCCATCAAGCTCTAATAACTCTTCATCTTTAATGGTATTTGTTAAAGCTTCTAAATGCGTAAAGTCTTCTTCCGCTTTTTCTTTATTTACTGGCAATACTTGCAGCAACATACCTGAGCACTTTTCTAGCTGAGTATCTGTGCTAATCCACATGCGAGTGCGAAGCTGTTCAGACTGCTGAAAATACTGTTCTAAACATTCAGCTAGGCTGTTAGATACCAAAGGTACAATGCCTTGGTAACGTTCTCCTTTGAGCGGTGTGATGGTAATTACCATATGGCCTTTGCCAATTAGGTTTAATACGCCATTTTCGGTAATATCACCTTGAATACGCGCAATACCACGCATATTTTGTTGGTGGTCACCGTTTATAACAGCGTATTTTACCGGGCCATCGCCTTGCAGTTGAACGGCAATATCACCTTCAAATTTCAACGTTGCTGTAAGTAAACATGTTGCTACTAAAAGCTCACCGATCAACTGCTTAACTTCAGTTGGGTAGTTGTGGTTCTCGATAATTTCCGAATAGGTTTTGTCTAATTGAACTAACTCACCACGTACATCATGGTTTTCAAAAATATATCTGTGTAATAAATCTTGCATTGGTCAAATACCTTGTTTCAAGCACTATGCTTGAGAAATATTAACTGTGTTTAAACTTAATAAGTTCGCGACGCTGTTTTTTATCCGGGCGATGTTCTGGGCTCGGAGAGAAAAATGCGTTGTTTTTGCGTGCCCAAGCGTTTTCTTCACGCTTACTAACACTTTCTTGTGTTTCTTTATATAAGGTCTGAGCAACGGGAGCACCACGTCTTTTGTCACTTATTTTTTCAATTGTGACAATTTTTTCATCAAACCCTTGCGAGAATTTAACGCTAGCGCCTAGCTCAACAATTTTACTGGGTTTACATCGTTGACCATTATAGTGCACTTTACCGCCTAATATCATTTCTCGGGCAATGGCGCGGGTTTTGTAAAAGCGAGCAGCCCAAAGCCATTTGTCTAACCTAACGGATAACGTTGAGTCTTGATTTGAAGTGTCTACTGAATTTTGCTTTTTACTCATGGAGTGAGTGAATAACTGCATTGAAAAGTGCGTGAAATATACCATAAATGCACCTGTAGACAAAATTGATACATTTATTTACCAAAATTAGAGACTCAGAGAAATGCAGCCAGTGACACAGAATTGTCATCTTTACAGTGTAAATTCCAGCCACTTTCCAGTTTACCTGCTTGTTGTAGTAAAGCTGACAGGTTAAGATGGTCGTTCAAAAATAATCAAACACATAATAATAATGCAGTTAAACCAAGCGCAAATTGAACAAGTAATAGCAAAGTTCCCGCATAGAAAAGCAAGCAATATTGTGCTTGTGCTTGTGGTTATTTATGTGGCTTATTTAGCAGCTCAATTAACTTGGATGCTCTGGCCAAAACCACAGCAACACATTATTTCTGTGACATCTAATACAGGAACAAAATCGTCTTTTAATTACGATAGCAAAGGTTTGGTTGCGCAAAATATTTTTGGCAGTGCAGAGCAAAAAGCTGAAGAAAAAAATCAAGAAATTATCAGTGACGCACCTGAAACAACGTTAAATATTAAATTAACGGGTGTAGTGGCGATTGCTGGTGATGAGAAAGCCGGTCATGCCATCATCGAAAGCCAAAATACGCAAGAAACCTACTCAGTAAGCGAGTTAGTTAAAGGCACTCGTGCACAAATCGAAACCATTTTTGCTGATCGCGTTATTATTAAAGTAAGCGGTCGTTTCGAAACCTTAATGCTCGATGGTATTGATTACTCAAAAACCGTTAAGCAACCTACCAAAAAACAAGGCAAGTCCTTTAACCAACTTCGTTCAGCAAATGAGTCTCCGGCTACTGCTATAAATGCAACGAAAAATGCAGACCTTAAACAAGAATTAAAAGCAAAGCGCAGAGAATTACTTGAAGAGCCTGGGAAACTTTTTGATTATATTCGCATCTCACCTAAGCGGGTTGATGGACAAATTGTTGGATATAACCTCAGCCCAGGTAAAGATCCCAAATTGTTTTCACAAATGGGGCTTAAAAGTGGGGACCTTGCGACTTCCATTAATGGTTATCAGCTAACCGATATGAAACAGGCTATGGCAGCGATTGGTGAACTCAGAAATGCATCATCAGCGACAATAGTTATCGAACGTCAAGGGCAAACTCTCGACGTGCTATTTAGCCTAGAATAAGAATACGACTCGGAGTAACTAAATGAAAAGCGTGTTAAACCTAAGCAAGGTTTACAAAGGATTACGTAAATATGCAGCATTATTAGTTGCTGTAGGTGTTTCCTATTCTGCACTTGCAGTGGAGTATTCACCTAGTTTCAAAAATACTGAAATCACTGAATTCATTAATGTTGTTGGTAAAGACCTTAAAAAAACCATCATTATTAATCCTAATGTCCGTGGCAAAATTAATGTGCGCAGTTATGAGGCGATGGATGAAGAGCTGTATTACGAGTTCTTCTTAAACGTACTTGAAGTCTATGGTTACACGGCGATTGAAATGGAAACCGGTTTTATCAAAATTGATAAAAGCGCAGATGGTCGCAAAAAGAATGTCCCGGTACTGAATGACGGTGAAGAAGTGACGGGCGATGTGATGATCACCCGTGTTGTACGTGTAAAAAATGTTAGCGTACAAGAACTAGGGCCCGTTGTTCGTCAGTTTAGTGACCAAAAAGGCGGTAGCCATGTTGCGCAATATACGGCATCAAACGTAATGATGTTAACGGGTCATGCGGCAACAGTGAATCGCTTAGTTCAAGTGATTAAACAAGTTGACCGAGCGGGTGATCAGTCTGTTGATATTGTAAAACTGAACTATGCAACAGCTTCTGATGTAGTTTCTGTAGTCGAAACGATTTACAAGCCCGCGTCAGGTGGAAAAAACAATATTCCGGCCTTCTTAATCCCAAAAGTAGTTGCAGATGAGCGTACTAACAGTGTGATTGTTAGTGGTGAGGGTGAAGCACGTGAGCGTGCAATCGAGTTAATTAAGCGCTTAGATAATGAGCTTGAGACGCAAGGCAATACCAAGGTGTATTACTTAAATTACGCCAAGGCAGAAGACTTAGTAAAAGTCCTGCAAGGTGTTAGTAAGTCAATTAATGATGAACAAAACCAAGGTAAAGCAAATACCCGTTCATCACGTAAAGATGAAATAAGTATTGAAGCGCACGAAGATACTAACTCGTTAGTAATCACCGCAAATCCAGATGTGATGCGTTCATTAGAAAAAGTGATTAAAGACCTAGATGTGCGCCGTGCACAAGTACTGGTTGAAGCAATTATTGTCGAAGTGCTAGAAGGTGATGGCGTTAACTTTGGTCTGCAATGGATTTCAGAGCAAGGCGGCATGGTGCAGTTTAACAACGGTAGTAGTGCGCCAATTGGTTCTATTGCCGCAGCAGCAGAAGTAGCGCGTGACAAAACTGTTACGAAGAACGTGATTGGCTCTGAAACAGGCACCGGTACCGAATATGAAGAAACTGTTGAAGGTAACCTTGAGCCTCTAGCTGGTCTACTTAGCAGTATTAGTGGTTTAGCTGTTGGTATCGCGAAAAACGACTGGGCTGCAATTGTGCAGGCAGTATCATCTGATACCAACTCGAATATTCTTGCTACGCCTTCAGTTACTACAATGGATAATGAAGAAGCATCGATGTTAGTTGGTCAAGAAGTGCCAATACTTACTGGCTCAACGTCAAGCAGTAACAATACCAACCCATTCCAAACGGTAGAGCGTAAAGAAGTGGGTGTAAAACTGAAAGTAACGCCACAAATCAACGAAGGTACAGCGGTTCAATTAAAAATCGAACAAGAAGTATCAAGTGTATCAGGTGCAACTGCGGTTGATATCTCAATTAACAAGCGTTCGATTAGCAACACTGTACTGGCCGATGACGGTAGCATGGTCATTCTCGGCGGCTTAATTGATGAAAACGTACAAGAAAGCGTGCAAAAAGTGCCATTGCTAGGTGATATTCCAGTGCTTGGTCACTTATTTAAATCAACGTCGTCAACCAAGCAAAAACGTAACTTATTGGTATTTATTCGCCCGACTATTCTGCGTGACAGTGTCAGCATGAACAAGTTAAGTCACGGTAAATATAACTTTATTCGTGGCGAGCAGGTAAAACGCAAAGACGATGGCATTAACTTAATGCCAAACGAAGCACCACCAGTACTGCCTGAGTGGAATGATGCGTTAGTATTACCGCCAACGTATCAAGAGTTCTTACACGACGAAAATAAAAAGAACCAGAAAGATGACTGAGATAGTTTCTGAGCTTAGTTTGGCACCTGTAGCACAAGTTAAACGTTTACCGTTTAACTTTGCTAAGCGTTTTAACATCTTAATGCAAACCATTAATAATGAGTTGGTGGTGAGTTATGCTGGCGATTTAAACCAACAAGCGCTGCTTGAAGTGAGACGTGTTGCGGCAAATAGCTTTACGCTTAAACAAGTTAATAAAAATGAGTTTGAATTATTACTAGAAGCGGCATATCAGCGTGATAGCTCTGAAACCCAGCAAATTATGGAAGATATCGGCAACGAAGTTGATTTATTCTCGCTTGCTGAAGAGTTACCGCAAACGGAAGACTTACTTGCATCAGAAGATGACGCGCCAATTATCAAATTGATCAACGCCATGTTAGGTGAAGCGATCAAAGAAGGTGCATCAGATATTCATATCGAAACCTTTGAACAAAACTTAGTAATTCGTTTCCGTGTTGATGGTGTTTTAAAAGAAGTATTAGAGCCAAATCGTAAACTAGCGTCGTTACTTGTCTCGCGTATTAAAGTAATGGCAAAGCTCGACATCGCGGAAAAACGTGTTCCGCAAGATGGTCGTATTAGTTTGCGTATCGCAGGCCGTGCAGTTGATGTGCGTGTTTCAACTATGCCATCAAGCTTTGGTGAGCGTGTCGTATTACGTCTTCTTGATAAAAACAATGCACGTTTGGATTTGGAAGATCTCGGTATGTCAGAGCATAACCGTAGAACATTCGCCGAATTAATACGTAAACCGCATGGCATTATTTTGGTTACAGGCCCAACAGGTTCAGGTAAAAGTACCACTTTGTATGCGGGCATGACCGAGATTAATACCCGAGACCGCAATATCTTAACGGTTGAAGATCCGATTGAATATGAAATTCCTGGCATAGGTCAAACACAGGTTAATCCTAAAGTGGATATGACCTTTGCCCGTGGCTTACGTGCCATCCTACGTCAAGACCCAGATGTAGTAATGGTAGGTGAAATACGTGATTTAGAAACGGCACAAATCGGTGTGCAAGCCTCGTTAACCGGTCACTTAGTGTTATCAACACTGCACACAAACACTGCAGCAGGTGCCATCAACCGTATGGAAGATATGGGCGTTGAGCCATTCTTACTTTCTTCATCATTACTTGGCGTATTATCGCAGCGCCTTGTCCGTACTTTATGTGATTGTAAATCGTCACATATTGCTGATGAACGCGAGTGTGAATTGCTCGGTATTGAATTTGGTAAAGGTGTCGAAATTTGTCGTCCAGTTGGCTGTAGCGAATGTAATCACAATGGTTATAAAGGGCGTACAGGTATTCATGAGTTGTTGGTGGTTGATGAAGCCGTGCGCGAGCTTATTCATGATGGTAAAGGTGAGCAAGCGGTTGAAAAATACGTGCGCAAAACCACCCCAAGTATTCGTCAAGATGGTTGCAACCGTGTACTTGCAGGACAAACGTCACTTGAAGAAGTGCTTCGCGTGACGCGCGAGGAAAGCTAGTGGCTGCGTTTGAGTACAAGGCACTAGACAGCCGCGGTAAAAACAAAAAAGGCCTACTTGAAGCAGATACGGCTAAGCAAGTACGCCAAATGCTGCGTGAGCAAGGACTTACTCCACTCGAAGTAAGTCAAGCAGCGGATAAAGAAAAGCAACAGGCCAAATCGGTTGGCGGTTTGTTTAAAGCTAAAATCTCAGCCCATGAGTTGTCCTTGATTACACGTCAGCTTGCCACCTTAGTGCAATCAGCACTGCCAGTTGAAGCTGCTGTGCTTGCCGTTGCTGAGCAATGCGAAAAGCCGCGCTTAAAAAGCATGCTAATGTCAGTGCGAGCAAAAGTAGTTGAAGGGTATAGCTTGGCTGAAGGTTTGGCTGAATTTCCGCATATTTTTGATCATTTATATCGTGCAATGGTTGCTGCAGGTGAAAAGTCGGGTCACCTTGACCAAGTACTAGTGCGCCTTGCTGACTACACTGAACAAAGACAACATATGCGTAGTCAAATTACACAGGCAATGGTTTACCCAATTATCCTTGTGGTGTTTGCCGTAGCAATTGTGTCAATTTTGCTTGGTACGGTAGTACCAACCATCGTTAAGTCTTTCCAAAGTTCAAAGCTAGCATTGCCTTGGACTACCGAAACGGTAATTGCGGCCAGTAATTTTATACAAAACTACTGGTTGTTATCATTAATTGCTATTGTTGCCAGCATTTTTGCCATCAAAAATGCACTTAAAAAGCCTAAAGTTCGTTTTTGGTTTGATTCACGTGTTTTGCAGTTGCCATTTATTGGCAAGGTAGCGCGAGGCTTAAATACCGCCCGGTTTGCCAGAACCTTGAGTATTTTATCTTCCAGTTCGGTACCGTTATTAGAAGGTATGCGTATTTCGGGTGAAGTACTGGCGAATGAAAAAATGAAAGCCGCGGTTGCTGAAGCCGCTGTAAAGGTCAGTGAAGGTGCAAGTTTAAAAGCGTCCCTTGACCAAACAAAATTATTTCCACCTATGATGCTGCATATGATAGCCAGTGGTGAAAAATCAGGAGAGCTTGAGCAAATGCTTGAGCGCTCAGCGGATAACCAAGATAAAGAGTTTGAAGCCTTAGTGAATGTGTCACTAAAGCTACTAGAGCCATTAATGATTGCGCTTATGGCAGTCATTGTCATGTTTATTGTAATGGCAATTTTACAGCCAATTATGGCGATGAATAACGCGATTGGATAAGCGTTAAGTTTTATAGAGGTGTTAAATGAAAAAGCAAAGTGGATTTTCATTACTTGAAATTATGGTAGTTCTGGTAATTATTGGCATGATTATGGCCATAGTTGCGCCGAACATTATGGGTCAACAAGAAGAAGCAAAAATTGACAAAGCGCGTATTGATATCAGTGCATTAGAAGATGCAATGAATATGTACAAGCTTCGCAATAACCGTTACCCAACAACGGAGCAGGGCTTAGAAGCGTCGTTTTCCTGAAGGTGGTTTTATTGAGAAACTACCAGTTGATCCATGGGAAAACCCATACCAGCTAGTAAGCCCAGGTGAATTTAGCAAAATTGATATCTTCTCAATGGGGCCAGACGGTGTTGCTGGTACAGAAGATGATATTGGTAACTGGGACGAAGAAGACGAGCGCTAATCACTAGCGTGAGTTTATATTATGAAAAAGTGGCAAAGCGGATTTAGTTTACTCGAAATTTTAGCGGTATTAGTAATTATCGGCTTTGCCATGAACCTTGTTGTGCTTTCGCTCAACGATCAAGATGAAGAACAACTCGAAGTGGAAGCATTAAAGCTTCACACCATGATAAATCTAGCTTCCGAATACGCTGTGATGAACCAGTTTGAGCTCGGTTTTCATATTGATAGAAATACAAACACATTTGAATTACTCGCATTTAACGGTGAAAAATGGGTGGTAATTTCAGAGCAAGATGTTTTGAAACCTCATCAGTTCAGTGAGTTTATTAATGTTGAGTTGGAATTAGAAGATCTTCCTTGGGGTGAAGAAAACTTGTTGCAACAGGTAGATTGGCGACAGTTGCTAAATAGTGAAGATGAAGAAAGCCTACTGGAATTAGATAAAATGAAAATTCCACAGGTATTGTTGCTGTCCTCCGGTGAGGTGAGCCCGTTCCAATTAATATTAGAGTTAAAAGAAAACGAGAAAGCCAAGCCTTATTTTATTAAAGGCGAGTTAATGGCACCGGTTGAGCTATCGCAGGAGCCGAATGACGATGTTTAATAATCGTGGCTTTACTTTGCTAGAAGTGATGGTGGCAATGGCAATTTGTGCCCTTGCGGGTATTGCGGCGATGAAAGCGGTTGGTGACCATATCAATCACTTATCTAATATTGAAGAGCAGCAACTAGCCAGTTGGGTTGCCGAAAACCAATTGGCCGAATTAACACTGACCACTAACTGGCCGCCTAGTGATGGCAAAACAGGTGATGAAGAGCAAGCTGGTGTTAAATTTTACTGGCGCCACAAAATTACGAAAACAGAAAGCAATGACTTGCTGGAAGCGCGCGTTATCGTGTTTTCAGATGAAGCACGCAAGCATGATGTATATGAGCTCATCACTTATATTACAAAAAATGAGGCCAACTAAATGCTAATGCGAAACTCTAAAGCATTTGGTTTTACCCTAATTGAAGTGCTGGTGGCGCTTGCAGTATTGGCGATGATTACCTTAGCCAGCCATCAAATTTTATCGACTGCAATTAATGCCAACCAAAACTCAAAAGAAAAAGTAGCAGAAATTGGCGCGCTTAATACTGCATTTCGTATGATGCAACAAGACTTCACTCAACTTGCATTGCGTAATACACGCAATGAAGCTGGCGACAGTTTAGAACAGTTTTTAGTTGCAGACCGCTTTTTGTTTGATAGCCAATACCACGGTATTGCAGGTGTGCGAGATGGTTGGAGTAATCCGGTTAATTTATTACCGCGCAGTGAATTACAGTTATTCAGTTATGTTGTAGAAGAAGATAACTTAGTTCGCAAGTACCGTATTTATGTTGATTCGTTTGATGGTACTGAACCTAAAAGCCAAACTCTGCTTGAAAATATAAAGGACTTTACCATTCGCTTTCGTGGTAATGACGAAAAGTGGGAAGAAAACTGGACACTAACAGTCTTGCCTAAAGCGATAAAAGTTGAAGTTTCGCTGGCGGATGATATAACAGTTAGCCGCATTTTTCTGCTGCCAGAACAGGAGTCTAAATCATGATGTTTAGGCAGTCAGGTGCAGCGTTAATTATTGTTTTATTTGTGGTGGCATTGGCAGCCTCTTTAGCAGTAAAAATGAATGCGCGTTTAATGGTTGAGGTGCAGCGCTCAAGTAATTTGGTATTACAACAACAAGCACGCTGGTATGCTATGGCGGGTGAAGCTCTGGCTAAGCGAGTGCTAATTGAAGTAAAAAAACAAAATAAAGATCGCATCGACTTATCGCAAAAATGGGCAATTGAAACACCACCATATCCTGTTGAAGATGGCACTATCGCAGGTAAAATAATCGATTTGCAAGCGTGTTTAAACCTTAATGCTCTGCGCTTTGTGGACCCAAATAATGCGAGTACACAAAACTTTAATGAGGCGCATAAAACATTAGAGGCTTTGCTTGATCTTATTCCTGATTTGCCAATGGAAGAATCAAAAGAAGCGTTAGCGGATAGTGTGTTTGATTGGCTTGATGCTGATAGCATGCCAAAAAGGCAAGGTGTCGAAGAGGGGGAGTATATGTCTTACAGTATTCCTTATATGACAGCGAATAATTTTTTTGCGAGTGTTTCAGAACTAAGACTAGTGCGAGGTTTTAACCCGCTAATGGTCGAAAAGCTAAAACCCTATGTTTGCGTTATTCCGCAATATGATGAATTCAAATTGAACGTAAACACGCTTCAAGCGGAACAAAGTTTATTATTGGCTGCAATGCTGAACATTTCAGAAAGCCAAGCTGAAACCATAATAAGTCAACGTCCTGATGAAGGGTGGGACGAGTTAAGTAAATTTATAGCTGATGCAAAGCAAAATGGCGCTAATACCTTAGATGACAAAGATAAGCGCTTTGTATTAAACAGTAATTATTTTGAAGCACAAATCAAGGCAAGCTTCTTTGAAACGAATTTTGCGATGAAATCCATAATACATATAACAGATAATCAAAAAGTTAGTGTACTGGCGCGTAGATTTGGAGGCGTACAGTGAAAGAAACCTTAATTATTCGCTTAGGGCATAGTGTTAATGAGCCAATCCACTGGCTTATTAGCAACGCGGATGAGACCATCGCGAGTGGTCAATTAGACAATAGCTTAGCGCTTGAAGAGTTAAGTGAAAAAGGCAAAAGCCGAGAGATAATCGCATTATTGCCAGCAACAAAAGTACAGCTTAAAACAGTAATTTTGCCGACAAAGTTTAATCGGAAGTTAGAAGCAGCCCTGCCATTTATGCTGGAAGAGGAGCTCGCTTGTGAATTGGACGATGTATTAATCACTATTGGTGAACCTTGCATGCTAGGTGAAAAACATGCTCTGCAGGTAGCGATATGTCAGCGTTCTTGGTTTGAAAATTGGCTGCAAGTTTTAAAAACTGCAGAACTATCACCTACGCGAGCATTACCAGATGCGTTATTGCTACCGCAGTTTGATGATGCTGAAATAACGGTAACATCGCTCAGTGGTAACTGGCTATTTAAATTAAATACTTGGTGTATTGCTGAAGTTGAAAGCAGTTGGGTTAACGAATTCCTTGTAACGCTTGAAGAAAAAGCGCTAGCGCATTTAAGCGATATTGATTTTGACTACCCAAATGCAGTTAAAAAGTTAGAAAATTACGATTTACCGCTCGCCATTTTTGCAAAGCAACTTCCGCTTCATAAATTTAATATGTTGCAAGGCGCATTTCAGGTTAAAAAACAAAGTAAAGGTGTGTGGCCTGTATGGCAAGTGCCTGCTATTGCGGCAGGTGTTGCATTACTCTTTGGTCTTGTTTTGAAAGCGGTCACCGCCTATCAATTGGAGCAGAAAGTAGCTGCTGCAAAAGCTGATACGATCGCAGCATATCAACAAGCGTTCCCTGGTTCAAAAGTGCGACCAAATCTAATTCGCCGCCAAATTCAGGGCAAATTAGATCAAATGTCGTCGGGTGGTGAAACTGGTTTCTTATTTTTGTTACACCATTTAACACCAATTTTTAAAGACATTGATGGGTTTACACCGGAAACTTTACGCTTTGATAGCAAACGCGGCGAATTACGTTTGCGTGCAAGTGCTAAAGATTTTCAGAGTTTTAATTTAGTAAAACAACGCTTAGAACAAGCTGCATTGGAGATTGAGCAAGGCTCATTAAGTAACTCGGGCAACCTTGTGGTAGGTGAAATAAAAATTAAGGCGGGTTCATGAAAGAATTAGAAACCTACTGGCAAAATTTAAAGCCGAATGAACAGTTGTTACTTAAATGTGCCGCTGTCATTTTTACGCTTTTTGTGATTGTGATGCTGATCATACGACCGCTTAACAATAAAATAGAAAAGGCAGAGAAAGCACTTGTTCAACAACAAGAGTTGGCTCACTTTGTAAAACAAAGCGCAGCAAAAATTAAAGGCAGTGGACAAGGTAAGGTCGCAGCAAGTGGTAGCTTAAGTCAAATTATCAATACGTCCAGCCGCCGCGCGCAAATCAGCATCAGCAAAATGCAGCCAAAGGATGATACCTTACGTCTCACGATTGAGTCGGTTGAATTTAATAAATTATTACCTTGGCTTGAGTCTTTGGTAGAGCAAAGTGGTTTAACGATTTCTGCAATCGATATAAACCGTGGTGCAGAGCCTGGTATGGTAAGTATTAGTCGTTTGGTGGTTGAAAAATAATATGAAAAAAACGCTATCTCTTATCTTTTTATTTATTTTTGCATTTATTGTATTTCTACTCTACTTGATACCTGCATCAGTAGTTTTTGGTTTTGCTGAAGGTTACTTACCTAAGAATATAAAAGTTGCGGGTGTTTCTGGCACAATTTGGCAAGGTCGTGTTGCTCAGGCTCAAATTAATCAACAACTTATCGATAAGCTAGAGTGGCAGTTAAAACCAGCTAGTCTGTTAACTGGTAAGGTGAGTGCTGATATTAAATTTGGTAGCTTACGCGGTTTTGATACGCCGTACGGTAAAGCGTCAGTTACTTTGCCATTTTCAGCGGAAACGGTGCAGTTAAGCCGTGCTAATATCCGCGTTGCGACATCAAGTATTATGGATAATGTTAAATTGCCAATGGCGCTGCCAACTAAAGGTAATTTAAAAGTAAAAGTGAGCAATGCTGAATTGCCATTAGTAGCAAAAGATAAGTTGTGTCATGTTTTAGCTGGTAATGCTGAAACGCACAATTTATCTGTGCAAGGTCTACAAGGTTGGATTGAGTTTGACACCATCAAGGGTAAGCTTGGATGTGAAAATGGGTCGCTAAGTTTAAATATTAGTGAAGAGAACCAACTTGGTCTGCAGCTAGAAGCGCAATATGGCATGCGCTTGATGAGTGTTAGTGGCTTTGTTAAACCAGATGCAAGTTTGCCAAAACAAGTTCATGATGCCGTTAAGTTTTTGGGTAAGCCAGATAATAGCGGGCGCTACCCGTTTAAGTTCTAAGTACAAAACATGATTGAATTTACACAAACAGATAAGCACGCGTTGGCGAGCTGGTTAGCAAGCAGTGAAATGGCACCTTCTGCGATGCCATTACCCCAGCTTGAAGGGTATTTATTTGCGCTTATAGCGGCGCCAGCTCCGATCATTGAAGATATTTGGGTAAGTGAAGCGCTCGGCAATAAAAGCGAGGAACTAGCCGACGATAAACTGTTTGCGTTAATGGCCTTCCATAATGATGTGAGCGATGAGGTTTTTGAAAAAGGCTATGCGCTTTCTTCTCGCATTAACATGATGCAACCGGGCGCTGCTAATTTATCAAAAAACGGTGAGCTTCATTTATGGGCGCTAGGTTTTACACAAGGCATTAAGCATTACATAGAGCCAATTGTATCGGCGAATAATCTCAATGGTGAACTAAGCGAAGCACTGGCAATGACATTAGGTTATTTATGCTTTTTTGCAGATTTAAATAATGACGCTTCATTGTGTGATGATGTTATCAGCTTGCTTGAGTCATTTGCTGAGGGGTATGCAGAGCTTATCGAAGCATGTGTGCTGGATGCAGAATTAATTGAAGAAGATGATTTAGATGACCTCGAATGAGATCATCTAAATATTCACAACTAAAGTTTGCTTTTCTTAGCTTGAGTTAACTAATCTATCTCAAGGGTGAGCCGAGTGCAGCCAGATCCGCAACTTACAATAAACTCACCATCTTTGTCGTTAAGTGCTACGCTAAGTGGTTTGTTACACGTATCGCAATTAACTGTACCGCCTTTTAAGAGCTTTTTTAAAACGGCTTTCTGATCATTAAAGTTTTTAGCAAATTTTTTATTAAGTTGCGAAAAATCGATCATTACTTTTGTCTTTCTTCACTGATGATTTTACAAAGTTGTCTTAAGTCATCACCGTAAAAATAAGAGTTAAGCTCTTTGTTGCGGCAATAACGAGTATTGAACGCATCCATTTTCTGGTTCGTTGCTAATTGTTTGCTTAAATAATCTTCTGTAGTTTGCGATAACCGAAGTTTTTCTTTGGCACGTGCAAGCGAGCGAGCAGCTTCTTGGTCAGTTTTTATTTTGCTTGAGTCACTTAACACACCCATTACTTTATCAAAAAGTTCTTGGCGAGGCTTAGCAATCGTCGGGTGATCAACACTTGCTAAGATGAGAATGACCAATATAAATAAGAAGTAATTTTTCATATTATTTTCTTTTTTTTGATTTAGCGCCTATTTGCTGTCCATTTAGTTTAATAAAATGCATCGCACTAGCAAAGACAATTGTTATAATTAGGCAACTTATCAGAAGTTTGCACACCTAGGGGCACCATGGACAAGCAAATTAAAGTAAAAAATATACCTACAGAAGTAAAAGTTCACAAACCTGATGCGGAGAAATTTGACCGCTTTAATCCGCGCAATCGCATATATGTACGAGCGGTTAAAGGATTACATCAAAAGTTGCGCAAATACCTAGGGTTTGTTGCTATGTTGAGCTTTATGTTGCTGCCATGGGTTAGCTTTAATGGACATCAAGCGGTTCTTTTCGATATTTTCAATCAGAAATTCAATATTTTTGGCATGACCTTGTGGCCTCAAGACCTTACCATTCTTGCTTGGATTTTTATGATTGGTGCTTTTGCGCTGTTCTTAGTGACAACTTTTTATGGTCGCGTATGGTGCGGCTATATGTGTCCGCAAACAGTCTGGACCTTTATCTTCATTTGGTTCGAAGAAAAAATAGAGGGCAGCGCTAACCAGCGAAAAAAACTCGACCAACGTAAAATGGACTTTGACAAATTCTGGCGAAAATCGGCCAAGCATTTAAGTTGGGTAGGCTTCTCTCTTTTTACATCATTAACCTTTGTTGGTTACTTCACGCCTATCAGGGACTTGATGGTTGACTTCTTTACTTTGGAAGCAACTTCTTACGCTGTTGGTGGGGTGTTATTTTTTACTTTTTGTACTTATGGCAATGCCGGTTGGATGCGCGAAATTATGTGTTTGCATATGTGTCCATATTCGCGTTTCCAATCAGCGATGTTTGATCAAGACACGTTTACTGTTACCTATGATGAAAAGCGCGGTGAAAACCGTGGTCCACGTGGTAGAAAGCAAGATCCTAAAGAGTTAGGCTTAGGGGATTGTATTGATTGTAAGATGTGTGTGCACGTGTGCCCAACCGGTATCGATATTCGCAACGGTTTACAATATGAGTGTATAAACTGTGGCGCCTGTATCGACGCTTGTGATGAAGTTATGGACAAGATGAACTATGACAAAGGGCTTATCTCTTACACGACAGAACGCAACTTGACCTCAGACAAGAAAACCCATGCCTTACGTCCTAAAATCATTGGCTACCTGGTGGTCATGTTGGTAATTTGCGGAATTTTCGTCGCCGATGTAATGACCCGAATCCCGATGGACTTAGACATAATTCGCGACCGAAATCAGCTTTATAGAATTAATAATGATGGGTTAGTGGAAAATACGTACACTCTAAAAATCCTTAACAAATCACAACAAGATCACAGTTACCAAATCTCGGTTGAGGGGCTAAATAATTTCACTATTATTGGCAAAACTGAAGTAAACATTCGTTCAGGCGAGTCGTACAGTTTACCGTTATCAATTGCGATTGACCCTTATGATTTAAAATCGCCAATCAGCGAATTTAACTTTGTGTTAAAGCGTGCTGATGAACCAAATACGCAACTTGCACAACCAAGCAAGTTCTTTAAAGGGCGTTAAATGTCGGCATTTGATTTTAGTGATTTAACACCTGATCGTATTTTAGATGCGATTGAAAGTATTGGTGTATATCCAACTTCAGGATTATTAGCACTCAACAGCTATGAAAACCGCGTTTATCAGTTTGTTGCGGAAGATTCTAAACGTTATGTTGTGAAGTTTTATCGTCCAGAGCGTTGGAGCTCTCTGCAAATACAAGAAGAGCATGACTTTAGTTTTGAATTGCTTGACGGCGAGGTGCCTGTTGTTGCACCAATAAAGCGTGATAAGACGAGTTTGTTTGATTATCAAGGCTACCGCTTTGCATTGTTTCCAAGTGTCGGTGGCAGAACGTTCGAAGCAGATAATTATGATCATTTGGAAGTTTTAGGGCGTTTTATTGGTCGTCTTCATAACGTATCAAAAACAAAACCTTTTGCTGTTAGACCAACAATTAGCTGCCAAGAGTTTTTACACGATGCAACACGCTCTTTAGTTGACAGTAATTTAATAACGCCCAGTCTAGAAACGCCTTTTATGACAGTGTTAGAACAAGTTATCGCGTTAACTGAGAAGAAATATCAGCCAAATAACGAGATCCGCTTGCATGGTGATTGTCATATTGGCAATATTCTGTGGACCGGCAATGAACTGACGTTTGTCGATTTAGATGATGCGCGTCAGGGGCCAGCGGTTCAAGATTTATGGATGATGTTAAGTGGTGATGAAAACGAGCAGCGTATGCAGATGGATACTTTGCTGTGTGCCTATGACGAGTTTTCTTCATTTGACTTAAAAGAGCTGCACCTGATTGAACCTTTACGCGCCCTACGTATGATCAATTACATGGGGTGGCTCGCTAAGCGTTGGAAAGATTTAGCATTTCAACGGAACTTTTCGTGGTTTGCATCAGACAAATACTGGGAACAACAAATATTAAGTTTAAAGGAGCAATTGGCTGCGTTGCATGAAGCACCGTTAAAGCTTTTGCCATAAGAGAACCCTATGACTAAGAAGTTATTTTTTATTGTTGCACTATTTTTTCCGCTTGCACTGTTTGCATCGGACTTCAAATTTGAAGAGGGAGAGCATTTCTCTCTAATTAAAACAGATAAATCAGAAAAACCTCAGGTTACTGAGTTCTTTTCTTACTACTGCCCACATTGCTATAACTTCGAAATGATTGCACAGCGATTAAGCAAAGAGTTGCCGGCAGATACTTTTGTAAAAAGCCATGTTAACTTTTTAAGAGGTATTGAGCCTAAAACCCAATCATTACTATCGACAGCTTATTTAATCGCGAAGCAAGCTGGTAAAGCGAACGAAGCAAGTGATGCTATCTTCTCGTTTATTCACCGTAATCGCGGTAGTTTCTCAACAATGGACGATGTACGCCGTTTATTTGTGTTAAACGATGTTATGACAGAAGAGAAATTCAAACAGCTTTCAGGCAATATGGCGATTGCTGCGCAAGAGCAGTATATGGTTGAGCAGCAAGACCGCTTTGCTGAATTAAACGCATTAACAGGTGTACCAACGTTTATTGTTAATGATATTTACCGCATTGAACTAACCAGCATTAAATCATACGACGAGTTAAAAGCACTGGTTGAATACTTATTAAAAAAATAACGGAGTAATAAATGAAAGCATTTTTTAAAGCTGCTCTTTTAGCTTTAGCATTGCCAGTTGTTGCAATTGCAAATCAATATGAAGAAGGCGTGCATTACGATGTAATTTCAGATCGCGCTACAAAAACACCAGAAGTAACAGAGTTTTTCTCATTTTACTGCCCTGCATGTAACAACATGGAAAACGTTATTTACGACTTAAAGCCGATGCTTGATAAAAACGTAACGTTTAAAAAAGCACACGTAAATTTCATGGGTGGAAAATCAAAAGAAAACCAAGAAATGTTATCGCAAGCATTAGCAACGGCTGAAGCATTACCGCAAAAAGACCAGATTATTGCTGGTATTTTTAACCATGTTCATGGCGAGCGAAAAAACTTTAATGAAGTTGCAGATGTAAAAGATGTGTTTGTAGCAAAAGGCGTTGAAGCATCAACTTTTGAAAAATATTACAAAAGCTTTGCGGTTCGCACTAAAGCGAAGAAAATGAGCAAAGAACAAGAGTTTTATAAGTCGAAAGGTGCACTTGGTTCTGTGCCTACTTTTATTGTGAATGGTAAATACAAAGTTAACTTTGGCCGTAAGTCGGGCATTTCGAGTGCTGAAGATATGGCTAAACTAATTAACTACCTAGCTCAAAAGTAGTTTTTGCTTATCAAAAAAAGGCGCTTATAAAGTAGACGAGTGCGAAACTGAGGGATGATTTGTCTCTCAGTTTTTTTATGCTTGTTGGAAAATAAGGGCTTGGGCTAGTGCAAGAAGGCAAAAAGCCATAAGTTTACACTGAAAAGGTCAATTAAATCAATTTGTTAGTGTCAAATTGATAATTGGCGAATTTCAATATCTTGAAATGATTAATGTTTTTAGTCCCAATCTTTTTAAAAAAGGCTTATGACTACATGTCACAACTATTAATCGCCTTTTATATAATGATATAGTCACATTTAATACAGTTGAGGTCAATTTTTTTTATATAAAAAACAGGTGCGCTAAGGATGAAGATTACAACATGGAACTGTAATGGTGCGTTGCGTAAGAAGACTACTGTGATCGATCAGCTTCATTCTGATGTGCTTATCGTACAAGAATGTGAAGATCCCGCTCTGTCGACCAAAGATTACCAAGCTTGGGCTTCAAACTGTATCTGGGAAGGTGAGTCGAAAAACAAAGGTATTGGTATATTCGCAAAGACAGGCATAGAGATAAAGCGACTTGACTGGGACGCCAGCTACACCTTAGCTACAGGGCTTTCATACCTTAACAAAAAGCTCACATGGTCAACCAAAGAGCTTAGGCAATTCATTCCTTTCATGATCAACGACAAGTATTTGTGTATAGCCGTCTGGACGAAAGGTTCAAGTGATGAAGTGTTTGGCTATATGGGGCAGTTTTGGAAGTTTCTTCAAATTCACAAAAAAGAGCTGGCTGTTGATAATGTGCTGATTATGGGCGATTTTAACAGCAATAAGATGTGGGATAAGCCAGATAGATGGTGGAGCCACAGTGATGTTATAGATGAACTTGAATCTATTGGTATAACAAGTCTCTACCATTCACAAACGGGCGAAGCCCAAGGAGAAGAATCAGCGCCCACTTTTTACCTTCAGCGCAAGCTTTCGAAGCCATATCACATCGATTATATATTTACTGGAAAGAATGTGCATAACGCATCGCTATCTATCGGTAAAAATGACGACTGGATTGAACATAGCGATCATATGCCGCTATCAATTATTACTTGCTCAACTCAGGCTTTGGGATATTTTTGACACAATTTTCAGTCCACATTTTGACTAATTTTTTTGAAGCAGTGCCAGATAGATTGCACAAATTGACTAATTGCTTATCCATGTTATTTGTGTAGCAAAAGGACAATATCTATGGGTTACAACGACAGCCAGCAACAGAAAAGAAATGAATTAAAAAACGCAGCTCTAATGGTTCGAATGGAAATGGAAGGTGACCTGTTAGAGTTTATCCCTAGCGAGCTTGGAGCTAAGCATCAGCCACTTTTGAAAAAAGTTCAGGAAATCGAAAGTGAGTTTCAAGCTTTAGCCGACCACGGAAACCTGCGCTGTATATACGCTACTATAGCTCGATTAGCGATTCATACACATCAATTCGAACTAGCAGCAGCATATGCGCTTGCAGGGATTGAATTGAATGAACTAGCAAAAGACAAAGAGGGTGTTAACGTAAACAAAGTCGTTCTTTTGGATATGCAAATGTTTTTAGGTGCATACAAAAGTTTGGTCAAATTTCTACAAGAAAACCCAGAAATAGCTACTGAAGATAGAACATTCTTGATGACTGATTATGATGGAAAAGAAGGCTCAGAAAATGATGGACTAGCTACAGACTTGTTGTCAACCAAGCTCCGCCCGCAAAGCTATGCTATAGCCATTGAGGCAATAAATAATCCATGTGGTTTATCAGCGGAAGATATTGCGAAACATTTAGGTGTCACAGTCGAGACTGCCTTGAAATATAAGAGATAAGCAGGAAACTTACCTTAATAATATGCCTTTATCTCTCTCAGTGTAATCGTATAACTGTACCTTGAATAATTATTGAACCGTGTTATTTCTTAGTAAAAGAGTGATGCGGAAATGGAAAATCTATCTACAAAAAAATTAATAGAATTATTTGAAAATATCCGAGATGAGATGATTGATGATATCGAAAATACCGATTTTTTGTCTGTACGTAGAGAATCAGTGCTAAAACATCAACCTCTTTTAGATGATATTCTGAAAATTGAAGAGGCGCTTCTTTCTACAGATGGAGGCTTTGTAAACATACGCTTTATGTATTGCAACATATCTCGATTGGCGCTTCACACTCATGATTTTGAGCGAGCGGTATCATATGCGCTTGCAGGGATCGAGCTTAACTCTTTGGCAGAGGACAAGGAGGGGGAGTTGCTAAATATGGATAATATTGTAGTTATCATGCTTTATTTGAGTGCGCACAAAAGCTTAGCCAAATACCTCCGCAGCAATCCAGAATTAGTGAGCAGGATAAGTCTTTCACTTGAAGATATTGATGGCAGATCTTCAGAGAATGACGATTTAATTACATTTTTGCTCAATAGCAGCAAACGACCCAAAAGCATGGCTCTGGCTATCAAGAGAACATTGGAAAGTGGAAACCATGATAGAGCGATTAGTGCAAAAGAGGCGGCTCTCGTTATAAAAAAATGTGCTTCAACTATGGGCGTTACTCCAAACACAGTCTTAAGAAATGCACTAAGTTAATTAATTCTCCTGCCATTTGTTTTAATTTTCAAAATTACACCTGTTCCTGTTAAAGCTGCATCATTTTTGAAAGAGTAGACACCATATTCTTCACTTGCCATTGCGACCGAAACTGGAGTTGGCTCTCCTGATACAACTTCCATACCAATCCCCATACCTGTAGACCTCGACACCTTAATTTCGGGTTTTTTAGATATGGGCTTGCCGTTATAGTCGCTTTTTATTATGTACATAAAATCTGCGTCGGTAGCTACAACAAAGCTGTTGCCATGAAGCATACGATTATAAAGGCCAACCTGTGAGTATATTTCTTTCCTAAAATTTATGAATTCTAAGTCTACCTCCGATAGCTTGGTGCTTTCGGCTGCACTCTCTTGTTTCTTTAAAAAGACATATCCAGAAGTTGTTGATGAAGGGAGTGTGCTATAACTAGGAGTTGCCTTCATGTCACCGCTATATGATGAGGTTATGTTTACTCCAGACATATAAGTAGAGCCGCCAGACACATTGTTGATAGAGCGTAGAACTAAGTCAGCCCCCAAGGCAACCGCTTTCTTTGCCATTTCGTTTTCATTGGTTGAGAAATCTACAAACTCAATAACTGTATAGTTTGGATATACCCGTTGGTGAACTATTGAGAGGTCTGTTAAATAATATTCGCTGTAGGAGATATTGTTTTGGTTATAAATAGATAGGGAAGATGTTGATGAACAAGCTGATACCAATATAAACAAAGGTAATAGCATGATTAGCTTTAGTAAATTCACTGGAAATAATCCTTTTCACACTCAAAAAATCCACTTTAATACTATACATTATCCATGGTGAAACACCTACCTTTCAAAATATAATTGGTTGTTTTATGTGTTGCCCCCTGCAATATTTGATAGAGGGCAATGAAGTTAATAGATGATATTAAACTTTTTTTAGTTTTAGCACCTCATTGGCAATACTGAACTCTAAGATGTCATGTATATCGTAGACTCTATCGACGAGACCTAAACGTTGTGCTGGCGTCGCCTTGGCACGTGGCGTTTTAGTGAAATTACGGTAAATGCGGAAGATCTCTAGTAGCATAGAAATGTATTTTGGGTTGTAAGCGCCATATAAATTCCACTTCTGATAACTTGCGCTCGCTGTTCCTGCATCAGCCGCTTCTTTTTCTTCATCATTCATATTAACCGATGTAGCTATCGGACGCTCAGCCATGGAAATACTGCGTTTAACAGCATTAAAGTAGCTGTCCACGCCTTGCAATGCCGCATCTTCAATGAATTGCTGGTCATAATCAGTCAATAATAATAAGTCTAAGGTGCGCCCTTTAATCAGCGGCTTATCTTGTCGAACCCAGACTGCGTCTTTTTGAGTTTCAGTGTGCCCTTTTTGTAACGTACTTTTTCGGGTCAGGCATGCACGCATCTTTTTCGCATTGATCATTTCCTTAAAAATCTTGGTTACGGCAAAATCAAAGCTCACATCGCTGTCGGCATATAGATCTACTGACTTCACTTGATTTAAGAAAGGCTTAAGCATCTCTAGGTGAGCGATCACAGAGTAGGTCTGACGAAGCAGCAGGTGTTTATTGGGCGTTTTCACATCAGGATCGTCATAGATGTTTTCATCGGGCAAGTTGTACTGCTGATAGCGACGCTTATGGTGTGGTTTTTCATACTCGCCAATACGCTTGAATTCTTTTGCTAACGCCATGTAGTCAGAGGTGAAATCAAAATTAACCTTGCTGCCTAGTACATACCCTGAATGATTATCAACAGTGCATGTATTAATCAGCTTTGTTCTTCTCCTATCATGTCGCGAACTCCAATTGGCATAAAATTGCATGTTATCGAGACTTAACGATAGATGGGTGTTCTTAAGCTTATGTAGGTTTTGGGCTAGGAGATATTGCTCAAATTGGAGACACTGGTAATAGAAAAACTCAATTCGGTCAAAAATAACACGATGATTAATTTTGTGCTTTGCGTAAATTCTGTTGAATGGCGCTTTGTTGACCAATTCATTGAACAATAGATAGTTGATTTGTGGGTTATGTTGACCCTTTTCAGGATCGAGTGCTGCCGTTATTCGGCTATGGCATCGCTTGCATTTAAACCGCTGTGACGCTGCATCACGAGGCACATGATACCTGCCATTAGCATCTGGATATGACACCTTTGGCAACCCTTTCACATTTTTGAGTTTCTTTTTGTTCTGACCGTCTAGCCAATATTCATCAGGATGCGAAAGAATGTCTTTGTCTTGATTAGGACAGGGCTTTTTTAGCTTGGTAAACGTCTTTTCGACCCCGCGTACTTTCTTGACTACCGTTTCGTATTTCTGACCGTCAGGGATGCCTTTACGCTTATCCTCTCTTAGTCCCGTGTTAGGGCAACTTGGCACTTTAAGTTGATATATGGATTGTAAACGCTTAATTTCCTGCACGATCCCTTTATTGCTAACAATCTTACTTGATGTTTTACACTGCTTACATGTTAACTGAAGACCATTCTTAGGCTCGCCAATTACGTAGTTTTCAAGCGAGCGCGCTTTTTTGCCAAGGTTTTGAGGATCTGGAAATTTTGGTGGCACGCCATAATTGGCGCAACGTGTGTTTTGACAAAAGTTTAGCTGGTAGCCCTCATACGCTCGTGGCAGTGGAAATTTTTCTGGCTGCGCCCGCTTTTGACTTGGATCGCGGGGGACTCTAAGAACGGGCTTATCTGCGGCCTTAAAAGCAAGGTAAACACGACCTGCAAGCTCAGCATCAAGAACAGCACCATGCATGGTACGCCTTGATAAATCGATACCATACATACGACACGCATCATCTAGGTCTAGCTTACTTTTGCGCTTCATAGGCGCTTTGACCATGAGCATAACGCACGTGCTTTTAAATTCTGTGGAGAAACGAAAGTCTGAGCCAGCAAGTTCGCACTCGTTATCGAGCATACCTAGATCAAACGCTTTGTTATAGAAGAGTAGTTCACTATCCCCAATGAACTCAATGATCGCATCAAGGCGATCTTTAAATTTCGGCTGTGTGCGCAGGAAGCTGGTTTTAAGGCCATGTATTTCGTATGCGGGGTTGGAGACTTTTTTGCGTTCAGGCGTGAAGTAGGATTGATACTGCTTACCCGTAATCTCACCATCAACGATTTCGACAAGACCTATCTCGACGACTCGGTCGCCGTTTTTATAGTTCAATCCAGTGGTTTCAGTGTCCACTGCAACGAGTCTTGTCATGCCAAAGCCTCCGATAAGAAAGCGAAGCTATATTATAATGCAACGAGAGTGAATTGTCGATTTGGTCATTAACTATTGAATTATAGTGATTTTATCTATCGAACTTATGTTTTAATGGTAAATTAAGTGCATATTTAACTTATTCTTAATGGAAAAAGGGACGAAAATCGTCCCTTAATATCGCACTCGACTACTTATAAAGCGCCTTTTTTTATGCCCATAATTTCGATTTTAAGACTAAATAATAGTGCCAATATACTGGTAATTATAAGGTTCTATGCTTGACTTATAGAATGCAGCAAAAACAGGATGTTGACATGGATTCGAAAGAGCAAACCGTCTTTATATTTGATTTAAGCGAAGAGCAACGTACTACAACGCAAAAGTGCATTGAATACCTTTGGGCTGGACGTATTTTCACAACAGGTGATCTAGCTAGCTTACAAAGTGAAGTGGTACAAGGTACTAATGAAGACACCTTAGTTATCTCTGCAAATTCTTTCGGTGATGTAGATATGGCAAGCTGGTTATTAGGTACAGGCTTTAAAGGTCGCTTAGTCTTATTGCTTACTGAAGATGATGCTGTACCCTTATTTTTGCCTTGTGAATTAATAGCGCAAATCAATAAACCTGTTAAGCTCAGTGACTTCAATCAAGTTTTCAGTCAACGTTCGGTTACAGAGCACATCATCGATAAAGAAAAATTAGCTACGATTCTTTCACGTAGAGATTGTGTAAACCTTGATTTTCAACCTGAATTTCGCAGTCAAAACGAGAAGCTATCTGGTTTTGAATGTTTAGTTCGCTTTCAAGAAAATGGTATTAAGTTAAGTACTAAGCAGGTTATGGATGCGATTGAAAAACATCAATTAATCGATGTGTTTAGTGATATGTTTTTCCAACGAGTTGCAGAAGTTTTACCTGCATTTAGCAGCGTTCGCTTATCAATTAACTTATCGTTAATCGATTTAGGGCAATATGACTTACTGCAAGTAATGAGCTCGCATTTAAACATTGCAGGTATAAACCCTGATCAAATTATTTTTGAGTTTCCTCTTGATGCGTTTTACAGCTCTAACAGCAAAGTTATTGGGTTGTTAGCTGGGTTAAAAGAGCTAGGCTTTAGCCTTGCGATTGATGGCGAAGAAGGTATTTTGACACGGCTTGAAAAACTACCCTTAGTGATTGATGAAGTGAAAATTCCGGTAGAGCAACTACAACAACTCGATAAAGAGCAAACAGACAAGGTTGCTAAGTTCTACCATCATAATAGTGTTGATTTTGTCTTTGTTAAAATTGAAAGTTATCAACAGCAGAAGCTAGTGCAAAATAATTTCACACGAAGCCATATGCAAGGCTATTACCTTGCACCACCTATTCCTGTAAACCAGGTATTTGAGATGCTAAAAAATAACTGTGTGAATTAAAAAAATTCATTATTTTTTTTATGCAGGTCATTTAATGTAATTGGCTAATAAATTATCTAACAAACTTATTTTGGTTAATTTATTCGTTAAGTGCGTTGTTTTTGCTTTTTTGTTTTTTGTTTTTGATATTAATTGCAGGTTTGTTGGTTTTTTTATGCTTGTTTTGCGTTGCTTCTAATGGTTAAATTGCTTCAGTCAATGATGGAAACCATATAAATATGTCTTACAACACGATTAGCCTACTTCTAAATAACCTCTTACTGCTTAACGGCAGAAGCGGGGCTTAGTGTGTTTGACTGAAAAGTTTGCAAAAACCCCGCTAAATGCGGGGTTTTTTATGTTAGGGCAAAGGTGCAGGTATGAGCGATAAAATTTGGATATTTGATACAACGTTACGAGATGGCGAACAAGCATTAAAAGCAAGTCTTACTGAAGATGATAAGATTAAGCTAGCACATGCTATTAGTCGCCTTAATGTTGATGTTATGGAAGTAGGATTTCCTGTTTCAAGCCCTGCAGACTTTAGAGCTGTAGAGCGTATAGCACGTGAAGTAAAAGGCCCTGCAATTTGTGGCTTAGCACGTGCGGTAGAGAAAGACATAGAAGCCTGTGGACTTGCTTTAAGACCAGCTGAAAATCGCCGCATTCATACCTTTATTGCAACCAGTCCTTTACATTTAGAGCATAAATTACGCATGAGTTTAGATGATGCAACTGCAATGGCAGTGCGTTCAATTAAACAAGCGCGCAATTACACTGATGACGTAGAATTTTCATGCGAAGATGCGGGACGTACGCCGCATAGTGATTTATGCCGCATTGTAGAAGCAGCAATAAATGCGGGCGCATCGACAATCAACTTACCTGATACCGTAGGGTATGTTACGCCTGACGAATATGCTGCGATGATCACGCATTTAATGAACAACGTGCCAAATATTGATAAAGCGCGTTTAAGTGTTCATTGCCATAACGATTTAGGTTTAGCGGTAGCTAACTCGATTGCTGCGGTACAAGCTGGGGCGCGTCAGATAGAGTGTACCGTTAACGGAATTGGTGAGCGCGCTGGTAACTGCTCACTTGAAGAAGTGTCGATGATCTTAAAAATGCGTGAAGATCATCTTAAATTACGCACTGATATCGTAAGCGAAGAGATTTATCGCGCTTCACGTCAAGTGAGCCAAATTTGTAATATGCCTGTGCAGCCGAACAAAGCGATTGTAGGTGAAAATGCCTTCGCACATAGCTCAGGCATTCACCAAGATGGTGTACTAAAAGCGCAAAACACCTACGAAATTATGTCACCAGAAACCGTCGGAGTGCCAAATAATCAGTTAAACATGACTTCGCGTTCAGGTCGCCATGTTATTCAGCACCGTTTAAGTGAATTAGGCTATCAGCCTGATGATTATGATATGGACTCGTTATATCAGAGCTTCTTAGCATTAGCAGATCAAAAAGGTACTGTTTATGACTATGACCTAGAGGCGATGATCTATTTCAATAATCAATCAAATGAGAGCGATTTTTACCAGCTGTCATTTGTCCATTCAACGTCAAATTCTCAGTCAGTGGCTAGCAGTAGTGTAGGCATGACTATTGGTGGCAAAGAAGTTACCGAAGCCGCAACCGGTAACGGCCCTGTTGAAGCCTCATTCAAGGCTATTAAACGTATGACTAATATGGATATTGAAATTATTGAATATAATTTAGACGCAACAGGACAAGGTGAAGCATCCCTTGGTCAAGTAGACATTATCGCTAAGTTTGATGGACGCCAATACCACGGTGCAGGCTTAGCAGCAGATATCGTAGAAGCGTCCGTTCGCGCTTTAATTCGAGTTCACAATTTAATTTATCGGGCACAGCAAGTATCCGATTTAAAACTACAAAGGAAAGCAGTATGAGCAGCCAAGCAAATTACGACATCGCAGTGTTAGCGGGTGACGGTATTGGACCGGAAGTTATGACCGCCGCTATCGACGTGCTAAACGCCGTAAGTGATAAATTTAATTTTTCATTAAGCTTAAATCACCATGCGATTGGTGGTGCGGCAATCGACCAATTTGGTAAAGCACTGCCGGATACGACCTTGGCTGCGTGTGAACAAGCAGATGCGATTTTATTTGGTTCAGTTGGTGGACCAAAATGGGAAGGATTGCCGCCAGCAGAGCAACCTGAACGCGCATCATTATTACCGTTACGTAAACACTTTGGTCTATTTTGTAACTTACGCCCAGCGCAGCTATTACCAGCATTAAGTGCGGCATCACCGTTACGCGCAGATATTAGCTCAAAAGGCTTTGATATTTTATGTGTACGTGAATTAACGGGTGGTATTTATTTTGGTGAAAAAGGGCGAAGTGGTGAAGGTGCTGAGGAATATGCATTCGACACTCAAACCTATTCGCGTAAAGAAATCGAACGTATCGCACGCTTTGCGTTTGAAGCAGCAAAATTGCGCGCCAATAAAGTAACGTCTGTTGATAAAGCGAACGTACTTGCATCAAGCGTGTTATGGCGAGAAGTTGTTACGGAAGTAAGTAAAGATTACCCAGATGTAGCACTTGATTATATCTACATTGATAACGCAACAATGCAGCTGGTAAAAGAGCCAAACCAGTTTGATGTACTGTTATGCGACAACTTGTTTGGCGACATTCTTTCTGATGAATGTGCCATGATCACAGGCTCTATGGGCTTATTGCCTTCTGCAAGCTTAAACCAAACGGGTTTTGGCTTGTATGAACCAGCTGGTGGTTCAGCACCTGATATTGCAGGCAAAGGTATTGCAAATCCAATCGCACAAATTTTAAGTGCAGCATTAATGCTACGTTATTCATTAAAACAAGATGAAGCAGCGCGCACTATTGAAAAAGCGGTTGCAGAAGCGGTAGCTGCAGGTGTAGGTACACCAGATATCTACCCAACGGCTGGCTACACCACACTTGATGTTGCAAAAGAAATCATTGCACGCATTTAATTTTTATATGGCCTGAAATTCAGGCCACCGTCACCGAAATTAGCAAGGGGAATGACGTGGCTCAGACCTTATACGACAAAATTTGGCAGGCACATAAAGTGACTGCAATTAACGATGAAAGTGATTTGCTTTACATCGATAGACACTTAGTACACGAAGTGACATCACCACAGGCTTTTGCTGGTTTACGCGAAGCAAACCGCAAAGTACGTTGTCCTGAAAAAACATTTGCGACCATGGATCACAATGTTTCAACTAAGAGTCGCTCTTTGGATGCAGCAAGTGAAGTGTCTAAAAATCAGCTGGTTGCTCTAAAAGAAAACTGTGAAGAGTTTGGCATTGTACTTTACGATTTAAATTCAATTAACCAAGGTATTGTGCATGTAATGGGACCTGAACAAGGCATTACATTACCAGGCACAACTATTGTGTGTGGTGATAGCCATACATCTACTCATGGTGCTTTTGGTGCGTTGGCTCATGGTATT
Source organism: Pseudoalteromonas sp. G4 (assembly GCF_028875915.1). Taxonomy (GTDB): domain Bacteria; phylum Pseudomonadota; class Gammaproteobacteria; order Enterobacterales; family Alteromonadaceae; genus Pseudoalteromonas. The sequence goes on from NZ_JAPEHW010000030.1 coordinate 29,141, forward strand.
GGTACTTCTGAAGTTGAACATGTATTAGCAACGCAAACCCTGCAGCAGAAAAAAGCAAAAAGCTTAAAAATCCAAATAGATGGCCAAATCAATCATGGTGTAACAGCAAAAGACATTATTTTAGCGGTGATAGGTAAATTAGGTACTGCTGGTGGTACAGGGTATGTTGCCGAGTTTTGCGGCGAAGCGATTAGTGCGCTTTCTATGGAAGCACGTATGACACTTTGTAATATGAGCATTGAAATGGGTGCTAAAGCAGGCTTAATTGCACCGGACCAAGCAACTTATGACTATCTTGAAGGGCGTCCATTTGCGCCTAAAGGTGATGATTGGCATCAGGCGGTTGCATATTGGCAAACCTTAAAGAGCGATGATGATGCTGTATTTGACCAGACAGTTATTTTAAATGCACAAGAGATACAACCGCAAGTGACGTGGGGCACGAGCCCAGAGCAGGTGATTGGTATTGATCAAACAATTCCAGATCCTGACGCGCAAAGCGATTTAATTAAAGCCGATGCGATACGTCGCGCACTGGCTTATATGGATTTAGCGCCTGGACAAAAAATCTCAGATGTAGCAGTAGACACTGTATTTATTGGAAGCTGTACCAATAGTCGCATTGAAGATTTACGCGCTGCCGCCTCTTTAGTGCAAGGTAAAAAAGTGGCTGAAGGTGTTGAAGCGTTGGTGGTGCCGGGTTCTGGTCTTGTTAAAAAACAAGCGGAAGAAGAAGGTTTAGCTGACATATTCAAGCAAGCTGGTTTTGAATGGCGTGAGCCTGGTTGTTCAATGTGCCTAGCAATGAATGACGACCGCCTAGGCGCGGGTAAACGTTGCGCGTCTACTTCAAATCGTAATTTTGAAGGTCGCCAAGGACGTGGTGGGCGTACTCACTTAGTCAGCCCTGCAATGGCTGCTGCTGCGGCAATTCATGGTCGATTTGTTGATATTCGAGGAGGTATCTAATGGCTATTTTTCACAGCGGTTTAATGGCGCCACTTGATAAAAACAATGTCGACACAGACCAAATTATTCCTAAGCAGTTTTTAACGTCAACCAGCCGTGATGGTTTTGATAAAGCGTTATTTTACGATTGGCGCTATTTGGAAAATGGTGACGCAAATCCAGACTTCATTTTAAATGAAGCCCGTTACCAAGGTGCCAGCGTGCTGCTTACTCGCGATAACTTTGGTTGTGGCTCATCGCGTGAGCATGCGCCTTGGGCATTAAAACAATATGGTTTTACAGTGATTTTAGCCGAAAGCTTTGCTGATATTTTCTTTAATAACTGTATGAATAATCAAATGCTTGCAATTGCGTTACCGAGTTCGACACTGGATAAGTTATTTGCGGTAACGGAGCAAATTGAGCAAGTAAATGTTGTGATAGATTTGGAAAACCAAGTAATTAAAAGTGAGCAGCTTGATGATATTAGTTTTGATATCCGTCCTGATATCAAGCAACGTTTATTATCAGGGCTTGATTTTATTGGCGTAACTGAAACGCTAAATGATAAAATTGATGCTTTTGAACAACAACTTGTGAGCCAAAGAGCTTGGCAATAATGACCTTATCAAATTAGAATTCTAAAAAGGCTGTGTTAACAGCCTTTTTTATTTTATAAGGAAAGAAAATGAGTGGTGAAACGAATCTACAACAGTTAATAAAACATATGCAACCAATGTTGCACCCTGAAAGCTATGTGTTTGTTTGTACAGAAACAGTTGATTCTTTGGATATGAGCAAGGTGTTTGCGCGTATTAATGAGCCTGAAGGTATAACGCTGATTTTAACTAAAGCTCAGGCAGATGAATGGCAGCTGACATACAGTTCAGAGTTTTCATTAATCACTTTACAGATCCACTCAAGTCTTGATGCTGTTGGTTTAACCGCTGCTTTTTCAACAGCCTTGGCAAAATATGATATTAGCGCTAATGTGGTTGCAGGGTTTTACCATGATCATATTTTGGTTGCTAAGAAAGATGCTTCAACAGCAGTCGAAGTACTTCAAGCGGTAACCAAGCAATAAGGGTAAAAATGGATTCTTTGTTCCACTGGATTGATTTAGTTGGTGTTGCAGTATTTGCGATATCAGGTGCTCTGGTCGCTTATAAAAAGAAATTAGATGGCTTTGGTGTCATCGTACTCGCGTCAGTTACAGCGATTGGCGGTGGTACAACACGTGATGTAATTTTAGATGTGCCGGTTTTTTGGTTAAAAGATCCCACTTATTTAATTTCGATTTTTATTGCGAGTGCCATCACAATTGTTTGGCTTAATCGTCAACGAGGTTTTCCACAGGTATTACTTGAAATAGCGGATGCATTAGGATTGGCATTTTTCGTGGTGATGGGGGTGCAAAAAGCCTTAAGCCTTGGTATGCCTGATTTAACCGCCATTGTAATGGGTACTATTACAGGTTGCTTTGGTGGCATGATCCGCGATGTGCTCGCGCGCACCACCCCGATGGTATTAAAGAGCGAGCTCTATGCTACAACCTGTATTTTTGGTGGCATTTTATACACACAAAGCCTTAATCTTGGACTTTCAGCAAATTTCGCCATGATTTTAGGTATGCTGGGTACATTAGGCTTACGTGCGGGGGCAATAAAATGGGGATGGAGCTTACACGTATTTAAATACAGCAAGATAGATAAGTAGCTGAGCGCTTAAATTCAGCTACACTAAAAGTAAGAGCTTAAATATAAGGACAACGGAATGTCTTTTGCCTGTGTTTATTCCCGCGCGCAAGTGGCTATGGATGCGCCTTTAGTAACGATTGAAATTCATATCACCTCTGGCTTACCCAAGTTTACCATCGTTGGATTACCCGAAACCTCAGTAAAAGAAGCCAAGGACCGTGTGCGTAGCGCCATAATTAACAGCCAATTTAAATTTCCGCAAGAGCGCATAACCGTAAACCTAGCACCAGCCGATTTACCCAAAGAAGGGGGGCGCTTTGATTTAGCCATTGCTATTGGCATTTTGGTCGCATCAAATCAATTGGGTCAGTTGGACTTAAATAAACACGAGTTTTATGGTGAGCTGTCTTTAAGTGGCGAGATCAGGCCAATTCATGGTCTGCTTGCATCGCTGATAGCGAATATTAATAGCAATAAACAAATTTATATTTCAGGCCATAATGCCAACGAAGCTGGGCTGGTATCACATTGTCAGATTAAATTAGCAACAAGCTTAAATGAGCTCTGTCAAGATTTAACGGGGCAACAAGCACTTAACTTCTTGGTAGCTGAACCTCAAGCAGAAAAAGCCATGCCACATTATTTAATTGATATGGCTGAAGTAAAAGGGCAGGGGCAAGCTAAACGCGCGCTCGAAATTGCCGCGGCAGGAAAGCACAATGTAATGTTTCTTGGTCCCCCCGGTACTGGGAAATCAATGTTAGCGGCAAGAATGGCGACTATAATGCCGCCATTAACTGAATCTGAAGCACTAGAAACAGCAACACTTTACTCAATTATTGGAAAATCGGTAGTTCAGCAGCAATGGCAAATACGACCATTTCGCTCACCGCATCATACTTGCTCAGCGGTTGCTTTAGTTGGTGGCTCTTCAAACCCTAAACCTGGTGAAATTAGTCTCGCGCATAATGGCGTGCTATTTTTAGATGAGCTTACTGAATTTGAACGCAAAGTATTAGATAGTTTACGTGAGCCATTAGAAACCCGCAAAGTAACAATATCACGAGCCGCAAGGCAATCAGAATTTCCTGCAAACTTTCAGTTAATTTGTGCACTAAATCCAAGTCCAACAGGGTGTCATAGAGATAATCGTGCATCGCCAGAGCAAATTTTGAAATACTTAAGCCGCGTCTCTGGACCCTTTTTAGATCGGATTGATCTGCAAGTTGAGTTACCAAAATTGAAAACCCATGAACTGCAATCGAATCAATTTGAGGAAAGCTCAGAGCAAATTCGCGAAAGAGTCGTAAATGCACAAAAATTACAATATCAACGTCAAGGTAAGCTTAATGCGTTACTTTCAAATCGAGAACTTGAGAAAGTGGTGCAACTTGATAATGAAAGTATGATGTTTATGGCGTTGGTTACAGAAAAGCTCGATTTATCCCCACGTTCGTATCATCGAGTATTAAAAGTTGCACGTACGATTGCTGATTTAGCTGGCAAGCAAACTGTTGATTTAATGCATATTAAAGAGGCAATCAGCTATCGTGCATTTGAGCGATTAATTAATACCTTAACACGAGTTTAAAAACATCAAAAAAATGCGCTAGCTTAGGTGTTTCCTGAGTTGCACCACTATTAACCACCTGTTAACATGAAGTTTGGTGCAATTGACAGGAGTTGAAATGAAAAAGTTAGCGAGTGTAATAGCTGGTTTATTGTTAGCAGGCCAAAGTTTAAATGCGATGGCTAATGCTGACCGTGCCATGGATCTTTATCTTAATCAAGATTATGCCCAAGCCTTTAAGCTTTTTCAGAAAACAGCTCACCTCGGTCATGGCAAAAGCCAATTTAATTTAGGGGTGCAATACCTTCGTGGTCAAGGTGTAGCACAAGACCCAATCCTAGCTTACGCCTACTTAGCAGTTGCTATCGAAAATGGCTTTTTAACAGCAAGGCAAGCACTTAAAACAGTTGAGCGCAGATTAACTCCTGCACAAATGGAAAATGCACAAGCGAAAGCCAATGAATTAATTGGTTTGTATGGCAAAAATGGCAGCGAAAATATTCGTTATGCACTACCTTTTGATCGTGACTACAACCCAACCCCCAAGCGTACTGAAAATCCAGAAGCAAAATATCCTAGCAGCCTGTTTAATAAAGGCATTCCGGGCATGGCGCGCTATTTATTTGACATTGACCGCAACGGTATTGTGCGTGATGTGCAGTTATTACAAAGCTATCCAAGCGATGAATTTGCAGAAAGCGTATTAGATAAATTAGAAAATTCGCGTTATCAAATTCTAAAAGTGGGCGGCAGTTTACGAAAGTTTAGTCAGGCACAGTTTGGTGTCGTTTTTAAACGCACAGATATTCCAGAAGAAACCCTTAAACAACTCGAGGCTAAGCATAAAAAATTATTAGCTCAGGCAAAACGTGGCAACACTAAATCCCAAGCTGAACTTGCTGATATGCTAGAGCTGATGAGTGATGACGATATGCTAAAAGTAGCTTATTTGCCAAAAGATTCTGTGGCAAGTTCAAATGGCGTTGCAAATTTACTGGCAAGTAACGCAGAAGAGTTCACTGAAACCCCAGAACTTAGCGAAGATTTCTATAACTTCAATTACCTTGTTTGGCTAGATAAGCAAGGTAAAACCATTCGTTACGAAGCAACTGGTGACTATAAAGCACCTAAAGAATTAGACAAACTTGCTGTTAAAACCATGCAAAACTGGCAAGTACTAGTCAGTGGTGATGAGCAATCAGAGTATGGGCCATTTTTAGCAGAGTTTTTCTATAACAATGAAGCACGAAATAATACTTACTCAAACTATATCAATCGCCAAAATGTAAGATTAAAACAGATCATTGCAAAACCGCGTGAAGAGATGCCGAGTTACTGGCGTTTAAAAGCAGCGCAAGGCGGTGACTTTGCATCACTTATGTTACTTGGTGCGGGATGCAATTTACGTATTTTAGGTACCGCAGCGGATCTCGGTCATACACCGGCACAAACACTGGCTGCTAAATGTATTTTACAAAAAGCAGATGCGAGTAAAGAGTTACTCAGCCAAGCGCGCGAGTGGCTCGGCGATGCCGCAGAAAAAGGCGATTATATTGCGATGCGAGAGCTTGCAGGCATATACGCACGTGAGTCGCATAACCAAGGCGAGTTGAACTATGCTATTGAACTAACAAAGTTAGTGGTTGATGAAAAGGATGACCCTTGGGCATATGAATATATGGCAGCCGCCTATGCAAAATTAGGTCAGTTTGATGAAGCTGTAGATATGCAAGAGAAAGCAGTAAAAGAAGCATGGGACAAAGACTACTTTGTTGATGCCGCGAAAGCGCGATTAGCAGCTTACGAAAACTCTAAACTTGGTACCTGGTAAAAAGCTAACATTAATCAATTATAAAAGGCCGCAAAAGCGGCCTTTTATATTTTGTTTATTAGCTAGTTAACCCGAGTTTAGGTTAGTTAAGTGAATTTTTATTATTAACCTAGCGCAATCATGTAGCCTTTGCCGCGCACGGTTACAATGCGTTTTTGTTCTTTTTCGTCACCGAGCTTTTTGCGCAAGCGGCCAACTAATACATCAACGGTTCTATCTGAAGGGCTCCAATCAGATTGGCCAATTTCTTCTGAAAGTTTTTCACGGCTAGTGGGTTTACCGGCATTGCCAATTAATGAAATTAACACTTTATGTTCAGCTTCGGTTAGCCTAATTTCTTCGCCATTGGCGACAATCAGTGTACGGTGTTCTGGGTGCACTTTAATATCTGAGTATTCAATGTATTCATCATTCGCTTGGAACAGATTAAGGCGTTTTGCTAAGGCTTTTAATCGCAGCTCTAGTTCTAATAAATCTACAGGCTTACAAATATAATCATCAGCGCCTTGTGCTAACCCTAAAATTCGGTCGGCCTGAGAGTCTCGGCTCGACAGCACGACAACACCAATATCTGAAATTAAGTTAATTTCTTTTGCGAGCACTAAGCCATCTACTTGTGGCAGAACAATATCGATAACTGCCAGCTTAATGTCATGATTTGTGCGCACAATATTAGCCGCATTAGCGCCCGTTTCGTCAACAACAAAACTAAAATCACTATTGCTAAAATGTGATTGAATGCGCCTTACTAGCAAGGAATCATCTTCAACTAGAAGTACTTGTATTGTCATAATGTTCGTTATTCGATTATCTGCCCGAAGCGATATTATCACCAATTTTGCACTGAATGAAAAATAGAAAGATAAGTATGTTAAGTATAGGTGTACAAAAAAAATAACGGCTTTAAAAAAGCCGTTATTTTTACTTAGCGTTTTATGGTTATTTTTGTGGGTATAAGTCCTGCCACCACTGTGGTTGTTCTTTCAAGTGCTTATCAAAATAAGCCAGCATAGTGTTCCACCAGTGGAAGCGCTTATCGCGCGCAAAAATTTGGTGATCTGCACCTTTATATTCAACTAATTCAACATCTTGGCCTAGTAGCTTTAATGCTGTATACATAGTGTGGCTTTCACCTACTGGTACATTGGTATCAGCATCACCGTGGATAAGTAATAACGGTGTTTTTACTTTATCTGCGTTAAATACAGGGCTGTGCTCTGAATAAAGCTTAGCGTTATTCCAAGGGAAGCTGTTTTTAGAGGCTTCACCTGAATATAAATAACCCCACCAACCTTGGCCCCAGTAAGAGGTAATATTTGAAATGCCCGCATGAGAAATAGACGCGCTAAACATATCTGTTTTGGTTGCCAACAACATGGTCATAAAGCCACCATACGACGCACCTAAGTTACCTACTTTGTTTTTATCAACAAAGGTGTACTTATCTAGGAATGCCTGAGTGCCTTTAATAATGTCATTGGCTGTGTATTCGCCCCATGCATTAACGTGTTTTGCCGAAAAATTTTGGCCAAAGCCTGTTGCACCGGTTGGTTGTAATACATACACCACATAGCCATTTTCTGCCCATAAATTAAATGGGTAACGCCCTGTAAATGCACGATTTACTGGTGACGTACCACCATAGTAATACACCAGCGCTGGGTATTGTTTTTGTTTATCTAAATTACTTGGTAAATAAACGCGGCCCTTAATTTCAGTACCTTGGTCATTTACAAAGTTAAATTCTTCAAGGCTCGGTAACTGTGTTTTAGCATAGTAAGCTTCTTTCGCATTCCACAGGGTACGAGTTTTATCACTGTTTGGTTTACTCTTAAGTTGTACTTGTTGTGGTAGTTGCGCGCCAGTACCAGCGTAAACTAAGGTTGGTGATTTATCATCAGAAACACTAAAACAGCGATTTTTACTTTCATCAAATAAATACAGTTGGCGCTTATCTTCTTCACCCACATTTAAAATAACATCATCATTGTTTAAAACCGTGAACTGGCCAATGCTAGGTTTGAATGTTTTTGACAATGCTGTGATTGTTTTGCCGTCATAACTTACAGAATATAATTGTGAATCGTAGTTATTACTAAGCTGTGATGATGCAACGTTTTTACCTGCGTTATCACCAAACTCTGGGCCAGCGGTAATGTATAAACCATCACTAGAATATTGCGCACTATTAAAAGTACGGTACTTGCCAACAGTGGTTTGGCTATTGTTTTTTAAGTTGTACTCAAGCAACTCAGTTAGCATATGCGGTGGTGCTGCATAATCTGAAATAGAACGGCTTAATAACAGTGTGCCACGTTTAGCATCAAAATCTTCAAGGCTAACACTAAATTCAGCAGGGCTTACTTGGCGCATTAAACCTGAATTTACATCGTATAAATATACGCTGGTCTTATTGCGAGCATACGACCAACGATCTTCTAAACCTTGGTAATACTTGGTAAGCGACGTCGATTTTTCAGGGCGTTTAACCCAAGTAAAAATAAGCGTGTCGTTATCATAAAAATCAACATTGCTAATGCCCGATAACTCTTCACTTAATGCGCTTGTAGTTAGCGTTTTCAGATTAAGCTTGTAAAGCACTTTATTGCTTGTGTATACAAGGTGCTTGTTGTCGCTTGACCAAGCAAAGTTGCTTGCACCTTCAGGTAATGCGAAAACAATCTCGTTGCTTTTAACCGACTTAATGTAAGTCTCTTTGAGTGCTTTATTACCGTTTTTATCGTTGTAACTGCGCGTTTGCCAAATCAAGTGCTTACCGTTTGGTGAAATACTTAGGTTGCTAACCGTTTTGCTATCAAATAATTGTTTGGCGTTTAGTGTATTTGGCGCATCACTAGAAACGCTAATGTTGGCACCTTCAAGATCGCTATTTAAATCAAGTGCAACCTTGCCCCAGTCTTCAACGCTTTCAGTGATAATGATTACTTGGTGTTGACCTGTGCTCAGCGGTAATTTATATGCATCGCCTTTTTTAGAGAGTAACTCGCCATTTAGGTAAAAACTGGCTTCTTTAACACCATCTAATTTAAGCGTTGCTGGTGTAAAGCGTGTTGTGCTGAGGGTGAACTTTAATGCTTGTAAGCCCGGTTCAGTGAGTGCGTTTAATTTATTTAGGCTCTGCCATTTAACTGTATTACCAAACAGGCTTACTGATGCTTGGTCTGCAGCCAAACTCTGTTTTAGGTTATTTAAAATGGCATTTTTGTGATTAGTTTCAAATGGCTTAAGTGCATTTTGCGGTGCGATTGGGCCTAAATAATTGATCTTACTTGTATCAATGGCTTCGGCATTGGCGATTGGAGAAATAAAATAAGCGCCGAGCATTACTGCTAAAAGAGACTTTTTCATTGTCTGTCCTTATCAAAATAGATTGCAGAATCATAACTAAAAAAAATCCTTCTGTATGCTTGAACTCGGTAAGTTGCAGCCCAATTATGGTGAACAACGAAAACAAGTGTGAATGAACTTTGCACGGGTGATCGTAATCAAATTAGCTTTGCTGTTTATAAATTCATACAATTTTACGACGGTTATTGTACGCAGTGCTTAGTTTATTGGGTAAACTAGGCTTGATAAATTTACGCCATGATTCGAGAGGTTACTGTGGCTTTGTTAATTACCTATATGCTGTTAGCTATAGGCATTTCATTTTTATGTTCAATTATGGAAGCGGTATTACTAAGTATTACCCCAAGCTATGTCGCCAGTTTAAAAAAGCAAAAACCAAAGTTGGCTGAGCGCATCAATTCATTAAAAGAAAAAGTAGATCAGCCGTTAGCGGCGATCCTAACTTTAAATACGGTTGCACACACAGCCGGTGCTGCGGGTGTAGGTGCACAAGCTGCCGCGGTATTTGGTGATGCGGCAATTGGTATTGCGTCTGCGGTAATGACACTACTGGTGTTAGTGTTGTCAGAAATTATTCCTAAAACATTAGGTGCTAATTATTGGCGCCAATTAACGCCTATCGTATCGTCATCATTGGTGGTGATGGTGCGCATATTAAAGCCGTTTATTTGGCTTTCAGACATAATTACGAAAATGCTTGGCAGCAAACAAAGCGAAAGCCATTTTATTCGTGCTGAAATTGAAGCAATGGCAGAAATGGGCAGCGAAGCAGGGGCACTTCATCAAGAAGAAAGCGAGCTTATTCGCAGCCTTTTAAAGTTCCGTCATTTAAAGCTTGATACCTTATTAACACCGCGTACAGTGCTGTTTAGGGTACATAAAGATCTCACTGTAGATGAGTATTTAAAACAACACGGTAGCGTAGCGTTTTCGCGTGTGCTGGTGTTTGATCAAGACTCAGATGATATTATTGGCTTTGTGCATAAAAACGACATCATGCTGGCATACCACCGCCTTGGTGAAGACTACAAAATTGCTAAACTAGTTAAGCCGATTTATACCGTGCCTGAAACCTTGCATGTGCATACGTTATTTCAAACACTGTTAGAAAAACGCATTCATATTTGTTTGATTGTTGATGAATATGGTGATGTACAAGGTATTGTGACGTTAGAAGATATGATTGAAAGCCTAATGGGTATGGAAATTGTAGATGAACGTGACCAAACCTTAAATATGCAATTAATGGCTAAAGAGAAGTGGCAACAACGTGTTGACAATCACGAAAACCTGATTAAAAACGAAGAACACGGTGTAGAAACAAAAACACCTGAAGCTCTGAAAAAGTCGCTCAGTGATGAGTGTAACTAAGCTGCAATCTCGTTTTATTAACCTCGCCAAGCGTTTTAACGCTTGGCGAGGTGTTATGTTGCTAGCTGCCTTTGTTGCATTCGCTTTACTGATAACATCACTGGTGCTAAATACGCCATTTTTAAATTCGTTGCAGGCAGGTTTCTTATTACTGTTTTGCTGGAGTTTATTGGGGTATTTCTTTATTGCGTGTTTTAGTTTATGCGATCAAAACCAGCCAGTTAACGCTTCTTGGTTTATGCGTTTAAAGCATAAATTAGTTAATATATTCATTAGAATTATTACTCTAATTTTTATTGTTTTAACAGCAATAACCCTCTATTTAACGCTTCGGCTAATTACTGTATTTAACAGTTAAAATTTAAATTGAATGTAATATTTAATTTTTAACATAAAATTGCATTTTTTAATCTATAACCATCTTTATTGCCACAATTTAAACCACAAAAAACCCATTAAAAGCGTCTAAGATCTCCGCGATTTATAATTCATCATCTGCGAGCGTGTTATGACGAAAGTAAACAACCAGAATCTGCTGCAATTGCGTTTTATTGAGCAAGCATTTATCGAGCAGCTAAAACCTTCTTTTGATAACTTACCGGCAAACCCATATGCCGACGGTGCATTTCGTTTACGCCGTTACTCTGTAATTAAACTTGTTGATGGCAAATTAAGCCTACAACCAACTAAAGCATTTGTTCAAGATGACTCAATTAACCAATTCCAAGGTAATATTGAGCGTACTTACGAAAACCTTGAAGAGTCGCTATTAGCGACTGACGGTATGCAGCATTTAGTTAACCAATTTATCGAAATGTCAGGCATTGCTAGCGATACTGATATCGAAATTCATCAGTTCCGCATGTTAGCGATTGATGCAGATACACCACCTGCACCAGAAGGTGTTCACCAAGATGGTTTTGACCATGTTTGTGTTGCTGGCGTGTCACACAGCAATATTGAAGGTGGTGAGCTACTAGTTTACGAATCACGCGATGCAGAGCCATGTTTCAAAATGGAAATTAAAGACGGCATGTTTGCCATGGTAAACGACCGTCAGGTATGGCACAACGCGACACCAATGAACAAAATCGATAACGATAAAGTAGGCTACCTAGACTGCTTTGTATTAACAGCGTAGGAACTGATAATGCAATTAACTAAAATCCGTAAGCAGTTTCCAGCATTAATGCAGGAAGTTGCAGGTAAATCACCGGTATTTTTAGATGGCCCAGGTGGCTCACAAGTACCGCAAAGTGTTTTAACTGCCATGTCAGCTTATTTAGGTCGTTATAATTCAAACTTAGGTGGCGCATTTTTCTCAAGCCACCAAACGGTTGACCTAGTAAACAAAGCACGTGAAAGTGCGGCAACATTGTTAAATGCACCAAGCAAAGAGCAAATTGTGTTTGGTCCGAATATGACCAGCCTAACCTTTAGCTTTAGCCGTGCTATTAGCCGCGATTGGCAAGCGGGTGACGAAATTATCGTAACTAATGCAGATCACTTCTCAAACGTATCTAGCTGGCAGCAAGCGGCAGACGATAAAGGCGTAAAAGTTCACGCATTAGAAGTCGATACAGCAGACTGTAGCCTGGATTTAGTGCAGTTAAAATCATTACTCAATGAAAACACTAAGCTTGTTGCCGTCACCTACGCATCAAACACTACAGGTACTATCAACGATATTAAAGCGATTGTTGATATGGCACACCAAGTAGGTGCGCTAGTGTATGTTGATGCTGTGCATTATGCACCGCACATGCTGGTGGATGTACAAGCACTTGATTGTGACTTTTTAGCGTGTTCTGCATATAAATTCTTTGGCCCACACTTAGGCATGGTTTATGGTAAACGTGAATACCTAGAAGGTTTTACACCATATAAAGTAGAACCAGCAACCGATTTAATTCCAGGTCGTTGGGAAACGGGTACGCAAAGCTTTGAAGCAATGGCAGGTTTTATTCAAGCCGTTGAATACATTGCAAGCCTAAGCGAGCTCGATGAAAGCGAGCCACTGCGCACGCGATTAGAGGTGGCTTTTGCCAATGCTAAACAGCATGAAGATGCGCTTTCTAAGTACTTCCTTGAGCGTATCGCAAAGTATAAATCAGTGACCTTATACGGTATTGCTGATCTGTCGCGTTTAGCCGAGCGTACACCTACCTTTGCAATTACTGTTGCGGGTGTAACGCCACGCCAAGTGTCTGAGCACTTAGGTAAAGAGCATATTTGTGTGTGGGACGGTAACTTCTACGCCAAAGGCTTATGCCAACAGCTTAACGTGTTAGACAACGGCGGTGTTATTCGCATTGGTTGTATGCACTACAACACAATCGAAGAGCTAGAGCGCTTCTTTGATGTATTAGAGCCGCTACTTGCATAAGCTCGCAATAATACCAGTTTTATTAATTATTTGATCATTCTAGCGAGTTAAATGACCCATAAACTGCGTTTTAAAATTCTAAAGTAGAACAACTACATGTCTAATTTTAAGCCTTGTTTCTGAGCCATTTTTCTGTCGCAATAAATGACCTGCTAATTAATGCAACTGGTATAATCAAACGTGAAAAAGGGTAACTGAGTTACCCTTTTTTAATGGATAATGACAGCATCAACTAAACCTAACTGAGCCAACTTGAAGTTAACCAGCTTTAAATACAAAACCCGCAAAGGGCCAGACTATCGCCATGGCGAACAAGTGTCGTTTTTAGATATAAAACAAACCTTTGGCATGGGGAATATTCGTGTGGGTAGCTGGGTAACGCGCGAAGAAAGAGACCTTGCCGCTAATTTAGTATTCGATGCACTGGCTGATTTAGCCTACATCTTGGCATTACCGCCACAAGCAATGGGCCTGCGTGGCAACTTAAACCTTGCCTTTGGTAGTGGCGGGCGAAAGGGCGTGCAAGCACATTATGCGCCTCATTATCGCGAACTGGCATTGGCTAAAAACGCGGGAGCAGGGGCACTTGCTCATGAGTTTTGGCATGCCTTTGATCATTACATTGCCGACAAAGCCTTTAATATTAATGATTCGGAGATCTTGCCAAACCGCATTCTATTCGCCAGTGACTGCTGGTTGAAAAACAAAACACAAATTGCCCACCCGTTAAATGATCGCCTAATAAATATTTTT
>NZ_JAPEHW010000031.1 GCF_028875915.1 Pseudoalteromonas sp. G4
AAAGCCTCAACATTGTGTTGAGGCTTTTTAGCATTTTAGAATTGAGATAAAGTTTGAGTAAGCCTATCTATAAATATCATCTTTTATTGTGATATGGAGCAATATTTGTAACCCTCAGCGTTATGAGTACATAAGTACATAAACACCCAAATCTTTAGTTTACCATTGCAACTAAATACTTGATCTATAAAACAGCAGAGCACTAAAGTAATTTATTAAATAATCGACTACTCAAATTTCGAAGATCTATTAATGGTTAGATTTTTATTGAAAATATTTTATATGATTTGTTTATTGGTCATGAGATGTATTTTTCTAATTTTGCAATCTTTTCAGTGTATCTCTATGTATTCATTATTAGTGCAAAAACAAACTCACAAGAAAATTTCGGCTTGAAATTACAGAGATGTATTTAAAACGATTTCGTGATAATTAATTATGTAGTTTACTTGATAACCAATTGAGAAATAAACACTAAAAACTGCTTGCTGTGATTGTATTAGTTTGTATAATGCAAATTGTTGATAGAGAGATAAGTCTTTTCAAGAATTTGTGCCAGTGTGATGGAATTGGTAGACATAGGGGATTCAAAATCCCCCGCAGCAATGCGTGGCGGTTCGAGTCCGCCCACTGGTACCATTTAATACATCCATAGTATTAATGTAAAGATAACCGACGAAAGTCGGTTTTTTTATGCCTGCAATTTAGCTTGTTTTAACTTTAATTAGCGTGTATTCCTCTCTCTGGGTTAGAATAACGCGTACTTCAGCTTTAAGGTTTTACATCTTCTATGTCAAATATCGAACAACGAACTGGATTTATGCGCCGTTTAGCATCATGGGTTTATGATGCATTAGCTACCATCGCAATCATCATGTTAGCGCAAATTATCTTTTTAGGGTTAATTGAGTTATTGCTGTCTTTAGGAATCGTTAATAAAACAGATGATGCTGATATCTCTCATTTTGTAACGACTCAGCCATGGAATTTTATTAATCAATTTTATTTAGTGTGTGTGGCGTGTTTTTTCTATGTGTATTTCTGGTGTAAAGGCGGTCAAACCATCGGAATGCGTGCTTGGCGGCTAAAAGTAAGAAATCTTGATGGTTCTCCAATTAGTAAAGGACAAGCACTTATTAGAGCGGTTACGGCGCTTTTAGGGGCAGGCAACCTTTTGGTTATCTTCGATTTTAAGAATAAGCGAGCATTACAAGATTACCTCGCAAAAACAGAGGTAATTACCTTGTCAAAAGAAGAGAACAAAAAGGTATATCGAGAACTCGATTAACCCTATCTTAAAAAGTAAAAAGGCGCTATTGGCGCCTTTTTAGTAGAAATGTTGCAATCGCAATAAAGATAACGCTTGGCATTATGGCACCAATAGAGGGGTGTAACTCATATACCAATACAAATGGGCCAAATATACGATCTGTTAAGTGGAAAACAATACCTGTTACCACACCCATTACAATGCGAGCGCCCATGGTTACGCTTCGTAGTGGGCCAAATATAAACGATAAGGCAACTAATAACATTACAGCGATAGTAAGAGGTTGAACTACCTTTCGCCAAAACGCGAGATCGTAAGTGCTAGTATCTTGATCGTTTTCTTTTAAATATGAAAGGTATGAATATAAACCAGTAAATGAGAGCGTTTCTGGTTTTACTGAAACCACGCCTAGTTTTTCAGGTGTTAATTTTGATTGATAGAAAAACTCTTTGCTGACTGAGGTATTTGTATTGTTTGCAGTAATATCAAGATTCTGAACCTTGTATAGCTGCCAACCATCTTTTTCAGGAACGGCTTTTTCGGCACGTTTTATCGATTGTAATTCAAGGCGCTCGTTGAACTGGTACATAGTTAATCCATCAAGACGACCTGATTCATCAACATTATTAATATTAATAAAAGTATTGCCGTCTTTTGCCCAAACACCTTGTTGGGCGTTGAAAATACTACCACCTGAGATTTCCATTGTTCGTAGTTGCTTTGCAGTCTTTTGCGCTTCAGGAACAACCCACTCGGCGATAGCCATCATCACTAGCGCAAGTAACAGTGCTG
This sequence comes from Pseudoalteromonas sp. G4, assembly GCF_028875915.1. Taxonomy (GTDB): domain Bacteria; phylum Pseudomonadota; class Gammaproteobacteria; order Enterobacterales; family Alteromonadaceae; genus Pseudoalteromonas. Next base: position 2,063 of record NZ_JAPEHW010000031.1, read on the forward strand.
TTTTCATTACCGAGCGAATAATTTGAAAGCGTGAAAGTCCAGCTGCTTGCATAACCACAAGCTCGCTGTTTGAAGCAAGCGCACCAAGCCCAAGTAGACCACCAATTAACGCAGCCATAGGAAAGAAGACAACTATATCGTAAGGCATGCTGTATAAGGTGTAGAGCACAGCATCAACAATATCATATGTGCCTCGGCCAACAGATTTGAGTTGTTCAATAAATTTAATTAACGTACCAATGCCTACCAAAACTAACAGTGTAAACCCCGTTGTTTGTAAAAGGCTGCGGCCTAAATAACCATCTAAAATTTTCATGCTGTAGCCTCCTTCTTGCTAAACCAAGCTCTAATTGTAGAGCCAAGAGGCCTGTCTCTGAGAATTAAGAATGTACCAATAAATAAAGCACTTAAATGTATCCACCATAAACCAATTGAGGTAGGTACTTTACCATCTTGTACTAAAAAGGTACCTGCGTTTAATAAAACAAAGTAACCAAGATACAGTGAAATTGCGGGTACTAGCTTAGCAAACTTTCCCTGACGCGGATTAACCACTGATAAAGGCACTGCTATTAGGGTAAGTAACGGAATTGATAAAGGCACTGCTAAGCGCCATTGGAATTGAGCAATCGACTCTTTGGTGCCTTGCTCTAATAATTGCATTGATGACAAAGCTTCTAATTTGCGGCGTTTTTGTTCAATAGCCTGATCTTGAATTTGTACTTCATAATTAGTGAATTCAGTTAATTGTAACTGTTTTGAACCAGCTGGATTTTCGTACCGTTTACCATCGTTTAATATTAGTTTTTGTTCACCGGTGTTGTTATCTTCTAATACTTTACCTCTTTCGGCATAAACTACTTCTGAGGTACGCATTTCTCCGTCTTTATCAATCTGCGCATAAAAAACGCGGTCGAGTTCTGTTCCACCTTGATTAATATCATGAATAAATACAACGGCTTTTTCGTTATCAGTTTGTTGAAAACGACCAGAGCGAAGCGCTGCGAGGCCTGCATCGGCTTCTATTTTCTCTTTTAATTGGTATTCGTGTTCATTTGCCCATGGTGCAAGTTTAAGTGTAAGGAAACCGGCTAAAATAGCTAATAGTGTGGACGATACTAGAGTTAGGCGCACCACGTACCATTCACTCACGCCGCACGCTTTTAAAACTGTCATTTCGCTGTCAGCATAAATGCGGCTATACGCCAAAATAATGCCTAAGAAAATACTTAACGGTAAAATTAAAGATGCAAGTTGTGGCAGCTTTAATAACACCATTTGCAACACCAATTGTCCAGGAATAGAGCCTTCTGCTGCATCAGCTAAAATAGAGACAAATTTTTGACTGACGAAAATCGTCATCAGGGTAAGGAATACCGCGAGCTGAGATTTAAATACTTCTGTCGATAAATAGCGAAAGATTAACACCGCGACCCCTACAAAACTTGTCTTTTTACTGGAATAGTCTGAAATTTTAAGTAAACTTTGTATTTTTACAACTTAAATATATGCCATTAGGACTTAAATTTAAAAATTAAGTTTGTTTTGGTTTAATTTATAGTCAAAATCACTCAGGAGTCGCTATGGAATTTAGCGTTAAAAGTGGCAGCCCAGAAAAACAACGCAGTGCATGTATTGTTGTGGGTGTTTATGAACCTCGCCGTTTATCACCAATTGGCGAGCAACTCGATCGTATTAGCGATGGTTATATTTCTAATTTGCTACGCCGCGGCGATTTAGAAGGTAAGCCTGGGCAAATGTTGCTATTACACCATGTACCAAACGTGTTAAGTGAGCGCGTGCTATTAGTTGGTTGTGGTAAAGAACGTGAGCTTGATGATAAGCAATATAAGCAAATTATTTCAAAAACCATTAGTACGTTAAATGATACTGGTTCTATGGAAGCGGTATGCTTCTTAACAGAACTACATGTAAAAGGTCGCGATACGTATTGGAAAGTACGTCAAGCAGTAGAAACTACGCAAGACAGCCTATATGTGTTCGATCAGCTAAAAAGCAAGAAAAGCGAAGCACGCAGACCGCTTCGTAAAATCGTATTTAACGTACCAACACGTCGTGAATTAACGATTGGTGAGACGGCAATTGAGCATGGTTTAGCTATTTCACATGGCCAAAAGCTGTGTAAAGACGTTGCAAATATGCCACCTAATATCTGTAATCCAGCGTATCTTGGTGAGCAAGCGCAAGCACTTGAAGCAAACTTTGACAACGTTAAAGTAAATTTAGTTGGCGAGAAAGAAATGGAAGAGCTTGGTATGCATTCATACCTTGCAGTAGGCCGTGGTAGTGCGAATGAATCGATTATGTCGGTTATTCACTATACTGGTGCGGCTGAAGAAAAAGCGCCAATTGTACTGGTTGGTAAAGGTCTTACTTTTGACTCAGGTGGTATTTCAATCAAGCCAGGCGAAGGCATGGATGAAATGAAATACGATATGGGTGGCGCCGCAGGTGTACTAGGTACGATGCGTGCGATTGTTGAAATGCAGCTGCCAATTAACGTAATTGCGGTACTTGCTGGTTGTGAAAACATGCCAAGCAGCAATGCATACCGCCCAGGTGATATTTTAACAACCATGTCTGGTCAAACAGTTGAAGTATTAAATACAGATGCTGAAGGTCGCTTGGTATTATGTGATGCATTAACTTATGTTGAAGCCTTCGATCCTGATACAGTAATTGACGTAGCTACCTTAACAGGCGCGTGTATTATTGCACTTGGTCACCATACTTCAGGTCTACTTGCTAACCACAACCCACTGGCGCATGACTTATTAAAAGCGTCAGAGCTTAGTGGAGACAGAGCATGGCAGTTACCGTTATGGGATGAATATCAAGAGCAACTTGAAAGCCCATTTGCAGATTTCACTAACTTAGGTGGACGCGCAGCGGGTACAATTACTGCAGCGTGTTTCTTATCTCGCTTTACTAAAAAGTATCACTGGGCACACTTAGATGTGGCGGGTACTGCATGGCGTAGTGGTAAGAACAAAGGGGCAACAGGTCGCCCAGTTGCAATGTTAACTCAGTATCTATTAAACCGTGCTGATGTTAATATGGAGCAAGATGCCTAAAGTGATTCTAGAGGCAGTTTAATGAACGCAGTATTTTACGTTCTAAAACAACTAAATGAGCCGGTAAATTCCATTCCGGCTCATTTTGATCTAGCAGCAAGGCTGGCTGCAGATTGTTACCGACACGGAAAAAAAGTATTTATTTATGTAGATAATCAAGAAGATGCCCATTTAATTGATGAGCATTTGTGGCAATTCGAAGTTGATAGCTTCGTGCCACACAATCTACAAGGCGAGGGACCACAAGCAGGTTCACCTGTTGAAATTGGCGAGTCAGCGCCGGTGGCAAATCGCAAAGTGATAATTAATTTGGCTAAAACAGTGCCAGATTTTATTCGTCGCTTTTCAGAGGTATATGACTTTGTACCTTCTGATGAACAATTAAAAGGTGTAGCGCGTGAACGCTACAAAGTAATGCGTCAATTAGGGGCGCATTTGTCGACACAAGAGATAGAGATTTAGTATTAAGGTTCTGTGCAATGGATAAAACCTATAATCCACAAGATATTGAACAGTCGTTATATCAAGGCTGGGAAGAGAAAGGCTACTTTAAACCGTCAGGTAAAGGTGACGCGTATTCAATTATGATCCCACCGCCAAATGTCACAGGTAGCTTGCACATGGGCCACGCCTTCCAAGATACCATCATGGATACGCTGACACGTTTTAAGCGTATGCAAGGCAATAACACCCTTTGGCAGGTTGGTACTGACCACGCAGGTATCGCAACGCAAATGGTTGTAGAGCGTAAACTTGCAGCTGAAGAAGGTAAAACACGTCATGAGCTTGGCCGTGATAATTTCATTGACCGTATTTGGCAGTGGAAAAATGAATCTGGCGGCACGATTACCAAGCAGTTACGTCGACTAGGTGCGTCGGTAGATTGGGACCGCGAACGCTTTACAATGGATGAAGGTCTTTCTGAAGCAGTTAAAGAAGTATTCGTTCGTCTTCATAAAGAAGATTTAATTTACCGTGGTAAGCGTCTTGTAAACTGGGATCCGAAATTACACACTGCAATTTCAGATTTAGAAGTTGAAAACAAAGACAAACAAGGCCATATGTGGAACCTGCGTTATCCGCTGGCTGATGGCCTAACAACGCAAGATGGTAAAGACTACATTGTTGTTGCAACAACACGTCCTGAGACCATGCTGGGTGATACAGGTGTTGCAGTAAACCCAAATGACGAGCGCTATCAAGACTTGATTGGTAAAGAAGTAATTCTGCCAATTGTAAATCGTCGTATTCCAATCGTTGCTGATGAACATGCCGATATGGAAAAAGGCACTGGCTGCGTAAAAATTACCCCAGCGCATGATTTCAACGATAACGAGGTAGGTAAACGTCACCAGTTACCTATGATCAATATCTTTAACAAAGATGCTGCGGTATTGACTGCGGGTGAAGGTTATACATTTGATGGCAAGCCGCAAGAAATCGACGCACCAATTCCAGAGCGTTTCCATGGTCTTGATCGTTTTGATGCGCGTAAAGCGATTGTATCTGAATTTGAACAGCTTGGTTTACTAGAGAAAATCGAAGATCACAGCCTAACAGTACCGTACGGCGACCGTTCAGGTGTGGTTATTGAGCCACTTCTTACAGACCAATGGTATGTGCGTGTTGCACCACTGGCAGAGCCTGCTAAGCAAGCAGTTGCAAATGGTGATATTAAATTTGTACCAGCGCAATATGAAAACATGTACAACGCATGGATGAACGACATTCAAGATTGGTGTATTTCGCGTCAGCTTTGGTGGGGACACCGTATTCCAGCATGGTACGATGCTGAGGGTAACGTATATGTTGGTCGCAGCGAAGAAGAAGTACGTAGCGAGAATAACATCGCTGCAGATGTTGCACTTACACAAGATGAAGACGTACTTGATACTTGGTTCTCATCGGCTCTTTGGACCTTCTCAACGCAAGGTTGGCCTGCACAAACTGAAGATTTAAAAGTATTCCACCCATCAGATGTGCTGGTAACGGGTTTTGATATTATCTTCTTCTGGGTTGCACGTATGATCATGATGACCATGCACTTCATCAAAGATGAAGACGGCAAACCACAAGTGCCATTTAAAACGGTTTACGTAACCGGCCTTATTCGCGATGAAAATGGCGATAAGATGTCTAAGTCAAAAGGTAACGTACTTGACCCAATCGATATGATTGACGGTATTGATCTTGAGACCTTAGTTGAAAAACGTACGGGTAATATGATGCAGCCACAGCTGGCAGCAAAAATTGAGAAAAACACTCGTAAGACATTCGAAAATGGTATTGAAGCACACGGTACAGATGCACTGCGTTTTACACTTGCTGCAATGGCATCAACAGGGCGTGATATCAACTGGGATATGAACCGTCTTGAAGGTTACCGTAACTTCTGTAACAAGCTGTGGAATGCGAGCCGTTACGTTTTAATGCACACAGAAGAAAAAGACTGTGGCTTTAATGGTGGCGAAATGGAGCATTCACTTGCAGATCGTTGGATCTTAGGCCAATTCCAAAACACGGTTAAAACATTTACTGATCATATAGATAATTACCGTTTTGATTTAGCAGCAAGCACTATTTACGAGTTCACTTGGAACCAATTCTGTGACTGGTATCTTGAGCTTACTAAGCCAGTATTGTTTAAAGGCAATGAAGCGGAGCAACGTGGTACACGTAATACGCTAGTTACCGTGCTTGAAGGCTTACTGCGCTTAATGCACCCATTAACGCCATATATTACTGAAACAATCTGGCAGCGTGTTGCACCACTTGCAAACATTAACGCCGATACCATTATGCTGCAATCTTTCCCTGAGTTTGATGCAAGCAAAGTGGACGAGTCAGCAATGGCTGATCTTGAATGGGTTAAGCAGTTTATCGTTGCGATTCGTAACATCCGTGGTGAAATGGACATTAGTCCTAACAAGCCGCTTGATGTACTGCTTAAAAACGCAAGTGACGAAGATAAGCGTCGCCTAGCAGAAAACGCAAAGTTCCTAGCATCATTAGCTAAATTAGAGTCTACGACTGTATTAGCTGACACTGACGAAGCGCCAGCATCTGCAACCGCGTTAGTGGGTGGTCTTGAAGTACTTATTCCTATGGCAGGTCTTATCGATGTTGAAGCTGAGCTTGCGCGTATTAGTAAACAGCTTGAAAAAGCAGAAAAAGGCTTAGAGCAAGTTGAGCGTAAGTTAGCAAACGAAAAGTTTGTTAACAATGCACCTGAAGCAGTACTTGCCAAAGAGCAAGAAAAGCTTGCTGAATACAGTGAAGCAAAAGCGAAACTGCTTGAGCAAAAAGAAAAAATTGAAAGTCTTTAAGGCTTTTGTTAAAAAACCGCGATAAATTCGCGGTTTTTTTTGCAAGGACGAAAATGAATAGCCTAGGTATTTTTTATATTAATTTAGCGCGTAGCCAAGATAGGCGCGGTGCTATGGAAGCCGAATTAAACAAATATAACTGTACTTATACCCGTATTGAAGCTGCAGACGGTAAACAGCCAGAGATGCTTAAAAATTCAGGATACTGTGCAAAGCTTAATAAAAAGTATTACCACAAGGTACTTTCCAGCGGCGAAATTGGTTGTGTAGAAAGTCATAAACGAGCACTCAGCGCGTTTTTACAATCTGATTTTCAATGCGCGCTGATTTTAGAAGATGATGCACGCGCAAACTATGATCTTTTTAAGGAATTAACCTCACTGGCACAAACCTCGAATGACTGGGATGTTATTAAACTGTACTTAGGGAAAAAGAAAAAGCGCTTGAGAAACTCAGTTAAAATTTCAGAAAATTTGAAAATTGGAATACCAACAAAAGTTCCCACTTCGGCATTAGCTCAGTTGGTTTCTCGGGAAGGGGCAGAGAAATTATTGCGAGCTTATAAGAATTTTGGTGAGCCAGCAGATGTTTTGTTAAAGTCGTGGTGGCGCTACAATTTACGCATTCTTGCTGTGGAAAATGCTGTTTTTGACACTGCAGATGTTGAAAGTGAGATTGATGCTCAGAGTCATAGGAAAGTGGGCAAAAAGAATCGGCTCAAACGCCTGTGGCAAAAATTGAAGTATGAAGTGTTTAATCAAATCAATAAGCAATCCGACAACTTACTAAGTTCACTAGCAAAAGTGTCGGTTAAATAAATACCCAAAATTTTTACGCTTGTTTACTTTATTTAGCGCAAAAAATTGACTCGCAAAGTCATTTTAAGAGATAGTGATATTGTAACAATTTCATAAGAAATGCTAATAAAAAGGAAACGCACAATGCGCATTAAAGCGATCGCAGCTGCACTTGCAGTAAGCTTTGCAGGCTCGGCTTTTGCCGACGAGGGTATGTGGCAACCACACCAATTACCTGAACTAGAAGATGTTCTTAAAGCAAAAGGTTTAGCAATCGACGTTAAGTCAATTTCAAAGCTTACCGAATTTCCAATGAATGCCGTTATCAGCCTTGGTGGCTGTACAGCATCATTTATATCGCCAAAAGGTTTAGTTGTTACTAACCACCACTGTGCTTATGGTTCTATCCAGTACAACTCAACAACTGATAACAACATTCTAGAAAATGGCTTTTTAGCAAAGAAACCATCTGAAGATTTACCAGCAGCACCAGGTTCACGTGTTTATGTAACTGAAAAAGTGACCGATGTAACAACTAAAGTTAAAAAGGGTACTGAGAGTCTTGCTGGCAAAGCGCGCTACGAAGCAATTGATGCTAACCGTAAAGCACTTGTAGCTGAGTGTGAAGAAGATAAAGGTTACCGCTGTAATGTATACACCTTCCACGGTGGTTTAGAGTACTATCTAATTAAATCGCTTGAAATTAAAGACGTACGTTTAGCTTACACGCCAGCAATGGGTGTAGGTAAGTACGGCGGCGATATCGATAACTGGATGTGGCCGCGCCATACCGGTGATTTTGCATTCTACCGCGCATATGTTGGTAAAGATGGTAAACCTGCAGAATTCTCAAAAGATAACGTTCCATTTGAATCTAACTCATTTTTAAGCGTGAGCGCTAAAGGTGTGCAAGAAGGTGATTTTGTGATGGTAACTGGCTACCCAGGCCGTACTAACCGTTACCGTGTATCTCCAGAGGTAGATTATGTTTTCAATACCGCATACCCACTTTCTCGCAAGCATAACTCTAAATACGTTGAGCTGATCGAAGAAAACGCACCTGAAGGTTCGCAAGAGCGTATCGCATACGAAAGCACGATCGCAGGTTACAACAACTACATCAAGAACTATGGCTCGATGATTGAGAGCTTCAAAAAAGGCTCGATGTATACGCGTAAGCAACAATTTGAACAAGATCTACAAACTTGGATAAACAGTGACAGCGACCGCAAAGCAAAATACGGCAAGGTATTAGCTGATTTAGAAGCGCTTGTTGCAGAGTCACAAAAGCATAATCAGCGAGATCGTATGCTTGGTTATGTACACCGTTCACAAATGATTTCAACAGCGCGTATGTTGTATCGTTTAGCGGTTGAAAAGCAAAAGCCAGACGCAGAGCGCGAAAGTGGTTATCAAGAGCGTGATTTGCCACGTATTGAAGCGCGTCTTAAGAGCATGAGCCGTCGTTATGCAGAGCCAGTTGATAAAGCAATTCTACTTCACTTCTTAGAGCTATACGCTGCACTTCCAGCAAATGAGCGTTTAGTTGAAGTTGATAACGCGTTAGAGCTATCTAATGGTTTTGATAAAACTAAACATGCAGCAATGCTAGATGACATGTACGTAAACTCTAAACTTGCTGATGAAAAAGCGCGTTTATGGATGCTCGACTTAGATCTTGCACAGCTTGATCAAAGCAATGACCCATTTGTTAAATACGCCAAAGCGATTTTCAGTGTAATGAAGTCAATTGAAGATCAAGACAAAGAGCTAACAGGTAAAATGCAGGCTGCTCGCCCAGCGTTAATGGAAGCGATTATTGCGTACAATAAATCACTTAATAAGCCTGTGTATGCAGATGCAAACAGTACATTACGTGTTACTTACGGTACAGTGGGTGGCTACTCACCGCAAGATGGTCTTGTTGCAACGCCGTTTACTTCACTTGAAGGCCTGCTTGCGAAAAATACTGATGTTGAGCCATTTAACTCTCCGAAAAAGCAAAATGACTTAATCAAGCAAAAGCAATACGTTGATTACACAGGTGGTATGAACACCGTACCTGTTAACTTCTTATCAAATGTTGATACAACCGGTGGTAACTCTGGTTCACCAACACTTAACGGTAACGCAGAGCTGGTTGGTTTACTGTTTGACGGTGTTTACGAAAGTATCATTGGTGACTGGGATTACGATGAAAACTTAAATCGTTCAATCCACGTAGATTCACGTTATATGCTTTGGGTAATGGACAAAGTTGATAATGCGCAAAATCTACTAAACGAAATGAAGATTGTGCGATAAGTACAATATGCTTAAAAAAGGAGGCTTATGCCTCCTTTTTTTTTGAAAATTTCACCGTTTATTGGCTAGTGTCTGATTATCAGCAGGACTTCTAACGATAAATCTATGTTAAAGTGAATGTTATGTCAGATTAGTTTGCGCTATTAAAAAACTCTTCCGCATCTTCTTTAATATCTTGGTAATCTTCATCATCAAGATCCAATACAGCCAACACTTTTTCTTTCATATACGGCCAATCAGGTGAAGCAACAAAACGGCGGTTAACATGCACAATATTTTCCGCCATTTTCAATGTGGCAAAAGTTAGTTGATCCTGACCGAAGTCAATATTTTCTAAAAAACTCACGTCGTGATGACGTAAAATGATTTGGCAAATATTCTTAGGCAAATTCCAACTGGTCGCTAAAAAATAACCAACAACCGCATGATTTGTCCGGTAGTTTGCCTCTTCACGTTCTATTAAAGAAGTGTGGTAGTCACGATTTGACTCAGCAAGTACCTTAACGTAATCCCCGTAATTCATTGCCATCGCAGGAATGCCTGCATCATGAAACAAGCCAACCATATGTAGGTTTTCAGTCGGTACCTTAGATTTAAGCTTTTTACCTATTAGGGTTGAAATGGCAGCGATTTCACTTGCGGTATCCCAAAAGCGTTCAAGTTTGATACAGCATTTAGTTTGATCAAATGCTTTTTCTAATAGAAAACCAGTTACCAAATTAGTGATGCCCTCTAAGCCAAGAAACATAACAGCTTGTTTTATATCAGTGATTGTTCTAGCAAGGCCATAAAAAGGAGAGTTAATCACTTTTAAAACCATCGCTGCAATAGCAACATCTGCTGCAACAATAGACGCAATAGTATTTAGCTCAGGAGAGTCACTACTTAATTCATTCTGAAGTGACTGCAATAATTCTGGTTTAGGGGGAATGGTAAATCCAGACTCTAGATCAGTAAGAACCTTACTATCAATTTCGATCATGTTAAGCACCCTGTATTCTTTAAGTAACCATTATACTGAGTCTTTATTTCTTAAGTTAGATTTAAATCAAAGGTTTTTGGTTTAATGAACGTCTGTATTAAATCATCATACCTGTGGCACAATAAAATCAGAAACTTCAATTTTGGGCATTACTTTGCGTTATCTACTTTTTTTAACTCTAATCTTTCCCGCGCTTTGTCGGGCGCAATGGCATTTTGAAGAGCAAGCTATTATGGGCACTTCAGTCAAAGTAACGTTTTGGCATAACGATGAAGTGCAAGCGAAGAAAATAGCGTCAGCATTTTTTGCTGAAATGGAACGTATTAATCAATTGATGAGCCCTTATATTGAATCAAGTGAGCTCTATTCAATTAATAAAAACGCAGGAATTAAAGAGGTATCGATTGGTGAAGAACTTTACCAGTTAATCGAGCTATCAATTGAAATCGGCAATCAAACAAACGGTGCATTTGATATTACGTTTGCCAGTGTGGGATTTTTGTATAACTACCGAGAGCGCATTAACCCAAATCAAGAATCTTTACTAAACAATCAAGCGCTGATTGATTACAGGCAAATAAAGCTTAACCCACAAAAACAATCTGTATTGTTAACACAAGAGGGTATGAAAATAGATTTAGGCGGTATTGCAAAAGGCTATGCTGTTGATAATGCTGTTGCCTTGTTACAAACCTTAGGTGTCACTTCAGCTTTAGTGAGTGCTGGTGGTGATACCAAAGCGCTGGGAAAACATGGGCAGAGGCCATGGTTACTCGCCATTCAAGACCCGCGCAAAAAAGGCAAGCACGCCATTCAATTACCAATGGAAGATGAGGCCATATCCACCTCCGGTGATTACGAGCGTTATTTTATTAAAGAGGGTATTCGTCATCATCATATTATTGATCCTAAAACGGGACGCTCAGCATCAGAGGTGCAAAGTGTTTCCATTATTGGCGCAAAAAGCGTGATGACAGATGCGCTTTCGACCAGTGTGTTTGTGCTTGGAGTGAAAGAGGGGCTAGCATTGATAAATCAAATGCCAGCCTATGAAGCACTGATTATTGATAAAGACAGAAAGCTACATTTCTCGAACGGCTTATTAGCAAACTAACCATCGTTTATGCTGCTAAACAATGGGCTCAAATGCGATTAAACTGTCCATTAATCTTGCATTGCCTAAACCATGCATGGGGAACAAGTTTGCAAAACTGCCTTGCTCACCATGCAGTGCCATATAATTTAGAATAACAGTCTCAACCAGTAGGTTAACATTATTTGCTGCAGGGCCTGAGGCTGTCTCCACTGACGCATCACGGCGCATGTAACCAATTTGTTGGCGTTTTGCTTGTTGATCTGGTGTTGCACCTAATAACTGTGGTGTGCCTTGAGGGTTATATACCAAAAAGAATGATGCTGAAGTTGAGGAGTTATCACCTGTCCACACCCCTTTACCGCGGCCAAATTCTGAGTCATCAATCATGCCGTTACTGGCAACCGAGCCATCACTGTAAACATACATCATCAATGGTACACCAAGCCTTGCGGCGTACTCTAAACAAGCTCCCATACAGCGACCCGCGCGCAAGTCGCGAATTTCACCTGTTGCTCTGTCACCCGTATGGTAATCATAACCGCCCATAGTGATGGTGCCTGCGCCCGCATAGCCATTTAAAACTAACTTCATAATTGAAGCTGTTTTTCTAAACTCGCTGTCTTGTTCTAATTCTTGTTCACTAAAAATGGCATTATCACCAGTGATCAGCGGATCAGTGAGTGGGTTTAGGTTATTTGGATTGCCAAAGCGGTCGGTAATATCAGCGGTTTTCACATAGCCACAGCGCACCAAGTCCTTTAAAACATCGTCACGACTTATTTGGGTGCTAACATTATTGAGCTTCATATCGCTGATACGTTGAATGGACTCCATCACTGCTACTGCATCGCTTTGGTCGAGCAGACCAACTAAGTCGCCAGTATCAACAAGGCCAATAACATCACTTGGCCTATCAATTTTGGTAGGGCGTTTTGCAACATCAAATAAGCTGTTTGGCGACATTGAATTGGCACCAGAGTCTGAGTTACGAGAGCCAATCAGGCTGAGTAACGAGCCATCAGCCCCAACACGGTTAATGCCAAACATTGGGTTGTGCGGGTTAGTACCAGTATCATTCTCAGAGCGGGCAGGAATAACAGCCCCGTTAATATTTGCACGATTTGTAACTGACACTTTTTCTAATATACCGCGTAAAAATTGGCTATCAGAATGAAATGCAAGCCCAAGTTCACTATTTACAAAGTCGCTTAACCCCGTTTGCGCATTGGCAATAGGGGGGATCATATCACCGGGCAACCCCAGCTTGCTGTAACCTTCGGTTGATAAGAAATCCATCTGACCATTGGGCCCTCCAACGAGTACATTTGAACCTGCGATATTTGCGCCGCCAGCCAAATCAAAACAAATAAAGGGGATTTTGCCAGCGCCTGAAGTGGCAATTCCGCAGCTTTGTTTTAATGCTTCTAAGTCGCTTGATAACGTGCTTTGCGCTTGAAGCGGGCTTGAGAATAAACTAAACAGCGAACCACTAAAAAAAGTGCCTAAACCTGCGGCAAAGCCTTGTGCGATAAAATCACGCCTGCTAATTGGTTTACTGTGATCTTGATGCAGTAATGGCGTATCTGGATTAAGAATATGTTTTTGCTTTTTCATAAGAGATCCATTACTTGATAATTGTGGCAGCACTACCAACGATGGCAGCACAACTGGCTTTGGCAATAATCTGCGTACGCTCGGCATCGCAAGATTGCGGGCAACGATTTAAACGGTCAATCAGATTGCTGAGCTCTTGCTGTAGTGCAACATAATTAGGCGCAGACGCGAGTTCTTGGCCGAGTAGATAGTGACTAAGTTCGCTGATAAATTGTGCTTTGCTATTTGTTTCAAAAGCGATGTTTGGTGCTTGATTAACATCGAATGCGCTAAATGCCTTTGCACGCAAATCACTATTATCAATAAATGCGCTGCAATATTTAATTGCCAATTGTGATATTGCCATCTGATTTGCGGCAACAAAGCTATCGATAGCGTTAACTGTTGGCAGTTGTTGCTTTAATTGCTCAAAGGTAGTTTTTACATCCGCTTGTGAAGTGGCAACACCTGTCATTTGTGCCATTGAATAATTAATTTCTGAGAAGGCTTTTATGCCGATATCACTGGTTGGTTCAGCTGGAAACTCAATAGGAAAAGCAGGCACTTCGGCTGGTACGCGCACAAATTGATGTTCACCTAAACGATCAAACGTTAAAAAGAATTCATCATTATTTGGCCCTTGCTCTAACGGAATTAAGCTGCCTAAACGTGAAAGGGCTTGTCCTGTTTGATTAGAGTAGTTATCACCTAACACCGTTTTAATATTGGCAAAGCTTTGACCTAGGGGACTTTCTTTACCATTAATACCAATACGAATGCCTTCAAGCGAAATATTTTCTGGCGATACCGTATTATCTAATGAGAGGAAAAACGGCTCTTTAAAGAGGTAGCTGAAACTATCAAATTGACTGACTTCGGCAACAATATAGCTGCGTGGTAAATCAATAAGTTCACCAATAGAGAATAATAAAAAACGCCCACATCATAATTTTGCACAATTTGTTGCGCTGAAAGTGCACGGTTATGAATTGCCAACATGCGAATTTGGCCATGCCATTTAAAATTACTGCTGGTTTCACTGCCTAGAATAAGTGCAAAACTGGCGTCCCAATTGGATAAAACACCCAAACTTTCACTTTGTTGTGCTGCTAGATTACCATTTACAAAAATGCGTTTACCGTTAACTGGGTCAAACGTTAACACCACATGTTGCAATGTCGCTTGCAGTATTTCTTCATCATTTGGCGTTGAAAGCATCGGTTCGCCATTACTGCTGGTGGTGCTATCGCGCAGTAAAAAGTCATAATTATAAAGTGTTTGACCAAGCGTCATGTTGCGTCTGTCATCACCGCCAGAGTAACTAATAATGCGTGCGGGTCCTTCTTGTGTAACATTATCGGGCACAAGCCATGCTTCAATACTAAATTCGCCTGATGCGGTAAGCATTTTATGCAGTTTTGTACTTGAACTGGTTGCAGCTTGTGCTCGTCCGCCCGCAAGGCGAATGCCCCAGCCACCTACCCAAGAAACATCGCCAGATAGTGTTAAATTGGCTGCGGGTTCAATGCCACTGGTATCATAGGCTGTAAAGCCTTGGCCTGATTTAAACTCCCATTTAGCAATAACATGTTGTTCAAAGCGATTGCCATTATTAGCCACAATACCTTCGGTTAATTTAAGTGCTTTGCTGATAACTAACGCTTCATCAACTTGATTAGTGGCAATGGCATCTGCCATTTGGCTAATGGCTGTTTGCATTTGGTTTGCATCGTTTTCGCAATTCGACCAACAATTATGGAATTCATTGCCAAGTCTTAAAACAAAACGCGAAAGTGCAGGTTGGTTTAAATCTATTTTAGCTTTTGCAACTTGATAAGCCGCATCAACATTTGCTTCGGCAAAGTAGGGCGCCACAGGAAAAGCAGCGCTGCTACTGTGACAGCTTGCGCAATTCGTTTGTAAAATAGGATGGACATAGCTTGCAAATAATGCGCTTGATTCCGGAAAGCTTTTACTGCTGCCTGGGTCTTTTAAAATTGGGTCATCAAAGTCAATGGTCGTTGCTGTGCTGTCTGTGTCAGCCCATTCACTTATCCAAGTTGTAAGAATATCAGCACATACACTGTCGCTTTGTTGCCAGCAGTTATGGCCGCCAGCAACTTTAGTCACTAAGAGCGAATCTTTCGGGGATGTTAAATTAATAAACCCGTTGATTGCACCATAAGCTAAGTTAATGTCATCTCGCCTAGCAAATTGTGGTGATTGACCTTGCTCATTGTGGCAGGCACCACATTTATCATCGCCAACAATATTATCCCAAACGGCGATTTTAAATTTTTGTACATCAGCAGATTCAGCAGCAGGGCCGCTGTAAACAAATTCACCACTATTGTCATTGGGTGGTTTGGGTTGCTCGCTAACTTCGGCATCAGAACCACAGCCAGCAAGCAGCAATAACAGCAAAAGTGATAAAGTAATGCGCATCTTAATTTCCTTTGCAGTAATTAGCTGTGGCGGCAAATACCGTTTTAAGTTTATAGCCTGAAGCTTTAAAGGTATTTGTAATGGCATCAAGGGTGGTTTGGTCTTGTTGGTTTTGTGGTTTTCGTAAGCACACTTTCTCAAATACTTTATTTACTTGGCAGCTGGCAAATTGCTGGCTGTGAGCAATTTCTTTTCCTAAACTTTTTGCCCCTTGACCACTGCCCGAAAGCTGCGTATCCCAGCCTAATCGAGAGTTTAGGCCTTGGCGCCAAAAATTGTCCCAATGGTTTGATTCGGTGATATAGCCAAATTTGAAGGTTTCGCTATTGATATGATATTTAGCATCAACACTATTAGCTTGATAAACTAATTGACCGTTTTCGGCTTCAGCGTCAGTTTCTCTATCGTAAGCAAAATTGTAATAAGCATATGCTTGTGCCATCGGGTCCATGCCTGCATGGCAGCCACTGCAAGAGTTCATGAAAATTCGACTATCACCACCTGGGCTTCGACTAACATCTTGGCGGATACGATCTGTTGCAATGCTGGTATCTTTTAACGCATCTAAATCGGTACACATATGATTAATAAAAGTATATCGGAACATTGCGCGGTTGGTGCCAGCAATAAAAAACGCTTTGCTTGCAGCGCGAGAAGTAATTACGCCACTTGTTGCTTCAACTGGTAAATTAGTTACGCTTGATTGAGTTTGCCTTGTCAGCGCCTCTTTTAAATTTAATTCACTGTTTTCTAAAGCAATATAATGGTTGTTATCGGTCATTGAATACGCCGGTAAAGCACTACTACTTGATGCCGTATAGACAATATCATCAAACAAAATACTGCGAAAATCGAGGTCATCACGGACAATTCCCATCACAGTGGCACTGTAGTCATTAAGTGGTTGGTGTATATCGAAATCTCGATTAGTCCAAGGTGTAATCCAGTCTTTTAACGTAACACGATAGAACGCATCATTTTCCATTGCCAATAGTGCAGCAGCTTCGCTATTGCCTGCGTTAATTAAATTAACCATTTCGGTCAATACAGTTTCTGATGGCGAAATACCAGTTAAGCGTGTATGCATGCGCTCAGCTTGTTCCTCTGAACCTGCTAAAGCACTGTGTGAGTTCCATGCAAGGATCAATGCAAGCAAGTTAAAAAGTAACGGAAAACTGGCCTTGTTGTTCGAAAAGTCCATAGTGAATCTACTGATTGACCTTGATAGAGGTACGTATGTTAACATTGTTAAAAAATAAACATCAAAGAAAAGTTATTGTAATGATGATGTTTGCTGTAATAATATTATATTGCTAATTTTAATTTCTAAAATAATACTAAATTATGGTTTGTTTGGTGGTGCTTTAGGATAGTTTTTAAAAAGGAAAATTAAGTGGGTAAGCTGCTAAAAATAATTTTACTGTTATTGGTAACAGGATGTGGCAGTGATGTTGTTGAGCAGAAACCACAAGTACAAGATCCAATCGTAGAAGAAGTGCCTTTGGCATTTGTGTTACGCAGTATCGAGCAGCCGGTTTCTTTTGCCGTTAACGACCCAACAGTTTTTAACCCCGGTGCTGAACTTTTCTTAAAAAAACTCGCTGGCGTTGATGCCCCGCTAATTAGCATTACAGATACTTTATTTGATGCGCCAATCGATATTAAACACGTTGCAGCATCTTACGATGGACAAAAACTACTATTTAGTTTGCGCGCGCCAGAGCTTGAAGATGTCTCAGATGATATGCAACCGAAATGGAATATTTGGCTTTATGATGTAGCGTCAGAAACAGTGACTCCGATTATCAATGATGCACTGATCAGTGAAGAAGGCGATGATCTATTCCCATCCTTTTTGCCTGATGGCCGTATTTTGTTTAGCTCAAACCGCCAACAAGGTAACAAGGCTCGATTACTTGATGAAGGCAAGCCACAATACCAAGCTCTTAGCGATAACTTTCGAGAAAAAGCCATAACCTTGCATGTAATGGAACAAGATGGCACTAATATCAAGCAAATTTCGTTTAGCCAAGGCCATGATTTATATCCAACTGTTTTACAAAATGGCAAAATTGCCTTTGTTCGATTTGAGCATAGAGGACGTAACCGTGGCCTCAATATTTATCAAATGGATTCAGATGGTAAACAACTCGAATTATTATTTGGTGCCCACTCAGATTTCCCAAATGACTTATCGGTTGCCAGTTTAAAACAAGCTCCAAATGGCCAATTAATTATTGGTTTACGTAATAGTGAAAGCGAGCAATTTAGCACTGATTTTTATTATTTAGATACTGAAAGTTTTATGGATGAAGGGCGTTTTCATGATGGTGAAGCAACATCTGACTCGGCATTTAATTCTGCACTTTTTGCTGCCAGCCCACCTGAAGGAGAACTTTCACTAACAGGGAAATACCATTGGTTTTCGCCTATTTTTGATGGTTCACAAAGAAACTTAGTGGTGTGGAGTCAATGCCAAGTTGTTGACCCAGAAAATAACAATAATTTTCTCCCTTGTACGGCAGAGTTACTAAACGATGAAAACATCGTTGCGGCACCAGACCTGTTTGGTTTATGGATTTACGATGAAATAACGCAAACGCAAAAACCGGTAGTGCTTGCAAAACGAAATACATTGATTGAAGAAGTGGTTGTACTTGAATCAATAAACAGTCCTTTAACCACAGAATATCCGTCAAATATAAGTTTGCAAAACGAACAAATGGGCAGTTTGCACATACGCAGTGTGTATGATTTCTCTGGCATTGATACTGCCATTCCTAATATTTCAGCAGTGTCGGACCCTCAGCTAAATACCGAGCGCATATATGCGATGCGTATTGTTAAGCCAGTATCCATTCCCGATCGTAATGAATATAACTTTTCAACGGCATTATTTGGCCGCAGTAGTGGTCAGTCGATGCGCGATATTATTGGCTATGCGCCAGTGGCTCCCGATGGTTCGGTGTACGTTAAAGTGCCTGCTGATATGCCATTTGCCATCGAACTATTAAATCGTGATGGACAGCGAGTTAGTCAACGCCATGAAAATTGGTTACAGCTAAAATCAGGGGAAGAAAGGACCTGCAATGGCTGTCATCAAAGTACTAACGAGTTACCTCATGGCAAAGTTAATCAAGCAAACAGTATAAACTTAGGTGCTGCTAGCACGCTTTGGCCGGGAAGTTTTGGTGATGTAGATGCAATTGTTGGCGAAACAATGGCGCAAAGTTATGCGCGAGTGGTTGGCATTCCGTCATTAAGTGCTGAGCCGATTTTTGCCGATGTGTGGCGAGGTGGTTTGGCCGCTATCGCAAATAACAATAGCAGTCTCAATAATTTAGATACGACATCGCCACTAACAGAGGCATGTGCAGCACGTTGGACAAATTTATGCCGTTTATCAATTCATTTTCCAAAGCATATTGCGCCATTATTTGATTTATCGCGCCCAGTTTTTGACGATATGGGCAACGAAATTGATAACTATCGCTGTTTAAATTGCCATATCACCACTGATGATAATGGAGATGCACAGATACCCGCTGCGCAGCTTGATTTAAGCCTAGCCGCCTCAAATGACAATAATCAGCATGTTGTGGCCTATCGCGAATTATTCTTTAACGATAATGAACAGGAAGTTGTTGAAGGCATTTTAGTTGATAAGCTGGTGGACAGATTAGATGAAAATGGTAATCCGGTTTATCTTGTCGATGAAGACGGTAACTTAATTTTGGATGAAAACGGTAATCCAATTATTGAGCAAGTGACTGTGACAATAAGGCCGCCACTGAGTGTCGCGGGTGCCAATGCTAACACCGGATTCAATTTACGGTTTTCGCCAGCAGGCAGCCATGGTGCCTATCTATCTGATGCTGAAAAGTCACTTTTATGGCAATGGCTAGATATTGGTGCGCAATACGCTAATAGCCCGTTTTACAGTGAGCAAGATTAATATGAAAGGGATACTATTTTTACTCTTGCTGGCGCTCAGCTTTCACATCATTGCTGAGCCGTTACAACTTTCGGTCAAAGACCCCTATTTGAATATTCATAGTGGTGCAGGGCGCGGTTACCCGATTATTTATGTTGCCGAAAAAAGCGAAACCATAACGGTAATTAAACGCCATACTAGCTGGTATTTAATCACACTTGAAAATGGTCAAGAAGGCTGGGCAGAGCAATCATCACTGGTAAATACTTTAACCCTAACAGGGCAACCATTTACCATCGAACATACAGGCATTGATGCATTTGAAAATCAAACGCTTGCATTTGGTATCGGCTTGGGTGAGCTTGATGGTGTGAGCAATCAATCTGTTGATGCAAGCTGGCGATTCACACAAAACCTTTCAATCAACCTTGAATATAGTTATGCACTCGGAGCGGTAGCAAAGAACCAACTGGTTGATATTTCTGTTATTCATCACCCATTTCCCCATTGGCGCGTCTCTCCGTATTTAGGTATTGGTGCGGGTAATGTGTGGACAACGCCTAAAACACCGGTGATTGGTGGCGGTGATGAAACCAGACAATCAGATTTACTGAGCGCCACTTTTGGTGTGAACACGTATTTAACCAGCCGTTTTGTACTTAAAGCAGAATACAAACGGTTTAGTGCGCTTACAGAGCGTGATGCTACAGAGGATTTAGAGCAGTGGAAATTAGGTATAACCGTCTTTTTCTAAACGCATTTACCTGTTTGGGTATGGTGTTTTCAGGACAAACGCTCGCATCTAACGAAGCGGCTCCACCTGTTGTGGACCCTCAAATTGAGCGTACAGAAGTAGATGAATCACTGATTGACAGCGATGACTTTGAGTTTGGCCTTTATGGCGGCGTAATTTCAATTGCCGATTTTTCGTCAACCTCGTTAGTTGGTGCCAAACTGGCCTATCACATAAATGAAGATTTTTTCACCTATTTTAAGTATGGCATGGCAACCGCTGGCGAAACTAGTTACGAAAAACTCAGTGGCGGTGCCAAGTTATTAACCGATGACGAGCGCGATTACCAATTATTAGACCTAGGCATTGGTTACAACCTTAAAGGTGAAACGTTTATCTCACAAAACCTCACGCTCAATAGCGCGTACTATTTTACATTAGGTGCCGGCAGCACGCAGTTTGGTGGTGATGACCGTTTTACAGTATCGCTCGGCGCGGGTTATCGCGTATTACTGAATGACTATGTAACCATGCACATCGATATGACGGATTACGTATTTGAAAGCGATATTTTGGGCGACCCCGAAACAGTACATAATCTCGCATTTACACTTGGTTTAAGTGTTTATTTTTAAGGTATTTATAAGATGAAAAAACTGACACTGGCCTATTTATTGTTGTTCTGTGTATTTGCGGGGCAAGCTGCTTCAGCTGAATTAGACAAGAGCGCGCCTGATTTCACATTAAAGTCACTGAGCGGCGAGAATGTTCGATTAAAAGAATTAACAGGCCAAGTGGTGCTTGTAAATTTTTGGGCAAGCTGGTGCGGCCCGTGCCGTAAAGAAATGCCTTTACTAGATGAGCTGCACAGTAAATACAATGATTTGGGCTTTACTGTATTGGGTATTAATGTTGAACAGCAAAACCAAAAAGCAAAAGACTTTATTTCAGAACTTAACGTGTCATTTCCAGTGTTATTGGACGATGAAAATACGGTGAGTAAATTGTTTGATGTTGAAGCAATGCCTACCACAGTAATAATCGATCGCAATAGCACCTTGCGTTATGTGCATTATGGCTACAAGGCTGGCGATGAAAAGCTCTATAAAAAAATGGTGAAGGCGCTTATCCGTGAATAAATTACTTATTTTGCTGTTACTCGGGGGTTTGTCTGGTTGCGTTTCAACAGGTGAGATTGAGCCGTGGGTAAAACCATATGAGCGAGAGAATTTGGCTCACGCTGCAATGCAATGGCAATTAGACCCTGTTGAGTCTGGTTATATTCATCACGTTTACCAAGCCCGTGAGGGCGCGAAAGGCGCTGAAGGAACATCAGGTGGTGGCTGTGGCTGTAACTAAGTTTAACCGTTTTTGTACTTTAGTTTTTGCGTTTATAAGCTTTTCAACGTTAGCAGCTGTGTTACCTGAAGATCGTGTCGATGCTATGTACCATAGTTACGATGGCGGCGGTATGAGCATTGATGGTCCTTCAATACTTATTCGCAAAAAAGTGTCTAATGCGGTGTCGGTTTCTGCAAATTATTATGTCGATTCGGTGAGTTCAGCATCTATTGACGTTTTAGCAACGGCAAGCCCTTATAAAGAAAAGCGAGATGAACAATCGCTTGGCGTCGACTACTTAAATGAGAAAACCATTTTTTCATTAGGTTATAGCCAATCGCAAGAAAATGACTACGACGCGAAAAGCTATAAATTAGCGGTGAGCCAGAGCTTTTTTGGCGACTTATCCACTTTAAGCTTGAGCTACGCGCAAGGCGATGATGTTGTTAAACAAAATGGCAATGAATTATTTGAAGAAGAAGTAAAACGTTCAAACTACACCGTATCTTGGTCTCAAATTGCGACTAAAAATTGGACGGTCGATTTCAACCTTGAAGCAATCACAGAGCAAGGCTATTTAAATAACCCCTATCGCTCTTACCGCTACCGCGATGATAGCGCAGCTTTAGGGTACAGCTACGCGACTGAGATTTACCCCGAAACCCGTACCAGCAATGCAGTTGCACTGCGCTCTCGCTATTTTTTACCTGTGAATGGCGCACTTTATGGTGAGATACGTTTTTTTAGCGATACCTGGGGGATCTCTGCAAGTAATTATAAGCTCGGTTACAGCCAAGCTCTTTATGATAATTGGTTAATTGATTTTCATGTACGCCATTACGCGCAAACAAAAGCTGATTTTTATCAAGACATGTTTGAGCGAAAAGATCAGTTCAACTTTATGGCACGTGATAAAGAAATGAGTACCTTCAACGATTTAACAATTGGTTTAAAAGCGCGCTATTTACATACATTCGACCGTTCAAGCTTGATTAAAAGTGCCAGCGTTAATATTGCTTGGGATCATATGCGGTTTGATTACGATGATTTTAGAAATGTACTGCAAACTGAAAATCCCGGTGAAGAAGGGTTTTACAGTTATTCGGCAAACGTTGTGCGAGCGTTTGTTTCGCTGTGGTATTAGGAAAGCAAAGATGAAAAAAATTAGTCACCTCGGTTTTATGCTGCTGCTTTCGCTTTGCGCTGCAACTGCCAATAGCAATGAAAGCAAGCCGCTTACAGAACAAATCGAAAATTTAAAGCAACAAGCAATCGCCTTAAACCGCGATTTGTTTATCTTAGAAGAAGATCTGTTATACCCACCGGCAACACAAATTGCGTTTTATGTTGCGATGGACACCAGTCACTTATTCACCCTTGATGCGGTAAAACTGTATGTCAATGATGAGTTAGCAACACATTATCTTTATACCGAAAAACAATTAAATGCACTGGCCAAAGGTGGAGTGCATCGCCTATTTCAAGGAAATGTTAAGCAAGGTGAGCACCAACTTACTGCATATGTGCTGGGTAAAGGACCACAGGGCAGAGATATTAAACGTGCCGCAACACTGTCATTTACAAAAGATGACGAAGCAAAAGCACTCGAACTGGTTATTTCAGCCAATAGCAGTAAAGAACAACCTGAATTTGAAATACGAGAAATAGAGTAAGTATGAAACGGGGTGTGGTGAATTTGCTGTTTTTAGCATTCGGCGTTAATGCCTTTAATGTTATTGCAAATAGTTATATGAAGGCAAAAGTAGAAGATCCTCACTACGGCGTTGCCTTGTATGAGCTCTATCAAGGTAACTATCAAAATGCACTGACCGAGTTTGCTATTGCCGAAACTAATGGCTCGATACAGCACCAAGGAGTTGATGCTCGTCTTGTAAAAGCTGGCGCGGCATTTTCTTACGGATTGCACCTCTCGGCTGCCAACGATTTTAAACGATTACTCGATGAAAAAGACTTGGGTCTACTTAATTATGCGAATTTGCAATTAGCTAAAGTGTATTTTACACGTGGAGAAATCTCCCATGCAGAACAATTTATTAATGAGATTTCCTTACAAAGTCTTGATGAGCAATGGCGAGATGAATTTCATTACTTAAAAGGGCGTATTAGCCTTGCTTTACAGCAATTTAACCTTGCAGAAAGTGCACTTTCGCAATTGCCTAGCGATAACCCTTTACATGATTACCTTGCCCATAATTTACTGCTGGTTGCGAGTCAGCAGCAAATAACCCCCACTTTGCCAAAAACCCCAATTACAGCGCTCGACGACGAACAACTGGCTTTGTTAGACCGAAGCTTTTTAGCTATTGGCTACAGTGCACTTGAAAAACAATTGGGCGAGCAGGCAGAGCTCGCGTTTTCACAAGTTTCTCAGCAATCCATTTGGTTAAATGAAGCACTTTATGGCTTAGCTGCTAGTCAGCTTTTGCAAAGTAACTATGCTAAGGCGCTATATGTATTAGAAATGGTGATTACATCAGAGCAAGGGAATGTGTTTACCCAGCATCAGGCGCTTACTGCCAAAGCGCACGTGTTATTAAGCGAAGCAAAGTTTCAATTGGCACTTGATGCAATTGAACACGCAGAAAAGCGTTTTGCTGAATTTAATGCTGAGTTGAATACTGTTAATACTAACTTGCAAAACAGTGCTGTGCTATTAGCGATGTTAAATAGCACTGAGCAGCAGAATCAATACCAAAGCGCATTGCACTCAGTGTTTGTAAGTGATGAATTTTATGAGAAAAATGAACAATTAAAATCACTTTTACAGCTTAAGGAACAGTTTAAATCGCAACAACGAGCACTAGAAAATTATGCTGAAATTTTAGCTGAAAAAGCGGCGCGCCAAGAACGCATTATTGAAACGACAAATTTAACAAGTTATGAGGCACGTTTATCAGCACAAAAAGCAGAATTAACAACATTATCAACTCGATTAGCGGAGGCAAAAGCAAGTCGAACAGGGTTAATGACAGCAGATGAGTTAAAGATAAATCAGCGTATTGTGAATGCGGAGAAAAGGCTATCAAGCCTTTCTCAAAATCGAAATATGCAGTCTCAACAAGCCCGATTAACGCGCTTAAAAGGCATATTGCTTTGGCAACAAGACTATCTGTTTGATGAACGTTATCAAGCCCATGCAAATCAGCTATTAGTAGCGCAAACAGCTTTGCAAGAGGCAACAAGGCAGTATCAAAAAAGTAGTCAGCTAATACAAACAGGACAGGACTACAATCGTATTTCACAGCAACTAAACGCGATAAAAGCGCAGCTTAGCACACGCCAACAACAGGCAAATTCGCTTATTAATCAACAGCTCGATGAAATTCAAATCTTACTTTTAGAAGATGTTAAAGAATCGCAAGCTTTTTTATCTGACGATGTTTATAAGCTTAAAGTAATGCGCAGTATTGCCCTTGAGGGGTTGGCAAGTCATAACGCTAATTCAGAGAGTGTCTTACCATGAAACGATGTTTAGTAAGTCTACTCACGCTCAGTTTAACAGGCTGTTTTTTGACAGAAACCAAGCCATTAGAGCGCAAAACGCTTGGCCAATTAGATTTGTCAAAACCACAAAAAGAGGTAGCTGTAAAAGCGGTTACGCCAAGTGCAGATGATATTGTTGCTGCCTATCAAGAGGTGGCAAAATTAGCACCTCAAACCAATGCAAAGCTGCAAGCAAATAGTCGATTAGCACAATTAAGTTTAGAGCAACAACAGTTAGCACAAGAGCAAGGGCTTTCGCAAAGCAATGATTATTTTAGCCAAACAATAAACCAGTACCAATTGCTGCTAGCACAGCCTGATGGTTTAGAGTCTCGTGACGATGTGTTGTATCAATTAGCCAAAGCGTATTTTCTGAAAGGCGACCTTGACGCTGCATATACTACAGTAGCAAAGCTGCTTAATGAATATCCAGAGTTCGAACACAGTGAAGAGCTTTTATTTCGTCAAGGCGAATACCTCTTTAATCAGAAGCGTTATGGTGAGGCAAAAGAGCATTACGCACTTGTTATTGAGCAACACCCCAATTCAACACTGGTAAGCACTGCGCGTTATATGCTGGCGTGGTCTGATTTTAAATTATTTAATTATAAAGCGTCACTTAATAACTTTACCAAAGTGCTGGATTTAGCATTACAGCAAAATGGTGAAACTGCACTTAGCGTTGATGAGATAAGTAGTAGTGCCCGTTATTTAGTCGCAGATACCTTGCGCATTATGAGTGTGATTTTCTCATATAACGATTTTGACCAAGACCCCGTGACGCATTATGAGCAATATGGTTGGCAAACATTTAGTTTTATGAATTTTGAAGCACTTGCCAATTACTATTTGGAGAAAAAACGTTATCTTGATGCGATTGCGGTGTATCAAAAGTATATTGAACACGCACCAGCTAAAGCGCATAAAGTTGATTTTGCTCTGGCGCAGCTAAGTGTTTATAAAAAAGCGAACTTTATTGAACTACTTAGCAAGTATGAGCAAACGTTTATAGCGCAATTTGGTATTGGTAGTGTTTATCTTAAGGCGGATAGCGAGCTGCCAAGTGATGCGCATTTTAACGCATTAACGTTGTTAGAAAAAAAGTATGCTGATAGAAGCTATTACCAAGCTCAAACATTAAAAAAACAACATAAACCATTTGAAGCTCAATTTGCATCTGCAGCAAGCGGTTATTCACGCTATCTTGAAACCTTGGCTTTAAAAAATCAGCGAGACATCGATAGCGAGTATTTACTGGCAGAGAGTCTGTATCAGAGTAAACAGTGGCAGTTAGCCCTCACACAATATAACAATATCGCTTACGGCCAGCTGCCAAATCAATATCAAGATAGAGCCGGGTATGCTGTTGTATCTATCTACATGACGAAGTTGCAACAAGCTAAGGGGGCTAATAGCAAGACTATTTCACCAGAATTGGTGACAAATGTAGTGACCAACTGGCTTAAGTTTGCAACCACGTTTAAGCAACACTCGTCTGCAACCATAGTATTGCTGCAAACGTTTAACTTATTGTTTGAACAGGGGCGTTACCAAGAGTTACTGAACTATGAACCCCTTTTAGCACAATTTAATTTAACTGAGCTACAAGGGTATCAAGCGCAATTACTTATGGCGCATAGCCACTATAATCTAGCTGACTATGATCAAGCTGAGCTCGCTTATAAACAATTATTGGCTAATAAGACTCAGCGCTCGCCACTAGTCGCTGAAAACCTTGCGAAAAGTATGATTAAACAGGCGGAGCAACTTGCTGGCACAGAGCAAACCCAATTAGCCCTAGATAAATACATTGCATTACTAACGCTCTTGCCAAACACACTTTACCGTGAGCAAGTTCAGTATCAAGTAACTCAGTATTTGTTCTCGTTACAACTCTTTAGTAAAGCGAGTAGTTGGGTTGATGATTTTATAACGCGTTATCCAACCAACGACAGTATTGAGTTACTACAAACTCAAAAGATTGATATTTATAAGCATACTCAGCAAGGGGATAAATTGGCAAAGCAATATGCCTATTTAGCTGAAAATCACTCAGACAGAAATACCAGACGTATCTCACTTTTGAAAAGCGCAGCGCTTTACTTCGAGATGGGGCAAATTGAACGCGCGCGTATTCAATACCGCAGTTATGCACATAATTACCCTGTGCCATTCGCACAAAACCTTGAAGCAAAAATAGCGCTTTCAGATATTTATAAGAATCAAAATAAAGCAAAAGAGTATCGCTTTTGGTTAAACAAAATAATTTTGGCTTATCAAAGTGCACCAGCCGCTGAAAAAGAATGGGCTGGTTTAGCAGCCGCTAAAGCAACTGAGGTGTTTGCTAATGATGCTTTTTATGCCTATCAGAACAGCCAACTAACAGTGCCATTAAAAACCAGCTTAGCGCGTAAGCGTGAGCGCATGACAACGGCACTGAATCGCTATCAACAACTCGCTGAATTTGGCCTTGCCGATTACACTACGCAAGCCAACTTTAAAATTGCCAAAATTTACCACTTAATGGCTGAGCAAATTATGGCATCTGAGCGCCCTAAACATCTGCAAGATCTTGCCCTCGAGCAATATGAGCTGTTATTAGAAGAACAAGCCATTCCATTTGAAGATAAAGCTATTGCGCTGTATGAGCGCAATAATCAGTTATTACACTCAGGGATTTACGATAAATGGGTGAAAGAAACTTTATCGGAACTTGCTAAATTGATGCCCGCACGTTTTGCCAAGCAAGAAGTAGCACCAGGAGAAACTCATGCGATTTTTTAACATTGTTTTAGCTACTTTGCTGGTGGCACTCTCGGCGTGCCAAACTGCGCCAAAAAAGGATGCTGAACAAGCAACTGAGAAGGCAATTGAGCCTGTTGTTTTGAGTGCAAAAGAGCAATTATTACAAAGCGCAAATAAATACCAACAAGCTGATGTGCCAGAAGCAATCAAACCCCAATTTGAGAGGGCGCTAAAACTAAAACAAGCAGGGGAATTTCAGCTGGCGAAGCAGCATTTCACTAATATTGCTTTGCAGTACCCAACTCTGTCAGGAGCGCATTTACAGTTAGCCTATATTGCAAAACACAATGGTAAACAAGACGAATATACACAACATTTAGATGCTGCTTTAGCTGCGAACAAATACAACTATTTTGCAGCTAATGAACTGGCTTTAGTCGCCCGTGAAAATGGCCAGTTTGCAGATGCATTAGCACTTTATGATCAAGCTATTAGTAGTTGGCCAGGTTTTGCACCTAGTTACATCAACAAAGGTATTTTGCTGGATATTTACCTTGGTGAAAAAGCCAAAGCGAAAGCAGCTTATCAAACCTATTTAATGCTAATACCTCAAGATGTGCCCAGTTATCGACAAGTATCCACATGGTTACTGGATTTAGAGCATCAGTTAAAAGAAACCCAAGGAGCGAGTAATGAATAAATCGCTTTTATTGTTGAGTTTGATTTTTGTTTCAAATTCCTATGCGGTTGAGTCGCCGTCAAAGCCAAGCAAACAGCCGCAAAAAATAGAGCTACAAACCACGATTTCAGGCGCTGAAGAAGAGCCTAAATTTATGTCAATTTTACCATGGCAAGATTTAGAAAAGGTTCAGTTAACAAAACCCCAGTTACGGTTACTTCCGCGTCATAAAATTAGTGCAATCGACCCGAGCAAACTAAAGCGTCAGATTGCATTTTACCAATCACAGAATAAAAACAATAACCCTAATTAACGGTTACATTTGGAGTTTAAAATGGAAAGTTTCGATACAGTTGTTAGATTTTTTCAAGATGGCGGTAGCTTTATGCTACCAATTGCAATTGTGCTTGCTATTGGTTTAGCTATTGCTGTTGAGCGTTTTATTGTATTAACAGGCGCTAAACTTGCTAATCAAAAGGCATTTAAACAGTTAATGCCTCACCTGGCTAAAGGTGATTATAAGCAAGTGCTTGCAGAGCAAGGTAAATCTGGCGTTGCAAAAATTATTAGTTCAGGTCTTGAGCGAATTGAGCACACTCAGCGTCGAGAAGAAATAGAATATGCCATGGAGGAGCAAGTGCTTGAGCTAATGCCACGTTTGGAAAAACGCACCGCATACTTGGCAACGCTTGCAAATATTGCAACTTTACTTGGTTTATTAGGTACTATTATTGGTCTTATCGCCGCATTCTCGGCTGTGGCAGATGCTGATCCTGCACAAAAAGCTTCACTACTTTCGGCCAGTATTTCAGTTGCGATGAATACCACTGCATTTGGTTTGATTGCCGCTATTCCACTGCTTTTATGTCATTCATTTTTGCAAACTAAAACCACTGAAATAATTGATGGCTTAGAGATGGCTGGTGTTAAGTGTTTGAACTTACTCACTAAGCATAATCTCGTTTCACAAAAGACCCGTCAAACAGATTAAGGGGGCGACTATGTTTCGTCGCAAATTGCCAAATAAGCAAGATGCTGAGCTTGATATCACCTCATTTATGAGTTTGATGATTGTGCTGGTGCCAGTATTACTTATGATGATGGTGTTTTCTCATATTACCGTGATGCAGCTTAAATTACAGCCTTTATTAGCGGGAGAAAGCGCAGAGCAATTATCAAAAAAAGAGCTTCAGCTTGAGATTAAAAAAGACTCGCTGACTATTTATTATCCCGCAGGCGTCCCCCTTAAGCAGTTTGAAAAAACGCAAAGTGCGTATCCGTTTGAGCAGGTTCAGTTAGCATTAAAAGATGTTAAAAACCTACTGCTGGGAAAAGGCGTAGATAAGAAAAATATTACCTTGTTAGTCGCTGAAGATGTTGATTATCAAACGCTGATTTCGGCAATGGAAACTGTGAGAAGTTACCAGGCAGTCGTTGTTGCATCGGTTGTTGAAGCAGAACTTTTTCCAGAAATTGCTTTGGGTGATGCTATGGTGGAGGCGCTATGAAAAAATCAGTTAGAGCACTTCGCATGGAAAGGCACCATAAAAGGGCACAGCAGCAAACTAAACTGAGTTTGGTGTCGTTAATGGATATCTTTACCATTTTGGTTTTCTTCTTAATAGTAAATTCCTCTACAGTGCAAGTGCTTGATGTAAATAAAAATATTGACCTGCCAAAGGCCAAGCAACAAGCATTGGCTGAAGAGGCATTAGTGCTTTTGGTAAGTGAAACTAATCTTATTTTGCAAGGGCAATTAATTGCACAAATGAGTGAATTGGATAGCAGTAAAACAGAGGTATTTGCCCCTTTAGCTAAAGCATTAGCAACACATGCAGACGCAATTGAGCCTGTTGATGATATGCGGCCGCTAACAATTATGGCAGATGGAAAAATTGCCTATCAGCGCCTTAAAAAAATCATGCAAACATCGCAACAAGCAGGGTTTGGAGATTTATCGTTGGCTGTTGAACAAGTTGCCCAAAGTGGTGGTGAACTATGACCACAGCAGTCTTGAATGCAAATTTTGAACTTTACGATAACGCTGGAAATCGATTATTTAGTCGTTTAACCAGTGCGTTTTTAGTGGGTACTTTGTTATTTGCTGCAGTAGTTAAACTCACTGAGTTACCCGAGCTTACACCGGCACAAAAAACAAAAATTCCGCCAAGTCTGACACGGGTTATTGAACGCGTAAAAGTTGAACCAAAACCGGAAAAGCCAAAACCCGAGATCAAACAGGAACAACCAAAACCTGAGCCTGAGAAGAAACCACAACCCGAAATTAAAACGGAAGTAAAAGTAAAAACGCCTAACAAAAAAGCCCTTGAAAAAGCAAAAGAAGAGGCAAGTCGTGCAGGTTTAGTTGCGCTCGCTGATGATTTAGCGGCGCTTAGAGATGACTTTGATTTAGCAGGTTTAGTTGCGCTCGCTGATGATTTAGCGGCGCTTAGAGATGACTTTGATTTAACGCCTACTACACAGCCGTTAAAAACCAAAAAGCCAACGCCTAAGGTGACAAGTGTTGAAGAGGTTACTGCCAAAGCCGATACATCCAAACAAATTACTGTGAAAGATGGCGCGCAAGCGAGTGCGAATGTACAAGCATTGGCAGATAAATCACTGATTGCTTTAGGTGATGAGGTTGTGGCAGAGCAAGGCGGTTATCAAAGTGACATGAGTGAGGGTGAAGTAGTTAGCGAAGAAACGCTAGAGATGCGCAAAGTAGAAGCGATCCGCGCAGTACTTGATAAAAATCAAGGTGCATTTTACACCTTATATCGTCGTGCACTTCGCAAAAATCCAAGTTTGCAAGGCAAAGTTACGGTTGAAATTGTGGTTGCTGGCAATGGCCAAGTAAAGACTTGCGAAATACTTTCAAGCGATTTAAATGACGCGGAGTTGGAGCGAAAATTAGTTAACCGCATTCGCATGATCAATTTTGGTCAAGAATTGGTATCAGAAACAAAGCTCAATTACTCGTTTAATTTTTTACCTTTCTAACTTAGTGCGTTAACTGCAAACATGGCAGTTAACGCATTATTTTTCTTATTCAAGTGAACCATTTTCCTTTTTTAACCCTATAGCAGTGGGTGCTATTCTTTCGATTAAGGCTTTAAGCTTTGTAAAAGCGAGCTAACCTATTATTTATGGGATTTGGCGGATTAAGTTTGTAACAGGCATTGAAAAGCTGAAAAAAGCACATATTTAAACCTACACGCTAGTTTCAATAAAAAGCTAGTGTTATAATATCACAAAACACTTGTTGGAAATGTCGTGGCTGAAGTAAGAGCAAGAGTCCAGCTCAAAGTTGGCAAAAACAGTAAAATCCCTGCAGAAATTGTATCTTTTCATGGTCTTTTAGACGGTGAAGAACACGTCGCTTTAATCTTTAATAACGCTGATAAAGAGCCAAACCCGTTAATTCGTATGCACTCTGAGTGCTTAACAGGGGATGTATTCCATTCTTCACGCTGTGATTGTGGCGAACAACTTGATGAATGCATTGAAATGATGCACAAGCAAGGCGGTATTATTCTTTATTTACGCCAAGAAGGGCGCGGTATTGGTTTATATAATAAAATTGATGCCTATGTGTTACAGTCGCAAGGTATGAATACCTACGAAGCAAATAATCATTTAGGCTTTGCAGACGACTTACGTGAGTTTAGAGATGCAGCGTTAATGTTGCAGGCGCTTGATATTGACTCAGTTAAACTTCTTACAAATAATCCACGTAAAGTTAAAGCGCTCAGTGAATCGGGCATAAACATAGTGGAGCAAGTCGGTACGTCAGCGCATTTAAAAGAAGGCAATGAAGCCTATTTAGCGACGAAAGTGGCTCATGGTTCACATATGCTGGATTTAACGCAACTAAAAAAGTAGCATAGATCTATCGTGTTGATTTATTAACGCTCCATTTTATGGAGCGTTTTCATTTATAAGAAAGAAAAATGGCAGTTGAAATACGGATTTTTAAGGCAAAAGCGGGTGTTAACTGGTTTAAAGCTGGTTGGGAGTTGTTTAAATGCCAACCAGGTACCTTTATTCTCATGCACCTATTTATAGGTATTTTATCTTTAATCGCATTGGTTGCGCCGATTTTTCAGCTGCCTGCAGCACTGGCAATGCCATTTGTCACGGCGGGTTTTTACCGTGCCATGCTAAATCGCCAACAAGGTAAAAAAGTCGCATTCTTTGACCTTTTTAATGTGTTTAGTGAAGCTGGGCGACGTTTGATGTTATTTCGCTTAGGGCTTTATCACCTATTTGGTGGCTTTATTTTAGCGCTTTTAACAACGTCGTTATTTCAAGGTTTAAGTGAGCCTCTTAATGCCTATCTTCAGGCCGTTGAATCACAAAATGTTGACCTAGTGCAGTTACATGCACAGCAAGTAATCGATAGCATTCAGGTTTCAAATATCATTGTGCTTATTGCTGCGTATTCACTTTATACCATGTGTTTTGCTTACACGATTCCGCTGGTTTATTTTTCTGAAAACAACAGTATTTTAGAGTGTATCAAAGCAAGCCTTTTGGTGTTTTGGCATAATATGGCAGCACTGGGTATTTTTGGTGCAATCTCAGCGGGCCTAATTTTATTTGCGGCATTCTTATCGTTTATTCCATTGTTATTTATTTTACCAGTGCTTTATGCAGGGTTCTTTGTGTCTTTTCAAGCGATGTTTATGTCATCAGTAATCGTTAAATCTAAACAGTCAAATAATGAACAGCCGCAGGCGCAAAATCACGATAGATTTGATGCGTAAATGACAGAAAAAGAACAGGCCAAATTAAAAAACTATGTGCTTTGGTTGCTTTCACGACAAGAGTATTCCAAAGCACAAATTGCCAAAAAATTAGCTGCGCGTTGTGAAGACAACGAGTTTATTGAAAAGCTCATTTTATGGTGTGAAGATTATGGCTTTATTGATGATATTCGCTATGCCGAAAGTTTTGTGCGACGCCAAATAAATAAAGGTTTGGGGTTAATGCGAATTAAAAATGAAGCCTATCAAAAAGGGGTTAGTGCCGATCTAGTACAAACTATTGTCGAAGAATTAGAAATAGACTGGTATCTGCAGGCCCAATCCGCATATAATAAGAAATTCACAAATACAAGTAGTTCCCTCGACTTTAAAGAAAAAGCGAAGCGCATTCGCTACATGAGTTATCGAGGGTTTAATCATGAACAAATTGAATTTGCAATGCAAACAAGTCCGTCAAACGAGTGAGAGGTAGCATGCAGCATATGACGACCGCGGAAATCCGCAACGCGTTTCTAAATTATTTCGCATCAGAGCAACACCAAGTGGTGCCATCAAGTTCATTGGTGCCAGGCAACGATCCTACCTTGCTATTCACCAATGCAGGTATGGTGCAGTTTAAAGATGTATTCCTAGGTGCAGAGCGCCGTCCATACAATCGTGCAACGAGTTCGCAGCGCTGTGTGCGTGCTGGTGGTAAGCACAACGATTTAGAAAACGTAGGTTATACTGCCCGTCACCACACGTTCTTCGAAATGCTTGGTAACTTCAGTTTTGGTAACTACTTCAAGCAAGATGCGATTAAATTTGCATGGCAATTTCTAACAGATGTTATCAAGTTACCAAAAGAGAAGTTGCTGGTAACGGTTTATCACACTGATGACGAAGCGTTTGATATCTGGCACAAAGAATTAGGTCTACCGCAAGATAAGATCATTCGTATTGATACAGCAGATAACTTCTGGTCAATGGGTGATACAGGTCCTTGTGGTCCTTGTTCAGAAATTTTCTACGATCACGGTGAGCACATTTGGGGTGGACCTCCGGGCAGCCCAGAAGAAGATGGTGACCGTTTTATCGAAATCTGGAACCTAGTATTTATGCAATACAACCGTCACGCTGACGGTTCAATGGATCCTCTGCCAAGTCAGTCTGTTGACACTGGTATGGGTCTTGAGCGTATCTCTGCGATTATGCAGGGTGTTCACTCAAACTACGAAATCGATATTTTCCAAAACTTAATTAAAGCTGCGGCAGCTGTAACTAACGCACAAGATTTAGAAGATAAATCATTGCGTGTTATCGCTGACCATATTCGTTCATGTGCATTTTTAATTGCCGATGGAGTAATGCCATCTAACGAAGGCCGTGGTTATGTATTACGCCGTATTATTCGCCGTGCTGTACGTCATGGTAATAAACTTGGTGCAACAGGTACTTTCTTCCATAAATTAGTTGCAGCGCTTGCAACTGAAATGGGTGAAGCTTATCCAGAATTACATCAGCAACAAGCGATTATCGAAAAAGTACTGCGTATTGAAGAAGAGCAATTCGGTAAAACCCTTGACCGTGGTCTTGCGATTCTTGAAGAAAGCTTGAAAGACCTAAAAGGCGATGTAATTCCAGGTGATTTAGTATTTAAGCTTTACGATACTTATGGTTTCCCTGCAGATTTAACGGCTGATGTTGCACGTGAACGCTTTATGACAATTGATGAGC
This sequence comes from Pseudoalteromonas sp. G4, assembly GCF_028875915.1. Lineage (GTDB taxonomy): Bacteria > Pseudomonadota > Gammaproteobacteria > Enterobacterales > Alteromonadaceae > Pseudoalteromonas. Next base: position 37,122 of record NZ_JAPEHW010000031.1, read on the forward strand.
GTGGCTTCCAAGAAGCAATGGAAGTTCAACGTAAACAAGCGCAACAAGCAGGTAAATTCGGCGCAGATTATAATGACCAATTAAAGTCAGAAAAAACCACTGAATTTAAAGGCTATGATAGCGAACAATACACTGGCACTGTGATTGAATTATTCAGCGGTGCAGATGCTGTTTCAGTACTGGAAGATGGTCAACAAGGTATTGTTATTCTTGACCGCACGCCTTTCTACGCAGAAAGCGGTGGTCAGGTTGGTGATACGGGCGTACTTAAAGTAGCTAATGGCGAATTTATTGTTGAAGACACCACAAAACTTGGTAATGCATTTGCCCATAAAGGTAAAGTAGTAGGCCGTATTGGTGTAAATGACCGTGTTGATGCACATGTTGATGCAACGCGTCGCGATAACACTAAGAAAAACCACACTGCAACGCACTTATTGCACGAAGCTCTGCGAGTGGTTCTTGGTGAGCATGTTACGCAAAAAGGCTCATTAAATGATCCTGAGCGTTTACGTTTTGACTTCTCACACTTTGAAGCAGTAACAAAAGAAGAGTTACAACGCATCGAAGATATGGTGAACCTTGAGATCCGTAAAAACATCGATCTAAATACCGAATTAATGGCAATTGATGCGGCGAAAGAAAAAGGCGCAATGGCATTATTTGGTGAGAAATACGACGATGAAGTTCGCGTTGTTAGCATTGGCGATTTCTCAATTGAGCTTTGTGGTGGTACGCACGTTAAGCGCACTGGCGACATCGGTTTATTCAAGATTGTGTCTGAAGGTGGTATTGCTGCAGGTGTTCGTCGTATTGAAGCGGTGACAGGTGAAGGTGCGGTTGCTTACATCAATAAACAAGCTGAAACATTATCTGCTATTGCTGCGCTTGTTAAAGGCGATAGCAATAATGTGTTAGATAAAGTATCAGCATTAGTTGAGCGTGCTAAGGGCCTTGAAAAAGAAATTGCGCAGCTTAATGATAAGCTTGCAAGTGCAGCTGGTGCATCATTACTTGACGCTGTAATTGATGTAAATGGCGTTAAATTACTAGTAGCAAATGTTGAAGGCACTGAGTCAAAAGCATTGCGTGGTATGGTTGATGACCTTAAAAACAAACTTGGTTCAGGCATTATTGCGCTTGGTGTTGCAAGTGGCGATAAAGTAAGCCTTATTGCAGGTGTGACGAAAGACTTAACTGGTCAGTTTAAAGCCGGTGAGCTAGTTAACCACATGGCATCACAAGTGGGTGGTAAAGGTGGTGGTCGTCCTGATATGGCACAAGCAGGTGGCTCTCAACCAGAAAACTTAGCTGCAGCACTTGAAAGTGTGAATGCGTGGGTGAGTGAGCGCGCTTAAACTTGGCGTTATTAGTTAAAAAATTTGGCGGCACTTCAGTTGGTTCAATAGACCGAATTGAAGCTGTCGCTGACCTTGTTGTACGATCTAAACAGCAAGGACATCAAATCGTCGTTGTTGTGTCAGCGATGTCTGGCGAAACTAATCGTCTTATTAATCTTGCGAAACAAATAGATTCCACCCCTAGTTCTCGCGAACTAGATGTACTGTTAACTACTGGTGAACAAGTCTCAGTAGCACTTCTTGCAATGGCAATTATCAAACGTGGTCATTCGGCAATTAGCTTACTGGCTGATCAAGCGGGTATTATGACGGATAATCTGTTTGGTAAAGCGCGGATTCAGATGATCCCGCCAAAACGCTTAAATCAAGAGCTAGAGCAGGGGCGTATTGTGATCCTTGCTGGATTTCAAGGGCGAGATATCGAAGGGAATATCACGACGCTTGGTCGTGGCGGTACGGACACCACAGCGGTAGAAGTTGCAGCAGCAATTAATGCTGATGAATGCCAAATTTATACCGATGTTAATGGCGTTTATACCACCGATCCAAGGGTTGAGCCAAAAGCAAAACGAATGGATTACGTGACTTTTGAGGAAATGCTTGAGCTTGCCAGTTTAGGTGCAAAAGTTTTGCAAATCCGCTCTGTAGAAGCCGCTGGTAAGCATAACCTGCCTTTACGTGTGCTTTCATCATTCGAACCTGATCATGGTACTTTAATTAGTTATGAGGAAAACCCTATGAATTCTAAAGTAGTTTCTGGGATTGCATTCAGCAAAGATGAGGTGCTGATCAAAGTACATAACTTAGAGAGTACACCACAGCAACTGGCTGAATTATTAGAGATATTTTCTGATAACAACATAGAAATTGACATGATCAGTAATTTTTCCTGCAAAGGCGATAAAGTCGGCTATGCTTTAACTGTACATGAAGTTGATTCGCAGTTGGCAGAACAGTTAATTAAACAAAATCTTACAACTCTTAATGCGGATTCAGTTACAGTTAATGAAACTGTTGCTAAGATTTCTATTGTTGGGATAGGAATGAAATCAAATGCTGGTGTTGCAGGAAAGCTTTTTAGAGCATTAGCAGATGAAAATATTAATGTTCAGCTTATTTCAACCTCTGAGATAAAAGTCTCGGTTTTAGTAGATGAGAAGTACCTAGAATTGGGAGTTAGATCGTTACATAGTGCTTTTACTTTAGACCAGTAAAAGTTTCTAACTTTTTGAATAATATTCATGTAAAATGGAATTGATACGGAATCTTTAAACTTTGGATATTTAGGAGCAAAGAATGCTAATTTTGACTCGTCGCGTAGGTGAAACCCTAATGATTGGGGATGAAGTTACAGTTACTGTACTTGGCGTTAAGGGTAACCAAGTGCGTATTGGTGTTAATGCACCAAAAGATGTTTCAGTACATCGTGAAGAAATTTATATGCGAATTCAAGCTGAAAAAGCTAACTCTGAACCAGGCAACGAATAGTTTAGAGCAGAATTTTAAGAGCCAGCATTAACGCTGGCTTTTTTTGTTTTTAATACCTTGTCACTGTTTTATCTACTGTTATGATGTATACAATTTTAACAATGATAAAAACGCTATGATCAAACAAACTTCTCTCGCATTAGCGGTAGGCCTTGCACTAACAGGTTGCATGGATACAAAAACAAATTCGAATACAACCGCAGAGCAAACAGCTCAATTATCTGAAAATCAAAAACTCAATCAACTTGTTGAAAGCTATTTTGATGAAGCTTTAGCCTTTTCGCCGGTATCTGGTACTTATGTGGGTGAATCTCAATACAATAATCAATGGAGCCCGGTTATAAGCGCTGAAAATCGAGCGAAAGCAACGGCGTTTACTAAGAAATATCAGTCATTATTAGCTGCTATTGATGCTACAAAGTTAACCGGCCAAGACCTTCTAAGCTACCAAATTTTTAAGCGCGATTTAGCCCTTTCTTTGGAGTCAGAGAAATTTCCAAGTTACTTAATTCCAATTGATCAAATGGCGGGCGAACATAATACCTTTGCTAGCCTTGGTTCAGGTAAAAGTGCACAACCATTTACAACTAAGGCTGAGTTTGATGCCTTTATTGGTCGCGCTAATGGTTTTGTTACTTGGTTAGAAAGTGTCGAAGAAAATATGCGTGAAGGTATTAAGCAAAATGTGACTTTGCCTCAAGTGCTTGCGAAAAAGTTATTGCCGCAATTCCAAGCTCACGTTGTTACTGATCATACACAAAGTGTTTTTTGGATGCCTGTAGCTGATATGCCAGAGTCAATTTCAGCACAAGATAAAGTGCAAATCGAAGCAGACTATCAAGCGCTTATTTTGAACACGCTTGTGCCAGCATACGCAAAAATGGCTAAATTCTTAGAGCAAGAATACATTCCGGCAGCAAACGAGAAAGTTGGTTATGCAAACTTACCAAATGGTAAAGCATGGTATGAGTTTTTAATTAAACAACACACTACGCTTGATTTAAATGCTGAGGAAATTCACGAAATTGGTTTGAGTGAAGTAGAGCGCATTTTAAATGAAATGAAAGGTGTGAAAGAAGCAGTTGGCTTTAAAGGTGATTTAGCCGCATTTTTCGTTCATTTACGTGATAGTGATGAGTTTTATTATGATAAGCCAGAAGATCTAGTAAAAGCATATGAAGACGTAAAACTTAAGATTGATGCCAAGCTACCTAAACTCTTCGATATCGCGCCAAAAGCAGATTATGTTGTTAAACCAGTAGAGGCATTTAGAGCGGCGTCTGCTGCGGGCGCATCATACCAAGCACCTGCACCAGATGGTTCAAGACCGGGCGTGTTTTACATCAATACGCATAACCTAAAAGCGCAGCCAAAATTCTTATTAGAAACTCTTTCAATTCATGAAGCAGCTCCCGGTCACCACTTCCAAATTGCATTACAACAAGAAGTAGAAGGTTTACCACGTTTCAGAAAATTTGGTGGCTACACTGTGTTTGCTGAAGGTTGGGCATTGTATGCAGAAAGTTTAGGTAAAGAGCTGGGCTTATTTACTGACCCTTATATGTGGTACGGGCGTTTAGTTGATGAGCAATTACGTGCGATGCGTCTTGTATTAGATACGGGTTTCCATGCGAAAGGTTGGACACGTGAGCAGGGTATTGAATATATGAAAGCAAACTCATCTATGGCTGAAAGTGACATTATTTCAGAAGTTGAGCGTTATATCGGCTGGCCTGGTCAAGCATTGTCATATAAGTTGGGTGAGTTTAAAATCCGCGAGCTGCGTGAAAAAGCGAAAACCGCACTTGGCGATAAATTTGATATTAAGGCGTTCCATACGCAAATTTTAATTGATGGTGCACTGCCAATGCCGATTTTAGAAGCTAAACTAGATAGCTGGATTGAAAGTGTAAATTAAGCAAATTTAAGTAGCAGTTTCGGCTGCTACTTAATGCAAAAACTTGTATATTCTAGCCGTCTTAGCTAGAAAAATAAGCAAACTGCATATTCTGTGAACGAACAGAAAAAATATGACTAAAATTGTTTGACTTATTTTCAATAGGCTTTAATATACGCACCCACAAGACGGAGAGGTGGCCGAGTGGCCGAAGGCGCTCCCCTGCTAAGGGAGTATAGGGTTTG
>NZ_JAPEHW010000032.1 GCF_028875915.1 Pseudoalteromonas sp. G4
CGTTTATCAATTCGTTTAGGGGGTTGTTCATTTTTAATTACTCATTTTATTAATTGAGTAATTAACTAGATTTAAGACATGCAAAATAGCGATGTTCATCGCAATAAATTTAAGAAAATACAAAATAGAAACGGGTACATTCGTCAATATACCCGCGATTAACCTGTGTTTAACTTGTATTCATGGTTTTAACTCTTAATTAAAATAAAATCTGAGTGCACTCTTCGGATCTCAACACCCCTGGCAAACAATCCATATATCGAACAGCGCTGGCTTATAAATTATGCGCGCACCAGATGTTCGTCGCCCGTGCTTCGGTGGCGTCATCTTATGAAATGATTACAAATAGCAAAAACTTTGATTAAGCCGTTCTTTGCACCCAGTGTTTTTTATTATTGGGTGAACGAATGATTTTATTTGCTTTATTTAATGAGGTAATAGCGCGGCAGAAATCGGCTTTAGTTAACCCTAATTGCTTTTGTAATTTATCGTTTAGAGGCCTTGGTTGATGTAACGCTTCAAACACTAGCTCAACATGTGTTTTTGGCTGAATAGGAACAACTGTATCGTCTTTTGTTTTTATGATGCTAGTCTTTGCGCCAAACAACGCACACTGAAACTCAAACGCATCAATCAGGCTTGTGTCGTTCGTGTATAAACAAAACTCAACGTTTTTAATTTGTGATTTTGGTATTGAGGTGAGAATACGCGATAAGTAAGCGATGATGTAAAAATCAGCTTGGTTAGACGAACTAGGGTAATCTGATAAGCACAAAAATAGTTGCTGTTCGCATACGCGTTTAATGCTTTCAACTTTTGAAAAAACAAACACTTTATCAATAATTGTGGCGTTTACTTTCTCAAGTTCCTTAAGGCCGATATTTTCGGCATCAACAAAAATCATTTTCATCATAAAATCCTTTTACACTAATGTTGAATTTTGATTATTCAATACTTACATGTAGCAGTCAAACACACCAACTAGCAATATTCATTGCTAGTTACTACAAAATTAGGCTCGATATGATTCTCGTAATCACTGTGTGATGAAAATAGCCTTCGACTAATAGCCTCATTGCTTTGCAATTCAACTATAGGCACTTTAACCGCTCGTCATTGCTGGGTTTTGCTACGCAAAGCAATGACTCTGCGTGCTACGCACTGGGCGCTTAAAGTGCTCGCGCTATCTACCGAGCTACGCTCTGTAGTAACCGCCTTTCCGCCCGTTTTTAATTGTGGCTGTTTTTACAAAACGTTTAGCCACTATTAACGTGCTGCTTTCTGACGAAAGCTGAGGTTCGCTTTCGAGTTTTACAAACTCTTAGCGAATTTTGCTGAAGGCAAAACGAAAATGCGGTTACTACAGACCAGCTGTAGATAGCGCGGCTTCATTTGACTTGTCATGCTGACAACTAAAATTACGCGCTTGTTGGCATCATGCTGATGCGCTTTTTATTGCATTTTGCTTGCAGCAAACTGCTGCTTTTGTTCTTTCAGAAGGCGCTATATTTTGACTATTTGCCAATCTGATCCGCGTAAGTCGTTATAGGCGTCTGTCATTTTTTGTTCGCTATGGCCACAGAGCTGGCGAGTGTCGATGCCTTGTTCACGGTACAAGCGCTCAGATAAAGATCTTATTTCATGGAAGCTCGCTGGTGTGCTGCTCCAATTAATACCTGTTTTATCGCGGGCATTTTTAAAATGACGAGTTAAAAGAATAGGGCTCACTGCATCACCTATTTTAGCTTTATTACGGTTTTTTGTATGGTGTAATACAAAGTCACTTTCAATATTGTGATGCGCTAATTTAATGACATCATGTATTGATTGATCAATTATTCTTAACTTAAGAGCTAACGGTATTTTTAAAAGCTTGCCAGTCTTTAACTGAAAAACATGTAAATAGTCGTTTTCAAGATAGGAGTAGGGAGCAAATCTAACTAACTTTTGAAACGAATCGCCCGCATCATTGGTGTCGATAAAGTGGTTTGGGTTTTCTTTATATTTATTGAAACGTTCTTCCCAATCGCTACCTTTGAATTTTCTTAGAAGACATAGGTCAGTCCTACGTTGTGCCGTGACGAGAGCTAAAAGACTCGCTAATTTGAAGGGCTTGTAATCAAATTGAGCTGAGATTTGCTCAAATTGCGATAGTGATAAACGAGATTTTGTGACTTTAGCAACGGGCTTTTTAGTTGTTTTAGCTGGATTAAACATAGAATCGACTTCACCAGCTTGTGCCGCTTCTGTGAATATGTCGATGTACACACTTCTCACAGCCTGAGCTGAGCGCACTTTTCCTTCTTTTAAATAGCTATCAAGTAAAGCTTTAACGAGTTTAGTTGTGATGGCATCAAGTTTGTATTTACCATGTGCTTTATTAATTCGGTTAATTAATCCGCGGCGAACTTTCCAAGTGTTTGGTTTCAAAGCACCAGATTTTAGTTTATCTTCTTGAACAGCTGTGTATTGAGTAAGCCATGTGCTGAGTTTAATGCTTTTGCTCGAAGTTTTGGCTGTGTTTACTATCAAAGTAACCTTAGCACTAGCAACTAATGGGATAAGGCAAGCATTGAGCTTCCGTGCTGTTTCTATAGCTTGTGTTACATCGCTACCAAGGCCTCGATATTGCTTGACGCCAGTGAATTCTTTAAATCCAAATCTGGGGTCTTTATACTGGCAAGCAACACCTGTTCGACTTCTTCTATCACGTCTTACGTAAAGATTTTCGACGCCATGTTGGTTTAGCTCATTTCTCATCTAATCCAAGGCCTGTTTTATTTATAACTCTTTAATTCTCCTAATTTATATGATAAAAGTCATGAATATGTTTTACGCCTGTAAAAGATATTCTTATGCTATTCAATCTCAGCAAAGCTAGTGCGTGGTGCTAGATAAGTTTCAGTTATTTTACTTTTTGGTGAATGCCCTAATGAGGATCTAACTCCTTTGCTCGCACATTGTGAATTTTCAATTTCGTCATCTATGGTGCTTGTTTTAGTTTCTTGTACAAGGCGTTCACCATCGCGACCATTGTATTTTTCTGATAGTCTGGCTGCAAGACTCCGAAGTTCATATAATGAAGGCGGAGTGCCACTTGCCCAGGTTAAATTAAGTTTAGCAATCTGCTTTTTAAAATTATCTGCTACAGCTTTTGGTGAGATTGGATCTCCCGATTTTGCTCGCCCGCGCCCTTTTTGATAACTTAAAACGAAATCCGATTCTACTGTTATGTATTCCTCTATTTCTTTTAGTATTTCACCTGCGCTTTTGATATTTTCATCTACCTTATGTGAGAATGGTACAGTACGAAATGTTCCTTTTTTTGTTTCGAAAATACGAAATACTTGAGCATCTTTATCAATATAAGAATATGGTAAGTTTTTAATTACATCTTTAAACGTTTTGACTTCAGAATTCGAAAATTTCCCGTCGTTATAGTTTTGTACTCTTTGTTCATAATCTTGCCCTCTCTCTTTTCTCATTATGGATACTTCAATAGGTCTTGCATTTAGTACGAGACAAAGGTCATTGAATAATTTATATATTTTTGGTTGACTATTATTCGCCTGAATTTTAATAAATACCTTATATTCAAGTCTCGATCGCTTAACTTTTACTTTTATAGACTTGAGCTTGTTTAGGTCGTTTAGATTAAAGTCAAAGTAACCTTGTTGTGATCCATGTTTTAAAAGTCTTTTGTAACCATTTTTAAGTTGTTGAGCAGCTCTTTTTTTTCCTTTACTTATTAAAACGGCCATATGTTTTGATATATTTTCTATTGTTAGATACTCAGGCGAGAGATTACCAAAAATCTTTGCGATTCTGTTATAAGGCGTGTTGTATGTTTTAATAGTAGCAGCTGCTAAATTATCTCGAATGTGCTCTTGTTTAATTGAGCTAATTACGGAATTCACTGTTAATTGTTCATTATTGGTTTGCACCAACTTATGCTCAATAGGGCTGATTGTAATTTCTGGTTCGACAGTTTTTAAGTATGTTCCATTATTTCTAATTTTGTATTCCTCTTTGTAAGCTTTAATCTCGGCAATTGATAATTGTGCGAATGCTTCTAGGATTTCATTTGCCTTTGTATTTGCGGTCTCTTTACAGCTGCCAAGTGATAGTCGCTTTACGTTGCTTTTGTATAAGCCATGTAAACCATAAAATGGATTGTTCATTTGGAAACTTTCCTTAGTTGCTGATCTATCGTCTGACTTGCCATAGACGCCAGTAGGAAGGCCTATTGATAATGAATTTATTTTTTGTACAGGCATAATTATCCTAAAAGTTGTTGTAATTTTTGGTTTATTTTATTGCGTTCATCTATGGTTTTTAGCTTGGGCTTCAAATCAACAAGCTTATTAATATATTTGGCATTTCTAATAACTTTATATTTACCACCATGTTTTTCTGGGGTAGGAAAAATTAAACCTTTTTGGCACCATCGGCGAACTGTTTGTGCACAGTAAGCATCGCCATAATTTAAGTGCCACCAAGTTTTTAGATCTACGAAGTTATTCAAGTTTTGTACTCCAAGTAGTTAATTTCCCCTATTAGAAAATAATTTTTGAAATGTACAAAACTTCGATTAAGCAAAAAAAATAATATCTTTTTCTAGTTAAAACAGTGCAATAGGAGGAGGGTTTTATATATTTTGCTTATTTTTAATAAAAATATTTTTAGCATTGAATACTGTTAGCCTAAAAAATAAACAAAAATTACTGGTTGTGATTTATGTAGGAAATCAATAGTAGGTTTAACTTTAATAAGGATTAACGTTAAAAATATGGTTTGTTGGGCATGTTAGGAATATATTATCTAGAATTTAAAAATGCTTATTAATTGAATTTTATGACAATTAACAAAAATGGAATTAATTTGAATGACAAACTCTAATGTTTCCCAAATAGATAACCTCGAAGAACTTTTAGTTGATTGGCAAAGCAAATTTCCTGAAGGCTTACATTTTAATATAGATGGAATTATTTCTGTTGATGATTGGGAAAAATGCGATGTAAAAGTTTTGTTTGTTTTAAAAGAAACTAATAAAGCTAAGCAAAATATAGTCTCGGCAATTAATAGAGCTTTAACAACAAAAAAAAGCGGTTGGTGGAAGGGTAAAGTTCTTCGTAGAGTTGGACGTTGGGCCTATGGTTTACAAAATTATAATGGTGAAGTCCCTGCTATAAGAGATGCAAAACTAAATTTAAAAGCAGCAATTAAAAGTATTGCATATATTAACATTAGAAAAACCGCTGGAGGGGCTAGAACTAATAAAAAGTCTTTTGATGCTCATGCAGCTGAGTTTGCTCCTTACGTTCGTAGGCAAATTGAATTAATAAAACCGGATATAATAGTTCTTGGTGGTACTTATAAGCAAATTAAGAAGTATGTATTTCCAGAACTTAGTAAAGTAAGTGAACGAGTGCATAAGCATGAGGACATGTTGTTTATTAACGCTTTCCATCCGGCGGCTGTTAAGCAGGCATCAATTCTTTACCAACAAGTTGTAGGAAATTACCATAATTATAAAAAAGAGAATATGAACTGACTTGACTGCTGTATAACAAGAAAGTGTAGCAACCTTAATCGATGATCGCGATTGAGGTTTTTCACTAAATTAGGAAAGTCTATTACTTTGGTTTCAGCAATAGCTGATAATTTATAACGTTAATCAGAATTAAAGTGAATTATTCTTTAAATTCTGACAGCTTGCCGAATAGTCCACTTTTTGACTTTGCGTCATTATTTCACCTTTTATTTCACTCAATTTCATAGGCCTCTTAAACTTGTCAGAAGCAACGTTAGTTGTTCTCTAAACCACTATTTATTCGTTTCACATCGTTAAAATAAATCAGCTTAATCGTAATTTCGTGTACTCATTCCGTTTGTTTACTATTGTCAAAAATTGGAGGCTTTTCTCCTAGAATTCTCCTAAAATATTCCCCACAAAAAATGTAACCTATTGATAGCTAAAGATATGTTATGATAGGTGTAAGAAGTGTCAAAAACTGGAGTAAGTTATTGTGGATAAAGGGAAAAATCGGCCTTTTCGAGTGCTAGTCGTATGCATGGGTAATATTTGCCGTTCGCCTACGGGTGAAGCGGTGCTTAAAGCTAAGGCGATTGATACGGGTATAGCTATAGAAGTGGATTCGGCTGGCACTATTGCTTATCACGCTGGGGAGCGCTCAGATCCGCGTTCTCGTGCTGCGGGTGAGGCGCGTGGCTATGATTTCTCGATGATCCGTGCGCGGCAAGTAACAGCAAATGATTTTGAATATTTTGATGAGATCCTTTGTGCGGATAAGCAAAACTTGGCGGACTTACAAGCGATATGTCCGAATCAATATCAAGACAAAATAAAGTTATTTTTAAGTTACGGTGATATGGGCGAAAACGAAATACCCGACCCTTATTATGGTGGTGATCAAGGGTTTGAAACCGTGTTGGACTTGGTTGAAAATGCCTGTGATGCTTTTTTAAAATCACTCGATAACAAACGAGTGTGATTTAGTAGATTAATTAAAAAATTACGATAATTTTAAAAGGCACAAATCAGTTTGTGCCTTTTAACTTTGCCTGTAACGTAAAGGTTTACAGGGTAATTACACAATTGCGCCCTGCATCTTTTGCTTTGTATACAGCAACATCAGCTCTTTTGATGGTTTCTTCAATGGTGTGTTCTAAGCCCATTTCAGCGACCCCAAAGCTTGCGGTCAGTTTAATAATTTTATGTTCATGTTGGATTGACATGTTTTCAACTGATACGCGCAATCGCTCAGCCAATAGCGATGCTTGTTTTTCTGTAGTGTATGGCAAAATGATTATAAACTCTTCGCCACCATATCTACATAGAACATCCTCTAATCGCAATTGTGTTAAGCAGTTTTTTGCAAACTGTGCGAGTACAATATCGCCCGCTTCGTGACCAAATTCATCATTAACTTGTTTAAAGTGATCTAAATCGATCATTATCAGTGATAGTGGTGTTTGCAAACGATATTGCGAATTTTTAGCACTTTGAACCCGTTCGTTAAAATAGCGGCGATTTTTGAGACCTGTAAGGGTGTCTACAAATGCCATTTCTTTAAGTTGATTTTGAAGCTTTAGTGTTTCTAAAGCCATCAATCGTCTACTACAACTATCAGCGAGTGATTCAGCGTAAACAATATCCTCGTTAGTCCAAATATGATGATTTGCATAAGATTCGCAGCTCACCACGCCATGTGGTTTACCATTATGATAAATCACCGTATCGAGTAGCGCTCGTGAACAATTATTGTTATGAATTTTCAACTCGATGGTTCGATTATCTAGTTCGACATTGTTCGCGGCAACAGTATGCCCTAAAAGTATTTGTTCAAAATACACCGGATATTGTTGTATTGCTAAGCTTTGACAAAACTCTTCTTGATTGTGGGTACTTGCAATACAGTTTAATTGGCTTGGTTTGTCTAAATCATTAACTAACCAAACGGATATTTTATCAACACAGAGAAAGTGTAAGCCTTCACTAAGCAGATCTTTTAACAGTTCATCAAAGCTTTCAGCAAACTCAATGCTATGAGAACTAACGCGACGCAACCTTTGGCGTGCTTGTTGAGGTGTCAACATACAACTACAGCCCTTTAAAAGTGTGCTTCCATACACAGGAAAATAACTTTTTCACCAACTATAGTATTGCTTTTGGGTAATTATTGTTTGATGTAGCGCAATAAACCAACGTTATTAGAGCTAATAATCGATTTAACGTATTAGATAAGCTCCTCGTAATAAGTCGAGATAGTATTCTTAAACGACTTCCCCTAATATACGCCTAGTTTTTATTTAAGGAGAAAATTAAGGCTATGTCACAGCAAAAAGACACGCTGAGAGACTATGCTATGACCTTTTTGAAAGGTGCAGGTATGGGCGCAGCTGATGTAGTACCTGGCGTTTCGGGTGGCACCATTGCATTTATCACGGGGATTTACGAACGATTACTTACCGCCATACGCAGTGTTAATTTAACCGCATTTAAAGTATTAAAAGACCAGGGTATCAAGTCACTTTGGCAACATATTGACGGGAACTTTTTAGTGGCTGTGTTTAGTGGATTGGCTATCAGTGCATTATCACTTGCTAAAATAATTACTTATTTATTAGCACATCATCAAACCTTTGTGTGGTCTTTTTTCTTTGGATTGATTATTGCCTCATTTTTACATATTGCTAAACAGCTTGAAAAATGGGATATCAAAACTGTTTTAGCATGTATTTTAGGAACCGTGATTGCCTTTACCATTACCTCTTTAGCGCCAGCTGAGGCTAATGCGAGCTGGTGGTATTATTTTGTGGCAGGCGCAATCGCTATTTGTGCCATGATTTTACCGGGTATTTCTGGCAGTTTTATTTTATTGTTGCTTGGTATGTATGGTCATGTTTTAGCAGCCGTAACATCGTTAAATTTCACGCTGATAGGCCTGTTTTTAGGCGGTTGTGTTGTTGGCTTAATGACGTTTTCACACTTCTTAGGCTGGTTATTAGCGCGCTTTAGAGATGTCACTTTTGCATTACTGGCTGGATTTTTATTTGGTTCGCTTAATTTACTATGGCCTTGGAAGCAAGTAGTAAGTACTTATACCAATTCAAAAGGTATTGAGAAGCCATTAAGCCAAACTAATATTGGCCCGGAAACCTATCAAATGGTGACAGGGCAAGATCCACAAACATTGATCTGTTTTGCCTTAGCTGTATTTGGCTTAGGCTTAATTTTAGCGATTGAAAAAATCACTGCGGATAAGCCAAAAGGCTAAATTTACAGTATTTTATAGAGTAAAGCCCGAGCTGTTGCCTCGGGCTTTTTAATGGCTTAAATAATGATGGCTGAATAATACCAATTCACTTAACTAGCTGAGCACAGTAGTGGACTAAATATCATGCTAACTGTGTTAAATTTTATACATGTAAAACAACGGCATAAGAAAATTATGCCTTTATATCATTTTATTTTTCAGCGCTATTATTGATCACATACTTAATATATTTAGTATAAAAAGTGTGCTAAATCTATTTTTTATGATACAAATTACTTGAACATAAAATAACCGTTAGTGAAGTGTTATGTGTCGTAAAAATAAGTTAATAATGCGCGTGGTATTGAGCGAACTGATGACGAATCATCCAAAGCCAATTAAGCGCCATGAATTAGTTTTGTCGGGAGTGGCAGAAAGCGATGTTGATACGGTAATCGATTATTTAACACAAGAGAACTACGTTAGCTGTGATGAACAAGGGCATCTTATTCTCTCCAGTGAGTTTGAACCTAATAGTTAACTGTTGTTTATTTTGTATAAAAAAGCCCGAAACACTGTTTCGGGCTTTTTAGTGCTTTGCTTAATTGTTAATTAGAAAGCGTAACGTGCTTCAAAGCTAATGTAACGAGCACCTAAACGACCTGATGTCATTCCCCAATTTGGGTTAACTTCTTGACCGTTTGCGCCATCACGAGCATTCGCTTGCACAACCGATGTTTGTGTATCGAAGTTAAACAAGTTATATGCTGTCGCTTTTAGCTCTAACGGATTACCTGCAACTGAAATATTGTATGCAAGGCTTAAATCAAACTCTTTTAACCAGTCAGTTTCGCCAAAAGTGCCACGTGGTGCTGGGTTACCGTCTGCATCATAGAAAGACACATGATCATAACCACGACTATTACATTCATCCCATACCGAGCCTTCAGCACAGCTATCTACACCCAGAGGGTGACGAGAGAATTTACTGATTGGTACACCTGATGTGATACGCATATTAAAGCCAAGTACTAATTCATCCGTAATGTTGTAATAACCATTCATTTTGAATGAATGACGGCGGTCATTTGGTAGATTACCATTTGAGTGATCCATTAAATCAGCATAGTCATATGAGGTTGTCCAACCTGGATCGGCTTGGCCGTTATCAGTTCGCACTAAACCTTCTGTGTTACCCCAACTATGCGACCAAGTGTATGACGCGTTATAGTGGAAATCTCTGCCAATTTTGCCAGATAAGGTATTTTCGATTGCACCGTACTTACGCTCAGGATCAGGTAAACCGATGTAATCTGCTGGGATCAGTATGCGCTCTGCAGTACCATCGCCATTTGTATCGTAAAATACTTCTAAATCAGTGCCTGGGTTATTAAGAATATAAGCATAACCTGGATCGCTATTGATACCATTTTCAGCAAACCATTTACGCATTACAGGTGCATAGTTGGTATCTTCAATTGATTCTTTTAGGTCACGGTAAATACCGCGAACACCATAAACTAGGTCGCCATCAAGAAATTCGCCTTGATAACCAATGGTGATTTCATCAGAGTACATGGCTTCTAGGTCTTGGCTAACAATCATGCCAGTATCAATTTCACCAGTTTGTACTACTTCTTCACCAATATATGCGCCTGTGCTTGGTGAACCATCAGGAAGCAGAACGGCTTGACCATCAGCATCCACTTCACCTACTTCGTAGTAATAACTAATATCACGACGTTGACCACCTTGTGTAATGTTCATATTTGCTGAAACAGGTTGGTAGTAACGACCAAATGTTGCAAATACTTTTGATGTGCCGTCACCTAAGTCATAGATAGCTTGTAAACGAGGCGCAATTTGGTTATCCACATCAACATATTTTTCACCGGTTGAAACCGTGTTGTAAACGCTTGAATAACGTAAGCCTAGGTTAAGCGTTAGTTGATCGGTTACTGTCCAAGTATCTTGAATATAAAATGCGGTTGAATTTACTTCTGAATCAGTAAAGTCAGTACGTACACGCTGCTCAATAAATGCTTCGCCTGCCGGATGGTCAACAGGGTTGCCATTCCATGCATACATTGGATACCACCAACCTGCACGATCACCAACACCGTTCGGACTATTTACATAATCTACGTCGATATTAACGTAATCAAAGCCAACTTTGATGTCATGATCTTCTAACGTCCAGCTAAAGTCAGCACGTAATTGGTCGCGAATAAATTCACTTTCTGTGATTGAAGAAGCTGATTCTTGTGATAGCTTTACCCAACCGCCAGTTAGTTGTGACCAAACCAGTGGATCAGAGCTTGTTGCTGAATTATATGTTTTATCAACAGTACGTCCCGCAACAACTTCAACTGACATATCGTCATTGATAATGCCTGAATAAGTTAAACCAAAAATATCACCGCCTGAGCGAGATTTGTAATCACTTAAATATTCGCCAACTTCTTGCGTTTCCCAATCATTTGCATAGGTTTTACCTTTGCCTTTGTTGGTAAAACCAATAGCAGTTGCAGTAAGTGAATGATCATCAGTAATAAACCAGTCTACTGTTGCAAGGTAACGGTCAGATGTGCTCTCGCCAATATCAATGGTATTGCTACCAGCTGCTTCATAATCGCTTTTTTGTGGCGCATAAACACCGTAGAAGAAAAGCGTGTCTTCAATTAAAGCGCCACCTGCGGAGAATGAAAAACGTGTGAAGGTGCTTTCATCTTGTGCGCTGTTCGAGAAGTAATTTCCTTCACGATCAATCATATTTTTATGATGAGAACGCGTCGCTTCTGGGTCAATACGTGCGTATGCTTCGAATTCCCAGTCGTTACTACCTGATTTTGAAATAGCATTAACAATGCCGCCTAAAGCACCGCCAAATTTAGGGTCAATGCCACCCGTCATTACTTCAGTTTGTTCAACACCTTCCCAAGGCAGGTTAATTGAACCGATACCCGTTTTGATATTGGTAATGTTAATACCATTTAAGTAATACGCATTTTCTGCAGAAGAGCTACCACCAATACTGGCAGCGCCAAACTCACCATTACTTACAACACCAGGAGAAAGTAGGGCAATGGCTTCAAAACCTGTTTCAACGGGTAATCGTTTTAATTCCGCTTGTGTTACAACAATGCCGCCTGTAGATGATTCCATATCTACACGGGCAATTCTGCTGCCAGTGATTTCAATGGTTTCCATATTTGTACCAACTGAGTACATGGTGTTGTTAAATACAACTGAACCACCTACAGTTACTAGGATATTCTGCTCTAAGACTTGCTCATAACCTTCTTTTTCAATAGTAAGTGTGTACTCACCAATCGGAAGTTTACGAAGTGTATAACTACCATCATCTGATGTTGTAATGGAACGAGTAACACCTTTGGTTTTATGTTTAAGCGTAACTGTAGCGTTTGCGAGTTGCTGCTGTTCGGCGCTTGATACCACCCCTTTCACAGTGCCGTTAAAGGTATCGTTAGCTAAAGCAGGTAAACTAACAGCCATTGCAGATGCCACAGCAAGTGCGCAAGCAGAGCGTTTAAGTATGTTGCTTGTTTTTATCATTATTGCTTATCCTGATTGATTTATAGGTATAATGTATACAGTATGTAAATTGATGTTACAGATCAGGTTGTCACTTGTAAAGATTGTATACATTATAATTTATTCTTAGTCAGATAAGGCTTTCTTATAAATTGCTTGAGAATTTGATGTGCTTAATTTAAGTGTTTGATTATAAATAAATTTAAATTTTTTGAAGAGAAGGGTTGTAGTCTTCTTAATATTTTAAAACGTATTTATTATGTAGAGAATAAATTAAATTGTATTTTCTGCATTAATTTGAATGTTGGCTATATAGGGTTTTACCCACGCAAACCTGTAGTTAGTTGAAACTAATTAAATAGTTCATCTAACGTATAAATGGCTTGGTGCTCCGTTTGATTTTGATAAACATCAAGTAGTTTATGTGCTACCTGCTGCCCAGAAATTGGTCTGTAGCGTTTTAACCAAGGAAGTTTACAAAGTGTTGGTAGAATAACACTTGCGAGAGTTTCAATTATTCTAAACTCTTGCCGTTTACCAAGTAATAATGACGGTTGTAAAATTGAAATGCGTTTAAAACAAAGTGCTTTTACTTTTTCTTCAAGCTCTCCTTTCATTTTAAGGTAAGGGCTGCGGCTATTGCTATTTGCACCGCTAGAAGATACGAGTAAGTAATCTTGTATATTGTTATTAGCTGCCATTTCGGCAATTAAATATTGGTAATTTAGGTCAACTCTTCGCTGCGCCTCAATTGTTTTAGCTTTCTTTTTAGTAGTACCTAAGCATGAAAAAAGCACATCACCTTTAAATAAATGGCTGTGTTCTGCTAACTTTTCGAAATCAACAATGTGGCATTTTAGTTTTGCATGGTTAAAAACGAGTTCTCTTCTTGCAATTACAACGACTTCTGAAATGTCATTTGTTTTACAGAGTAATTTAACAAGCTCATTTCCAACTAAGCCTGTTGCACCAATAACGATTGCTTTTTTCGACATGAAAAGGCCTAAATATTTGTAATTACAACGCGTAAAGCCAGCAATAAAAAGGCAAAAGCTAATAGTTTATTGATAATATGTGCGTAGCGGGTAAGGTCGAATTTTTGGTTCGCTTTACTTGTGATAACACTCACAATGCAATACCAAAGTGTATCAATGGTAAATACCGTTAAGCACATAATGAACCCTTGATACACAGTAATGGTTTCAGGATCTATAAATTGTGAGAAAAGTGCCAAAAAGAAAATTGCCAATTTAGGGTTTAAAAAAGCAATCGCAAAACCATCTCTAGCAGCGTAAAGAGAACTGCTTGAAGATGCTTTATCAAAACTAAACTTGCTGTTACCTGCCTTTAAAATGTTATAAGCCAAATACACTAAATAAATAGCGCCACCAAATAACAACACTTTGTAAGCAATT
This sequence comes from Pseudoalteromonas sp. G4, assembly GCF_028875915.1. Classification (GTDB taxonomy): domain Bacteria; phylum Pseudomonadota; class Gammaproteobacteria; order Enterobacterales; family Alteromonadaceae; genus Pseudoalteromonas. The sequence continues at coordinate 13,751 of NZ_JAPEHW010000032.1, forward strand.
GGAAATTGGTGAATAAGTCCCGCTAAACCAACAACAGCAAGCGCTGCGTAAATGCCTACACCAATACCATGTGCGACACTCGCAACTAATCCGTGTTTTAAACCTTGTGCCATCGAATGCGACAAAACTACAGCTAAACTAGGGCCTGGTGACATCGCACCAACAGCACAAATTCCAGCTAAGCTAAGCCAAAGTCCCAACTCCATATTCACTCCAATTTATTATAATGCCCACTTAGGGTTATTTTTATTCATTAAGCCAAAAAAACGCAGACTTTTATAGACTAATATTTGCTTAAGTAATTTATGGCTTGTATATCTTATTTTGATATTAACAGTTATAGCCATGGCCTTTTGGCTCGTTAACTAAGTCACTAACCAAGTGATTAAACCGTGTTTCTTCTCATTAGAACTAAGGTGAATCGAGAGATAAACAGCAGCGCTTTTGCTTTTAAAAGCGATTTCTTATTCGAACTAACCTACTACACAAAGGTAATTAGCTTCTAATTATTTTCGCAATCAGATTGGTAAATAATCTTGACCCATTCTGGGTGATCAATAAAAGGGTTGCGATTAGCTTGAAACTCATAAATGGTGTCGTTTCTATTTATTTCAAAAGCATCAATAGGGTCGGCAAAGTGCCAGCGGTATAAAGTACATAAATCGCCAAGCTGACCAACTTCACTGGTTAAATCGGTTCGTTTTGTATCGTAATATGAAACTACTTCGAGATCGGGCATATCTTTATGGGAGTCAATCTCATACATCACATCCATATAAAAAATCATACGCGCTATGTCACCTTTTACACCATCATTGGGCTCAAACCACAGCGATTTATTCTTTTTATTATTTGGCGCCTCTTTTAAAGGGTACCCCCCTTCAAAAAAATCATTATCACTGCGCTTAGTATTCAATGAAACATCGGCAGGCTTAAGATGATGTAAATCGGTATAACCTTGTTGGGACTTTTTAGGAAACCCATGACTTTTGGGCCAGATATGTTCTCTATTCCAATAATCTTGTTGACGGCTATTAATGCCACTGCCATTATTTTTCTTTGCAATAGAGGTGTTTTTATAAATTAAACGAATATTGTTCGCATTATTTGGATCTTCATCTGTGAAGGTAAGGGCTGTCCAAACTTGTTTATAACTTAAGTTATTAAATTCACGGTTAATGTCTTTGTGCACAGCGTGTTTAAATGCTTTTATATTCTGTTTATCAACCTTATAACTGCTAAGATAATAATCCTCTGCATCAAAATTCGCGCGATTTTTCACTTTAACTAATGAAGGGCAATTCGTACAAATACTTGTTTGTGAAAGAAGATCAAAGCTTGTTAAAAAAATGACAAGCGCAAGAGCAAACCACATTTTTGGCATAAAACACATTATTATTCTTATTATCGGCAGGCGAATTGTAACGACTTTATTGCTAAATTTGCAATCAAAGTTGTACTGGAACAGACTCCGCTAGAAACTATTACGCGGTTCGTTCAGAAAACCTGCACTTTAAGTAAGTGTTTGACTTGGTTGATTTTGTTTTTAGCGTTATGGCGTTTTAAATTTCGCCATAAGACTAAATTGCTATATACTTGAGCAAATTAAAGGCTATTGTTCACGCCCAAAATTGCTTTGGCACACAAATTTATTATATCGCGATAAGCAATACCGATTTTATTGATTACACGATCAAGAAACGAGCCAAATACCTCATTGAGAGCGTTGAAAAACTCTAATGTAGAGCAACTACATTTTATATTTTTAACAGATTACTGAGTCGAGTTTCTATTGCAATGAGTGCCAGTAAATTAATGCAATTGTATAAATAATTCTTCGGAATATAAACGTTAGGTGATAAATGACTGCAGAGTTAAAAAAGAGAGTTGCTATTTTAGAGGGCATGCTAAGCATTGTTGGTGCCTGTATTTTTAGCAAAGATTTAGAAGGACGCTACACCTACGTTAATCAAGCAGTATTAGATGTGTTTGATTTGCCCGAAGAAGAAGTGCTCGGAAAAGACGATAGCCATTTTTTTGATTTAGCACAGTCAAGAGAAGTTATCGAAAACGACCAAATGGTAATGCGTACCGGTAAGATTTTACAAAAAGAAGAAACTAATTTTGTAAAAGCATTTAACCGTGAAATAACTTATCAAATCATTAAAAAACCACTTTATGACGAGAATAATAACTTAATTGGCGTTTGTGGCATCGCAAACGATATTACTGAGCAACGCCAGCTGCAAAGTAAAGTAGAAGACCAAAACAAGTTACTTGATATTGTGCTCGATAATGTGGCTGCCCATATTTACATGAAAGACGATTCCCGAGAGTTTATTTATGTAAATGCTAAAGTTTCCGAATTATTTGGACTGCCAGTTGAACAAATTATTGGTGCAAAAGAACAAGATATTTTGCCACCAGAGATGGCTGCACATTTTCATGAAAGTGACTCAGAATTATTTGTCAGTGGTGTAAAACAAACCATTGAAGAAACAGTGTCAGATGACGATGGTAATACACGTCATTACTTAAGTGTTAAGGTGCCGTTTGAACAACACGGGCGCAAATCGCTTATTGGGTTTTCAACCGAAGTTACAGAGCTTTATCAGCTAAAAGAGCAGTTCCGTAAACAAGCTAACACAGACTATTTAACCAATTTGTATAATCGTCGCTATTTTGTTGAAACGGCAGAGCGCGAGTTTAAGCGCGCAGAGCGAAGCAACGCGCCGTTTGCGCTGATGTCATTAGATATTGATCATTTCAAAAAAATTAATGATAAACACGGTCATCCAATTGGTGATGTTGTTTTACAGTCTTTTGCGACTAGTTTATCTGCAAACCTACGTGACGAAGATGTGCTGGCACGTATCGGAGGCGAAGAGTTTGCAATACTATTGCCAAATACGCCATTTGAGAAAGCCCAAATGGTGGCTGAACGTATTCGTGAATATCAAGCGAGCAATCCAATCAAGACCGAAAAAGGCGACATTTTAGCTAAAGTAAGTATCGGATTGGTGATGAAAGCAAGTGATGATATTAATTTTGAAACCATGTTTAAACGTGTAGATAAAGCACTTTACCAAGCTAAAGAGCAAGGCCGTAACCGAGTTGTTGCACATAATTAAAGAGTAACAGTTTGCACTGCATTCAATCTTCTTGATTGTTTAACTGTTATTTAATTTCATTTGTGAGTTTTAAAAAAGGTGCTAATTGTAGCGGACTGACTTAAATATTAGTTAGATTTTTTTAGAGAATGCTCTTTAAAACCTTATAGCGCAGTGTGTTTATTGTTAATAACCACTCGCTTAATAGGGTTTAATCTATTAAAATAACGGTAAAATAAAACAGGAACAGAGAATTATTATGTCGTTACCTCCTTGCCCAAGCTGCAAATCAGAATACGTTTACCAAGATCAAGAAAATTTAGTGTGTCCAGAGTGTGCGTTCGAGTGGAACCCTGAAGAGCAAGCACAGGAAGATGCGATTGAAGTGAAAGATGCAAATGGTGCGTTACTTGCTGAAGGCGATAAAGTGACTGTTATTAAAGATCTTAAAATCAAAGGCAGTTCACAAGTAATTAAAATTGGTACTAAAGCACTTGTTCGCCGTGTATTTGATAAAAAAGACCACGAGTTAGACTGTCGCGTTGATGGTGTAGGCGAGATGATGGTTACCGCTAGATTCGTTAAAAAAGCATAATTGATTTATGTTTTTTAACGGCGAGCGCGAGCTCGCCGTTTTTGTTTTTAAACCTACCAAATACGATTAATTGACACTTTGCATCATACGTAATTGTTCAACCATTTGATTAATTTGCGGGTTATTTGGCACCAAGGTTGCCAAATTTTCTGCGTAGTAAAGCGCTTGTTTAAACTGGTTTAGTTGAATATAGCTTTGTGCCAAACTATAGCTGATATCAGGGTTGTTAGGGGTTATGGCAAAGGCCTTTTCGAAATTACGGATTGCAAGCAGTGGTTTATTTTGGTCTTGCAGCAATAGCGCATAAGTATATACATAGCTTGCATTGTTTGGTGCAAATTGAGCGGCCTTTTCTAAACTACTTAATGCTTGTTCTTTTTGATTACTACGAATTTGACTCATCGATAAAGCGTAGTGAACTTCACTTGCCTGATTATTAATTTTCAATGCTTGATTGAGAATATCTGCTACCTTGTGCTCTTTGCCTTGTTGGCGATATAAATCAGCCAAATTGACATAGGCAGGCATAAAGATTGGCTCTATTTTAATTGCATTTTGATAATGCGTTTCAGCTTGGTTTTGCTGATTTAATTCAAGCGCCAAAATACCTAAGTTTGTGTGTGAAAAGCCTCGCTCGCTATTGTATTGTTGGCTTTCTTTGTATTCTTCGAGTCCTTTCGCTAAACGTGCCTTATCAGCTTTGGCCAGCTCACTTGGAAAAGGCTCAACCATCATCGCAGCTAAACCACGTGCAGCTTCAATGCGAACACTTTTATGTTTATCTTCCAATAAATGATTATAAATACGCCATCTATCTGTTACGGGGTAAGGCGTTGCAGCATTAATAGCTGCTAAGCGTTGTAAGGGCTCGGCAGCTTTCACCGCGCGCGCGATTGCCACCAGTGCATTATTGCCGGGAGTGTTTCGCATACGTGTTAAGGCAGATGCGCGGATAATATCCGAATAGTTGTTGTCTTGCGCAATGCGAGTCAGCAATGTATCTGCTCCCGGTGCACGGTTATCTGCGCGGTAAAAACTAGTGGCAAAATGTTCAGCACCAATATGCTTGGGTGTTTTATGTAGTTGATTAAGTTGTTTTACAGCCCAGTTAGCCGATTTATCTTGATGGCATGTATTACATGCGTTAGAAACACCGGTTGTGATTGTTAAGTCAGGTCGTGGCACTTTAAAGCTATGATCGCGTCTAGCATCAACTTGCATATAGGTTGTGGTTGGCATATGACAATCAACACATTGACTACCCGGCTGATTAATAGGGTGGCCATGGTGCTTTGGTGTATCAAAAGTTGTGCTTGCGTGGCACTGCGTACAAGTTTGATTGCCAGCAAATTTAAGTTTTCCACTATGTGGATTGTGGCAGTTGGTACAAGTAACGCCTGCGTCATGCATTTTGCTCTGTGCAAAAGAGCCCCAAACATAGTTTTCATCCCATACTTGCCCGTCTACTTGATAAAGTTCGGAAGTAATTAATGCCGGTTGAAATGCATTTAAAAAGTCATGGGGGTGTTGTCGGTCGTTTAGGTTTGAGCGTCTTCCATGGCAGCTAGCACACATAGGTACTTGCTCTGATGGTTTAAGTGCTTGCACACTTGTCATTTTGCCGTTGCTGTCACTTTTAAAAAGCGGGGTTTGTGGCCCAATGTTTATATCAAAACCTTTGTTATTTATAGTGTTATCGCCATTTGCCCATTTTAAGTGTTGTTCGCTATTTCCGTGGCATGCATTACAGCTCACATTGATAGCAGAATAACTTGAGTTAAAAGTGTTAGTGCTTAAATCAAAATTCTTTTTAAATTCAGTGGAATGACAATCAGCGCACATATGATTCCAATTTTGGCCCTTTTGACTCCAATGGAACTCATCTTGTGCTTTTTGCTCTGGGTGCAAAACAAACCAACGTTGACCGCCCTCAGCTTTCTCTCGGCTATCCCATGCAAACGGAAAAAACTGATAGTGGCCATTGCCAAAGTCAAACATATATTGCTGGAGTGGTAAATAACCGAAGGTATAAGCAACATGATAGCGAGTCATTTCGCCTGCCAAATTAGGCATTTCGATGGCATAGTTTTCGCCGTCTTTAAAAAAGCGTACTTGCGTGTTTTGAAATGGAAAAGTTACATTATCAAAGTTGCCTAAAACCGAGGTTGCATTTGGCTTTTCCATGGCATGAAAATGGTGCGACGTTTGCCAGTCTTTAACTTGGCTTTGATGGCATGAAACGCATCTTTGTTCAGCTGTGTTAGTAGATAGTGCATTTGCAGATGTTACAACTGAGAGGCAACCTATAAAAACGAAAGCAAAAAACGCTTTAACCATATTCCATTATCTTTTTGTAGAGTTTTGATACTTATAACAAGTTGCTTTGATAAAGGCAAAAAATAGACATTAAATTTGATTTAACGTGTTATAAGTTATAGCTATTTTAATCTGTGTATTTTGCTAAATTAATCGTTATAGTATGTTATTCAGAACCAGAATAAACACCTTTGTGCATCGAAAGTTCAGGGAGAATTTTATGCAAATACCACATCTTCAGAGCCTTTTTCTTGCACTGCTAATCGTGTTTTTTAATCAAACTTTATTAGCTTCAGAGCAAACACCACAGCAGCGTTTAGATATTGAAATCAGTAACTATACAAAAATATGCACTACCAGTGAGTGCGCAAAAAGCATGCAAAAAATGCGTAAGTTTGCCCGCTGGAAAGAGGCAAAAGCACAGTTGATTTTAGGTTTTGCTTATTTATATGGCGATGGTGTTGAACAAGATACAGAAGAAGCCATTAAATGGTTAAAACGAACGGTTTTTAATGATAATCCGGGGGCAAAAAAGTTCGCGTTAAAAGCAACGCAAACCCTTGAAAAAATGTACCGCCAAGGTATCGGTGTAGAGCAAAACGTAGCGCAAGCGGATGAGTATTTCTCACTTCTTGTGGAGCAAGGTTATGCGCCAACACTTTATAAACTAGCACTATCATATGAAGAAAAAGACATTAAAAAGAGCATTAGCTACTTAGTTCAAGCTAGCGAAACACATTATGCCCCTGCAATTTATCGCTTAGCGCAAATTCATCAATTAGGTTATGGCGTTGCACAAAATGATTTGTTGGCAGGTAGTTATTATAAACAGTTGGTAGTAAAAGATTATCTTGATAGTCGCGAACAGCTAAGTGGCATTATTGCATCACTTAAAACTAACCCTACACCAGAGGGAACTGAGCAACTAGTTGAATTTGAAAGAATGCTCAATATCGAAGTGATTACTGTTAACCCCGATGGTGTTGTTGCAGAAGATAAATTAAGTAATTCACTTGCACAATTCAAGCGTAGCAAAGGAAAATTTACACCCGCGACAGGTAGCCGTATTAAAGGGCGTAGTTGCGGTAAAACCTCAAATTCATGTGGCACAATTCAAAGTGATGAATTAGAAGATTTAATTAATGAAGGTGCTGGTAGTACTGATGGCAATTAGCCTCATTAAACATGTTTGCTCGAACTAAGTCGAGCAAACTTAACTCGCGAGCTTTTAAGTTATTTAAAACAGCAATACTCAGTTCTAAATCTAGCTAGCAACGGTGTTTTTACTTTTGCGCTTGTAGTTTTAGCCGCTTTTCTCACATTCAAACGGAGTTTTGCTTGCTGCAAACTCTGCTCAATCTTATCATCTAAATAGACCGCCAAAACAAGCGCTAAGATAGTAAAAATAGGTGCATAAATAAATGACGAAACAATATCGCCTTTGATTGTTAGGTTGATTATGAGTGGCATTGAAATTACCAAGGCCGCAACCAAGCGATAAGCTATTAACAGTGTTTGAGACATAACTAACATCCTTTTAGAGTAAGCAATATTTATGTCTTTACTTTAGTGGTTTTGATTGGAAACGACAAAAGGATAATATTCACCTAATAGGTGAATGAAATTCACCTATATTGATTTATTATTGCTTTTTAAAGGATCAGATTCGAGAGGGCTTTAGGTATAGAGTTCGGGTGAAGATACGAGCCAGTTGATAAAACAGCGAATATCATGACGATTAGCATCTTCTTCTCGATAAACAGCATACAAACCTCGTTTGAATGGCACAAATTCATTAAAAGGTGTAGTTAATGTATTGTTGTTTATTTTACTGTTTTCTATAGGGAAAATGCCAAGTGCCAATCCTAAACCTTGGCTTGCAGCGTTAATTGATGAATCATAATCAGAAAAGGTAAGTGAGCGTTTGGTTTGGGTAAGCAATGTACCTGTTGCTTTAGACCATTGTGACCACACATCGTCCATGTAGGATAAATCAATTAAGGGTAACGCATTCACATCGTCAGGCGCATTCACTTGGTATTTATTTAAAAACGACTTCGAACATACTGCGGAGATGGTTAAATCGAGTAATTTTTGGCTTATCGTATCTGGCCAGTTACCCTGACCAATGCGAATAGCTAAGTCAATGTCGTCGAAGCGTAAATCAGACACATGGTTACCTGTTTCAATGCGTAATTCAATTTCCGGGTGCATTGCTTGAAAGGCGCCCAATTTAGGGATGATGATATGACTTGCCATTGTCGTAAAGCATGAAATTTTAAGTGATTGTGATGAAAACCGATTTCGTACTTTACGTGTTCCTTGCTCGAAACATTCAAGCCCCTGTTGCACAAAATTTAAATACATTTCACCTGCATTATTCAACACCACACCACGGCTTTTACGTTGGAACAAACTAAAACCGAGCTGCTCTTCAAGCGCTTTAATTTGATGGCTTACTGCTGAAGGTGTGATGCATAGTTCGTTACTCGCCGATTTAAAGTTTTGATGACGGGCTGCGGCCTCAAAGATACTAAGTAAATGCAGAGGTGGGTATTTAGAGCGCATATTCTAAACCTTGCTGTGATTTTTATCTTAGCAACTGTATTCAATTGATGAATCAAATTCAACACAAAGCTGGTTGCGATTGTGCTCTACAAATGGACTTTCTTATAAAATGAATGAAAGCCTAATAATGTGACCAGTCGCTATGGTGTTTGGTATTTATCTAGGTACAATTGAAAACGTTTAATTTTTAATTAGTTAGCTAGAGTTTCTTGTGAAAAAAATAATAAGTAAAGTCGCCTTTGAGTTAATTGTTATCACCCTTGGTGTGTTAATCGCACTAGGTATTAATGCCTGGTATAACAATTTCCAACAACGCCAAGATGCAGAGCAATTACTAACGAAAATTGCTTACGAATTACAACAGAATATCCATCGCTTAGAGCTTGCTTCGGCCAGTTATAATGCAAGCATTGAGCAGTCTAAAAAGTACGAACAATTATTTGAAGAGACTGGCGAAAGCGACGGTTATGAATTTGTGCTAAAAATGTTGATTATTGAACAAGGCGCTTGGCAGTTTTCAAAAACGCGTCAGGAACTAAATACTTTACCTGTTGAATTATTGATTTCATTGGATATGGCCAGTCGCAGTACATCTGAGGCGAAAGAAATGGTGAATCAGTTTATATTTCAAGGTCATGATGAACTAAATGAGTTAGTCGATAACGATATGAATGCACGCTACCTTGATGGCATGGAAAGAGAATTAAAGCAAATTAAATTTTATCTTGATTATGCTTTGTTAAGCTCAAAAAATGCGTTATCTCATTTAGAAGAGTTTCGTGAAAGTGGCAAAATTAGCGCTAAAAAAGAAAACGTTGAGCTCTCTACGACCTTATAAACACCATTTTAAATAAACGCAAAGCATCAGGCCGATATATGACTTTAACAAGCTAAATATTGATGCTTTGCCTTTGTAAAAACCCCCTTAATTGTAAAACCCATTTATGATTGCTATTGAAAAGTTAACTGCGCAACATTTAGAACAGCTGAGCAAAGTTGTTTTAGCGAAAGATCAAATTCAATTTGCATGCAGTGCTGAAGAGTTTTTTAAAAGAGAGCAATCAGCGCGTGCATTTACATGTAATTAAGCACACTTCAAAAGTGATTGGCTTTTTTAAACTTGATTGCGGCTATCACGAAGATTATGCATTTTGCCCAAGTAATGGATTAGGGCTGCGCTCATTTGTAATTGATAAGCGTCTGCAAGGGCAAGGCTTAGGTCAAGTTACCATAAAGGTGTTAATTGCGTATTTAAAACAACATTACTCACATTACTGTTGGCTTTATTTAACGGTTAATTGTAAAGATAGATTGGCAAAAAGTTGTTACCAAAAAGCGGGGTTCTTGGAAGAAAAGGCGCTGTATTTAGATGGCCCGGCTGGCCCCCAACATATTATGTACATGGCGCTTTAATGCTTAATTTTTTAAATAATAAATTAGGCCTTTTATTTAAGCTGGTTAAATATGAAGTGTTGTTTTGAATAAGGAATGCCACTATGAAATATACCGGAAGTTGCCACTGTAAAGCGGTGCAATTTGAATTTGAAAGCGCACCTATTTATGATGCATTGCAGTGTAATTGCTCCATTTGTATTCGTAAAAATGCCATTATGTCGAAAGAATATTTCGGTGCTGATAGGTTTAGATTACTCTCTGGCGAGTCATTTTTAAAAACGTATCGCTTTGGCGATCATGATGTGCATCATTACTTTTGTCAGCAATGTGGTATCTATCCATTCCACGACACACTTTATCAACCAGGCAGTTACCGCATCAATTTAGGCTGTGTTGACAATTTAGAGCCGCGCGAACTGGCGATTACATATTTTGATGGTCGCAATGAATTGTGATTCATTTAAAAAAATGAATGTAACATTCGTTTTAATTTGTTTTATTGTTTAGAGGTTCAGTTGCATACTAGTGATGTGAATTAAACAATGGAGAGAAAATATGAATGCAATAATACACACTATAAAACAAGTGCTTAATGCTCCAGTTACTGAGCCAAAACAAGTCTGTAATTACCCAAATAATTATTATGGCGATCAATACTGTAAATAATGGCGATTTGATTTCGTTTTACGCGCTGGTATCAAGTAATTAGTTGATACCACGCTAGTTTCTTTTTATCAAAAACTCGTTAATTTTTAATTATAAGCCTTGTTGCAATTCTATCTTCCCTTGGCAGGCGCTGCTAAAACAGTGTATTTTACCGCTTTGTAGTTTTGCTAGGAGTTGGTCGTGTCTTCAAAAAACCTATTAAAAGAACAACGGGTTGCTTTTATTTTAGACGATCTTGAAAAACGTTACCCGAACCCGCCCATTCCATTAGATCATAACGATCCGTATACCTTGTTAGTGGCAGTGTTATTGTCAGCGCAATGTACAGACGAACGCGTCAATCAGGTTACGCCTAAACTTTGGCAACTTGCAGATAACCCTTTCGATATGGCGTTGCAGAATGTTGAAGATATTCAAGCGATTATTCGCCCTTGTGGGTTATCACCGCAAAAGTCTAAAGCCATAAAACGTTTGTCGGAAATTTTGGTCGCTGACTATAACGGGGTGGTGCCACAAGATATGGCATTATTAGAAACACTACCAGGGGTTGGTCATAAAACTGCAGGTGTTGTTATGGCGCAAGCTTTTGGCGTGCCATCATTCCCGGTAGATACGCATATTCATCGCCTTGCACAGCGTTGGGGTTTAACCAATGGTAAAAATGTAGAGCAAACAGAGAAAGATCTTAAACGCTTGTTTCCTAAAGAGCGGTGGAATGACCTACACCTTCAAATAATCTATTACGGACGTGAGTTTTGTACAGCGCGAGGTTGCCATGGTTTGGTGTGCCCAATTTGCACAACCTGCTACCCAAATCGCAAACATGCAAAAATAATCAAAAAGCCTTAAAGAACCCTTATATTGTTAAATAGGCTGTTTTTGTTTTAGGGGCACAGTGTAAGAATAAATTCTGTTTGCTATCTTAAGTGTTAGTTCAAAATTCTTATTTGTGATTTTAACAGTGACAAATTGTTAACATTTTTAATGTTCAGACCGATAGCAACTAGGTATAGTTAAATCGTTTAGCTGTTAAAAAAACAACAATAAAGGCTGTATTATGAAAATGCGCACCAAACTTATTGCGGGATTTGCGATCACCGTAATTGTTCCTATTTTAGCAATCTCAATGCTCTCGTTATCGCAAGCCAAAAGTGATGGTTTTACTCGTTTCTTAGCAACCACGCATGCCGAAATACGACAAGTGGAAAAAGGATTCAATTTATTTTTCCAGCAAGTCAAACACAATGCCGATTTCCTCGCCGAGGCTTCTGCTGTTAAAAATGTACCCAGTGACGTGACCACTTACATGGACGCAGAAAAGTCGATGTTGCCACTTGATGCTGTACCTGGCGAGGCAGATATTTACAGGCTTTACGAAACATTTGGCAAAACCCATCAAGAATTACTCTTTGTATATTTAGGAACAGAGCAGGGCGGTTTTATTCAATACCCTGCAGAGCCATTAGGCAATTACGACCCACGTCAGCGCCCGTGGTATAAATTGGCGCAAAGCGCACGCGGACAAACAGTTATTACCGAACCATACCAAGGTGTAACAGGACAGGCGATGGTGTCTGTTGCAAAAGCAATCAATAATGAAATGGGGGAGTTTGTAGGGGTGCAATCGCTAGATGTAACGCTTGCAACCCTTACCGATATTGTTTCTAGCATTAAAATTGGCAATACAGGCTATTTAATTTTAGTGGATGGTTCAGGCACTGTGCTTGCCGATCCACGCAATGCGCAAAATAACTTTAAGCCGATATCAGAGCTTTCATCACCAATTTATAAATCGCTAGCTGGTAATTTATCAAGCAAGTCTTTCACCATTGAAAATCAAGGTAAAACACTAGAAGCGACAACTTATTTCTCCGAAGACTTAAATTGGCGCTTTGTTGCTGTGATTGAACAAGATGAAATCCTGCAGTCTGCTTCTGAAATGAAAGTATTTATTGGCATTATCGCCTTTATCATGATTGCGTGTTTTGTAGTGGTAGGTGTTGTGCTTGCAAACCGTATTGTTTACCCAATTGAAAAAGTGTCAGCAGGGCTTAAAGAGATAGCACAAGGGGAAGGTGACTTATCTAAGCGGTTAGATGTGATTGGCAATGATGAAATTAGCCAGCTGGCAAAATGGTTTAATCAATTTCTTTCAACCATTAATGATTTAGTGAAAGACATCAATCATAAGTCTCAAATTTTAAACGAATCTGCTACTGCATCGGGTGCGAAAGTGACCGAAATTATGCGTGCAAGTCATGAGCAAGAAGGCAGTAGTGAAGTTGCTGCAAGAGGCACAGCCAACCTTGCTGATGTTGCTAAACAAGTATCAGATGATTGTTCAACCGCAATGAGCGATATTGAGCAAGCCGAGCACTATGCGCTTGAAGGTAATAACGATGTTAAACTTGCTGTGACGGAAGTATCTAGCCTCAATGATTCTCTTAGCGAATCATCACAGGCCATGACGCAGCTTGAAAAAGAAAGTGAAAATATTACTAAAATTCTCGATGTTATTCGTGGCATTGCAGAGCAAACAAACTTACTTGCACTGAATGCGGCTATTGAAGCTGCAAGGGCAGGTGAGCAAGGGCGTGGTTTTGCAGTTGTGGCAGATGAAGTTCGCACACTTGCTAAGCGCTCTCACGAATCGACAGAAGAAATTGATAAAGTACTTAGTAGTTTAATTGAACAAACACGTTTGGTTTCTGACAAAATGGCGAGCAGTGTAACACACTCAGCAGATGCCATTGAAAAGGCAGAAAAAGCACATAATTCGTTTGATGATATTAGCCGTGCGGTGAATACAGTAAAACAGTTAATCTCACAAATATCGGACGCTGCACAATCACAATATGATGCCGCTGACGAAATAAATCGTGATATTTCTGGCATTAGTGATTCGGTTAAACATACTGCGCACTCGGCTGACGAACTCGCTGAGGGTTCGCAACAATTAGTCGCATTATCAGAAGATTTACGTAATCTAGTGAATCGATTCCATGTAAAATAATCGTTTTGGCTTAGTGAAATACTAAGCCAATCTTAAATGCTATTAAACGGGCAAAACACGTATCGACAGCCTTAGCTGCAAAACTGGTCTACACTTTAGTGGAAACAGTTATAGGTGAATACGATGTCACGTTTTGCTCTGTCTTTTATTTTCTATATTGGCTGTATTTTAACGCTCTCAGCTAACCAAGTTACCCCGCCAGATGTAAATGCGCCAGCCAGCGAAGCAATATCTTTCTTTGAAGAAAATGCCATTAATAACCCGCAATCTGTAATTGAGTTTATCGAAAAAAATAACTTTTTAACGCGAATTAATACGCCTGATGACAAAGTGCATGTATACAGTTATTACGCTCAAGCTTATCAATACAAAGGGGACCGAAAAAAGGCTATAGAACTATTAACAAGTGCGTTAGAAGTAATTACTCAACACAGTGTTTCCGTTGATACACGTAGTGATTTTCTGGCGATCCGTGCATCGGTGTATGCTGAACTTACCCAATATCAAGATGCAATAAACGACTTGCTTGCCATTATTAACCTGTACCCTGAAGACTCGAATAATAGAAATATCGGCCTTGCCTACAAATCTTTGGGGGACACTTACTTATCAGCAAACGAACACAAAAATGCGTTTGATGCCCTTTATAAAAGCCAATTTGTTTTTAAAGCACTCAAAGATCAAGGCATGTTAGCCGTTACTTTTGGGCGTTTGGGGTCAATTTATCGCACCATTGGTGATTTTGATAAAGCGCTTGAAAATATGCTTAAGGCTTTAAAAGTACTCGAAGGCATGCAAGACGAACGTCGCCTTGCCATTACTTATAATAATACTGCCATAATTTACAAAGACTTAGCGCGATATGATGAAGCAATTAATTTACATAAACGCTCGCTTAATCTAAAAGAAAAAATAGGCTACCAACGTGGTATGGTTTACTCGTACAACAATTTAGGTGAAACACATCGCTTAAAAGGCGATTTAGTTGAAGCGCAGCGCTATTTAGATCAAGCGCAATTACTTGCGACTCAAATTAACAATCCAATGTTACTCGGGTCGACTTACTTATATCGCGCGCGTATTGCTAAGCAACAAAATAACCTTGATGCAGCGTTAAACCATCTCGACAACGCTATGGCGATTTATCGAAAGCGCAATGCGAAATCGCGAATTGCGGAAGCAAATGTTGAATATGGCGACATTTATTTTAGCCAAAATAACTATGAAAAAGCGCAACAAAGTTATCAAGATGCGCTTGATTTAAGTAAAGAAGTTAAAAAGAACGTTGTCACATTTTCGGCATACGAAGGTTTAGTAAAAGCATTAAAAGAACAAGCGCGTTATAAGCAGGCACTTGATGCACTAACAGAATATCAAGCAACTAAGGCAGCCCTGTTTGATAAACAAAGTCAGCAACGGTTAGAATCATTAATTGTTGAAAATCAACTCTTTAGTGCTCAGCAGAAATTAAAACTCGCACAGCAAGAAAGTAAAATAAAACAAGCAGAGCTGGAAAGTGTTGAAACAACGCGCAATTGGGTCGCGTTATTACTGTTTTCGATTTTTATAATTAGTTGGCTAATTTATCGCAAAGTCCAGCAACATAACCGTATGCAACTCGAAATAAAAGCACGTAAAGAACTCGAGCTTAGCGAGCGTCGCCTTAATTTAGCATTGTGGGGAAGTGGTGATACGTTATGGGATTGGGATTTAACAACGGGGGATATAAAACGAGAAAATTTGCCACGTCATTCTCGCTTTTCTGAAACGGCGACTGGGCTAGATGCAAGCAGTTTAAAGGAGTTTGTTCACCCTGATGATTATGAATTCCTCAATCAAACATTAGCTGAGCATATCAATAACAAGACACCATTTTTTGAAGCCAGTTATCGTGTTTTAAATAAACAAGGGGAATGGTGCTGGCTTTTAGATCGAGGCAAAGTGGTTGAGTTTGATGAAACAACTGGAAAAGGTTTACGCATCACAGGCACACAGCGTGATATTACCAAATTAAAGCAACAAGAGGTGGCATTAAAGGAACTTAATAGTGAACTCGAGTTGCGGGTGTTAGAGCGCACAACCGAGCTTGCCAATATGAACCAGCAGCTAATGCATACCATCGAAAAGCTGGAAGTGGCTCAAGAATATATTATTGAAGCTGAGAAACACGCAGCCCTTGGTAGTATGGTGGCAGGGCTTGCCCACGAAATTAACACGCCTCTCGGTACAGCTATTACTGCGGTAAGTCATTTAAAAATGCAAACACTATCCACAGAGTCGCAATTTAAAAGCAAAACGCTTTCCAGTCACGATTTTGAAAGTTTCTTGAGCGATGTAAACAACAGTAGTCAGCTCATTGAAAGTGGTGTTGGGAAAGCGGGCGAATTGGTAGAGCGCTTTAAACTACTCGCTGGTAAAAATAGCGCACAACGACCGGAAAATATAAATATCAACCACTTGCTTACCGAAAGCTTTAAAGTGGCGTTAAATACCCTGCAAATTAATAACGAAAAGGCGCAGCTTGTAATGCATGGAGAGGCGCTACTTTACAGTTATCCTGCCACGCTTGCGCAAGTATTCAATATACTAATTGAAAACGCATTGCTTCATGCTGATGTACCGCTTGTACAAATTACTTGTGAAATGAAAGAGGAATACCAACAACTTACTCTCGATTTTTTTGATAATGGCAAGAGTATTGAAAAAGCAGAAGAAAAACGGATTTTCGAGCCGTTTTACACTACCAAACGGCATCGCGGCCATTCAGGTTTAGGCCTTCATATTGCGTACAACAATATCACTCAAGATTTAAATGGCAGTATTGAATGTTTCAAAATAAAAGGCGGCTTAGGTTATCGCATAAAACTGCCTGAGATAAAGCCAAATTAGACGCGCCACTGTTTAGCGTTGCATAACGGTTATTGAACATATTTCAACACCGAAAAGAATGAAAAATTTTGATAATTTCTCCTGCTAATTAAATGGTTTTAGATTCCAAGTTGTTGAAAGTAATTTAGTACCCGTTTTAATTACAAAATGATATAACTTATTGTTTTACTTGACGTGAAAAATGAAATAGTCTGGAGTACTTATTCTAAGAGCAATTAAAAAAGGATATTTTAAGTGACTAGAATGGATTCAAATGTTTATTTGCAACTCGCATCTCAAATGCAACATCACAACACTGCCAATATTATTTTAAAAGTGCTTGAAACATTGTGCTTTAAAGTGAAAGTTGAATCAGTTTTTCCAACCAAAACAGATATAGAAAAGCACTTCGATTTGTACCTTATTTGTGCAAAAGGCGCCCCTTGGAACGATATGTTGCCCAGCACTTTAATGGAGTTGGCAATGGATCGGAATGTGCTGATTTATAATGCTGAAAAAGACAATATATGCGAGCAGTTACTCTTACTAGCAAATGTTAAAGGGGTTTTTTATCAAGATGAAGCACCCGATTTGTTATTTAAAGGTATTCAAAAGGTTTTGAGCAATGAATTATGGTTTAAGCGAGGTGAAATCTGCAGCGCTTTTTCGAATTTACTTGCATCTCAACCTAAACAGAAAGTGATTAGCAAAGAGAATGATGCGTTGGAAAAATTAACTAATCGTGAGCGGACAATTATTCGTCTTATATCCCAAGGTGCTCAAAATAAGGATGTTGCAGAGCAATTGCACATTAGTGACCATACCGTAAAAACCCACCTTTACAGTGCTTTTCGAAAAACAAAAGCACGAAATCGCATCGAACTTGTAAATTGGGCACAACAGTTTTTACCCACGATTATGAAAAGTGGCATTGATATAAGCCATCAGAATTAATATAAAAAAAGCGCAATTATTGCGCTTTTTTATTTTAGGAGAAGGGAGTTAACTGGGTTTCACGTTGATGATAACGCGCCTATCAAAAAAGAGTCCTTCATTATCATGTTTTGCATATTGCGCATCATTTTCACCTCTAGCCATAATGTTTATTCGCTCTTTAGCAATCCCGTTCTTCATTAAATATGCTGCAATTGCTTCGGAGCGAGACAAAGATAAGGTTTCGTTAGCAGTGTTAGCCCCTCGTTTATCTGCATAACCAAAAAGTTCAACCTGTGCTTTTGGTTGTTGTGATAGTAACGACAGAATTTGCTGTAATTGTTGTTTATAAACAGGTTCTATGTCGGCTGTTGCTGTTCTAAACTGCACCATAAAGCTGATGTTAGGAAGTGACTGTGCTTTTTGTTTTGCTTTTAATTGCGCCATATGTGCTGCCATCTGTTTTTGCTGTTTAGCTTTAGCAATTTGCATGCTTTGCTCTTTGGTATTCCAAACGCCCTTGTTTATTCCTTTGTGAACTAGTTCGGTAAGGGCTTTCTCGATAGCTTGTTTTACACAGATATGCATTGGCTCATTTTCACTGAAACCAGCTTCAGCTTCGGCAAGGCGTTTGTAGCTGACGTATCTGAAGAATCCAGCACGCATTTCTAAGCTGAGTACTTTCTTTGTTGTGGCAACAGAGAGTAATACTTGACCAGTGCGAACATCAACCGCTCTTAAATAGATTGAAATAACATCTTCACGGTAAAGTTCAGACGCCCCTATACCAAAATATTCTGCTCCCAAGCCACCTGTTTTAACATTTGAGTCGTAGCTAATAACGCCACCTTCGAGAATAATTTTTGCCGTTGTAAGTGGTGGAAGCTGTACTTCTTCTTCCTCTTTGTTTGATAGTGCTGCTCTAACAATTTTTCGTTCAGTGAGAATGTTTTGTAATCCCTCACGTTCCACAGGCACAAACCAATCTGACTCATGAAGAGCTTGAACAAGAATTGAATTTGCCCCTTGCGTGACTGCTGTTGAAAATGAGCTGACATTCGCTTGCGGTTTATATTGCCCGGTTTGATCGCGAAATGAATATACCGATACAGGAATACTGCCAGCAGGATCAGGCAAATTTGCCAATTCATTAAATGTTTGAGTTTCTTCAAGTTGTTTAGCAAGTTCAAGATCGGGTGGCAGTGTTTTTTTGATGGTGCTACATCCAGAAAGCGCTACTAATAAGCAAGTAATAAAAATTCGTAACATCATTCGCCAAACCTCGGTACTTCAATAACAACAACTTCACCAGTTACGGTATTGGTGATTTGAACAGTGATGGAGTCGCTGCCACTGGTTAAAATTTGAATTTCATAATCGCCACTCATAAATACTGAGTCTTGATTAAACATGCTATCTTCAACTCCTTCACCAAAGGCGAGATCGGTGATCTCTCGCACCATGCGATTTATATATGCACGTTCAAGAGACTCTTGAAACTTTTCTGCATACGTTTTTTCATTTATTGGCGCACGATGTTTGTTTTGTGATTGTGCTTTATTTAATAGCATCGCCCCGTTTAGTGGGCTGCCGCCAAAACTTGGGTTGATAGGGGTATAAACGAGCTCGGTTGATATTGTTTGGTTTGAGAAAAGCAGCATCCAGCTGCAAGCTATTATTATTTTTTTCATTCTTTAATTACCATCCACTACTTGCTAAATCGTCACTTTGCTCAACAAATTGTGATTTTGCGATTGCATCAATTGTTGCAAAAATTGCTTGTTCGACTTTATCTTCGACAGGTTCTATTCGTCTTCCCATATAGGTGGCATAAATGGCTTTTGAATTAACTTCAACAAATAACTTGGTACCAGCTCTTGGCACCACAGCTTCTTTGATAACAACATTAATACCTGTAGTACTGGGCATGTCTTGCCATAGCAAACTGAATTTGTGATAAAACTCTTTCCCTGAACGGCTCAAGGTTCGATCAAGTAGTAATCCACTGATTTCAATATCATCACTTTTTGCAAACCCTTTTGTGGGCACACAAACAAGGAAGATTGATAAAATAAAATTGATTAAGAGTTTCATAGAAATAGGGCCTTTTCAGGCCCTTACCTTGTTATTTATTGCTGAATAATTGTTGCGGTGTTGTAGTCACCTGTTTGCGTAACAGTTACGCTTCCTGATGCACTATAAATACCACCGTCAACTAAGTTACCGTCACCAACTTGTGTGATAGTTAATTCAACATCAGATCCTTGTACTAAAAATGCACCAGAACCCATGCCGCCAATCATGTTGTAGTTACCAGTTTGAGCAATGTTTAGCATGTTGCCACTGCCTTCAATCAACAAGTCAAGTGAGTTGATATCACCGTCTTGTGCAATATCAAGCGTGTTATCATTGCTATCTACGGCCGTGCTAAAGGTCACAGCTGATGCATTCTGATTACCAAGCTGCTGCACTGTAATTTGATTGTTGTAGCTTGTCAGAGATTGGTCGGGGTATGATGATTGGATATAACTCGTGTTTTCATTGCCAACTTGCGTTATTTCAACGTCATTATCGCTACCGTTAAAGTGCGCTAAATGACTTTCGTTGTTATTACCATTTTGGTGAACAATTAACTCATTGTTATCGCCAATTGCACCTACATAAGAGGCATTTTCATTACCTAGCTGAGTTACTTGGAAATCGTTGTCATTACCAACCACATCGCTACTAGACTCATTGTTTTCACCACGTTGTTCTACAATTAACTCATTGTCTTCACCAATAATAATTGTACTTTCAAAGCGGTTAGCAACACCTTCTTGATCAATTGACACCGTGTTATCGTTGCCTTCAATTAATGTTGCTGTAAACTCGTTTTCAGCCCCTTCTTGATCAATGCTAATGTCATTGTCATCACCAGACACCGAACCGATAGACACGCGATGTAAATCACCATCTTGCATCACTTCAATTTCGTTATTGTTGCCAGTGAGTTCTTCAACCTTTGTTATATTCCAAAAACCGGATTGTTCAATTTCAATATCATTCATGTCACCTTGCACACTCTCTAAATGCGCTTCGTTCCATACTCCAGATTGATTGATATAAACGGTATTATCGTTACCTTCCATGGCATTGTTATAAGCCCAATGCCCGCCATCGCCTTGCTCAATGGTAATGTCGTTGTTATCACCTGTTACGATATTGATTGCTTCATTGGAAATACCAAAAAAACCTTCACCCGATTGAGTTACGTTAATTTGGTTAGCATTACCAGTTAGGTCACTCAGAGCGATATTATTTGAGCCGTTTTGCGTGTAGGTTTCAGTATTATCATTACCTTGTGTGCTGAGTAATAAAATATTGCCAATACCCACTTGGCTTGTTTGCATGCTATTTGCAGTGCCTTGTGTGTCAGTCTCAAGATAGTGAAGATCACCGTCTTGCAGTGCGACTAAGTCATTACCAAATGCTACTCCAGTACCTGATGTTTGATTCACAATCATTGTGTTAGCAAAATTTTGAATTGTGTTGTTTGCTTTAACTGACGCACTTTCATCTTTAGTATTTGCAGCAGCGCTAGCAGAGCCAAGTGCGAGTGCAACAGCACACGTCACTAACGATAGTTTTTTATTCACGGAGTATCTCCTTTACATTTATTGCTTATGGAACGTCACGTTGACCTCAATACCATTGCCAATTTGTTGAACTTTGAATGCTTGTTCACCGGCTTGAGATATGTTGGCAATATTGGCATCTCCTTGCTGGAGAATTTCGGCATGGTTATTATTCCCGTGTTGGGAAAGGTTAATTTTGTTTTCAGTACCATACTGAAATACTTCAGCGAGATTATTGCTGCCATACTGAACAACATGTGCCTGATTTGACGCTTCGTTTATTTGGTTAACTGTTGCTTTATTTAAAATCCCGTACTGAGTGACTACGACATGATGCTGTTGCGCACCGACTCTGTAATGAAGGGATGAGTTTAGACTGAGTGAAAGAGGTGATTCTTGCAGGTCCTTGGCCAAAACAGATTGGGCTAAAAGTGAACTACTCACTAGCGAAATCATATACATATAAGATATTGACTGCATACAAAATTTGCTTGTGGGTGGTTTACTAGTGTTAGTTTTCATCTGATTAAAGCTTGTTAGAACACGACGAAATTAAACTACACCTTTTGCTAGTTGTTTCGCCATCAGTCAAATTTGTGCTTCTTATAAAAGTGATTTAAATCAAATGATTACAATGTTTTTTACAGGTTTGTTAAGTAATTGTTACCTAGTGGCTCACAAAAAAGTAGTAGTCTGAAAAACACGCTTTTTTGTTGTTTTGTTTAATTGTGATGTTAAATAAATCTAATTTAATCAATGTGTTAATTTTATTTTTGGAATTAATTGTATTTCCTGCTTGCTCGAATCACGATATCTGTGTTTGATAAATAAGTTGCTTTAAAATTTAGACTGCTGAAAGTTGAGATAGGTGCTCGTACTACGAGCTTACATTTTATTTAATAAATGGAATTTCAATAATGAAAGCAAAACTTTCCGCATTAACTATTGCGATGCTGCCAATGTTAGCAAGTGCATCAGCAGCGATTACGCCTAATAAAAAAAGCGGCGATAGCTACAAACCAAACTCAGTCATTGTTGTATATAAACAAAGTGCTCAACTGGCTGAAAAAGCAGCTGCACGAAAACTTGTTGCTGCAAAAATTTCAGACGCCAACCTAGATGAAATTGATGATCGCTATAAGCATATTTTGCAAGGGCGATTAGCACAGTTCACACTTGATAAAACCAATGTTAAAGACGCTATTGCCAAACTGCAAAATCACCCTGCTGTAGCTTATGCTGAGCCTGACTTTGTTGTTTCTATTAATGGTCAACCTGATGACCCACAATTCTCAAGCCTTTGGGGATTAAACAATACAGGGCAAACAGGTGGTGTAGATGATGCTGATATTGACGCTCCAGAAGCGTGGGATATCACAACGGGTAGTCGTGAAGTTGTCGTAGGTATTATTGATACTGGTGTAGATTATCTTCACCAAGATCTTCAGGCAAATGCATGGCAAAACCCAAATGAAATCCCTGGCGATGGTATTGATAACGATGGTAACGGATATATTGATGATATTCATGGTATCAATGCAATCACTAACTCGGGCGATCCGATGGACGATCAAGGCCATGGGACCCATGTAGCAGGTACTATTGGCGCGACAGGAAATAACGGCCAAGGTGTTGTTGGCGTTAACCACCAAGTATCAATGGTTGGTTGTAAGTTCTTAACTGCTTCAGGTACAGGTTCAACTTCAGATGCGATTAAATGTATCAACTACATGGTTGGCCTTAAAGACGCTGGAGTAGATGTTAAGGTGCTTAATAACAGCTGGGGTGGCGGTGGTTATAGCCAAGCTTTAGCTGATGCAATTACAGCATCAGAGCAAGCAGATATTTTATTTGTGGCTGCTGCAGGTAATGATGCAGTTGATAATGACGCAAACCCGCATTATCCATCAAGCTATGAACATGACAGTGTTTTAGCTGTTGCAAGTACCGATCATTCAGACAATATGTCGAATTTCTCACAATGGGGTTTAACTAGTGTTGATTTAGGTGCACCTGGCTCAAGTATTTTGTCGACGGTACCAGGTGACAGTTATGCGACTTATTCAGGCACATCAATGGCAACACCGCATGTAGCAGGTGCAGCTGCTCTCGTATTATCAATCAATCCAACACTCAATTTCCAAGAGTTAAAAGATTTGTTGATGAACTCGGGCGATGCAAATACAGCATTACAAGGTAAAACGGTATCGGGTAACCGCCTAAATGCATTATCTGCAGTTGAGCAGTCTAACCCAGAACCTGGTTTTAGATTTGTGACCAGTCCAACGTCTCAAGTTATTACAGCTGGTGGTTCAGCAACTTATGAATTTGAAATTGCATCTGTAGCTGAATGGAATGATGTGGTTAATTTAAGTTTAGAAAGCACCCTTGAAGGCGCGTCACTATCGGCAGAAAGTGCAACGCCAGGCCAAGTAGTAACACTTACAGTTCCAACAACGGCTGAAACACCTTGGGGCGAGTACAGCTTTACTGTGACAGGTCAAAGTGGTGACTTAGAAAAAACCAGTGCAGTAAAGTTGTATGTTAATCCTCAAGGCTTAGCTGACTTTAGCTATGGCAATGATACCAGTGTTGCTATTCCAGATAATGATCCAGCCGGGGTTTCATCCGTTATTAATGTTCCTGAAGATCTGACTATTTTTAATACATTGGCAAGTGTGAACATTACTCATACTTACATTGGAGATTTGGTTGTTACATTAACGTCGCCATCAGGTACAGTTACGACCCTTCACAATAAGTCAGGTGGTTCTGCTGATAATATTAACCAAACTTACGAAGCGGTTATTTTTAATGGTGAAAATGCGGCAGGTGATTGGACATTGAGCGTTGTTGATACATTCAGTGCAGATACTGGCTCGATAGATAACTGGTCTTTAACATTTAGCGCAATTGGTGATGTAGCCCCTGTGGCGCCAGTAGCCGATTTTTCATTTGAACTAGATGGTTACAATGTGAACTTCACAAACACGAGCTCAGATAGAAATAACGATATTGTATCGTATGCTTGGGATTTTGGTGATGGCAATACATCAAGTGAAGATAACCCTGTTCATGCATATGCTGCAGCGGGCACTTACAGTGTTACGCTAACAACAACGGATGCAGAAGGTTTATCAGATACTGTGACCAAAGAAGTTCAGATTTCTGATGCTACTATTGAAGTTGCTGTTAAACGCGCGAACTTATCACGTACAGGGTTTATGCGTGTTGAACTGATTATTGATGGCGCAGCACCAGGTATGGTCGATATTTATCGCAATGGTGTGCTTTTCGATACAGTTGAAAACAACGGTGTGTACCGTGACTTTAGTCGTGGAGTAACAGAAACAACATTCACCTACAAAGTATGTCAGGCAGGTGATGTATGCTCAAATGAAGTAACTGTAAACTTCTAATAAGCATATAGAATAAAACAAGTTTTCTCGTTTTAACCTCACCAAGAGCGAATGTGAAAGCATTCGCTCTTTTTATTCACCAATAGAATTTATCGGGGAGGTTTGTGTAAAAACAGGTTTCAGTTTAGTTGTTCAATCCGTCTTGCCTGCCAGTAGGCTTTTTGCCAATAGCTGTTTTTGAGCGATGATAAGGTCACACCTTGACTGGTTGATGCATGTAAAAATTGATGGTTTTCAATATACATGCCGACATGATAGCTGCGAAATCCAGTTTTAAAGAAAATCAGATCGCCCGCTTGTAATTTATCTTTACTAATTGCTGTGCCAAATTGCGCTTGTTGTAAGGTGGTTCTGGGTAATAAAAAACCAAAGCGATCGATAAACGTTTTTTGCACAAAGGCGGAACAGTCGATGCCTTTTTTAGAGGTACCTCCCAACTTGTAGGGCACACCTTGCCATTCAGTTAACTGTTGATAAAGTTGATGTTTAGCGTGTGTTTTTAATGGTGACGTTGAGTTTGTATCGTGTTTAATCGTTTGCGAAACGGGATTTGAACACCCTATTAGCATCGCGCTAAGTAAACAAAGCCATAATAAATAGGTGTTTGTTGGTGTCTTCATCATGCGTTTAAGTCCTTTTAAATCATTGCAATAAGATTAAAACTTGGTGAACTCAGGTTTACGATGGTAATCAATCGCTTTGCCACAATAGTCGAATTCAAAGTGGCAACACTCATCAAATAATGCACGTAACGCCTTTCGGCTTGATTGAACGCGAGATTTTAATGTGGAGTAACTCACACCCATTTTCTCCGCTAAGGCCTTTTGCTCTTCATTTTCCAAGTCCACTGCAATTAACAATGCTTGCTGCTCTTGTGGTAAGTTTTGAATAAAAGGCGCTAAGCAATTCATTAAGTCATGTTTGACTTGTTCATTGTCATCTAATATTTGAGGTGTCTCAGCTTGGTTTTGTTGTTTGGCGCGTGCTCTATAAAAATCAATGATGGTGTTATTGGCAACTTGAAAAAGCCACGATTTGACCTTGCTGATGTCCTTAACCAAATGCAAATTTTGGTAGGTTTTTATAAAAATTTCCTGCATTAAATCATCAACATCTGCTTTATTTTCAATTTTACTGTGAAGAAAGCCTTTTAATGCTTTTTGATATTCTTGCCAGACATTTTCGATATTCATTGTCACTTACTGCCTTAATATTATTACTAAAAAGTGTATATATAAGACGTCAACTTTCACAGTAAGACGAAAAATTTTCGTCTTTTGCTGATGTCACACGTCTTAAGAGGTGTAAATGAAATAATAAAGGTAGTCATTATGCACTTTTTAAGTAACGAAATATTTAAATTAAAACCTGAAATCAAAGCATTGAGTACACACAAACCAAAGGTGTTAATGCTGTATGGTTCATTGCGTGAAACTTCATATAGCAAATTGGCAATACAGACAGCAGCTAATATTCTGACGCATATGGGCGCCGAAGTTCGTATCTTTGACCCAACAGGCTTACCTGTTTTTGATAATGATGAATCGGCCTCACATAGTAAAGTAAAAGAACTGCGAGAGTTGGCTAATTGGTCTGAAGCGCAAGTGTGGTGTTCACCCGAGATCCACGGCAATATGTCAGCGGTTTTTAAAAATCAAATTGACTGGCTGCCGTTATCATCTGGGGCTATTCGCCCTTCACAAGGTAAGGTACTGGCTTTAATGCAGGTCAGTGGGGGCTCTCAAAGTTTTAATGCGTTAAATAATATGCGTCTTTTAGGTCGTTGGATGCGCATGTTTACCATTGCTAACCAATCATCAATTGCTAAGGTGTACCAAGAATTTGAACCTTCAGGTGAAATGAAAGCGTCTAATTATCGTAATAGAGTGGTTGATGTGATGGAAGAGTTGATGCGTTTTACGTATTTATTAAGAGATCATGATAGCTTTATGGTGGATAGATTTAGTGAGCGAAATGCATCCAAGCAAGAAACCGCAGCGTTAAATAACACCCTTAAAAAACATATCAGTACATCAGAAACCACATGTTGCAATTAAATACTTGAGAAATCGCATTACACCTTTGTGGTGCGATTTAAGATAAATTTAATTAATGTTTGGCTAATTTTAACGTCTTTAATCTCAAGTCACCTATTGACTATCAAAGTGTGAATTTTAGAATGCTCACAGCATTTTTATACGGAATAATTTGATGAAAAAATTCGCATGGTTTTTCGCGTTAATCGCACTTACCTTATCGTTTTCGTTTGACGCTGAAGCTCGCAAGAAATTCGGCAGTAAAAGCAAAGGCAAAACGCAGCAAACCACAACAACACAACAAAAAGAACAAGCTAATACCACTAATCCAACATTGCCTGCCAAAAAGTCATCTAAAAAAGGCTTAATGGGTGGCATTTTAGGTGGTTTACTTGCGGGTGGCTTAATTGCGGCTATGCTGGGCGGCGATTTTGAGGGCTTCCAGTTTATGGACTTCATTATTATTGCCTTGGTTGCCTTCGTGTTATTTAAACTATTTAAAATGATGATGGTGAAAAAAGCACAAAGCCAAGCGCAATATGCGGGAATGCCGCCAATGGGTCAGCCAGAAGCACCAAGCCAAGCACCACAACAATTTCAGTCGCAAGGGTTTGGACAAAGCCAGTCAGTGCCAATGAACTTACCAATTAACTTTGACTTAAATGGCTTTTTACAAGGTGCCCGTGATCATTACCACACGCTGCAAAAAGCATGGAATGACAATAACTTTGACGTGATCTCAGAATACGTGAGCGAGCAGTTATTGGCTGAGTTAAAAGCTGAACGTGCTGAGGTAACTGAAGTTGCTACAGAGGTAATGTTTATTGACGCAGAGCTTGCGCGTGCAAATACATCTCCGATGCTGTGGGAAATTAGCGTACGTTTTCGTGGAAAATACCGCGACCTTGGCGATAAACAAGAAGAGCCAATTGATGAAGTGTGGCACCTTGAGCGTAATTTATCGGCGCAAGATGCACCTTGGATCATTGTCGGTATTGAAGATAATGCCGCTTAAATAACCAAAGGTTATTTTTTGAAAGAGCAGCCACTTGGCTGCTCTTTTTGTTTGGAATTTAAGCTTGAGAATGTTCTTTCAATAAAATAGAGAGATGCTGCTTTAATTCTTGTGGGCTATCTGGGGTATGTAAAAAACCGCCAATTTTAGCACCAGATAACTCTTGGCGAATATCGTATTTCAGCGAATTTAAACGTGAAACAACGTTTTCACCTTCAACAAAATACATATCTAAGTCCATTAAAAATGGCACTCTTAACGACATGGTAATACGCGCCATTACATTTGGATAAAGCGCCATTAAGTCGGCAAAAGTGAGGTTTATCTTTTTCTTACCAATGATTTTTAAACCCGCAGCTTTAATTTTTTTGCGAATAAAATAGTGTTTACCAAACAGGTAAGTTTCAGGCTTTAATAAGTAAAACGAAATGCAATTTTTGTTTAGTGCTACTGCCATTCGCGAACTCCCTTACGTCTTATAAAAAGTAAAACCGCAATGAATAGCTTGCTAATCTAATACCAATTCTGTTAAGTACGTGATCAGGGATGGCGCTGGATAAATGAAATGTTAACAAGGCGGAATTTTTCTTATGTAGTTGTTCTACATTGATAAATTCTAACGCAGTTAGCATGT
>NZ_JAPEHW010000033.1 GCF_028875915.1 Pseudoalteromonas sp. G4
CTGAATCAAAGCTATTTCACTTATGAATATGTTAACAGCGATATGACAGGTTTAATAAATTAGTCATTAAGAGGGATTATTCTTTGAATGCTAATGAAATTTTACGCAAGAAAAAAGCTGGAGGAGAAAACCAGCTTTTTGCAGATCAGACAATGGAAAGATGAAAATCAGTATACGGGTTCAGTATAGTAATATTTTCTTGTTTAATACAACTGTTTTGACTCTTTTTTGTACAAAATAATTATGAAATAGAATAAAAGTGATTGGGTAGGTGCAACTTATACTCAGTATTACTATGATAGACAGCAATAAAAATAATTTGGATGATCAGCCAAATGATAAAAATTATAAAGAAGCTATCAATATTCCTTTTAATATTAGCTTTAATTGCAACCGCTGCAGTTTATGGCGTGCTTACACTCAGTTTGCCTGAGCTGTCTGGGAAAACTTCGGTCACACTTATTGATAATGAAGTAGCGTTAGAACGGGACTCTCTAGGGCATGCTGTTATTACAGCTAAATCTCGCGAAGATGCAGCTTTTGCTTTGGGTTATGCTCATGGGCAAGATCGATTCTTCCAAATGGATTTATTGCGTCGAAACTCTGCTGGAGAGTTGTCCGAACTATTTGGTAAAGCTGCGTTAAATCTTGATAAAAAAATGCGTTTCCATCAATTCAGAAAACGCAGCCAACAAATCCTAAAACAATTACCAAACACACACCAAGATATTTTAAAAAGTTACTCTGAAGGTGTAAATTTGGCCGTAAGTCATATGCCTTATTCGAGCTTTGAATATTTACTCACTGGCGCTAAGCGAAATCCTTGGTTGCCTGAAGATAGCTTATTAGTGATCTTTAGTATGTATCTCGACCTTCAAGAAAATAGTTTTAATCGAGATTTATCTCTTACCTATATTAATGAGAAATTTGGCCCTGAGATGGTTCGATTTTTAACTCAGCCAAGTGAATTTCAAGCCGCGCTCGATGGGTCAGAATTTGATTTAATTGAAACTGATATCCCGAATATAAAAAGTGAACTGTTGAGTTTTACCTCGCACCAAATTGAAGAACCTCTCGATATTGGCAGTAATAATTGGGCTGTTACGGGAAGTTTAACTGCATCAGGAAAAGCATTACTTGCTGATGATATGCATCTGGGATTAGCTGTGCCGATTATTTGGTATCGTACACAATTAAACTACAGTGATAATGATGAAGAGCATCAAATTACCGGTGTGAGTCTCCCTGGTGCTCCAGCAGTTGTTGTTGGAACTAATGGTAAAGTAGCTTGGGGGTTCACCAATGCCTATATTGATACGGTTGATTGGATTGAGTTAGATAGTAACTATAAAACAAATACGGTTATTGAAAAGATTGTGACACCAGAACAAGTTTATGATTACTCGCTAGAAGTCAGCGAGTTTGGTCCTGTTAAACATATTGGTGGTAAAAAGTACGCGCTTAAATGGGTCGCTCACCAAGATTATGCCGTTGATATGGAGTTACTTAATCTAGAGCAAGCCACTAATGTTGAAGATGCCCTTTCTATCGCGAAAACCATAGGCATCCCTGTACAAAACATGTTAGTGACGGATGATAAAGGCAATGCTGCTTGGCAGGCGACAGGTGCAATACCTGCCCGCACATTACCCAGTGCGATTGCAATTACCCCAGACCGCTTTGATGTAACTTGGAACCAAGATGCGCAAGATGTGCCGTTTGTGCTTAACCCTGAGCACGGGCGTTTATGGACAGCGAATAGTCGAGTCGTGAGTGTTGAGCAAGATAAACGCTATGGTAATGGCGGTTATGCGTTAGGCGCTCGTGCAGAGCAAATTAAGCAACGCCTTTTTGAAAAAGAGCAATTTAATGAGCAAGACTTCTATGATATTCAGCTCGATAATAAAGCGCTGTTTCTGAAGCCATGGCAGGAATTATTACTTAAAACCCTGAAATTATCACCCGATACCTACCAACAAGATATTAAGCTTGTTGAAAATTGGGGTGAGTGTGCATGTGCAGATTCTGTTGGCTATACCTTGGTAAGAAAATATCGCTCAGCAATTATCGATAAACTCTTCTCACCTGTAGAAGCTCAATTACAAACAGAGGGGCTTTCATTATCGCCAATTAAACGAGACCTCGAGCCTGCTGCATGGCAACTGATTAATAGCTTTACAGATGACTGGTTACCATCGACGGCAGCATCATGGCCTGATTTACTGACAACTACTTATCAAGAAATGAAAAAAGATCTCTTGGTAAAACACACCGGTAGTGAAAACGGCTCGTTACTCGAGTTAAATTGGGGCAAAGTGAATGAACTTAATATTCAACACGACGGCTCGTTACTCGAGTTAAATTGGGGCAAAGTGAATGAACTTAATATTCAACACCCATTTAGTAAGCAAATACCACTACTAAGTAAATTACTCGATATGCCGAAAGCGCCAGCATTTGGTGACAGTTTTATGCCCGCAGTACAAGGTAAAGGCTTTGGTGCATCAGAGCGTTTATTTGTTCAACCTGGAGCAGAAGAGTCAGCGATTTTAACTTTGCCAGGTGGGCAAAGTGGGCACCCATTATCACCTTATTACCGTGCTGGATATGCTGATTATATTAAACAGGCAAAAACGCCGCTGCTGCCTGGGGAAATATTACACCGTATTGAGTTTCACCCAAAATAAAAAACAAAAGGGCATCTAAATGATGCCCTTTTGTTTAGTTAATAGTTACAGATAGCTGATTAATTAATGCGAACTTACTTTAATACGTTCAACTAAATCCTTTGACTTGTAATCATCTGATAAAGCAAAGTCCAATTGCACTAAGTATTGCTTGTTGGTGTTACCAGTTGGTTTGTAGCGCCATTTTCTTAGTGCTTTTTTCGCTTCTTTATCAAATACACCTTTTGGCTCAGCTGAGATAACAATAATATTATCTGTTTGACCGTTATTAGTGACAGTAAAACCGAGTACTACGGAACCTTCAATACTTTGGTCAGCTGCCTCTTTAGGGTAAATAGGCTCAATACGAACAATAGGTTGCGCTTCTTCTTTACTGTATTCTTTAGTGCCTTCACCATATTTAGCAAACGCAATGCTTGATAGACCTGCAAAAAGAACAAGGCATAGCAAAAGATTTACTAAAATATTCCCTTTAGGCATTTTTTGAATTGTATTTAAACGTTGTTTCATAGTGCTTTTCTCCGTGTAATAACTGTAGCTAGAAAGCGTGTTTTTAGTATCTGAAACACAAGCTAGTAATGCGCGACAATAGGCAATACGCTGTGTTCTATTTGCATGGGCGAGTACGGCTGCGTCACATGCGACTTCTTGTTGTTTTCTGTATTGGCTATAACCAATCCAACACAGAGGGTTGAACCAAAAAATAAGTAGTAAGGTGATTGCGAGAGCGTTACTCCAATTGTCTTTGCGCGCAAAGTGTACCCATTCATGTTGAAAAATAAGTTTTGCTTGCTCGCTGTCGTAACGCTTATGAAAATCAAGCGGAATAAATAATCGTTGATGTATCAGGCCAAACAGCACAGGGCTATTCACTGCATCACTGAAATAAACAGGTAATCGATTGTTCACCTTATGGCTAAACTGCTTACCAGAATTGAACTTTTTACTAATTGAGAGGTGTTCATAAAACACTAAAAAACTCATTAAGCAAAAGCCTGTTAACCAAATCATGCTAAGTAAACCGTACACATCCAGAGATTTAGACTGGGATGTAACTGACACAACGTATCGGTGCAATTCGGTTTCAAATGACATGGCACTTGAAACTGGCAGATTGTTCAATAGCAATACCAAAGGTACAAGCAACCAAAGTGTGTATTGAAACCGAGCGCTTAGATGATTTCGCAGCAGCTTGCTACAAAGTAATGTGCAAATGATGGCTAAACTGGTGGGCCATAATTGCTCCAATAACCAGTTAGTCATTTTTTTGTTCCCAGTTGTCGATAAGGTTTTTCAACTCATCAATGTCTTGCTTGCTGAGATTTTTATTTTTAGCGAATCCAGTTACAAGCGGGGCAATGCGGCCGTTAAATAAGCGTTCAATTAAGCTTTGGCTTTCTTGTACTTGGTAGGCTTCTACTTCAAGTACGGGTGAATAAATATAGCTTCGGCCATTTTTTTCAAACTCGATCGCTCCTTTTTTCACCATACGACCAAGAAGAGTCTTAACTGTTTTTTCATGCCAGCTTTTCTCTTTGTTAAGTTCATCAACTACTGTTTGTGCATCGGCAGGGTGAACACGCCATAATGCTTGAAGTACTTCAAATTCAGAATTACTGATATCCATATTGATTACGCCTGTAATTTAAAACTTGGTAAAGAATTACAGGTGTAATCAATTTCGTCAAGTAATATTTTGCTGTTTTTTTAAACCATAAGTTGCTAGAACTCGTAAAAGAACAAAACCAATAAGGGTCGCTATGAAAAAGTTAACCACATCAATACTGCTTTATATTGGAGTTTTATCTAACGGAACGGCATATGCTGAAGTTGATTTTAAGTTAGAGAAACTATCTGATAATTTGCATGTTCTGTATGGGCAGGGAGGTAATATCGCCATTAGTACTGGCGAAGATGGTATTTATATTGTCGATGATCAGTTTGCTAAATTGAGTGACGATATCAAAGCGCAGATCAGTAAGCTTAAAGCAGGAGCTCCTGAATTTGTGATTAATACTCATCATCATGGTGATCATACTGGTGGGAATGAAAATTTTGCCAATGCTGGTAGCCATGTTATTGCACATCACAATGTTTATAACCGATTGAAAGAAAAGCATGGTGAAGGTTCTAAATACCTTCCAGTGATTAGCTTTAGTAAAGATATGACACTGCACTTCAACAACGAGCATGCACAGTTATGGCATTATCACAATGCTCACACTGATGGTGATGCTGTTATTTTCTATGAACAGGCAAACGCAGTGCATTTGGGTGATATTTTCTTTAACTTAAAAAGCCTACCGTTTGTTGATGTCGATAGTGGGGGGTCGTTAGACGGTGTTATCAATGCGGTAACTGATGTGCTTTCAAAAGTGGATGATAATACTAAAATTATTCCGGGGCATGGACCGGTCACCAATAAAGCTGGTTTAGAGGCTTACTTAGCCCTTTTAAAGCAAGCGAGAGAACTTATGACAAATGCCATGACTGATAATAAAAGTTTAGATCAGGTGTTGGCTCTTAAACCGCTTGCTAGTTTAGCGCTTACTTACTCAAATTGGTTACCAGAAGAGCGAGTGACAAAACTATTTTATTTAAGTTTAAAAAATACTTCTAAAAGTAACTAACAACATCGAAATTGCGGTTTTAGCCTTTTAAATGTGCCTAACTCCTTTTGTGTTGGGGTTAGGCCTTTTGTCATTTAATTCTCCAAAATAGCCAATAATTTGTTACTGTTTGTGTCACTTAATACATGGGAGTAACAAGTATGTTGAATGAAAAGAATGATTTACCAGATCTCACTATGGCGGTACCAAAGAAAAAGGGTCCAATTGTTGGAGCGATTGTTGGTTTAGTGGGTGTATCTTTGATTTATTCTGCGATGTACACAGTAGATGAAGGTCACGTTGGTATTATTAAACGTTTTGGTGAAGCGAAAGAACAAGTAAACCCAGGTCTTCATACTAAAATACCATTTGTAGATGATGTTGAAGTACTTGAAATTCGTACACGTAAGAATGTTGAAAAGCTAAATGCATCAACTCATGAGCAAATGCCAGTTACTGCTGAAGTATCTATTAACTGGACTGTAATGCGCGAGCAAGCATTTGATTTGTTCAAAAGCTATGGTGGTTTGACGCAGTTTGAAAGCCGTATTCTTGATCCTAAATTACGTTCTGCAGCAAAAGATGCATTAGCTCGATATAAAGCAGAAGAGTTGATTCAAAATCGCTCGCAAGTAATAGCACAAATTGAAGAGTTATTAATTGAAGAAATGAAAGAGTACCCAGTAAAACTAGATTCGGCTCAATTAGAGAATTTAGTTTTACCGCAAAAGTACATTCAATCAATTGAAACAAAACAAACTGAGAAAAACTTAGCGGCAGCAGAAATGCACCGTTTAGAGCGTCAAAAGCTAGAAGCGCAGCGTGAAGTGAATACTGCGATGGCACAACGTGATGCTGCAAAAGCAAAGGCAGATGGTCAAGCTTACTCAATTAGAGTTGAAGCAGAAGCGCAAGCGGAAGCAATTAAACTGAAAGGTTTGGCAGAAGCAGAGGCAATTAAGAAGAAAGCGGAAGCGATTAAGGCAAATGCGACGTTAGTTGATTATGTGCGTGCCCAGCAGTGGAATGGCCAAATGCCAACGACAGTAATGGGTGCTGACCAAAGTATTTTATGGTCAATGGATGCTAAAAAGAAATAAAAAATAGGAGGGTGTATGGCGAATTGGTCTTGCCCTAAGTGTCAGTGTGAACGCTTTGACACAGATGAAATTGCCACTACGGGCAGTGGTTGGTCAAAAATTTTTGATATGCAAAACCGAAAGTTTACAGCGGTGGTTTGCAAAAACTGCACTTACACCGAGTTTTATCGCGGTAAAACAAGTACCTTAGGTAATGTGTTTGATTTATTTACTAACTAGAACAAGTAAAAACGCTGCCACTGCAGCGTTTTTTGTTAAGCTTCAAAGATGTTTGGGTGTTGAATTCGAACTCAGCTGATAATTAACTTTTACAATTGTGTGATCTTTTCTTAAGTACATCAATTTTTCAAAATCAATATTTGAAATAGTTAATGAACCATTTTCTTCCCAAGTTAACTTTAATTGATTTGTTTCAGGTTTTCCCTTTAATGAAAAGTGAAGTATCTCTTCATCTTGCTGGTATGAAACAGCAACAGTAGTACCCCAATCGGTGGTTGCGCCGCAGTTGCTCAATAAAATTTTTGCAATATGTACTTTGTCATCTGATTCAATACGTTCAAATTCTTCGAAAGTACAGCCAACATGAGTTCTTGTGAGACCATAAATAATCAGAGGTAAAAATATTAACAATGCATAGGTTTATTAATTTTTTTGATATAACTTTTGCTAATTGCATTCATGCCATTGGTTCCACTAAAGTAAAGCGTTTAAACACTTCACCGTCGCGCTCGATCTCTTCTAAAAACATATCAATCGGTCTTACCCAAAGGGCTTGCTCACCATAAAGCGGCTTATAGAGCACTAATGTTTCTTGCGTTTCACTATGGGTAACAATATCAATCACTTGATAAAAATTGCCTTTAAAGTGCTGGTATTTCCCTGGTTGTATTTTCATTATAAAAAGCTCGAAACTTCAGTAATGTCTTTTTTAACTAAGGCGTGTTCAGGCACCGTTGCATCATCACCGGGATAACCTGCGATAATTAGCATATAAGGGCGCTCATTATCTTTATCACGACCACAAATGTCGGTTAAAAAACTCATTGGTTTTGGGGTGTGGGTGAGTGTAACTAGGCCGCTATGATGAAGAGCTTGAATTAAAAAGCCTGTCGCGATACCCACACTTTCATGCACATAGTAATTGGTGTGCTTGTCTTCGGCATGAATACCGCCTTTCTTTTGGCTAAAAATTGCAATTAACCAAGGCGCGTGTTCTAAGTAAGGCTTTTGGTCATCAGTGCCAAGAGGTTTTAGTGCATCGAGCCATTCTTCACCCGCACGCCCTTGATAGAAAGAGCGTTCTAAATCTTCGGCAGCTTCTCTTATTTTCTTTTTAACATCCATGCTGTTGATGGCTACAAAATGCCATGGTTGATGATTTGCACCACTTGGTGCGGTTGCGGCTACTTTTATACAGGTTTCAATTATTTCTTTTGGTACAGGCTTATCAGAAAACGAACGAATAGAATGGCGACGTTTACTTGTGTCTAAAAAGGTTTGCGCCCGATGTAACATCTCTTCCTGAGGGTATTCTATAAAGTCTGTGAGTGATACTGATTGATGATCTTGCATAATTTTTCCCTTTTTATTTTTGTTATATATCGAGCGCTTTGGGTAATCAAGCTTGATTCACCTAATGAATAAAAAACACACAAGTTAAGTATGGGTTAATACTGAACACATTAAGCTCGTATTAACGAAATTAAGAAAGTGAGTGAATCATGCAAGTATCAATGTATACCCGTCAAAACGATGTTTCTTATCAAGCTAATAATCATAAGAATAATGTTGCTTTTCAGCAGGCTGAGAAGTCATTAACTGCACAAAGTGCTAATGTGACCATATCTACCAGTGCGCAAGCTCTTTATAAAAAAGAAAGCACTCAGCCTGAAATTGGAACATCACCCTCTATCGATCAAAACACTAAAGAAATAGCAAAGGCAATTGCAGCTTATAAAGCGGTTTCAAATCTGATGGATGATAGTATTTCATTGGGTGAAGCGTATTTAATTAAACATAATGATACTGCTCGCCAGTTTTATGTAGGTAAAAACCAACTTAATCATCAGGCTAATATGGCGGAAGCTTATTTAAATAATATTAATGGTAATTCTGAGTCAGCAAATTCTAATTAGCAGTGTTTAGCTTTTACTGCCCATAAAAACTAAAGGCTAAACAGTATTTTACAATTAATCGGTGAACCTTGAGTTATAGTAAATTATGCGATTAACCAAGAAGCTTGACTGGCGTGTTTTTACTCTCTGCCTGTATTGTCTTTCCGGTAACAGATAAAGAAGCAACCTGTGTTGCAAAATTGCGCTGTGAGCTTTCTAGCGATAAAAAAATACTAAAAGTTATTGATGTTGCGAAAGAAACTATTAGCTTTTATAGCGTCTCTGGCATCGTTATATCACCAACTATTCTCCCTGTGTCAGGTCTGCTATCGGGTTCTTATACCTTGGTAAACAATATTTACTTTTATGGCGAGCAAAAAATAAAGTGTGATAATCGTGAGCAAGCTGACATTAAGTTGAGAAATTAAAAGGAACACTTTTTATCGTTCTTTAAAATCGATTACTGTTATCAAATTAATCTGTTTTATCTTTTTAACTGAATTTCTTAATCTATATATCAAGCCAATCGGAAAGTATTAATTAATTTTTTCGATGACTAATTACATTATAGAGAGAGAAATATTATGAGCACATCGTTAATCAATACAACTATCCAACCTTTCAACGCAATGGCATACCACAATGGTGAGTTTGTTGAAGTTTCTGAAAAAGACGTTTTAGGTAAATGGGCGGTTGTATTCTTTTACCCAGCTGACTTTACCTTTGTGTGCCCAACCGAACTTGGCGACTTAGCGGATCACTACAGCAAGTTACAAGAAATGGGTGTTGAAGTGTACTCAGTATCAACCGACACACACTTTACGCACAAAGCTTGGCACGATACGTCAGACACAATTAAGAAAATCCAGTTCCCAATGATCGGCGACCCAACTGGCCGTATTACACGCAACTTCGGTGTAATGATTGAAGAAGACGGCTTAGCACTACGCGGCACATTTGTAATCAACCCTGAAGGTGAGATTAAAGTTATCGAAACTCACGATTTAGGTATTGGCCGTGATGCAGGCGAACTTGTTCGTAAAATCCAAGCTGCACAGTATGTTGCATCACATGACGGTGAAGTGTGTCCTGCTAAATGGCAGCCAGGTGATGAAACACTTGCTCCTTCATTAGACCTAGTTGGCAAAATCTAACACCTCTTACCTTGCTGCCTGTTAGAGCAGGCAGCAATTTGGTTTACCGATTAATGTCATTTAAGGAATGATCATCATGAACAGTATTTTAGATAACAATATCAAAACACAATTACAGAGCCATTTTAGCAGTATTGTCGACCCTGTAGAGCTGGTCATTGCCTTAGATGACAGTGATAAATCACAGGAAGTAAAAGCCTTAGCACATGATCTTTTAGCACTAAGTGAGCATTTTTTAATTCGTGAAGACGATTCAATTGCACGCAAACCAATGCTTTCAATTCGTTCACCGAAAAGAGGCACCGAAATTAATTTTGCGGGTGTGCCAATGGGCCACGAATTTACAAGCTTAATTTTGGCACTGTTGCATACAGGGGGCGTTGCTACCAAAGCAAGTGAGCTGGAGGTGGAACAAATTAAGGGTTTGCAAAGTACACTTAATTTCGAAGTGTATATTTCACTGAGTTGCCAAACATGCCCAGGAGTAGTACAAGCGCTTAATACAATTGCGGCTTTAAATTCGAATGTTACGGTTACAATGATCGATGGTGCACTGTTCCAAGGTGAAGTGTCAGAGCGCAACATTTTGGCCGTACCAAGCGTGTATTTAAATGGTGAGCTATTTAGCCAAGGTGCACTTTCACTCAGTGACATTATCAATAAACTTGATGATGGCGCAGCAGAAAAAACAGCCGAGCTACTGTCACAAAAAGATGAATTTGATGTACTTGTAGTCGGTGGTGGGCCAGCAGGTGCCTCCGCGGCAATTTACGCGGCGCGTAAGGGCTTAAAAACAGGTATTGTAGCTGAGCGCTTTGGTGGCCAAGTGGCAGATACTGTTGGCATTGAAAACTTTATTTCGGTGCAAAAAACAGAAGGGCCTAAGCTGGTGGCACAGCTTGAAGAGCATGTTAAAGACTATGATGTTGATATTATTACCCAACAAAAAGCCGTTACCTTAGGTAAGTCTGGCAACGTAGAAGTCGCACTGGAAAGCGGTGCAACACTGTCCAGTAAAAGTGTGATTTTGGCAACAGGAGCACGCTGGCGTGAAATGAATGTACCGGGCGAGCAAGAATATCGTGGTAAAGGTGTTGCTTATTGCCCGCACTGTGACGGCCCGTTATTTAAAGGCAAAAAAGTGGCAGTGATTGGTGGCGGTAACTCAGGCATCGAGGCAGCTATCGATTTAGCTAATATTGTTGAGCATGTTACCGTATTAGAGTTTGCCGATACGTTACGTGCCGATGAAGTGTTGATCAAAAAGGCCAACAGCCTAGGTAATATTGAGATTATTAAAAATGCGCAAACTACCGAAGTTATCGGTGATGGTACGCGAGTAACTGGCCTAAATTATACTGATCGTGTGTCTGGCGACGAGCATAGTCTTTCGCTTGCAGGTATTTTTGTACAAATAGGTTTAATTCCAAACACTGAATTCTTAAAAGGCAGTATCGAATTAACCCCATTTGGTGAGATTATTGTTGATGATAAAGGCGCTACATCAATGCCAGGTGTATACGCTGCAGGTGATGCGACAACCACACCATTTAAACAAATTATTATTGCGATGGGCAGTGGAGCAACAGCAAGTTTAGGCGCATTTGATTATTTAATTCGCTATGCTGATGGCACGCAGCAAGTAGCATAAGTTTATCCCTTATACATAATACGCCCACTATTATGTTCAAAGCCGCTAATCATTTTGATTGGCGGCTTTTTTGTTAATTATGGGCAGAGCTGCAACAGTAACTTGCATCTGCTTTTCCCTTTTACAAAATACTACCACTATTATCAGCAAAGCAGCTGATTAGTTTGAACAGCAGTATTTTTGTTAATAAACCGTTAATCACCGATTTTAACCTTTAATCATTTTTAGATGGTTAAGTTGCATTCACTTTCCTTAGACTGACCGATGAAATATTGGCAATAAACAAAAAAGAGAACGCAAATGTTATCAATAACAGGGTTATCAAAAACGTACGACAACGGTGTAAAAGCACTGAATAATGTAAATCTCGAAGTACCAAAAGGCATGTTTGGTTTATTAGGGCCAAATGGCGCTGGCAAATCATCACTCATGCGCACTATCGCAACACTTCAAACAGCAGATGCCGGTCAAATTACCTTTGATAGTATTGATGTATTTAACGATCCGCAAAGTCTGCGTAAACGCCTAGGATATTTACCACAAGATTTTGGTGTGTACCCACGCATTAGTGCTTATGAATTACTTGATCATATGGCGATTTTAAAGGGCATCGAAAATAATGGTGAACGTAAGGAAGCTGTTGAAGGTTTACTGGCACACACTAATTTATTCCAGCATCGCAAAAAAGCAGTAAGTGGCTTTTCTGGTGGTATGCGCCAGCGTTTTGGTATTGCACAAGCACTGTTAGGCGATCCTGACTTAATTATTGTGGATGAGCCAACAGCGGGCCTTGATCCTGAAGAGCGCAACCGCTTTCACAACTTATTAGTAAGCCTAGGTGAAGAAAAAGCCATTATTTTATCAACTCACATTGTTGAGGATGTATCTGAGCTTTGCCCGAATATGGCAGTGTTAGCATCGGGTCAAATTTTACTAGAAGGTAACCCAATTGCGCTTACCGATCAGCTAAATGGCCAGATTTGGAAAAAATCAGTATCGCTTGATGAAGCACAAGAAATTGAATCTTCTATGCCACTTATTTCGAAGCGCTTATTTGCAGGTAAAACAATTGTACATGTAATGGCCGAAAATCAGCCAGAAGGTTTTGATGCAGCGCCAGCTAACTTAGAAGATGTTTATTTCTCAACGCTACTGCAACACCGAAATGCGGCTTAAGGAGGCGTTATGTTTTTAAAAATGCTCGCCTTCGAGTGGCGCTACTTTACTCGACAACCTTCGTTTATTGTTACGAGCAGTATTTTCTTTCTGTTGACGTTTTTTGCGACTGTTTCTGAAAATGTGCAAATTGGCGGTGGTGGTAATGTGGTTTATAACGGCCCATTCTCTATCGCGCAAACATTACTAATATTGGGCTTTTTTGCCATCTTTTTGGTGGTGAATTTTGTTGCAAGCACGGCAACCCGTAATGAAAGCTCTAAAATGGCGGAGATTTTATATTCCAAGCCAATAAACCCTGTTAGTTATCAGCTAGGGCGCTTTTTCGGCTCATTTGCTGTGGTGTTAACTGTGTTTGCGTTTGTACCGTTGGGTATTTTTCTGGGTACCACATTGGGTGCTGCTGCAGGATGGGTAGATGTTGAGCGCTTAGGCCCAACAGTATTAAGCCATTACTTCACGGCATTCTTCTATTTATCTGTACCTACATTATTAGTGCTCGCGTGTATATTTTACGCGATTGCGATTCGCTTCCGTTCAATGATGGGTGTGTATTTAAGTGCTGTGGCACTCTTTATTGGTTATAACGTGGCGGTGCAATTTGCCAGTGAACCTGCGTATCGCGAGTTAGCTGCATTGATAGATCCATTTGGTTACAGTGCTTTTGCTGAAGTAACCCGTTACTGGACCATGCATGAGAAGAATAATTCTGCAATTGAGTTAAGTGGTGTACTTCTGCAAAACCGTGCAATTTGGCTGGTGGCAGCGATTGCTATTTTGGCATTGTTTGGCGGCTTTAAGCGTGGTTTAACTCTGACTAAAGTAAAAGCAAAAAAAGCTGAAAAATCAGCTGTGAATGACAGTTTCACCTCAGCACTTGCAAACCGTATTAACATTAAAAATAGCCCGCGTATCAATACCCTTGCACACCTTAAAACACGTACACTTTTTGAAGTGAAACAAGTAATTTTTAGCGCACCGTTTTTGATTTTAGGCTTAATTACCTGCTTTATGTTAATGGCGCCACTTTTCGACCCGCAGGGCATGTTTGGCACGCCTAATTGGCCACTTACTCAAACCATGGTGCAATTAGTTGCTGGCTCTACGGGTTTATTAATGCTGGTGATTTTAGCTTACTACAGCGCAGAAGTTGTTTGGCGCGAACGTAACTCAGGTATGGGCGATATTATTGATAGTATGCCTGTAAACAACATTACCTTTTGGTTATCTAAGTTCATTGCAATAGCACTTGTTTTTGTACTGCTTTATAGCTTTGGAACAGTGGTAACAGTCGCTAACCAAGCACTTAAAGGTTATACCAACTTTGAGTTATCTCAGTATGCTTTCCGCTTAGGTTATATCAACCTTGTGCCATTGATGATGACAGTGGTGATGGCATTCTTCCTTCAAGTAATTAGCCCTAACAAATATGTTGGTATGCTTTTGTTTATGGTTTACATCATTGGAACATTGGTACTTTCTAATTTTGGCTTTAGTCACCCAATGTGGCAATTTGCTGAAGCGCCAAGAGTGCCTTATTCAGACATTAACCAATATGGTCACTTCTTAACGGCGCATAACTGGTTTATGTTGTATTGGTTAGGTGCA
Organism: Pseudoalteromonas sp. G4; assembly: GCF_028875915.1. Classification (GTDB taxonomy): domain Bacteria; phylum Pseudomonadota; class Gammaproteobacteria; order Enterobacterales; family Alteromonadaceae; genus Pseudoalteromonas. The sequence goes on from NZ_JAPEHW010000033.1 coordinate 14,100, forward strand.
AGTTTAGTTTTAGGTGCATTGAGCTATGCACTTTGGCATCGTGGCCCTGAGCAACCATTAAAAGCGCGTATCAAGCTGGTGCCATACTATTTAGGTACTTATGGTAAAGCGACAGTTGCAGCTGGTTTAATTATTTTTATTGCAAGTGGTAGTTATATTTATCAGAACACCCGCGTATTGCATGTGTATCAAGAGCAGGATGATTTTGAGCTTGAACAAGCTAATTACGAAAAAACCTATGTTCAGCACAAAGAAGACAATATTCCGGTAATTACTAAGGTAAATATCAACGCCTGCGACCGCCAATATTGAATTTACCAATGTGGGCGATACGGCTATTGAGAAGTTTATGGTGCATAAACCGCGATATACCGAACAGTACTCAGTCGAGTTAGCTGGTGGCACATTAGGTGAATTAGATAAAACCTACAGCCTTGCATGGTTTACTTTTGATAAGCCACTTGAGCCAGGTGAAACGCGCAGCGGTAAATTAAGTGTAGTGCGTGAACACAAAGGCTTTAGAGCGGGCAATGAGGACTTTACGTTACTGAATAACGGTACCTTTATTAACAACGGTGATTTATTACCTCACTTCGGTTACTACGAAGGCTACCAAATTGTTGACCGCCATAAGCGTCGCAAACATGGTTTAGAGCCATTAGAGCGTGCCAATAAATTAGAAGACGACCGTTACTACAATGAAAGCTTCTTTGGTAAAGGCACTGGTTTTATTGACTTTGAAGCGACTATTTCAACGTCGGAAGATCAGTTTGCAATTGCGCCGGGTTATTTAACCGAAGAACGAGTAGAGAACGGTCGCCGTATATTCCATTACCAAATGGATGCGCCAATGGTTAACTTCTACTCTATTATGTCTGCACGTTTAGAAGCGAAAAAGGAAAACTATAACGGAATTGATATCGAGATCTACTATCACAAAACTCATGATATGAATGTGGATCGTATGATTGAATCGGTGAAAGACTCGATTGATTACTTTACCGAAGCGTTTGGTCCTTATCAGCATAAACAAATGCGCATTATTGAGTTCCCTGGTTACCGCTCATTTGCACAAAGCTTTGCCAATACGGTGCCGTATTCAGAAGAAATAGGTTTTATTACTGACTTACGCGACCCTGAAAACATTGACCCTGTTTACTATGTAACAGCACACGAAGTGGCTCACCAATGGTGGGGACACCAAGTAGGCGCGGCAAATGTACAGGGTAGTGCCATCATCTCTGAAGCCTTATCGCAATACAGCGCGTTAATGGTAATGGAGAAAAAATATGGCGCAGAGAAAATCCGTAAGTTTTTAAAATACGAGCTGGACCGCTACTTACGTGGCCGCTCTAACGAGCAGCTTGAAGAAATGCCATTTATGCGAAGTGAAAACCAGCAATATATTCACTATCGTAAAGGCTCTGTGGTGATGATGTCGCTAAAAGACCGCCTAGGCGAAACGCGCTTAAATAAAGCTTTGGCAGATTTCTTAGCTGAGTTTAAGTATCAAAGTACACCTTACCCAACAACGCTTGATTTAATGGCACACATTTCTCAAGACGTAACTGACAGCGAAAAGCAGTTTGTAAGTAACTTGTTTGAGCACATCAGTTTATACGATTTAAAAACAACGGAAGTTGCAGTTGCTGAACAGCAAGATGAAAATGGTTTGTATACAGTAACACTCACAATTGATGCTAAGCTAAACCGTTCTGACAGCAAAGGTAAAGAAACCGAAGTAGAGTTTAGCGATAAAGTAGATATTGGTTTATTCAGTGCTGACCCTGAAGATTTATCAGCGGATAACACGGTACTTTACTTACAAAAGCACAATATCAAATCGGGTGAAAACATTATCGAACTGAAAGTAAAAGAGTTACCTAAGTTCGCCGGTGTTGACCCATTTGTGAAGCTAATCGACCGCGATAGCGGGGATAATATTAAGAAGCTTTAATTGAAACACAATTAAAAAAGCCGCTTTGTGAATATCACTTAGCGGCTTTCTTTTTTATTTTTGTGATTGTTGATAGTTATCAATAATGGCTTGTATAGGGTAACCATTAGGGTTTTCAATCCATGTACTATTATCAATGACTAAATCTAAGTCACCATCAGCATCCCTATCTTTTAAATCAATAGGTATTTGTTCGTTTCTAATAAGTAAATGCTTATTTAACGTTGTGTAAGGTGGAGAGTTTGTTTCGTAGCTGTAAGGTTGATAGATTAACAATGCAAGGTCGCTGTTTGGATCTATTGGGTAGTCAATACTGTAGAAATAAAAGAAGAGGTCATTATTTAAGAAGTCCTCAAGTTTGTTCACTTGTTTTTCGCCAAGTTCATTTAATGTTAAATGACTTTTGCCAGTTAATTTCCAGTGTTTGTATGAATCAAGCGGTTTGCTACCAACAATAACAAACCCTTCAGCAATAATTTCTTGGTAGGGATCTTCGTCGATATTCTGTCTCGAAATGGTGTGGAATTCACCAAAGTCGATACTTTTTGAGAAATCATTATTAATTAGTATTAGGCGTTCACTCGGTTTTACATCAAGCTCTTTATCTGAAAAGTGAAATACTAATTCGCTTATTCCATCCTCGTTAACATCATCGTATGCGAGCTCAATAAAGTTTGAAAAATCGACTTTTTCAAGAATGATATTTTTATTTTCTATAAGGTCGTTTTCATAATATGTGAAATCAGATATTGAGATTGTGTAATCTGCGTAACCGTATAAATCATCATAGTCATTTTCAGGGTAAGTCAAACCTAATAAAAAGCCGCTATTTGAAGCAGAAAAATAGAAACCTTTGCTATAGCCAAGTTCACTTTCAGTGGGAAACGTGTTCTTTAGCTCAACGTTTTGGTTTGTAGCATTATATTTAAAAAGCATGATGTTGCGATGACTGTCAACAGCAAGAAAATATGGCTTATCATTGTGATTAGCTAATAGATAGTTTGCATAGTTTTGATAAAGGTCTGTCGAAACTATTTGCTCAAGATAAGAATCTGCCCCCTGTGATAAATAAAAATAAAGAACGTAGTCAGAACCAGATTCATCCACACAGTAAAAATCATCCATACCATCATCATTAAAGTCGTGTTTGAATAACTTAATATTGTGTTCATCGCCGTTTAGGCATTTGTCTACGTCAATTGAATACTTGTGTGTATTTAAGTGCTGTAAATTAGTGGCAGATTGTCTTACTGGCCAAATAGGTGCGCTTTGGAAAGGCTGAATAGAGAAATCAAAAGTGTATTCTTCGTTGTTAAACGTAAAAATAGCTGAAATTTCTTCAGAATACCCATCACCTTGCGGCTTGTTCTCTTTTCCATTATCAGCTGTGTATTTTTTATGGGCAAAAAAACGTATGTGATTTGAAGCTAATGTTTCAATTTGATATTCAGGGTTTGATAGTATGAGATTTGATGACAGATTGTTTTCAGCGATATTTTCTACCTTAGCAATGACATCAATATAACGCATTGAAATGCTATTAAACGGTAGTTCAAATGATACCGAGATTGGATCTATTTCGAATGAGCTAATATTTTCTATAATTTTTTTACCAGCATTGTACATCTCTAGTTTTAGTTGATATGAGGATTTTTCCGTATGTATTGGAAATTTGTAGACTAAGTTAGAGTTATGACTGGCTATATTGTCGTTTAGATATTGTAGTGTCAGAGATGTTTCTAATTGACTTGTATCAATATTGCTCAATTCAATTTCAAAATTTGCTTCTTGTAAACTCACAACCGGTTCATAAGCTTTAATGCTTATGTTACTAGCCGGAACTGTAAACTCTTGCACAGAATTAGCAGAGAGACCGTCACTATCTGTAGCGGTAATGCTCAGTTGATAACCAACATCGACCTCTGAATATGGGAATTGGTAAGTAAAGTTTGTGGTATCGCTAGTAACTAAGACCTCGCCGTTACTTGAAAGAGTAAATTTTGTGGATGTAAGATTGTTATCGGCATCATTGGCAGCCGCGGTAAACTCGACAGTTTGTAAATTGATAACCTCACCGATATCAGTAATGCTTACGGTTGGTGCTTGGTTAACAGGGTCTATAGGCTTTGGTTTTTCAGTTTCGTTATCTGAACCGCCACAGCCGATAAGCAGTATCAGCAGGGTGAGTAGTAATCCTTTTTTTATCATTACTCTTGTCCTTTATTAAGTTTAATTTCGTAATCAATGGGATAGCCATTTACGTTTTCAGCCCAATAATAAACCTTATCCTCGTCGCCAAATACCATATCAAGATCGCCGTCGTTATCGACGTCTTCAAATGCATAAATCTCAGACAGGTTTGCATTAGTTTGTGCAATAAATGTTTCCTGATTTTCTAATGTGTGGAAAGCTATATATTGAGACCAGAAGTCAACCCAAGGCTCTTGGAAGTTCTCTTCATACTCTGTGACCTTACTCATATTGTCTAACAACACGGTATCGTGGTTGAACGGATGATGGTCTAACAATAATTGGGTTTGCATCACAGAATCCAGTACAGTCATTTCTGCTTGTCCATTATTTAATTCAAATTTGGCAGTAAACCCATACGATGCCTCAATTTCTGGGAAGTAGGCGTAAGCGTAAGGCTCCCAGTACTCTGCGACTAGTTCATTTTTACCATCTTGATCGAAGTCTTCAATGCGAGTTTGAAAAGGCGAGAAAGCTTCAGGAAAGAGGTGTACATTTGTAAAATCAGTATTAATGACAGCAATACGGTGACTCACCACATTGTCGTATTGACCATCCAGATTCAATACAGCGGTTAGCTGGTAATTACCAGCGTGATCTGGGTATAAGTAATCAATGTGATTAATATTTAAATCTCTTCTTGTGTAGAGTAAAGATGGCTCAATAAGTTGAATACTTTTTACTGGTTGGAAAGTATCAGCTACATTGAATTCTTGAAATGTGAGAACACTGTTATCACTCTCAGAGTAAGTAATGTGTCCATAGGCAAAAGCAAAACGATCACCTTGATGAGCAAAATCATAATAATATTCATAATAACCAAAGGCAAATACATACCTTACAGGATCGATAAACTCGAGTTGTGAGATTAGCGTTTTATCAAATACTTGAGTTTCACCATTGTATTTGAACTGCACTAACTCTTTATCATTGATAACGGTATAGAGCTCGGGTAAGCCATCTTGGTCAGTATCAAAAAGAGCACTATTTGGTTTTCCGCTGCTCTTGTAGCCATAAAACTTGAGTACATCGTATTGGCCCAGCGTGGCTAAAGAGAAACCATCGCCTACAGATTGATAGTAATTAATATTGCCTTGTTCACCACATAAGTAGTCAGGTTGATTGTCGGTATTGAAATCGAAACTTAGGTATTCTTCGCACGGTGCGTTTTCAGCAAGTGCTGACACATTGTCAGTGTCTCTAGCCACTGCTGAAATATCCTTAACATAGTCCATCGCAGCTTGTGCCGTAGATTGAGGCATGTCATGCAGTGGCCACTTTACGATTTGCTCAATCGGCTTGATGGTAAAAGACGTTGGAAACTCTAATATTTGTTCAACCCCGAGGCTTGTAAAGTTTAATTTGAAAGTTAGGTCAATGTCTTGGTTAATACCTTGACCTTTTTGCATCGGTGAAGTGTCGGCAGGGTCATGCTCTTCGGTTAAGTATTTCTCCGCGAAAAAGCGCACACGTTGTTTATTAATTGCGGTGAGCGGGTAGTTGGTTTCATCGGTAAACTGCCATGAAGTAGTTGCATGGATTAGGTCGATATTTTCGATATTTGCTTTGACGTCAACCAATCTTCGTGTAATTGCATCGAAAGGTAGCTCGAATGAGACAGCAATAGGGTCGATAGAAATCGTATTAGTTAGGCTTACTAAGTTTTGACCTTGCAGTGATGCTGCATTTAGCATCAGCTTGTAGTTAGCTGATTCTGTAAATAGTGGAAACGCATAAGCTAAGGCGCTGTTACTGGCTTCGGCTACTAAGTTACCATTTTGTTCAAGAATTAGCTCTGAGACTACTTGTGATGAGTCCACATTGGTATATGCCACTTCAAAACTTGCATGCTGCAAACTCACAACGGGTTCGTATGCTTTAATGCTTATACTACTTGCTGGTACTGTGAAGTCTTGCACTGAGTTAGCAGATAAGCCGTCACTGTCGGTTGCAGTAATACTTAGTTGATAATCAACATCGAGCTCTGAATAAGGGAATTGGTAAGTAAAGTTTGTGGTATCGCTAGTAACTAACACTTCGCCGTTACTGGAAAGAGAAAACTCAGTGGATGCGAGGTTATTATCGGCATCACTGGCAGCAGCGATAAACTCGACAGTTTGTAAATTGATAACGTCACCGATATCAATAATGCTTACCGTTGGTGCTTGGTTAACAGGTTCGATTGGTTTTGGTGTTTCAGTTTTTTTATCTGAACCGCCACAGCCGATAAGTAATATCGGCAGAGTGAGTAGTAATCCTTTTTTTATCATTACTCTTGTCCTTGTTTGTAATTTTCTATAATTGCTTGAATTGGGTAACCGTTGGTATTTTCAAACCAGCCTTGGTCATTAGATAGTTTGATATCTAAGTCACCATCCCCATCGATATCTTCTAAAGTCTCAAGTGGGTAGCTTTCGCAGGGGGGAGTATTATTTTGCGTGGTTAACAGGTGGTCACCTAATGCTATATAGGTGTAATCGTTACACACGGCGTATGAATCTATATAAATTTTAAACCCTATATTTTCATCTATAAATACAGAGTAATAATAAAAAAACAAGTCGTTATTAAAATAATCTTGAACTTGGGTAATTACCTTGTTCCCATCGCTATCAAGTGTGAGGTGATTTAAGCTAGTTGCTTTAAGTTGTCCACTATTAACCTCTTTAAAACTAGTGCCTGTAAGTTCTAATGAACCATCGTTATCAAGGTCGATCATTTGTATACGTTCAAACTGACCAAAATCATTAATTTTGGTAAATTCTTTGTCTGCAACGAATAAGTGGACATATTCAGGACAATGGCATGTTTCGTTCTTTTCAGTGAAGTACAATAATAACTCTTTAGTACCATCATCATTGATATCTGAATATGTTAATGATTCAAAATAAATAGAGGCTTGCAATCCACTGGCTTTAAATTCATTTTGTAACTTTAATTTAGAGTCAGAGAACAAATAACTCTGCACTTCAATGAAGTTATCGTAGGTAATTACGTTAAAAGTTTTATTGGCAATTGCCAGAGTAAAGCCTGAGTCTGTTGGGGTAATGATAGAGTCGCCGAAATCGCTTACATTGGTTGGTGTTGTACTTGTTTTTGCGATTTTTTCTGTGATTTCATCATAATCGAAGGCGAGTATATTATTTTGATTATCAATACTAAAAAATGTTGGCAGGTTATCGTCCCATGAAATCAGAGCAGAACGCTGTGCATTAGTCATATTTGTTTGTACAAGTTGCTCAGTGTAACTGCCATCACTAGTGGATAAATAAAAGTAAATATCACTATATTCTTCCGACCACCTAGCGAGGTCGAATACGCAGTAAAAATCGTCCCTGCCGTCTTTATTGAAGTCGAACGAAAACAATGTTACAGGCTTTTGGGTTTCATTATTTAAACAAGTGTAGGGCGATGTATCAACTTGGTTTAATAATCGTTGATTACGAACTACAGAGGCTGAAGCTGGAGAATTTAGAGCTGATGTTTGATGTGGCCATTCGGGGATATGTTCAACAGGCAATATAGTAAACTCATGGGAAAATTCTGAACCTTCAATACTTAATGATGCGGTTAATGTTTCTGAATACCCATCTCCTTGTGGCAGGTTTGCATTACCTGAATTTGCATTCTCGGTATATTTTTTATGAGCATAAAAACGCAGCCTTGTTTGGTTTATCGTTTCAAATTCGTATTCAGAGTTTGAAAGTTGCCATTGCACACTCATATTACCACTATTCAGATTAGAGATAGTCACTTCAATATCAATGTACCTTTGGGAGTAACTGCCAAACGGGAATTTAAACGAAATATCGACAGCAGGAATATCAATTAAGTGAGTTTCTGTTGTAATAGAGCCTTGGTCATCTGTTGCAGATGCTACTAGTGTTAAGGTTTTATTCGTTTGTGCCAAAGGTATTTCATACTCAATTTGTTGAGTACCCTTTGAAAGGGCTATGTCATTTTCAAATAATGTAATTTCAGTCGTCACAGCATCATTATCTGGATCGTTTGCGGTGATTGTAGCTGTTAAAGTATCAAGACTGACTAATGACTCCGGAAACGACACTTCAATTGTAGGAGGGTTATTTACTGGTTCAGTAACAAGTGTTTTTTTTGGCTCCGAGCTGCCACATGCAGCTAACAGTAGAGTACTAAGAGAGAGCATAAATATGCGGTTTATCATAATCAAATCCTTTGAATAAACATTTGCTCATTTAATCATCTCTGATTAAAAATTGATACCAATAAATTGTAATTAGGTGATTGTTTTTAATAATGAAATTAATACTTTATTGTCACTATTGCTCCTGCTGACTCTAGCTCATGCAAGTTATTATTTTTGGAAAGTTATAAGTGTTTTAGAAATTCAAAATCAATTTACTTAGGTGAAGTTATCCCGTAGTTTGGATTAACTTCTACTTTGAATATAAAGGGAAATTATGCGTTTTTTAATATGTTATCTGACGCTTGGCTTTTTACTGCTAAGTACGTCACTTAAAGCTGAACAGGTCGTATTAACAATTGCAGACCAGCGGTTTGAGCAACCACTGGAATTTAATGTGCAATTGCCAAAAAGCTATTCGCAAAAAACAAATAAACGCTATGTGCTGATGTTTGACTTTCACCCTAATGCCAAAAGTTATTTAACGGGTATGCATGATTGGATGAGTCATAATGGTGAATGGCCTTGGTTAGAAACCATTATTGTGACACCTGCATATGGCAACCCAGTAGCACGACTATTTGATGCAACAGGCAAAACGACGCCTTTACTCGATTTTTTTGAAGCGCAATTGGTGCCAGAAATTGATAAACAATACCGTACTAACGGCTTTCGCATTTTTAGTGGCTTTAGGGTGAATGGTTCGGTGGTGCTTTCAAGCTTAGTGAATAAACCAAACTTGTTTAACGCACATATTGTGATTAGCCCCGAACTCACGCCAGAGCGAGTCAATATTTTAAAGGACTATGGTAAGAAATTAGGCAAGCTAAATAATAAACCGCGTTATTTACTGTTTACCCATGGCGAAACAATAAAAGAAGATCATCAACAGAAACGATATTCACAATTAAAAGAAGAAATTAGTGCAAATGCACCCGCATCATTACAATGGCAATATCAAAATTATAAAGAGCATTACTTTATGTCGTTGCCGGTATTATCTACTGCGTATGGCATAGAGCAGATCTTTGATGAGATTCATAACGGCTTGGCACCTGAATCAAAAATAGCTAAGCAAGGTGTGGATGCTATTGTTGCGCATTATAAGCGTCTATCAACTGAAAAGTTTGGCTTTGAAGTATCACCTAAATCTTCAATTAATGTGCTGGGATTTCACTTGTTAGAAACATCGCCTGAATTGGCTAAAAAGGTGTTTAACCAAGCATTAGCGCTTTATCCGCAAGATGCATATGCTTATCACCACTTAGCTAAGGCTTATGCGAAAAGTAAAGAATTTGACAAAGCCATTGAGTTACAAGAAAAGGCAGTGAGCCTAGCGGCTAGTATGCGCACTTGGCATAAAAAGCGGCAAGCAAGCTATTTGGCTGAACTTAAGACGCAGCAGCAAGCACTATAAAAAGGTAATTTTACATGATGTATTTATGGAATAACGGTGAGGTTATTGAACTTCCTATAGGCAAAGCAGTTTGTGTGGGGCGCAATTATGTTGCCCATGCAGCAGAACTCGGTAATGAAGTGCCTACAGAGCCGTCACTAGACCATAGCTTAGGTGAGCACCATTATGAAGCGGAGCTAATGTTGTTAATTGGTAAACCACTCAATAAGGGCAATATTGCAGATTATAAGTCTTGTATTGCTGGTTTAGGTGTAGGGCTTGATCTTACGTTACGTGATGAGCAAGCTAAACTGAAAGCGAAAGGGCACCCGTGGGAGCGCGCAAAAGCTTACGACAAAAGCTGTCTAGTGTCGCGCTTTGTACCGCTAGCGGAAAATGCTTTAACGCACAGTGAATTTTCGCTCTCGATTAATGATGAACTTCGTCAATCTGGTGATACTCATTTGATGATATTTAAAATTGAACAGCTGCTATCTGATATTGTTTGGTATTTCTCATTACAGCCTGGCGACATTGTTTTAACGGGCACGCCTGAAGGGGTAGGTAAGCTCAATATACAAGACACGTTGAGTGTATCTCTTAATGGCGAAACGTTAGCAAATTGCACAATCGCTTAGAAAGTGGTTTTTATTTCATGCAAAAACATTATTTTTTCCTGAAAACGTATGCGAAGCAATGCGCTAAGTTTGGCCACACTTTACAATAAGCTTATCTAAATCAGGGGAATCATATGCAAGAATTTAAATTACCATCGTTTGTCGCTGGCTTTTGGCGCTTAGATGAGTGGCAACAACGCGGGCAAGCGTTAACACAATTTATAGAACAGTTATTGGAGCTTGGTATAAATACCGTCGACCACGCTGATATTTATGGTCGCTACCAGTGTGAAAAGTTGTTTGGTGATGCATTAACTCCCAGTTTGCGTGAACAATTAACCATTATCTCAAAATGCGGTATTAAACCTGCGTGGCCTGAAAATGGCTTTGCTGGCAAAACCGCACACTATGACTCAAGCAAAGCAAATATTATTGCCTCGGCAGAACAATCACTGCGTAATTTCAAAACCGATCGCCTTGATGTGTTATTGATCCACCGTCCAGATTATTTAATGCATGCGGATGAAATTGCAGACGCCTTTTGTGAGCTAAAAGCACAAGGCAAAGTGCTTAACTTTGGTGTATCTAATTTTACGGTTTCACAGTTTGAATTATTGCAGTCGCGTTTGGACTTTAAGTTAGTAACCAATCAAATTGAAATGTCGCCGTTACAGATGGGGGCACTTGAAGATGGTACGCTTAACTTATGCCAGCAGCATCAAATATCGCCTATGCTATGGTCGCCTCTTGCTGGTGGCGGTTTATTTGCTGAAACAGAACAAGCACAGCGAGTGAGATCTGCACTACAAAGTGTTGCCGAAGAAACGGGGTTAGATAGTGTCGACCAAGCAGCTTACGCGTGGTTGTTAACGTTACCATGTCAACCGAGTGTGATTTTGGGGACTGGTAAATTAGCGCGTATTCAATCGGCCGTTGCGGCGAGCAAAGTGCGTTTGAGTCGTGAGCAATGGTATCGTGTTTGGCAAGCATCAACAGGTCACAGTGTGCCATAACACTTAACCTTGGACATTGTGTGCTGATTATTAGTAGTCAGCATACATTTAACAAACGAAATAAAGGTGCCGTCAAGCACCCTTAGTTGTAGCAAGTTGGAGTAATTTTAGAGTTCAAAGTCCATGGCAAAGCCAACATAGACTTTTAAATCGTCATCTGCATCTAAATCTGTTTGTGCAACACCGAAAGTGAAGCCGCCTTTGGCAATGCTTACTCCGTAGTCAATGTAGCTGTCATCTTCGCCAAACCATTCAGTTACTGTGTCGCCCATTGAGTTGCCGATATGGAGTGTTAATTCAGTTTCTTTTAATATTTCAAAAGTGGCATTTAGCTCAACATAGAGCAAATCTTCTTCTGAGCTTGCACTTGATTGAGCATTACTCATATAGCTCACTTTACCTTCTAGCCAATTCCAGCTTAGGGCACCATAAAGCTCACCAAAGTCGATTGAGTCAACCGCATCTGGGTATGCGTAATATACATAACCAACATCGTAACCAAATTCACCCATTTCTCCGGCAAAACCCGCGTAAAAATCGAGTTCGTAACCTGGCTTATCACCACCAAAATCAACATTTGATGCCCATGTACCCGCATAAAACCCAGATTCATGGCTGTAATCAATACCACCAGACACTTGTGCGTTATCGCTAGTTTGCGTTACACCACGCCATAAGTAGTTTGAAGATACAGCTGCATTTGCTGTTACTTCTGCATAACTTGTTGCTGAGAAGAAGGCGATACTCGTAGCTGTGAGAGTTGTGAGTAATTGTTTTTTCATAATAATTCCTAAAATTGTAGCGCTGAGTTAACTATCCATTAACAAAGTTTATGCCTAAACTGAAAAGTTTAAGAATATCAAAGTACTAGTAAGGAATTATAAATTTGGCAAGATGAGGATGTGAAAAAAATGCACTAACACGGTGCGTTAAAATCACAAGGTGCACAAAAACCGCGCACCTTGTTTTGCGATTAACCGAAAATGGTACGCATTAGTGCGATTGTTTCATCAACGCCACGACCAGCAGCTACTTCTTTAACAATTGAATCACGCATATTTTTAATATGTTGTGGCATATCTTCTGCTGCCAGAGCACGGTCAACCAATGCTTCTGCTGATTCTTTACCACGTTTACGGCCGCCCGATTTCTCTGAGCTTGCGCGTTTCGGTTTATGAAGTGCTTTGTAGTAATTCGAGTTTTCTTTCGCATCGTCACTGTAATAAGCAAACCAACACGGTACTAATGCTTTGTATTGCCAAAGAAGTTGCTCTTTTTCAGCTTCAGGTGTTGCGGCAATAAACCAAGGTTGTTTATGAATTGCCATAACGATGTCGTGCCAGTAACGGTCAAAATCTTGGTTATTTAATCTTACTAAACCAAATGCTTGGCATAAAATATCAAGGCTTGCTGCGGTTACTGGGGTGAAAAAATCAGGTCGACGCATAGCTAGCAAGCGTGTTGCTGGTGCAAGTGTGGCTTTTTCATTATCTACTGCTGCAAATGCAGTGATGTAACCCCGAACAAAGTCTAGGTAGTTTTCAAAAGTGATGTCACCTTCAAGCGGAATATGATTAAGCGCTTCATTCAAGTCAGTACAGCTGGTGGCTATGACATTATGCAGTGCTTTTGCTGTTTTGGTTGACGCAAACCATTCAACATCAAATTTATAGACGCTTGGATCGTGTTTTGTGGTGTGTTTACCTGCAAATGCCAGTTTATCTTCTTCGATCATATCAACCAGCGAGGTTTCACGAATGCTTGCTATGTAGTTTAGTAACTCAAGCTGTTCATCCAGAACTATACGCTCTTTATTTTGTTGAATTGAGTCAAACACTACAGGCCAAGGCGCGATACGTAGCGTTTTGATTTGGCTTATGCTAATACCAGCTTCTAGTTGTTGCTGGATTTTCTTTAAAATTGGCAGCTGGTTTGGTTCAAGTAGATCAAAATTAATGCGTTTGCTTACTACATCAATTAACTCATAACACCAACCAGCAAAGTCTTCAGGATGATTACTTACTTTTACGGCCATTAAGTTAAGGCTAACATCTGGAATAAGTTTTAAAATGTTTTGGTAGATGTTTGCTTCCACTTCAGAAAGTGGCATTTTCGATGGCGACGTAAGCAATTTTTTCATAATTAGTAAGTGACCCCAATATAATATTAACAATGTCCTGCAAAGCGTTACGCAGAGCGGGCTGTGGATCATACTGAGATCTAATTTTGATGCAATATTGACTTCTTAAATTTCACGCCTGAGTAAACTAAAAACTTGAAGGTCATGGGTTTTATTTTTCCAAACGCCTTTTTCACGAATCACACCATCTAAATGAAAGCCAAGTTTATTAAATAGTTTAGTTGACGCTGTGTTTTCTGGTAATACTTCGGCTTCGATTCGATTTAATGAGGCAATATGGGTAAACATCCATTTTGTCATAGCAGTAATAGCATTCGATGCGAAACCTTGTTGCCAGAAATCAGGGTGGATCTCGATACTAACTTTCGCTGTGCGTGTTGCGAAATCATATTTGTATCCACAACTGCCAACAATTTGCTGGCGCGTGTTGCATTTGATTAGCCAGCGATGTCCGTTACCTTGTCTGCGTATTAGCTCATCTTGTTCAATAAGTTTTTTGGCTTCTGCTAAATCGCTCATAACTGGTAAATCGTAGAACTCACACACCTTTGAGTTAGAAAAAAGACGGAAAACGGCTTCTGCCTGTGTTTGTTGAACTAAGGTGAACATGTCGGTTGTGATTTTAGGGAAGTTATCAATACTTAGATGAATAAGATGATGTCCCCACTTTTCATAACGTTTCTGCTCTACAAGACCAAGGTTTGTCAGTATTTTATGTGAAGCAGTATTAGCAACATCTACTTCGCCAACAATATAAGAAAGGCCAAGCTGGTTAAATGCATATTCAAGTGCGGCGCGACTTGCTTCCATGCCCAAGCCTTTGCCCCAATATTCTGGCAGCATGCGGTAGCCGATATCAGGTGCATTTAACTCGGGTTCGTATTTTAAGCCACAAAACCCAATAACTTGGTTGTTTTCTTTAAGGATCAATGCAAAGCGTGCATAACCAACCTCGTTATATTCTTTTAACCAAATATTGCGAATAATATTTTCGGCATCACTTATAGTGTTTACCCAGCCAGCGTCTCCAGTGTAGCGGGTGACATCTTCATTACTGCTAAATTTAAAAACTTGCTCAGCATCTTCGATTGTGAATTGCCGCACTAGTAGTCGTGGTGTTTCGATTAATATGTTCATTTTTATTCCTATACTGTATTGCTTTAAATCTTAGTTTTTGCCACAAATGCATAACAGATACAGTTTCTGAATTTTATTAGGGTACAGATGCCACATTTTAAATATCGCCAACTGACCGATTATTATCATCAGCTTATTTCTTCGGGTGAGTACGTTAGTGGAGACAAGCTGCCATCCGTGAGAGCTTTGAGCAAACAACATAATGTGTCGATTAGCACCGCGACCAAGGTGTTAACTGAATTAGAATTGGCTGGATTAGTAACAGCGAAAGCAAAATCGGGCTATTTCGTTACAAAACAAAATAGTGATTTACTGTTTGGTTTTGGTGACAAGGTGATTAACAAACGTGACTTAAATGCACTATCGCTTGCTGAGTCGGTTCAATATTCATTTAATGATGAATCTATTTTGCCGTTGTCGTGTACAGGCCCCTCAACGGTGCTGGATAATGAAGCGATTCTTAATAAGTTTTATCGAAAAGCATTTTCAAAAAGACCTTTTCGGTTGCAGCAGGACAATTTTGAGTTGGGGTTACCAGATCTGCGTTATGCTTTGGCTAAGCATTTGGAGTTTAATACCGAACTACTCTGTGGCGAGAATATCTTAATTACGCATGGGCGTAGCGATGCGTTAAATTTAGCTCTGGTTTCTCTAGGCTTACTACATAAAAAAGTTGCAGTTGAAGCGCCTAGCTCATTTTTTATTAATGCTAATTTACAACAGTTGCAAATCGAAACAGTGGCTGTGCCAATGCAAGTCGACTATTCAAAAGAGATAGCTTTGTTAGATGAAGCATTTCTCTCTGAGCCATTTAATGCGTATATTTTTAATCCGAACTTTAATGACCCAACTGGTCGATTATTAAGTGATGAAAATAAACAAGCATTAATAGCTTGGGCGCAATCGCGCAATGTGATTTTAATCGAATACGATAGGGGCGAGCTTTATTTTTCTGGGCAGCGTCCAAAATCGATTTTGCACCTGTTAAAAAGTCACCATAAAACACCCGCAATTAGTATTGGTGATTTCTCCGATACCGTAAGCTTTAGTTTTTCACTCGGTTACATGGTATGTCATCAATGTGTCGATATGTGTGCGTTTGCCAAACATATCACAGTTGAGAAACCCGACATGATAAGCCAAATGATGTTGTGTGAAATGATAACGTCATTGGAATATCGTAAACTTTTGGCAAGGTTGCGCAAACAAATGTGGCAGCAGTACTGTTTAACAAATGCGGTGTTAAAACCACTTTATCCCTATTTAAATGTAGCGGTTGTTAAAGGTGGTCCATGTATTTGGTTAAAACTGCCTCAAGGAAAAAGTTCTGAACTTCTATTTCAGCGCTTAATCAAACGCAATGTTGCGATTGCACCGGGAAAAATGTTTTTAGCAAATAATGACTTTGAAAACTATTTCCGGATTACCTTTGCCTTGCCGTGGGAGCCAAGAATGGTTGAGGGGTTAAACGTGCTAGTTGAAGAAACCTTATTATTTTTAGCAAGCTAGGTTTTAACTTCAATGGGCCTTAGCTATAGTAGCGATAGATGTGAAATAAGGGACAAACAATGAAAACGTTCGCAAAAGTTATCGGATTTCTATTACTGGGTATTGTTGCATTAATAGTGGCACTGCCATTTATTATTCCAGTCGATTATATTTTTAAACAAGTAACACAATCTGTTGAACAAACAACAGGGCGCACCCTTGAAATTAAAGGTGAGAAAAGCCTATCTGTATTTCCAAAATTAAAACTTGAGCTTAATGATGTAGCGTTTTCAAACTTTAAGCAGGGTTCACAGGCGAATATGGCAGCTATGGAGCAACTCGCAATACACATTCCTTATCTTTCGGTTTTATCTGGCGATATAAAGCTTGAAAAATTTGTTATTAAAAACCCCAATATTCTTCTTGAAAAAATGCCAAATGGTGATGTGAATTGGCAGCTAGTTAAGGCAACAAGTGTCCAGGGCGAATCTGCAACGCCTTCCAAGCAAGGTGGCTCGCAAGGATTACCTGAAGGGCTTGATATTCAGTTAGGTGAAGTTGCTGTGTATGGTGGTAGTTTCACCTACATCGATCATCAAAACAACACATCTCAAAAAGTAACGGATTTAGACTTAGCGATTCAATTACCTTCACTTAAAAAAGATCTGGAAGTAAAAGGAGCAGTTACTTATTTAGCGGAAAAGTTTGAATTAGATGTGATACTTGCCACACCTGAAAAACTCCTATTAGGGCAAGATTTCACATTAAAAACCGCGTTAGATTCACGTTTAGCAAAGTTTAATTTTGATGGTCTTGTTGCAAAACAAATGACTGATTTTAGTGGTCAGCTTGAACTCTCAGGTGATTCAATTAAAAACCTACTTAAATGGCAAAACCAGTCATTAGATGCAAAAGAAAACGCCTTTAATCAATTTGCTGTGTCGGCCAAAATGCATTTCGCAGGTCAGCAATTTAACTTAAAAGAACTCACAGCGACACTTGACGAGTTGGCAATAAAAGGTAATGCCAATATTACATTAACGGATATTCCAAATATTACAGCCAAACTTGATTTAGGGATGCTGAATGTAAACCCTTACTTACCTGAATCAATTGATGTGCCGAAAGACACGGGAACAGAAACCACAGAGTCTAAACCACAACCTATCGTATGGGATGAAACTGCCATTGATTTATCTGCACTTAACAGTGTTAATGCTGACATTGGTATTGTTGCCACAGGCTTTCAGTTTAAAGAAATTAAACTTGGTCAAACTGAGTTAGCTTTAAAATTGAAAAATGGTACAGCGCAGCTTGGGCTAAATAAATTTAAAGCTTATGAAGGTAATGGAACAGGGCAGGTGGTTTTGGTTGCTAAACGTGCGCCTTATAAAATGAATACTTCTTTTTCGTTTGAAGGTATTCAGGCAGAGCCTTTACTTACCGATGCTGTTGGCTTTGACAAATTGATGGGTAAAGGGGAGCTTACTATTGCACTTAATACCCAAGGTCAGTCTCAAAAAGAGTTTGTAAATGCATTGCATGGCGCGATTGGTTTTGGCTTTAAAGATGGTGCAGTTAAAGGTGCTAACATTGCAGCGATGGTGCGCAGTGCTGAAAAGCTCATCAATGGTGGTGGTCTTGATGCAAAAGGGCTAGAAAAGGGGTTTGATAATGCAGAAAAAACTGACTTCTCAGCACTTACAGGTAACTTTCAATTTGTTGATGGTGTTAGTAAGCAAAATGACTTATCGCTTAAAAGCCCGCTTATTCGTGTTACCGGTAATGGTGATATTGATTTGCCTGCAGCTAAAATCAATTATCGCTTAGTGACAGGTGTTGTTGATTCAATAGAAGGTCAAGGTACACAAGATGAAAGTACCGGTTTTAAAATACCAATTCGCTTAAAAGGCCCGTTACACGATGTACAGGTTAAGCCTGACATAGGAGATGCGGCGAAAGAGAAAGCAAAGGATAAAATTAAAGATAAGTTGAAAAACCTCTTTAATTAATCCGTTTTCAAAAGGCTTTGCAAATAACTTTAGTTTGCAAAGCCTTCCCTCTTGATAATTGAAATTCTGATCCCCATTTCGTATTCAAGTAAACAGAAATAGTACTGTACGTTTTTTAAACTCCTTGTTATTGCAAGGCTTTTTTTTTCATTGGTTTAAGCACTAAATTAATTAAAAAATAACCTACCACTTATCCATTTTTGCTGGTACAATTGCCCGCCCTTGAGCTGTCGATGACACGCTTAATGGTGAACAAATAAACGTTTAGGTCGTGAATTTGTATGAATTTACGGCAAATTTTAACTACACCGGAGCATATAAAATGATCCAAATGCAAACTCAGCTGGACGTTGCTGATAACAGCGGCGCTCGCAAAGTGCAGTGTATTAAAGTCCTTGGCGGTTCGCACCGTCGCTACGCAGCGATTGGCGATATCATCAAAGTTTCTGTTAAAGAAGCTATTCCTCGCGGTAAAGTGAAGAAAGGTGATGTTAAAAACGCAGTAGTTGTGCGTACTAAAAAAGGCGTTCGTCGTCCAGACGGCTCTTTAATCCGTTTCGATAGCAATGCGGCAGTAATCTTAAATGATAGCTTACAGCCAATTGGTACTCGTATCTTTGGCCCTGTGACTCGTGAACTTCGTAACGATAAGTTCATGAAGATCGTTTCACTAGCCCCAGAAGTACTATAAGGAGTCGATCATGGCAGCAAAAATCCGTCGTGATGACGAAGTAATCGTACTTGCAGGTAAAGACAAAGGTAAGCGCGGCAAAGTGCTTTCAGTTGTAACTGAATCTAGTCGAGTATTTGTTGAAGGCGTTAACTTAATCAAGAAGCACCAGAAGCCAGTTCCTCAGTTGAACCAGCCAGGTGGTATTGTTGAGAAAGAAGCGTCAATCGACGTATCAAACGTAGCGATCTTTAACCAGGAAACTGGTAAAGCGGATCGTGTAGGTTTCAAGATTGAAGATGGTAAGAAAGTACGTATCTTCAAATCTACCGGTAAAACTATCTAATAGTCGGAGTATACGATGGCGAAACTGCATGAAGTATATAAAGACAAAGTAGTAGCTGAACTAGTTAAAGAGTTCAACTACAGCTCTGTCATGCAAGTCCCTCGAATTGAGAAAATCACCCTTAACATGGGTGTGGGCGAAGCCCTAGCGGACAAAAAGATTCTAGAGAACGCTGTAAGCGACCTAGAAGCTATCTCTGGTCAGAAGCCACTTATCACTAAAGCACGCAAATCAGTTGC
Source organism: Pseudoalteromonas sp. G4 (assembly GCF_028875915.1). GTDB lineage: Bacteria > Pseudomonadota > Gammaproteobacteria > Enterobacterales > Alteromonadaceae > Pseudoalteromonas. The sequence goes on from NZ_JAPEHW010000033.1 coordinate 33,527, forward strand.
AGGCTTTAAGATTCGTGAAGGCTATCCGATCGGCTGTAAAGTAACCCTACGCGGTGAGCGTATGTGGGATTTCCTAGAGCGTTTAGTCTCTATTGCGATGCCACGTATTCGTGACTTCCGCGGTGTTAGCGCTAAGTCTTTTGACGGTCGCGGTAACTATTCTATGGGCGTACGTGAGCAAATCATCTTCCCAGAAATCGATTATGATAAAGTAGACCGCGTTCGCGGTATGGATATCACAATCACTACTTCTGCGAAAAGTGATGAGGAAGGCCGTGCGTTGTTAACAGCGTTTAACTTCCCATTCAAGAAATAAGGGTAGGGTTATGGCAAAGAATTCAATGAAAGCGCGCGAAGCAAAGCGCACTAAACTAGTTGCTCAGTACGCTGAAAAGCGCGCAGCACTAAAAGCTATCATCTCTGACGTAAATGCGTCTGAAGATGATCGTTGGGACGCGGTATTAAAGCTTCAAAGCCTTCCGCGTGATTCAAGCCCTGCACGTCAACGTAATCGTTGTAACATCACGGGCCGCCCACATGGTTACCTTCGTAAGTTCGGCTTAAGCCGTATCAAATTACGCGAAGCTGCTATGCGCGGTGAAGTTCCTGGCCTTAAAAAGGCTTCTTGGTAATAGAATCACGGGAGTAAGACAATGAGCTTGCAAGATCCAATCGCGGATATGTTTACACGTGTTCGTAACGGCCAACAGGCTAAGAAGGTTTCAGTATCAATGCCTTCTTCAAAGCTAAAAGTTGCTGTTGCAAAACTACTTAAAGAAGAAGGTTACATCGCAGACTACGCAGTAGCTGGCGACGTTAAACCTGAGCTTTCTGTAGAATTAAAATATTTCGAAGGCAAAGCTGTAATCGAATCTCTACAGCGCGTTAGCCGTCCTGGTCTACGTATCTATAAGAAACGTGACGATTTACCGAAGGTAATGGGCGGTTTAGGTATTGCTATCGTTTCAACTTCTAAAGGCTTGATGACTGACCGTGCTGCACGTGGTGCTGGTATCGGTGGTGAAATCATCGGCTTTGTAGCTTAATCGGAGGGGAACTATGTCTCGCGTAGCAAAGGCACCTATCAATGTTCCTGCCGGTGTAGAAGTTACACTAGCTGGTCAGGATATCAAAGTTAAAGGTAAAAGCGGTGAGTTAACTCGCACTATCAACGAAGCTGTTGAAGTAACGCTTGAAGAAAACGTAATCAAAACTCTTCCTCGTGAAGGTTTTGCAGACGGCTGGGCACAAGCAGGTACTGCTCGTGCACTAATCAACAACATGGTTGTTGGTGCAGGCGAAGGTTACGAGAAAAAACTTCAGCTAGTTGGTGTTGGTTACCGTGCAGCAGCTAAGGGTAAAGTATTAGACTTAACGCTTGGTTTCTCACACCCTGTGAACTTCCCAGTTCCAGAAGGTATCACTGTTGAAACACCTAGCCAAACTGAAATTGTGGTTAAAGGCGCAGATAAGCAGTTAGTTGGCCAAGTTGCTGCTAACATTCGCGCATACCGTGAGCCAGAGCCGTATAAAGGTAAAGGTGTACGTTATGCTGATGAACACGTGCGTCGTAAAGAAGCCAAGAAGAAGTAAGGTAGAACGATGGATAAGAAAACAGCTCGTCTACGTCGTGCAAAACGCACTCGTAGAAACTTTATTGAACAAGGCGTTACACGCCTAGTTATCCACCGCACTCCACGTCACATTTACGCGCAAGTAGTAAATGCTGAAGGTGCTGTGGTAGCTGCTGCTTCTACTGTAGAAAAAGCGATTAGTGGTTCAATCGAAGGCACTAGCAACGTTGCAGCTGCGCAAGCAGTTGGTAAAGCAGTTGCTGAGCGTGCAGTTGAGAAAGGTATCGCTAAATTATCTTTTGATCGCAGTGGTTTTAAATATCACGGCCGTGTTAAGGCGCTTGCTGATGCAGCGCGTGAAGCCGGTTTACAATTCTAGGAGCAGAGAATGGCTAACGTAGAAGTAAAGCAACCTGAATTAGCTGAAAAGCTAGTTGCAGTAAACCGCGTTTCAAAAGTAGTTAAAGGTGGTCGTATCTTTAGCTTCACAGCACTAACAGTAGTTGGTGATGGCGCTGGTAAAGTAGGTTTTGGTTACGGTAAAGCACGTGAAGTTCCTGCTGCTATTCAAAAAGCAATGGAAAAAGCACGTCGTAACATGGTAAACGTAGAATTAAACGGAAACACGTTACAGCACCCTATCAAGGGTCGTCACGCTGGTTCTAAAGTATACATGCAGCCAGCTGCTGAAGGTACAGGTATCATCGCCGGTGGTGCGATGCGTGCAGTACTAGAAGTAGTAGGTGTACATAACGTACTTTCTAAAGCATATGGTTCTACAAACCCAATCAACGTAGTTCGCGCAACTATTAAAGCTCTTGACAACATGAAGTCACCTGAAGCTGTTGCTGCGAAGCGTGGTTTAAGCGTTGATAACATCCTGGGGTAAGACACGATGGCAAATACAGTAAAAGTAACTCAAGTAAAGAGCTCTATCGGTCGTTTACCGAAGCATAAAGCAACTTTACGTGGTCTTGGTTTACGTCGTATCAACCACACAGTGGAGTTAGAAGATACTCCTTGTGTACGTGGTATGATCAACCAAGTGTCTTACATGGTTAAGGTTGAGGGTTAATTCGATGCAATTGAATACACTTTCTCCTGCAGTAGGTGCAAAAAAAGCTGGCAAACGTGTTGGTCGTGGTATCGGTTCTGGTCTAGGTAAGACTGGTGGTCGTGGTCACAAAGGTCAAAAGTCACGTTCTGGTGGTAAAGTACGCGTTGGTTTTGAAGGCGGTCAAATGCCTATGCAACGTCGTCTACCTAAGTTCGGTTTCACTTCACGCAAATCATTAGTATCTGCAGAAGTTAACCTGTTCGAAATCGCTAAAGTTGAAGGCGATGTGGTAGAACTAAGCACACTACAAGCAGCTGGTATTGTTAAAAAGAACATTCAGTTCGTTAAAGTAGTTAAATCTGGCGAAGTTTCTCGCGCGGTTACCGTTAAAGGTCTTAAAGTGACTAAAGGTGCTCGTGAAGCGATTGAAGCTGCCGGAGGCAAGATAGAAGAATAATAAGGAAGTACTATGGCTAAACCAGGTCTAGATATGCAAAGTGCACAAAGCGGCTTAGCGGAGCTGAAGCGCCGATTACTATTTGTATTGGGTGCTATCATTATTTACCGTTTAGGCTCGTTCGTGCCGATCCCTGGTATTGACGCCGCAGTATTGGCCCAGTTCTTCGAGCAACAAAAGGGCACCATTGTTGAGATGTTCAACATGTTCAGTGGTGGTGCACTTGAGCGTGCATCGGTGTTGGCGTTAGGTATTATGCCTTACATCACCGCTTCAATTATCATGCAGTTGATGACACATATGCATCCAACTTACATGGAATTGAAGAAAGAAGGTGAGCAAGGTCGTAAGAAGATCAGCCAACACACTCGTTATGCAACGCTCGTGCTAGCTACATTCCAATCAATTGGTATTGCAACTAGTTTACCAAATATGATGTCAGGCCTAGTGGTTAACCCTGGTCTTGCATTCTATTTCACTGCTGTAGTGAGCTTGGTAACTGGTACAATGTTCCTAATGTGGTTGGGTGAGCAAATTACAGAGCGTGGTATCGGTAACGGTATTTCAGTTCTAATTTTTGTGGGTATTGTAGCTAACTTGCCGTCTGCTATTGGTTCGACTGCCGAAATGGCGCGCCAAGGTGATTTACAACCGTTAGTACTACTATTGATTGCGGTAATTGTTTTTGCTGTAACTTATTTGGTAGTGTTCTTTGAGCGAGGACAACGTCGCATCGTTGTTAACTACGCTAAACGTCAGCAAGGCCGTCAGGTATTTGCAGCGCAAAGTTCACACTTACCATTGAAAGTTAATATGGCAGGGGTTATTCCACCAATCTTTGCTAGTAGTATTATTCTGTTCCCTGGTACAATTGCGAGCTGGTTCGGTCAAGGTGAAGGCCCGGTTGCTGATACATTACAAACTATCTCTTTAGCATTGTCTCCTGGACAGCCGCTATATGCGATGGTTTTAGCAGCTGCAATCATCTTTTTCTGCTTCTTTTACACTGCGTTGGTATTTAACCCGCGTGAAACAGCAGACAACCTGAAAAAATCAGGGGCATTTATCCCAGGCATTCGCCCAGGTGAGCAGACATCTAAATACATTGATAAAGTAATGACACGCCTAACTTTAGCTGGCGCATTGTACATTACCTTTATTTGTCTAGTGCCCGAGTTCATGACAATGGCATGGCAAACGCCATTCTATTTCGGCGGTACATCAATTTTGATTATCGTTGTTGTTATCATGGACTTTATGGCACAAGTACAAACCCATCTGATGTCTCATCAGTATGAGTCTGTGCTGAAAAAAGCAAACCTTAAAGGCTACGGCCGCTAAGGGTTGACTACGGAGTTAAGTTATGAAAGTACGTGCTTCCGTTAAGAAAATTTGCCGTAGCTGTAAAGTTATTAAGCGTGCAGGTGTTGTACGTGTAATTTGCAGCGATCCTAAGCATAAGCAAAGGCAAGGCTAATTAAGTCATGCAGGCTGAGCGTAAGCTCGGCCTGTTTCATTGGTAGAAATCTGATATCGGTTGGGTATCCTATACGGGCTTTCCAACATGATGATAATCAGATTCATTTATAGGAGATATGTTAGTGGCCCGTATCGCAGGCATTAACGTTCCTGACCATAAGCATGCTGTTATCGCTTTAACAAGCATCTATGGTGTAGGTAAGACTCGCTCTAAGGCTATCTTAGCAGCGACTGGTATCGCCGAGACCACAAAAATCGGTGAACTAAATGATGAAGTTCTTGACCAATTACGTGAAGAAGTTGGTAAGTACACTGTTGAAGGTGATCTTCGTCGTGAAGTTACTCTAAATATCAAGCGTCTTATGGACCTTGGTTGTTTCCGTGGCCTACGTCACCGTCGTTCGCTTCCACTTCGTGGTCAGCGTACTAAGACTAACGCGCGTACTCGTAAGGGTCCTCGCAAGCCTATCAAGAAATAAGGTGGGGTAAGTTATGGCTAAAGCACCAATCCGTCGTAAGAAGGTTAAAAAGCAAGTTGCTGATGGTATGGCTCATGTTCATGCTTCTTTCAACAACACTATTGTTACTATTACTGACCGTCAAGGTAATGCGTTATCTTGGGCAACTGCAGGTGGTTCAGGTTTCCGTGGTTCACGTAAATCTACGCCATTCGCTGCACAGGTTGCTGCTGAGCGTGCAGGTACTGCTGCTCAGGAATATGGTTTAAAGAACTTAGAAGTATTCATCAAGGGCCCAGGTCCAGGTCGTGAATCTTCAGTTCGTGCACTTAACGCACTAGGTTACCGTATTACAAACATTACTGACGTGACGCCAATTCCACACAATGGTTGTCGTCCACCGAAGAAACGTCGCGTATAACAATAGGTTAGGAGAAATAACATGGCAAGATATTTGGGCCCTAAGCTCAAGCTAAGTCGTCGTGAAGGTACTGACCTGTTCCTTAAGAGCGGCGTTAGAGCAATCGACTCTAAATGTAAGCTTGAAACAGCACCAGGTCAACACGGCGCTCGTAAAGGTCGCCTATCTGACTACGGTTTACAATTACGTGAAAAGCAAAAAGTTCGTCGTATCTACGGTGTACTAGAAAAGCAATTCCGTAACTACTATAAAGAAGCTGCTCGTCTTAAAGGCAACACAGGTGAAAACCTACTTCAGCTTCTAGAACAACGTTTAGACAACGTAGTTTACCGCATGGGTTTCGCTAGCACACGTGCTGAAGCTCGTCAGCTAGTAAGCCACAAAGCAATCGTTGTTAATGGTCAAGTTGTAAACATTCCTTCATTCACAGTTTCAGCTGAAGATGTAGTTGAAATCCGTGAGAAGGCTAAGAAGCAAGCTCGTATTACTGCAGCTGTAGAACTAGCTGAGCAACGCGAGAAGCCAACTTGGGTTGAAGTAGACACTAAGAAGCTAGAAGGTACATTTAAGCGTTTACCTGAGCGTTCTGATCTGTCTGCAGAAATTAATGAACAGCTAATCGTCGAACTTTACTCGAAGTAAAGTTAAAAGATAAGAGAGGATACACATGCAGGGTTCTGTTACCGAATTCCTAAAGCCAAAATTAGTCGATATCGACGCTGTAAGTACATCGCGTTCTAAAGTAATTTTAGAGCCACTAGAGCGTGGCTTTGGTCACACTTTAGGTAATGCACTTCGTCGTATTTTACTTTCATCAATGCCAGGTTGTGCAGTGACTGAAGTTGAAATCGACGGCGTACTACACGAATACAGTGCGAAGGAAGGTGTTCAAGAAGACATCATCGAAATTCTACTAAACCTTAAAGGTTTAGCAGTTTCTTTACACGAGAAAGATGAAGTATTTCTAACGCTGACTAAATCAGGCGTTGGCCCTGTAACCGCTGCTGATATTCAACACGATGATAGTGTTGAAATTGCTAACCCAGAACACGTGATTTGTCACCTGACAACTGATAGCAGTGAAATCAGTATGCGTATTCGCGTTCAACGTGGCCGTGGCTACGTTCCAGCGTCGAGCCGTATTTCCTCTGAAGACGATGAGCGCCCAATCGGTCGTTTGTTGCTAGATGCATCATTTAGCCCGGTTGAGCGTATTGCGTACTCGGTTGAATCAGCACGTGTTGAGCAACGTACAGACTTAGATAAGCTTATTATCGATATGGAAACAAATGGTACGATTGATCCTGAAGAGGCAATCCGTCGTGCATCTACAATTCTAGCTGAGCAATTAGACGCATTCGTAGATTTACGTGATGTGGCTGAGCCAGAAGCGAAAGAAGAGAAGCCGGAATTTGATCCGATTCTACTTCGTCCTGTTGATGATTTAGAGCTTACTGTACGTTCTGCGAACTGTCTGAAAGCCGAGCAAATTCAATATATCGGTGATCTTGTTCAGCGTACTGAAGTTGAGCTTCTTAAAACGCCAAACCTTGGTAAGAAGTCACTTACAGAAATTAAAGACGTGCTTGCATCACGTGGTCTATCTCTAGGTATGCGCCTAGAAAACTGGCCGCCAGCAAGCTTAGCTGAATAATCAACGATAAGTTTAGTTAGAAGGATAGGGTCATGCGCCATCGTAAGAGTGGTCGTCAATTAAACCGTAACAGCAGTCATCGTAAAGCGATGTTCAGCAACATGGCAAGTTCTTTGGTGAAGCACGAAATCATCAAAACAACTTTGCCTAAAGCGAAAGAGTTACGTCGTGTAATTGAGCCTTTAATCACACTGGCTAAGACTGATAGCGTTGCAAACCGTCGTTTAGCGTTTGCTCGCACGCGTGATAAAGAAGTAGTTGGTAAATTGTTCACTGAGATTGGTCCTCGTTTCGCGGATCGTCCAGGTGGTTACACTCGTATTCTTAAGTGTGGCTTCCGTGCAGGTGACAACGCGCCAATGGCTTACATTGAACTACTAGATCGCCCAGCGACTGAAGAAGTTCAAGAAGACGCGCAGTCTGCAGAGTAAGATTTAAAGAATTAAAAAGCCGAGCAATTGCTCGGCTTTTTTATTATCTAAATAAAGTTGAATACTCGGCTACACAACCAAAAATATGTGCTGAACCCTGAACCCTGAACCCTGAACCCTG
>NZ_JAPEHW010000034.1 GCF_028875915.1 Pseudoalteromonas sp. G4
TTTCTTTCAGACTTTCCTTGGTTGTTGCACCACTCCAGCAGAGCAACATAATCGCAACAGGTATTTCAAACGCAATACCAAATGCGAAGAACAACTTTAATACAAAACTTAAGTAACTACTGATGTCAGGCGTGATGGTCATGACATCTGGCCCTATACCTGTAAAAAAACCAAGCACTATAGGCATTACTAGGTAGTAACAAAATGCGATACCACTATAAAACAAAATAACGGAGGCCGCTAAAATCGGCATTAATACCTTTTTTTCATTTTGATATAAGCCTGGTGCAATAAATCCCCACACCTGATGCAAAATAAAAGGAAACGCTAAAAACAGTGCTGCAAATAATGTTAGTTTGAATGGCGCGAAAAAGGGCGCTGTAACATCTGTTGCAATCATGCTGGCATTTTCTGGCAGGTTTGATATCAAAGGGGTTGCCACAAACTCATAAATATCATTCGCAAAATAGACAAGCGCTAAAAATATTAACAAAATTGAGGCAAGTGCTCGCATTAAGCGATTACGTAACTCAACTAAATGGCTAATAAATGTTGGTGTTGTTTCAGCGTTACTGTGAGTGTTTGTCATTACTGCTATTCTGCACTTGCTCGGTCGTTTGATCGCTCGATTTGTAGCTGTGGGTCACTGATTGCGCAGCTTCAGAAAGTTCATTAATTGAACGCTGAAGTTCTGGCGATAGATTATCCATACCTTGTTGTTCGGCTTTTTTAAGGTTTTGATGCAGTTCATGTACACGCAATTCTTCGTTGATCTCAGCTTGTACATTGGTTGCCATTTGCTTAATTGTTTTTATCCAGCGTGCAACAGAGCGCACCGCTGTTGGCAAACGCTCAGGGCCCAACACAATCAGACCGACAACAAGAACAACAAAAAGCTCCCAAAAGCCCATGGTTATACCTTATCGTGCTTTTTTTCGCTTTCGCCTGTTTTATCGTGCTCAGTTTTATTTTGAATAGCCTCAGATTTTTGTTCTTCATCTGAAACTGCTTTTTTAAAACCTTTAACTGCACCACCTAAATCGCTACCGATCCCACGCAGCTTTTTAGTGCCAAATAACAATACGATAATTGCTAAGATAATTAGTAGTTGCCAAATGCTAATACCACCAATACCCATAATAGTTTCTCCAATTCAGTCGATGGTTAAATTATACCTGATGATTGCTTGAATGTCGCAAAGCGCGCCAAGCACAGATTGTAGCTGCGCTAAACAAAGCAATTGAGGGAATAATAAATTCAGTCACAAAAAATACAGTGCCAGTTAATGTAAATGTCATGGCAAAAATTGCCCATACAATAGCACGGTTAGATTGTTGTATTGTGACGTTTGCACTGTTATTTGTGTTTTGTTTAAGTGCTTTATAGAGTAAATCAGGCATTTCAGGCAGTTTTTCGCCCCAAAATGGAAGATTTTCTTTAATTTGTGAGAAGACCGCTTTAGGCCCTATTTGTTGTTTTACCCAATCTTCTAAAAATGGTTTTGCGGTTTTCCAAAGATCTAATTGTGGGTAAAGCTGGCGGCCTAATCCTTCAATATACAATAGCGTTTTTTGCAGTAGTACAAGCTGTGGTTGCACTTCCATATTAAATCTTCGGGCGGTATTGAATAGATTTACTAGTACTTGGCCAAAGGAAATTTCAGCAAGCGGTTTTTGGAAGATTGGTTCACATACCGTGCGAATCGCAAACTCGAATTCTTCAACATTTGTATCTGCTGGCACCCAACCTGAATCGACATGGAGCTCTGCCACTTTACGATAATCACGATTAAAAAACGCAATAAAGTTTTCGGCTAAATAGCGCTTATCTTCTTTGTTGAGTGTGCCAACAATGCCGCAGTCGATACCAATGTACATTGGGTTTTCTGGGTGTTCGCGAGAGACAAAAATATTACCTGGATGCATATCCGCATGGAAAAAGCTGTCACGAAATACTTGGGTGAAGAAGACCTCTACACCACGTTCTGCAAGCAGTTGTAAATTGGTGTTTTGTGCCTCAAGTGCGCAAATATCAGATACGGGAATACCGTAAATACGTTCCATCACCAGTACATTTTTACGGCTGTAATCACTATAAACGTAAGGGATATAGAGGCTATCGGAGTTTTCAAAATTGCGCTTAAGCTGAATCGCATTAGCGCCTTCACGCTGTAAATCAAGCTCATCTAACAGTGTTTTTCGATATTCGTTAATAACTTCAACAGGGCGTAGGCGTTTTCCATCAGGCAAAAATTGACTGACTAATTTAGCCAATTGCGCCATTAGCTTTAAATCCGCATAAATTGCATCTTCAATATCAGGGCGAATGACTTTTATCACTACTTCATGACTTTCATCATGGTGCTTTAACTGTGCAGTGTGAACTTGTGCAATTGATGCAGAAGCAAGCGGTTTAGTATCAAAATCGTCAAATAATTGATGAATGTCATCTAAGCCAAGGGCTTGCTCAATAAGCTTTTGCGCTTTTTCACCATCGAATGGCGCGACATTGTCTTGAAGTAAGCTAAGTTCTTTCGCGATATCAGGTGGCAGTAAGTCGCGTCTTGTTGATAACATTTGGCCAAATTTAACCCAAACCGGACCAAGAGACTCGAGTGCTAGGCGCAATCGCTGACCAACGCTCTTATCTTTGTGTTTGTTACCAAGCCAAAAGAAACATGCGCGCGCTATTTTTCCATACCAAGGAAACAAATGATTTGGGATAAGCTCATCTAGGCCGAAATTAAGCAAGGTTTTGATTATTTTATAAGCACGAGGGAAATGCACTAACTGGATCCTTAAATTACCGTTTTAAGCTTATCAACACGCTGTTCTAGTTGTGCCAAATTTTGTTGTAATGCACGGCAGTGTTGCTTGAATAATTGCGCTTCAAGCGGGTGAATCGAGACTTTTAACTCATCTTGTAAAAGGCTGGTAATTGTTGTCTCAGTTATCTTTCTTTGCTGTTTCAGTTTATGAGTTGTTTGTTTAATAAAGTTTACTAAGGTGTAAGCTGGGCCATCACCGAAATAGCGTGACAGATTATCCGCCCAATCGATGTCTAAGTTATTGAATGCTTTGCTGTAGTGCTGAGCAAGATTTAAATCACCGTCTAAATTGAGCTTACCGCTTCGGATAAGTTGAGTAACATTCTCAGGTTTTTCCAGTTCAAGCAGGGTGTTTAAATCTGCGCTAATAAAGCAGTCACTGCTTGCATCACCGTTTGGTAAAATATGAAACTTGGCACCGTCAAAAATCACCGTCATAACAGCATTAAGGTCGGTCACTTCAACGGTTAACTGCTGGCGAACAGCTGGAGTTAAATCATTAATAAACTCATTATCAAGTTTAATTAATTGATTTAATAGCTGCTCGATCGACGCTGCAATAAGGCTAGACACCATAGTGTTAGAACTTAAACCCTTTATGAAGAGCAACAATCCCGCCTGTTAGGTTTTCATAGCTGGTCATTTCAAAACCTACTTCTTCCATCATTGCTTTCAATGTTTCTTGGTCCGGGTGCATGCGAATTGATTCAGCTAAATAACGATACGATTCTGCATCGTTAGCAACGAGTTTGCCCATACCTGGTAGTAAGTTAAATGAGTAAAAATCATAAGCTTTATTCAGTGGCTCATAAATCGGCTTGGAAAACTCTAATACCAATAAACGACCACCAGGCTTTAATACGCGTTGCATTGACGCCAGTGCTTTGCTTTTATCTGTGACATTTCTAAGGCCAAAAGCAATGGTAATAAGATCAAATGTATTGTCTGGAAATGGCAATGCCTCAGCGTTCATTTGCACATATTCAATGTTCCCTACCTTACCTAAGTTACGCAGTTTGTCGCGTCCGACTTTAAGCATGGAATCATTGATATCACCAAGAATAACTTGGCCTTCTGGGCCAACAATATCACTGAAACGCGCGGTCAAATCGCCAGTACCACCGGCTAAATCTAAAATAGTTTGACCTTGGCGAGCACCTGAGCAAGCAATGGTATGGCGTTTCCATAAACGGTGAACACCAAACGACATTAAGTCATTCATTACATCGTATTTGGCTGCAACAGAATGGAATACATCGGCAACTAAACCTTGTTTTTCGTCTCTTGCTACAGATTTGTAACCAAAGTGTGTTTGCTCGTCTTGCGGCTTCATTTTCAATCCTATGATTATTAACGCCTATAGTTTACTCGAATGGAGTGAGAAATGACAATCATCAGCAAGGTCTAATAGCTTAAATTGGGCACTTTTGTTGATCTCACACTAGACTGAATTTATTGGTGAAAAAATGATCTTATAAAATATGACGTTAAAAACCTATTTTAACTTAATTGTGGCAGTCATTATGGTGCTGCTGTTTGCCGCTATTACAAGCTTTTCGCTGATAAATAGTAAGGCGTTTGTTAAACAGCAGTTAGCACAGCAAACTCAATTGGTTGGTCAAAATGCGGTGCAAACTCTCAAGGTTCAAATGGGGCTTGAGCAGGATGAAATGGTAAAACGCTTTACTGACTTTAAAAAAGCGTATGAGTTTACCTATTTACGACTTCAGCACAATAACAGCACTTTGCTTGAACACCGATCAAGCCCAAAAACAGTAATGCCACCTTGGTTGCAAAGCTTACTTGCCCTTAATAGCCCTTTATTTCAGCAGTCGGTATATGTTGATGAACGCGAATACTTGGTGCAGTTGCAAATATCAAATGTGATGGCCAATGATTATATATTTCAGCAACTAAAAGATGTGTGTTTGATTTTTGCTTTCTTTACGTTTCTTACTTGGTTTGTTTTTCGCGTCGCGATTAATATTATCAAAGCGCCTATTGAAGCACTTCAGCAGCATACCAATAAACTGGCCGATAACGATTTTTCAGTTGCCCCTGAAATTCACAGTGTTTCTGAAATGAATGCTTTGATGTCCAGTCATAATCGTATGACTAATCAAGTAAAAGAACTTGTTAATGAGCTTACAAAACGTCTTGAACATGCAAAAAATGCCTTATATCGCGATGAGTTAACTCAACTGGGTAACCGACGTTTATTTAGTGCGCAGTTTAGTCAGTTGTTGCATGAAGAAAAAAACCAAAACGGTGCGCTAATTTTGATGCGTCTAAGTGAATGGGAGAATGTTCGACGAAAAGAGGGGTTTTTAGTTGCAAGATCATTCTTAGAAGATGTCATTCATACATTGCAAAGCAACTCAAAGCAAGGAGCCAATGCGCGTATTTTCCGACTTAACGACAATGAGTTTGCTTGTGTTTTACAGCATCTAACACGTGATGAATTAGTAAAACTTCTCAATGATTTATCATCTGATTTAGCAAGGTTACAAGGACGTTATCAGCAGAAAAAAGAAGTGTTGATTGGTGCGGTACTATGGCACAGCAATGATGATATGTCGGCGGTAATGAAGGCTGCTGATGAAGCTGTTTTAATGGCAACAAAAGAACGTTGGCAATATCACTTATACGAACCTTCAGAACGCATTAAGAAAGTATCCGATATGCTTGCTACGCGTGAAGGAGTGCTATTAGCCATTAATGAATCAAGTCTGCACCTTTCTCAACATGGGGTGATGATGTCAGATCAATTGAATTTAATGTTTTCTGAGGTGCTAAGTAAAATTCAGTACAAGGACGAAATTATACCTACTTTATTGCTGCAGTCTAAAGCAGAGCAGTTTTCAGCAAGCGCGCAGTTAGATAAACGGATATTTGATCAAATTAGAGCCTTGTATATCAAGGGAAACTTAGATTTACCTGTGAGTATTAACGTCTCAGTGCACAGTGTATTAGATGATGAATTTTACGCATGGCTAATGGAGCAATCTCACCAATATGGAGATTTATTTTCTTCTATTATTTGGGAGTTTGATGAAATGATGTTGTCGCAAAGCCAATTAGCGCCTCAGGTAATCACTAAATTGCATAAACTAGGATCAAAGGTAGCGATTGACCATTTTGGTACTGGTGATAATACATTATTAGCTCTTCGCAAGTGGCCAGTCGATATTGTGAAGCTCGATGGCAGCTTTATTCATGAATTGGAGCAAAAACAAGATTCTTGGTATTTTCTTGAAAATATAATTAAGTTGGCGCACAGCTTAGGCGTTGTTGTTGTCTGTGAGCAACTTGAGTCTGAGCAACAAGTTAAATGGGCGAAAGAGTTGGGCAGCGATGGTTTACAAGGCTTTAAACTTGCACTGCCCCATTCGGTAAGTTGATTTATGCGTTAGGCTGGGTCGAAGAATACGTTATTCTTACCCTGCAGTTTTGCTCTTGCTACCGAGTGTCTTGCTGCTGCCGTCAGCTGATTTAGATTATTGTCATGCATTTCACTGATGCCCAATGAAATAGTCAATGTTGGCAAACGTCTGCCACTTCGCGAGCTGATAAACTTCAGCTTTTCAACACCTGAGCGCATTCTTTCAGCAATTTCTTTAGCTGTTTGCAAGCTTACATCAGGCAATAAAATGATGAACTCTTTCCCTTTGGTTCGAACAGGTAGTCCACTTTCTTGAACATAAGAGCGAATTTTTTTGGCCACTTTACCAATAACCACATCGCCAACGGCTTGACCGTACTTCTCATTGAAGTCATTAAAGTCATCAATATCAATGGCGATTGCACAGATAGACTTTCCTTGCTCAACCCAAACAGCTGCTTTATCGGCCATGTATGTTTCTTTATATAGACCTGTTAATGGGTCGACATGTCGCTGCTTTTCGATTTTTTGTAATTGTTGTTGGCAGATCTTGAGTTCTTGTCTGGCTTGCAATAATGATTCGTGCACATGTTGTTGCGAGCCTTTAAGCTCATAACTGGCATTGATTAAATCCGCGATAAGTTGTTTAGCTTCATTGATATCTGCATCATCAATTGCAATTAAACTGCTGTCGAGAGTCGCAATGTATTTATTGACGGTATCACTGCTTTTATCAATTGATGTATCCATAGTGTCTAATGTTTTTGAGACACCTTGAATTAATTCTTTCTGGCTTGAATCTTGTTCAGATAAATAGCGATTGAATAGATTTTCTAGGATGAAATTATCTAATTTTTCATCGGCGGCGAGTAATCCTTCCAGTTCTTCACACAAAGCATCGTTTGATTTTGAGATATAGCTATAAACTGTATGATAGTTGATCGGAATAGGTGGTAAATTATACCTTTCTAAAAACCAGCAAACCTCTGTCATTTTTTGCTGCGCTTGTGCCATGGAATCATGGTACTTCATAAAATCCCAACCTCAGTGGTTAATTACCGCTTAAATATTCACCCTAAATTATTAGCAACCTTCATCCATTAAAGTCCTAAGTAATTAGAAAACAATTTTTCTATTTTGGGAATAGGAAAAGTCTATTAATTATCAAAAAAAAGTGATTTTTTCACTATGAGTAATGCCAAAACTTAGTAATTGGAAACTATCACTACATAAATGATTAAAAACGCCTGTCTGTATACTGAAATGTTGACTTGGTCGCAAATAAGTTGAGATTAAAAAATGAAATTGCGTATGCTGGTACGAAATAATCATTTTGGTTTTAGTTTATGAGAACAATAAAAGTATCCCTATTGACGTTAGCCTTATCGAGCACTTTATTAACGGGTTGCCAATCAACAGACAATTCAACAGCTTCGCAACCAGTTGTTTCACAGGCGCAAACGGCACAGCAATTTGAGAAGTTAGCAGAAAAAATAGTCGCATACCGCAATAGTATTGACCCGTTTAAGAATAAAGATGGTGTCGATGGCTACTTTTTACAAAACCTCTCAAGTGAGTTTTTAGCAGAAAATTTTGCCAAGAATCAGGCATTTTTAAGTGAGCTCAACAGTATCAATGTTGCGCAACTTGATGAGCAAAACCAAATTAATCATTCAATTATGCTTTCTCAGGTGAAAAATGAGGTTGATGAATATCGTTTTAATACCCATTACATGCCATTAACCTCAGAGTTTGGTTTTCACTCTGCGCTGTCATTTATGGTTTCAAGCAGTAGCTTTAAAACATTAGAAGATTATCAGCTGTATTTAAATCGTTTAGCTGGGGTAAAACGCTATTTCGAGCAAAATACTTATTGGATGAAAAAAGGCATTGAGATTGGTTTAACACAGCCAAAACCTGTGCTTGTTGGTTATGAAGATTCAATTAAAGCATACCTAGTTGATGAGCCAAGCAAGTCAGCTTTTTACAAACCGTTTATTACAAAGCCTGAGCATATTTCTGACAAAGAGTTTGCTGAACTGCAGGGTAAAGCTAAAGCAATAATTGCAGAGCAAGTAATCCCTGCGTATGAAAACTACCTAGTTTTCTTCGAATCGGAATATAAACCAAATGCGCGTGCTGAAATAGGCATATCATCAACTCCAGGTGGAGTGGATTATTACCAGAATCGGGTGAAATACTACACCACAACCAATATGACTGCAGAGCAAGTACACCAACTTGGTTTACAAGAAGTAAAACGAATTCGTTCAGAAATGCAACAAATTATTGAATCGACAGGTTTTAAAGGTAGCTTTGCTGAGTTTGTTCAATTTTTACGAACTGATCCGCAGTTTTATGCCAAATCTGCTGAAGAGTTATTGAAAGAAGCGTCGTATATTGCCAAAAAAGCGGATGCGCAATTACCTAAATTCTTTAAACTGCTACCGCGCACGCCTTATGGTGTTGAACCTGTACCAGATTCAATTGCACCAAAATACACTACAGGTCGCTATGTGGGTGCCAATAAAGATACCGACCCAGGTTATTATTGGGTAAACACATATGGTTTGGACAAGCGTCCATTATACGTGTTAGAAGCGCTGACTTTACATGAAGCTGTGCCGGGTCATCATTTACAAATATCTCTTAATAAAGAGCTAGAGAATGTTCCTGACTATCGTCGCAATCATTATATTTCGGCATTTGGTGAGGGGTGGGGGTTATACTCTGAATACCTTGGCAAAGAAATGGGATTCTACCAAGATGCTTATAGCGAATTTGGCCGTTTAACTTATGAAATGTGGCGTGCTGCACGTTTAGTTGTAGACACAGGTATGCATTTATTTGGTTGGAGTCGTGAACAAGCTATGACTTTTATGCAAGAAAACTCTGCATTATCATTGCATAACATCAAAACAGAAACGGATCGCTATATCTCATGGCCGGGCCAGGCTCTTTCATACAAAATTGGTGAATTAACGATTAAGCGATTGCGTGCGAAAGTTGAAGCTGAGTTAAAGCAAAACTTTGATATAAGAGAATTCCATTATCAAATCTTAAAGAATGGCTCATTACCTTTAGATTTATTAGAACGTCAAATTGATAGATATATCGAGCTGGCTAAGCAAGCAAAATAAAATAAAGGCTGCTTCAAGCCACGTAATTTATGATGTTACAATGGTTTCGAAGCAGCCTACATAGCCCTCGACCTGTTAAAGTGGTGGCAGCACCGCAATCATAGGAAAACTCCCTTAGACCGATAGCTTTGCGTCCCCAGTTTTCACTGAGTTTGCCCTTTTCGAACTCAACAGTTCTATTTAAGTTTAGAACGAGTTTTGGTTTTTGACACTTTTAATTGTTATTTTTTCCAATCGTGTAAACTTGTTATAGTTTTTAAAGGATTTTGGTACTCGCTTGCTCATTTAATGGGTTAAAGATAAAGTGCTTTTCATTAAGTTAATTAAATTATAGTTATCATGAACTTAGTTATTAAGAAAATTTTAATAGCTATTCGGCGACATATTCACCATGTTAGTTGGACATCGGTGGTTTCGCTGCTTGCATTACATATGCTCCTAACATGGGCATGCTTGTATGCGGCTAGAGAAACAGAGCTGTTAGCGTTAAATCAATTTATTTATTACTACATAGTAACCACCTCTACGGTGGGATATGGCGACTTAAGCCCTGCCACTGAGTGGGGGAAACTATTTGTTGCTTTAGTGCAGATCCCGGTTGGGTTAGCACTGTTTGGTGTTGTTTTAGGTAAAGTTGGACAAAGTATTACGGGGTTAATCAAAGCATCTATGACTGGCGATAAAGATTTTTCAGGACAAACAGAGCACATTATCATTTTTGGTTATCACCATGCGCGTACACGCAAGATGATTAACTACATATTGGCTGATAATAAACGCTTGGAGCGACGAATTTTATTGGCTGTAGATGAAGAAATGACGCATCCGTTTTCAGATAATCCACATGTTGATTTTGTTAGGCTTTCCAGTTTCACTGACCTTGATGAACTAAAGCGAGTGTCTATTGATGGCGCTGATAAAGTGATTGTGGATGGTGCTGATGATGATCAAACTTTTACAACTGCACTAAAAATGAGTCGCCTAGTAAATGATAAATGCCATATCAGTGCTTATTTTCTCGATGAAAGCAAAAGTGAGATGCTTCGAGAGCATTGTAAAAATGTTGAATCTACCAGCTCTAAGTCAGTAGAAATTCTAGTACGCTCCATGCAAGATCCTGGTTCAAGTCGTATTCAAGAAGAATTGCTATCAACATTACATGGCGATACGCAATTTAGTTTAGAAGTGGGTAAGGTGAAAGAGGGCCTTAAGTTTGAAGCATTATTCTTTTATTTTAAAAAAGAGTGTGATGCAACGATACTAGGGGTTGCACAAAATCGCGTTGGTGATGGCTTAGATTTGAATCCACCGCTGGATATGGTGATTAAACAAGGTGATATTTTACATTATATGGCAGTGGAACGAGTATTAAGTGACGAGATAAACTGGTCATCACTATAAAATTTAAGCAATTAAAAAGGCAACGAAAGTTGCCTTTTTAACGAATGTTATAAGCTGGTTCCATATCGACTTCACCAAGGTGATCTATGGTGGCGTAGATAGAATCGCAGCGCGCGAATGCTAAATAGTTGTTTTCTAGTTTTCGAGCAAACGCGAGCTGATAGCCATAACGATTTAACTTATTCAACTCAACTTTTTGTGCAAAGCTTAAATTTTGCCAAAAGTCGTTTAAATCGCGCTCTCCCTGCCTTCTATCATCTAAAGGGTTTTTTGTTAAAGCGGACATAGTTTATTCGCAGTTAAAAAATAGACAATTGATATTAATACATACCAAAGAGTTGTGTCTAGTCCGATCAGGTAAAGAGTCTGAAATTAACGGTGAAAATCATTTAACTGTATGTATTTAATATGTATTCCCACTC
This sequence comes from Pseudoalteromonas sp. G4, assembly GCF_028875915.1. Lineage (GTDB taxonomy): Bacteria > Pseudomonadota > Gammaproteobacteria > Enterobacterales > Alteromonadaceae > Pseudoalteromonas. Next base: position 11,173 of record NZ_JAPEHW010000034.1, read on the forward strand.
ATCGTCGGTGACAGGTTGAATGGAGAGGCGACTACCTTTTTGTACTAAATACATAGATTCGAGCTGTTTATCAGCTTTTAATTTTGAAAGTGCAATAATGCGTAATTTATCGACAAATTCAAGAGTCACACTAGTCCATCTTGGGTTGTCTGTAGTAGCTTTAGCATCATAATATTTTGACTGACTATCAAACTGCGAAGGGTCAGGAAAAGCCGTTTTAATTACCTTTGCTATTCCAACAATTCCAGGTTCTTTGCAGCTTGAGTGGTAAATAAAAACGAGATCGCCCAATGCGACTTGATCTCTTAAAAAGTTTCTTGCTTGGTAATTGCGGATCCCATCCCAAATTTCTTCTTTTTTACGTTTTAAATCGTCAATCGAAAACTCATCAGGTTCGGTTTTAAATAACCAATATTGCATTACCCATTCTCGCTAATGTTAAACTAATCAGTGTTTGCTATTATAGCGATACTAGCAAATTACGAAATAGTGTTATGAGTCAGGTACTAGGCGATCTTTTAGCGTTACTTAAGTTAGAAAAAATTGAGCAGGGTTTGTACCGAGGTCCAAGTCAGGATCTTGGATTTAAAGCGGTATTTGGTGGCCAAGTTATGGGTCAAGCCTTATCAGCTGCCAAGGAAACTGTTGCCGAGGATAGGCAGGTGCACTCACTGCACTCTTATTTTTTAAGGCCGGGTGATGTTGCGCATCCAATTGTCTATGATGTTGAAAACATACGTGATGGCCGAAGTTTTAGTACGCGCAGAGTAAAAGCAATTCAGTTTGGTAAACCGATTTTTTACATGACTGCGTCATTTCAAGTAGAAGAGCTAGGCGTTACTCACCAAGCGGCTATGCCGAATGTACCAGGACCCGATAAGTTGCCATCCTCGCTTGATGTATATCGAGAGCATAAAGATCTGATCCCAGAGAAAATCCGCAATAAAATAATTTGTGATAAGCCGATTGAAATGCGTCCGGTGAATTTTCAAAATCCATTTAAGCCTATTGTGACTTTGCCTGAGCGTTATGTGTGGTTTAAAGCCAATGGTGATATGCCGAATGATCCGCGCGTTCATAAGTATCTTTTAGCATATGCATCTGATTTTGAGTTTTTACCAACAGCATTACAGCCGCATGGTTTATCATTTTTACAGCCTGATATGCAGGTGGCAACAATAGATCATGCAATGTACTTTCACCGTCCTTTCCGTTTGGATGATTGGATTTTATATGCGGTTGATAGTCCAACAGCAAGTGGCGGCCGTGGTTTAGTGCGTGGGCAGTTCTTTAATCAGCAAGGTGAGCTGATAGCCTCAACCATTCAAGAAGGTGTTATTAGGCAATACAAATAGAAAAGGCGGTTAAACCGCCTTTTTATTTAGTTTTCTAATGCACTTGCTATGCTAGGCGCAAGTTGCTCAGAAATAATTTTGCTGAGCTTATGGGTGGTTTGATTGCCTGAGATCTTGCCTTGTTCGCAATCATTAATCATATCGTTTTGTTTTAAAGTACAAATAAAACCAGAGAGTATTTTCTTGTCAAAAAACTCTGGTGTATCAATACCAAACAGTTGTGCTAGTTGCTGTGCAAACTCTTGGCTTTGTTGTTCTAATTGCTCTTGAGAAATACCATCAGTAACTAAAATCAGTTTGATTACACTGGCGTAGCGAATCAGAGTGCATTGAATAAAACGTGCTAATAAATTGAGCTGAGCTAATGATTTGCTGTTTGGGTTAACAGCAATTGAGTCATTCTCTATGGTAACAAAGCCAATGCTGCTTAACGCTTCAATTGACTCGTTGATGTAATTCTCACAATACGGCTGCATAAACCACTCTTGTTTAAATAGTGGGTAAAGTGCTTCCACTTGGTTTATTAATTTCTCGCGTGAAATCTGCTTATGACTAACTAAAATCGAGCTAATTAAACTCGGCACTGCAAATAAATGAAGCACATTATTTCGATAATAATTGAGTAATACTTTTTGCGTATCTTTAATGCGAATGACATCAACACGGCTTTGTGTAATCGTTTCAAACTTATCTAATTTTAATGCGTGTTCTAACAACTGTTCAGCACTTTGTTCTGGTAGGCTTACATCTTGGCTATATGGAGCTATTTCAAGCAGTCTTAAATAGCTTGTCATAGATGCAATAAGCTCAGTTTTTGTCATGGCTTGCTTATCGGTATTTAGCAAAATGCACGACATCAATGTAACCGCATTAATTGCAGCTGCGTTATTAATATTAACCATTACAGAATCAGCTAACTTACCTACCATAGGAGTAAGCCAAGAGGGTTTATTTGAAGCATTGATGCTTTCACGCCAATCTGATTGGTGATGTGTAAGGTACTGATTAATGTTAATAGGCTCGCCAAAATTAACATTGCCTTTACCGTAATTTTTTAGCTTTCTTAGTGTTTTAAAAACACCCAAAACAGATTCGTTTTTCTTTTTTTGCCCAGCCAATTCGCCTAAGTAGGTATTTACTTCCATTACATGTTCGTAGCCAATGTAGACAGGCACAATTGAAATCGGTCTATCGATACCGCGTAAAACTGATTGCAATGTCATTGCTAACATCCCAGTTTTAGGTGGCAGCAAACGACCTGTTCTGCTACGACCACCTTCAGTATAAAACTTAACGGCGTATCCTTTAATAAACAATTGGCTTAAATACTCACGAAATACCGTGGAGTAAAGTTTGTTGCCTTTGAATGAACGGCGTAAGAAAAATGCACCACAGCGTCTGAAAATAGGGCCTGCAGGCCAAAAACTTAAATTGATACCAGCCGCAATATGCGGCGGCACATAGCCTTGATGATAGATTACATAAGTCAGTAATAAGTAATCCATATGACTACGATGACAGGGCATATAGATAATCTCATGACCTTTGTCAGTGAGCTCTTGAATGCGCTCTGGATTATTAACTTCAATCCCGTTGTAAAGCTTGGTCCAAAGCCATGTAAGAATTCGCTCTGAGACACCAATCATTGATTCGTTGTAATTAGCGGCAATTTCATCAACTAATTTGATGGCATTATGACGTGCTTCAGTGATTGAAATATTTTTACTTTTTGCTTCTTCTTCTATTGCTGCTTTTACGGAGGCAGAAGCAAGTAGCCCTTGATAAAGTTGATCTCGTGACGGTAATTTAGGGCCAAGCGCTGCCAGCTTTTGGCGCTTAAAGTGCACGCGAGCAACGCGAATGAGTTTATGTGGTAAATCGCTGCTTTGTTTTTTTCCTGTGAGTTCAGATAGCTGCAAAGGGCGACTAAAACGAATTAAGTTGTCACGACCAGAAACTAAGACTACAAAGAGTTTACGTAGCCAACTTGGCGTTAAAGAGCTCGATAAGATTGTTCCAAGCCCTGGCTTTTCTTTACCTGGATTACGTCCCCACAAGATCGTCACAGGAATAACTTGTAAATCATTTACATCAGATTGTTTTAATGCGCTGAAAATTTCTTCGCTTATAGCAAGTGCAGGGCTTTCTTTTTTCGCTTTACCAAAAAGTGGTGAGCGATGGTGAATTGGTATATAGCGAGGAACTTGTTTTGAGCCAATTTGTTGATTAATTTGCGGATCAGGTAAGCCTAATTTTTTACAAGTGGTTCTTAGTACTGCTGCATCAGCAAACGAGTTTAATAAAGTGATATAAACGGTTGGCTTATTTACATCAATACCAAGATTGTCCAAAGGGTGTTCCGGCACAATTTTAGAACGTACAAAAAGTTTGTTCATACCGTTTGCGAACCACTGAATCAGAGTACTAACCAAATTCATAAAACCAACCTAAAACAAAAAGGGGCGCTAGCATACCAGTTAACGTAAAAAGATTAAATAACTGGTCATGCCAGAAGAAAAATAAAGCAATTGAGTGTACAGCTGTAAGCATTATTTTCTTGCTTGTACAAAAATTTCTAAATGAAATGTAAGTATTAAGCATAGCGCGAATTATCAAAGAATTAAAAGTTGCGAAATAACAACAACTGTATATACTCACAGTTACCTGTACTGTATGGAAAACCAGTGAATGAGACCATTAACTAAACGCCAAGCGCAAATTTTAGAGCTTGTTAAAGTATTTATTAAAGATACTGGCATGCCCCCAACTCGTGCTGAAATAGCCTCTACATTAGGATTTAAAAAAGCGCTTGCTAAAAAAGGTGTAATTGAGATGGTACCTGGCGCGAGTCGAGGTATTCGTTTAGTTGAGGAGGAAGAGCCAGAGCAATTAGGGTTACCGCTAATTGGCCAAGTAGCAGCAGGCTCACCTATTTTGGCTCATGAACATATTGAAAGTCATTATCAGGTGGATCCGCATTTGTTTAATCCATGTGCTGATTTCTTACTGCGCGTTAAAGGTGAGAGTATGAAAGATATTGGCATTATGGATGGTGATTTATTAGCCGTGCACCGAACTCCTGTTGCTAATAATGGGCAAGTTGTTGTCGCGCGCGTAGATGAAGATGTAACGGTTAAGCGCTTTGAAAAAGCTGGTAAGCATGTGTTACTGCATGCTGAAAATGAAGCATTTGATACTATCAAAGTCGATTTAGAGCACGATCACTTCAATATTGAAGGATTAGCTGTTGGCGTTATTCGAAACGCAGATTGGATGTAAATAAAAACAGTTAATAAGTAAGGCTAGTTGTTAAAGTTACTAGCCTTATAAACTAAGCAAACACTTCTTAACAACACATTTCTAGTGTCAAATCCCCTTACTTAAATATCGCTAACTTGTAGATTTATAAAAAATTTATCTTAAATTTGACTTGCGTAAAAATTAATCGTTTACTAGACCTTAGTAGTAACCTTTGTTTTCTTTGAGCTTAAGTGCGGGCTTTGAAAACAAAATATAATAAAGAAAATGGAGTGATGCTGTAGTGCGTCGTGTGATCAAATCACATTAACTTTCACTGACCATTTCCTAACAACATAATAATAATTAGCAAAGGAGCGAGCATGAGGTTAGTTAAACTATCCTTATGGTTACTATTGAGCTTTCCTTTTTTAGCAGTTGGGACGAGTCAATATAACTTACCTGTTGGGGTGACGGACATCAGCCGTGATGTTTACGAGCTCCATATGACCATATTTTATATCTGTTGCGTTATTGGATTAATTGTATTTGCCATCATGTTTTGGGCAATTATCCATCACCGTAAATCTAAAGGGGCTGTTCCTGCCCAATTTCATGAAAGTACCAAAGTTGAAATTTTGTGGACAGCAATTCCATTTGTCATTTTGATTGCCATGGCGGTTCCTGCCACCAAAACATTAATTGCAATGGAAGACACCACCAAAGCGGACCTGACAATCAAAGTCACCGGCTCACAATGGAAATGGCATTATGAATACCTTGACCACGATGTGTCATTCTATTCTGTGTTATCAACTCCTCGAGAGCAAATAACCAATCAAGATGAAAAAACAGAAACCTATTTGTTAGATGTTGATAAGCCATTAATTATTCCTAAAGGCAAAAAGGTGCGTTTTTTAATGACCTCAGATGATGTTATTCACTCTTGGTGGGTACCTGAATTTGCTGTGAAAAAAGATGCCAACCCTGGTTTTATCAATGAAGCTTGGACACGTGTTAATGAAACCGGCATCTACCGTGGCCAATGTGCTGAACTGTGCGGTAAAGACCATGGCTTTATGCCAGTTGTTGTTGAAGTAAAAGAGCCTGCTGAATTTGATCAATGGCTCGCTAATGCGCAATTAGAAAAAGCACAGGCAGCAGCTGCTGAAAAAGCATCGCTTGATTTGACTCTATCTAAAGATGAATTAATGACACTTGGCGAACAAGTTTACATGGCAAATTGTGCTGCATGTCACCAACCTACAGGTATGGGATTGCCAGGCGTATTCCCAGCACTCAAAGATAGCCCTATTGCACTTGGCGATGTTAAAGCGCATATCGGCATTGTGGTTCACGGTAAACCAGCTACAGCGATGCAGGGGTACAGCAAAATGCTGTCTTTAAAAGAGCTTGCCGCAGTGGTGACGTATGAGCGTAATGCTTGGGGTAACAATACAGGTGACTTAGTTCAACCTAGTGATATTCAAGAATCTATGGGAGAAGCACAATAATGACAACAATAGCTGAATCTCATCATCACCATCATGCCCCAACAGGCATCAAACGTTGGTTATTTACGACAAACCACAAAGATATTGGCACGCTTTATTTATTATTTGCATTGCTGATGTTTTTGACTGGTGGCGCAATGGCGCTAGTGATCCGTGCTGAATTATTCCAGCCAGGATTGCAATTTGTAGAACCTCACTTTTTTAATCAAATGACAACTGTGCATGGCTTAATTATGGTTTTTGGTGCCGTAATGCCTGCATTTACAGGGCTTGCAAACTGGATGATCCCAATGATGATTGGTGCGCCAGACATGGCTTTACCAAGAATGAATAACTGGAGTTTTTGGATACTGCCTTTTGCATTTTTTATTCTTTTAATGTCGCTCTTTATGGAAGGCGGCGGTCCTGCATTTGGTTGGACTTTTTACGCACCTCTTTCAACTACTTATAGTAATGACAACACGGCATTATTTGTTTTTGCGGTTCATATAATGGGTATTAGCTCGATTATGGGGGCAATCAATGTGATTGTAACCATCGTTAATATGCGTGCTCCAGGTATGACCTATATGAAACTGCCACTGTTTGTATGGACATGGTTAATTACGGCGTTTTTATTAATAGCTGTAATGCCTGTTTTGGCAGGTGCTGTGACTATGGTATTGACTGATAAATATTTTGGCACTGACTTCTTTAATGCGGCTGGTGGCGGTGATCCGGTAATGTTCCAGCATATTTTCTGGTTCTTCGGTCACCCTGAAGTGTACATTATGATTTTGCCGGCATTTGGTGTCATCTCCACAATCATTCCAACATTCTCGCGGAAAAAACTATTTGGCTATGCGTCGATGGTTTATGCCACTGCATCTATTGCGTTTTTATCGTTCATTGTGTGGGCGCATCATATGTTTACTACGGGGATGCCGCTTGCAGGTGAGTTGTTCTTTATGTACAGCACCATGTTGATTTCGGTACCTACAGGGGTAAAAGTGTTTAACTGGGTCGCTACTATGTGGCGAGGTTCAATTAGCTTTGAAGTGCCAATGCTCTTTTCCATCGCGTTTATTGTGTTATTTACCTTAGGTGGTTTTTCCGGCTTGATGTTGGCAATTACTCCTGTGGATTTCCAATATCATGATACCTATTTTGTTGTAGCACATTTCCATTATGTATTAGTTACCGGCGCTGTGTTTTCAATTATGGCCGGTGCATATTATTGGTTGCCTAAGTGGACTGGCAATATGTATCACATAGGCCTTGCTAAAGCGCATTTTTGGCTATCATTAATTAGTGTAAATATCTTGTTCTTCCCAATGCACTTTGTTGGATTAGCAGGTATGCCTCGTCGTATTCCAGACTATGCCCTTCAATTTGCTGATTTTAATGCACTAATAAGTATTGGTGGCTTTGCATTTGGATTATCACAGTTGTTATTTGTTGCTGTGGTATATAAATGTGCTAAAGGTGGCCAAAAAGTCCCTGCAAAAGTATGGGATGGTGCTGAAGGTTTAGAGTGGGAAGTTGATTCTCCTGCACCTTATCACACTTTCTCTGAGCCACCGGAAGTGAAGTAATGAACAACGTAAAGCTACTTAAAAAGTTAATTTTAACCAGCTTGCTAATGTTTGCTTTTGCATTTGCTTTGGTGCCTCTATATGACGTTTTTTGTGATATCACAGGATTAAACGGCAAACCGAATATGGAGCAAGCTAAAGTAAGTGCTAACAGTGATGAATCACGTAGTGTTCGTGTAACGTTTATTACCCATGCGCAAGCTGGGGCGCCTTTCAAAGTGAAGGCGAAACGTTACAGCGTTGATGTTAGCCCTGGTGAAATGGAGCGCATTGAGTTTATTGCGCAGAATCTATCGAGTAGCGACAAAATAATGCAAGCCGTACCGTCAGTAGCGCCTGGTCGTGCGGCTAAATATTTACATAAAGTCTCTTGCTTTTGTTTCAATCAACAGCCGTTAACCAGTAAAGGCTCAGCGGATCTACCTCTACTATTTTACTTAGATGAAACGCTGCCAAATGATATTCATGAAGTTACTTTGTCATACACAATTTACGATATCACCGCAGATGTTAAGGGGAAAGTTGCAAGCAATAGCAATAGCGATGGAGAGTTAACAAATGAAAACTCAATATGAAAAATATTATGTACCTGAGCAAAGTCACTGGCCCATTGTCGGGGCTGTTGCATTATTCTTAATTGCAGTTGGCTCAGGTTTAGCGGTAATGCAAACTGCTAAACAGCAAGGTGGAATAGGTTTTTATGTCTTGATATTGGGCATCGCAGTTCTGCTTTATATGTTATTTGGCTGGTTTAAAAATGTGATTGATGAATCACAAGGTGGGCTTTATTCGGCACAAATGGATCGTTCCTTTAGGCAAGGAATGGCGTGGTTTATTTTCTCTGAAGTGATGTTCTTTATGGCATTCTTTGGCGCGTTATTCTATGCCCGAACCTTTGCTGTACCTTGGTTAGGTGGTGACAGCAATAATGCCATGACCAACGAGGTATTGTGGCCTTCTTTTGAGGCGGTATGGCCGTTATTAAATACTCCAGGTGGTGATGAAACTAAAGCGATGGGGTGGCAAGGTTTACCTTTAATCAACACCATTATTCTGCTTACATCTTCAATCACCTTGCACTGTGCTCACACAGCAATGGAGCATGGTAAGCGCACACAATTAAAAACCATGTTAGCACTGACAATTGCACTTGGTGCTATTTTCTTGGTGTTACAAGGTGAGGAATATGTGCACGCCTATCAAGATTTAGGGCTTACGCTCGATTCAGGCATTTACGGTAATACCTTCTTTTTATTAACCGGCTTTCATGGCATGCATGTAACGCTAGGTACTATCTTGTTATTTGTTGTATTTGTGAGAATTTTGAAAGGGCATTTTAGCGAAGAAAAGCATTTTGCTTTTCAAGCAGCTGCTTGGTATTGGCACTTTGTTGATGTGGTGTGGTTGTGTTTATTCGTCTTTGTGTACGTACTTTAAGTGTCAACACTGATTAACCAACAACGTAGGGGTTGCTGTTTGGCGTAATAAGACCAAACAGCATCGCAATTAAAATAATCACTAATACTATTGCAGAAAATATTACTCTTCGCCCTAAGTAATGGGACATAGAGTTGGGAGAGGCGTCGCTTTTAAGCATGCACACAAGTGCCTTAAACAAACTAAAAACGATGTATAACAATAAGAATACGATAATTAATTTTATCAACATAAGTTGGAGAGTTTGCGGTATGCGGTTAACCCAGAATAGTGCAAAAAGCATCACTCTGCTAGTGTGTACAACCACAATTGCATTTATTTGCGCAAGTTTAGCTGTTTGGCAATACCAAAGGTCACAGCAAAAAATAACTATTCTTGAAAAATTAGAAAAACTCAGTGAACAAGGTGTTTTACCTTGGCATCAGTTAGCTAGTTTGCCTAAAGAGTGGGTAGCAACAGGGCTTAATGTATCTTTAGAGGGAGCGCTAGCCCCAGAGTTTTGGTGGCTTGATAACCAAGTGGTCAATGGAAAATTTGGTTATGATTTGATTGTCGCTGTTAAACCTTTTAATTCATCTCGCTGGTGGCTCGTAAATATGGGGTGGTTTGCGGGTTCTTATCAACGAGAGCAACTTCCAGATGTAAATTTACCACCGCAATTGTCACTCAATGGCGTGCTTAAAGTAAGTGACTTTGAAGGGTTTAGCCTGGCCGAAAACCAAAATGAAGTCGTGCAAGGCCAACGCTTGCAATACATTTCTCCTCAATTGGCGTCAGAGTTACTCAATCAAGAGTTTGCACCATACATTGTCTATGCAAATGCGCAAAGCGCACTAGGTGCATTCCATTATCAAGTTATCAATATGTCGCCAGACAAACATCGCGCATATGCGTTGCAATGGATTTTACTTGCGCTTGCAGCACTTGTTGTTGGTGGAGCTATATATCGCAAAGGAGGTTCAAATGAATAAAACACTTTGGTTGTTTATTGTGTGCTTTATTGCCCCTGTAATAGTTGCTGTGATGGCCCTCAAATACAGTTGGCTAGAGCCTGCACAAACAAACTATGGTCACTTTCTTGATAATGAAAAAATCATCTCAAATTGGCCTTCAGATCAGCATACCAAATGGTCTCTAGTTACTGTAAACAATCAAGATTGCAATCAAGCTTGTTTATCAAAAAATCAATTAATAAAAAATGTATTTGATGTGCTTGGTAAGCACAATTTATATGTAGGTGCGTATGCTATTGAACAACAAATAGGGTCTTTACAGTTAACGGACTTGGTTTCTACTGAGCACGCATTACATGAATTAGACCAACAACCTTTAACCATGGAAGTTGATGCCATTTACCTGGTAGATCATCGAGGTTTGGTAGTGCTTGAATACCCTGTGACCTATCAAATGCAAAATGACAATGAGATGAAGCGCGGATTAATTAAAGATCTGAAAAAGTTACTTAACTACAGTCGCAGTCGAGCTTAAGGAGAAGTTGAGTGAAGGGTTATCATAAACTGGTTTTTTTTGGCTGTCTCTTTGCACTTATTGTTGTGGGCTTGGGTGCGTATACAAGGTTAAGTGATTCGGGCTTAGGCTGTCCTGATTGGCCTGGCTGCTATGGTTTTCTGACTGTGCCAAATGAAGCCCATGAAATTGAAAAGGCTGAAACGCATTTCCCAAGCCTAGAAGTAGACCAAGGCAAAGCATGGAAAGAAATGATCCATCGCTATTTTGCAGGAGCGTTAGGCATAATTATTTTACTGATTGCGATTTATGCGTTAAAGCAGCGTCAGCATAAACTCGCACCTGTAAAACTACCTTTATTACTTTTAGTCTTAGTTATCTTTCAAGCGGCACTTGGGATGCTGACTGTGACTATGAATTTACAGCCGCTCATTGTGATGGGGCATTTGCTCGGCGGATTTTCTATTATTAGTTTGCTGTTCTTGCTTTATATCAGATTAACATCGGAGCGAATTCCTGGAGGAGATTCTGGGGCGAAACCCTTTTATGGTTTATCGTTAGTTGCATTATGTTTTGTTATTTCACAGATTGCTCTCGGTGGTTGGCTTGCCGCTAATTATGCTGCATCGTTATGTGCTGATTTTCCTCTTTGCGGAGCAAACACGTTCGAACGTTTTTCGTTTAGCAGTATTTTTCAACTACCTGACGATCATGCCACTTATGAATATGGTGTGCTTTCAGCCGAGACCAGAATGTCGATTCATTTTTTCCATCGAATATGGGCATTAGTGACTGCTTTTGTGGTGTTTTGGGTAGGGTTCAGAATACTCAAAAATTGTTATTCAACGGTGGTTAAACATGCTGTTTATCATGTATGGGCTGTACTGTTATGCCAAATCGCTTTAGGTGTAAGTTTAATTTTATTACACATACCACTTAATGTTGCGCTTATGCATAACCTGACAGCTGTCTTATTGCTCTTGAGTTGTGTGCGATTGGCTTACCTCTTAAGAAGCAAGTGCTAGGAGTAATTTATGACAAGTAACGTTTTACTATTACAGCGCTCTGTCAGCGCAAAAATTCATGAGTACTTGGTGTTATGTAAATATAAAGTGGTAATGCTTTTAGCATTAACTGCTGTTGTTGGGCAGGGCTTAGCCCCAGCTTCAGGGCGTTCATTACTAGAACAAACCCTAACAATCTTTGGTATCGCGTTATTAGCAAGCAGTGCTGCGGTAATTAATCATATTGTTGATAGTGATATCGATAAAAAAATGCGTCGCACAGATACCCGCCCAGTTGCAACTGGCAGCATTTCGAATACACATGCGTTTACTTTCTCAATGATACTTTTAGTGATTGGCTTTTGTATTTTAGTGCAATTTGCTAACTGGTTGACGGCGTGGCTGACGATGTTTGCTTTAGTAGGTTATGCTTTTATCTATACGTTGGTACTAAAAAGAAGAACACCACAAAACATTGTGATTGGTGGTTTTGCTGGAGCAATGCCACCACTACTTGGTTGGGTGTCTGAAACCGGTGCGATGTCAGCTGAGCCTTGGTTGTTAGTGATGATAGTGTTCGCATGGACGCCCCCCCATTTCTGGGCGTTAGCGATTGATCGTAAAAAAGATTATGAAAATGCAAAAATACCAATGTTGCCGGTAACTCATGGTATAGAATTTACAAAAACCATGGTTTTATTATATAGCGTGCTATTAACATTGGTGTGTGTATTGCCATTTTTAATTGGTATGTCAGGTAATATTTACCTAATTGCTAGCTTTGTGTTGAACAGTATATTTGTTTACCGAGCTTGGCAGTTAAAATTTGCGCCTAAAGAGAAGTTAGCGATTAAACTCTTTATCTATTCTATTTGGCAACTTATGCTACTATTTATTGCACTGTTTGTAGATAAGTGGTTGATTTAAATGCCTCAAATTAGACTTCGTTGGCTCTCTATACTTTTTATCTCGTTGCTTATGGGGTGCGGTCCCAAAGCGCCACCTGAAACCCATGGTTTGCTTTATCAAGAAGCGAGAGCGGTTAAGCCATTTATCTTAGAAGATCAACTTGGCAAAAGCGTTTCTGAAGCTAACCTTAAAGGTCAATGGACACTATTGTTTTTAGGTTACACGAGTTGTCCTGATATTTGTCCGATGACGTTAGCAAAATTAACTCAAGTCTATGAAAAACTTTCCGATACCTACCCTGTAAATATTTGGTTTGTTTCTGTTGACCCTAAGCGTGATGTCGCTGATAAACGTCGACAGTATATTGATTATTTTAATCCAAGCTTTACAGCGGTTTCAGCGGAGCATAAACAGTTGTTTCCATTTGTTAGGAATTTAGGCTTAGTTTATGCCATTCATGATGATGGAGAGACTGAAAATTACACCGTTGACCATAGTGCTTCTGTCACCTTGGTTGACCCAACTGGTACCGTTAGAGCGATATTCAAACCTGAATTTGCAAAAGGAAAAGTACCGATTATCGACCAGTCAAAAATTATAGAAGACTTGACTAAGATAATTGAATACTATTCTAGCGCACTATGAATTTAAGTTGCCTAACACATTAATTAGATTTAAATAATCGATAATATTTTGGCAATTTCAAATTCTGGGTCTACGCTTAATTTTAAGCGAACAAGGAAAGAAAACTATGTATCAGTTACCCGCCGAGCTTGTCATAAACTCGGTCTCTGAGCTAAAAGAAACTCTCTTAGATTTGTTGTCGAAGCAATCGAGTATTGAACTTGATATTTCTCAGGTTACTCGTGCTGATACAGCTTCAATTCAATTACTCTGTTCGTTGCAAAAAAATCTAGCGGAAACTCAGCAGCAAATTACTTGGCATGGCAATAGTAATGCGTTATTTGCTGCAGCAAAAACTTTGGGAGTGCAAGATTTTCTTGCCTTGTCAGAACAATAATTTGGGGTCTGTATGAAAAAGATTTTGGCGGTTGATGACTCAGCATCAATGAGACAAATGGTTGGTTTTACGCTTAAAAAAGCGGGTTTCGATGTAACAGAAGCAAAAGATGGAAGCGAAGCGCTTGAAATAGCAAAAGGCGAAAGCTTTGATGCTGTGATTTCGGATGTAAACATGCCAGTAATGGATGGTATTACACTTATCAGAGAGTTAAGAGCGCTTCCAGCTTATAAATTTACACCAATGCTGATGCTAACAACTGAATCAGGTTTGGATAAAAAGACTGAAGGTAAAGCAGCAGGAGCGACTGGCTGGATTGTAAAACCATTTAATCCTGACCAATTATTGGCTGTAATTAAAAAAGTCATCCGATAAACAGGAGGCGGCATGAGCATCGACTTAAGCCAATTCTTTGAGGTTTTCTTTGAAGAGAGTCTTGAAGGTCTGGATGTAATGGAATCTGAGTTACTAAATCTCACACCGGGAGACTTAGACAACGAAACCATCAATACTATTTTTCGTGCCGCTCACTCAATAAAAGGCGGGAGTGGAACTTTCGGATTCACTCACGTTTCAGATTTTACTCACGTACTCGAAACTCTGTTAGATCAAATTCGCGAAGGATCTCGTGAGTTAACATCTGAGCATGTTAATTTACTTCTTCAATCGGTCGATTGCTTGCGAGAAATGCTTGGTGATTTGCAAAACAATCAAGAGACAGATTTGACTAATGCGACACAATTAAAAGAAAAATTCGAATTAATCTTATCTGGTGAAGAGCAATCATCGAATGTTCAATCGCCTGCTGGGCAACAACAGGTTGCAATCGAAGCGCAAACTGACCATGGTGCATTAGATACTTATGAAGTGGTTTTTAAGCCACAACATCATTTATTCAAAACGGGCAATGAGCCTATTTACCTCATTGAAGAGCTTGCTGAGCTAGGTGAATTAGACGTTGTTGCTAATCTTGAGTTAATCCCAGATATTCACAATATTTCTGCTGATGAATGTTACGTCACTTGGACTTTTTATCTTGAGACAGATAAAGGTGAAGATGCCATAAAAGAAGTGTTCGAATGGGTTGAAGATGATGCTGAAATTACCATTACTTTGTGTGGTGGGCTGTTTGGTGATGACCCTGTTGAAGAGAATACGGCAAATGAGCCAAGTGCCTCAGAATCTTCAGCACAAACTACAGCTGCTTCAAAAAATGAAACCAAAAATGATGTATCTCCAGCTGCTAATAAAGCAGCTTCAAAAGCAGCGTCTACTGAAAGCACATCAATTCGAGTAAGCATTGATAAAGTCGATTCGCTTATTAATATGGTGGGTGAACTTGTTATTACTCAAGCAATGTTGACACAACTCGGTGAAGGTGAAATCACTGAAAATAAGATGATGGCATTGCAAGAAGGGTTAGCACAACTAGCGCATAATACACGCGACCTGCAAGAGAGTGTTATGCGTATTCGGATGTTACCTATTAGTTTTGTATTTAGCCGCTTCCCACGTTTGGTGCGAGATACCTCGCAAAAATTAGGCAAAGAAGTTGAGTTAAAGTTGCTTGGTGAACAAACCGAGCTTGATAAAACTGTGATGGAAAAAATATCCGATCCTATGGTGCACTTAGTGCGTAACTCATTGGATCATGGCCTTGAAACACCCGAACAAAGGGAAGAGGCCGGCAAGCCTAAAGTGGGTACGGTGACGTTAAATGCATTTCACCAAGGCGGTAACATCGTAATTGAAATTATGGATGATGGTGCAGGCCTTAATACTCAAAAAATCAAACAAAAAGCAATTCAAAATGGCCTAATCAACGAAGGTGACGAACTTTCAGATGATGAAATTAATGAACTGATCTTTATGCCAGGTTTTTCAACAGCCGATCAAGTAAGCGATATTTCTGGTCGCGGTGTTGGGATGGATGTTGTAAGGCGAAATATTCAATCCCTAAATGGCTCAATTGAGGTTACTTCAGAGCAGGGTATTGGTTCTACTTTTACCATTCGTTTACCACTAACGTTAGCCATTTTAGATGGGCAACTCGTCACGGTTGCACAGCATACGTATATTATCCCGCTTATTTCCATTGTTGAATCTCTGCAAATTGATTTAAAAATGGTGAATTGTGTTGGAGGCGGGCTAAATGTTTTACGTTTGCGCGATGAATACATTCCAATTTTAAGATTGCACCAAATTTTTAATCATAGCGGTGCTATAGAAGACCTCGACAAAGGCCTGCTGGTTATTGTTGAAAGTGATAACCAGAAAGTAGGTTTGCTTGTTGATGACTTATTAGCTCAGCAACAAGTGGTTATTAAAAGCCTTGAAGCAAATTACCAAAAAGTAGAAGGCGTTTCTGGCGCAACTATTTTAGGTGATGGACGAGTTTCTCTGATCATAGATATTACCGGTTTAATTAAGTTGGCAGGCCTTAAAAAAGCAGGCTCCACAGAGCTGGCGATAGAGTCATTAGAAAGTGAGGAAGCTTAATGGAAGCAGTCGTTGATGAGCTCTTAGACTCAGCTGATGAACACCAAGAAGATAATATCTGCCAATTCCTTACTTTTATGATGGCAGATGAAGAATACGGCGTTGATATTTTAGCTGTGCAAGAAATAAGAGGTTGGGAAGAAATTACTCAAATTCCAAACTCTCCCACTTATGTAAAAGGTGCGATTAACTTGAGAGGGACGATTGTTCCAATCATAGATTTACGCGCACGCTTTGGTTTACCTCAAGTACCCTACAGTTCAGTAACTGTAGTTATTGTGGTTAAAGTTGGATTACAAAGTGGCGATAAAATTATGGGTATAGTGGTTGATGCTGTTTCAGATGTTTATAGCATTTCCGAATCAGATGCACGTGATGTGCCTGATGTCACTAATACTGAAAATACAGAATTTGTTCATGGTCTAGTGAATGTTGGCGAGAAAATGGTGGTTTTACTGGATCTCGAACGTGTGCTCAACCTTGAATTTGGCGCAAGCAAGAATTAATTTCCGTTAGGGGGCATGATGGAAAATATAAAAGCAACCATATTAAATAAACTCTATGTATCTGCCGCGGTGGTTTTGGTCGGATTCTTTATCTGTTTGCAATTAGCAGGTGTAGACATGCAGCAAGGGCTTGCGGCTATTGCCGTCTTTGTTCTAGTTGTAGCGGGTATAACGTTTTTTCTGGCACAAAGTGTGACAGCAATCGCCGAAAAGCTTGAGGTTGTATCTGCATCGTTACCGAGTTTATTAGAGGGTAATGCTGAAAAGTTAGCACTTGTTGATCAAGATAAGTTTCCAGCTTACTTCAGAGCACTCGATAGCCTGTTAAATAAAGAAGTCGAAACGGAAGAAGTATCAGACAATGCATTAGCATCGAGTAAGTTAGAAGCCCTCGAAGTGTGCCAAGCGAATGTTATGTTGGCAGATGCCGACTGCAACATTGTTTACGTTAACAAATCAGTCGTAGATATGTTGTCTAAAAACCAAGTTAAGTTGCAACAAGCTCTACCGAATTTTAATGTGAATACGCTTGTTGGTACTAATGTTGACGTTTTCCACCAAAACCCAGCACATCAACGCAGTATGCTTAAAAATCTTCAACAAGTATACCGTACTAAAATTCATGTGGCTGGCTTGCATTTCGATCTAATTGCAACACCTGTTTTCTCAGATAGTGGAGAACGTTTGGGTACTGTGGTTGAGTGGGACGACATCACTGAGCAGTTAGCCCAGCAAGAACTCGCAGCAAAAGAAGCTGCCAATAATGCACGTATTGCTAGCGCATTAAAAGTTTGCCAAGCAAATGTGATGCTCGCAGATAATGATTTGAACATTGTTTATGTTAATGATTCAGTAGTTGATATGTTAAGTTCAAATCAGTCACAAATCCAAACAGTCTTACCTAACTTTAAGGTAAGTGAGTTAGTTGGAACATGTGTTGATGACTTCCATAAAAATCCTGCGCATCAACGCGGCATGTTGGCAAATCTTAAATCGGTTTACCAAACAGACCTTAATTTAGCAGGTTTCACTTTTGGCTTAATTGCCACACCGGTATACGATGAACAAGGAGAACGAGTAGGAACTGTTGTTGAATGGGATGATAAAACAGAGCGCTTAGCAGCCGAAAAGCAAGCTAGAGATATAGCTAACGAAAATGCACGAGTTCGTCAGGCACTAGATACAGTAAATACCAACACAATGATTGCAGACGCAGGTAATAACATTGTGTATATGAATGAAGCTGTGTTGAACATGATGCGAAATGCTGAATCAGATATTAAACGCGATTTACCAAACTTCAATAGTTCAGCGCTATTGGGTTCAAATATGGATGTATTTCATAAAAACCCTGCACATCAACAACATATGGTTGATCGTTTAACATCTACATACAGTACTGAAATCACGGTGGGTGGTCGTACATTTGCACTTACAGCTAACCCTATTTTCTCTGAAGACAAAGAACGTTTAGGTACGGTTGTTGAGTGGCTTGACCGCACAGGTGAAGTAGCTATTGAAAAAGAAATTGATGAGTTAGTTTCAGCAGCTTCAAGTGGTGAACTTGATACACG
This sequence comes from Pseudoalteromonas sp. G4, assembly GCF_028875915.1. Lineage (GTDB taxonomy): Bacteria > Pseudomonadota > Gammaproteobacteria > Enterobacterales > Alteromonadaceae > Pseudoalteromonas. Next base: position 29,270 of record NZ_JAPEHW010000034.1, read on the forward strand.
TATTGAAGAGGTTGGTAAAGAAGGCTTCTTCCTGAGTTTAGCGCAAGGCTTGAACAAACTTGTGGGCATTTCTGACAAAGTGATAACAGAAACAGCCGAAATGCTGGATGCCATGGCACATGGCGATTTAACCAAACGTATCGAGAGCGATTATTTAGGTTCGTTTGATAAATTAAAACGCGATGCAAATACAACCGCTGAAAAATTAACAGAAGTAATTGAAAAAGTAAGTGTTTCATCTAATTTAGTGGCCAGTGGTGCGGAAGAGATTTCGCAAGGTAATACCGATTTAAGTCAGCGTACTGAAGAGCAGGCTTCTTCTCTTGAAGAAACTGCATCGAGTATGGAAGAGATGACAAGTACCGTTCGTCAAAATGCAGATAATGCAAAAGTTGCGAATGAATTAGCTAACGACACGCAAACTAAAGCTAAGCAAGGTGGCGAAGTTGTTGAGCGTGCCGTTGAGAGCATGGCCGAAATCAATCATTCAAGTAAGAAGATTGCCGATATTATCGGGGTAATTGATGAAATTGCTTTCCAAACTAACTTATTAGCATTAAATGCTGCTGTAGAAGCTGCGCGAGCAGGTGAACAAGGCCGTGGTTTTGCGGTTGTAGCTGGCGAAGTGAGAAACCTTGCACAGCGTTCTGCAGCTGCAGCGAAAGAAATCAAAGAGCTTATTCGTGACAGTGTTAGTAAAGTTGAAGATGGTACGTTACTTGTTAATGAATCGGGTAGCACATTACAAGAGATTGTGGCATCAGTGCAGCGGGTAACTGAAATGATTGCTGATATTACCGTTGCTTCTGAAGAGCAAAGCTCTGGTATTGAGCAAGTTAATAAAGCAATTACCCAAATGGACGAAATGACTCAGCAAAATGCGGCACTCGTGGAACAAGCATCGGCAGCGAGTGAGTCTATGGCTGAACAAGCAAACGGTATGCGTCAATTACTAAGCTTCTTTAATACCAGTGGCAGTAGTGGTATTGAAACACCGAGAATTGCACAAGGTTCAACTTCAAGACCAGCACCAAAAATCACCTCTCGTAGTGAGCGTTTGCAAATCTCATCAGTGCCATCAGGCGATGATTTTGCTGACAACAGCGAAGAGTGGGAAGAGTTTTAACTGATGTAGTTAAGAGCTAAGCAATTAAACTTGCTTAGCTTACTCTAGGAGTCATTGTGGCGAAGGAATTTTTGCTTACAGATGGTGAGTTCGAACTTATTGCGAAAATGGTTTATGAGGCATGTGGTATTGTGCTTGGTAGCCATAAACGTGAAATGGTTTATTCTCGCCTTGCTCGCCGAATAAGAGTGCTGAATTTATCAAGTTTTGCCGAGTATATTAATTATTTGGAAGATCATAAACGCGAAGAGTTTAGTCACTTTATTAACGCGATTACGACCAACCTCACTTCTTTTTTTCGTGAGCCATATCACTTTGACTTTTTGCGTGAAACATTGATCCCTCAAATATTAGAGCGCAATCGAAATACTAAGCGAGTAAGAATTTGGTCCGCTGGTTGTTCCACTGGCGAAGAGCCTTACACTATTGCGATGACAATTGCTGACCGCTTTCCACCTTCGTGGGATGTGAAAATATTAGCAACCGATCTGGACTCGAATGTGCTATCAAAAGCCAGTGCTGGTGAATATGCTGAAAATTCCATAACGGGCTTAGACGATTCGCTAAAAAAGCGCTTTTTTTTGCGAAATAAACAAAGTGGTTTGTTTAAAGTCAGGCCAGAGCTCAGAAAAAACATATATTTTAAGCGTTTAAACTTATTACAAGACTGGCCTATGAAAGGTGAGTTTGATGTGATCTTTTGTCGCAATGTCGTTATTTATTTTGATCAGCCTACCAAAGAGTCTTTATTTCAACGTTACGCTGAAAAATTATGTACTGAAGGTCATTTATTTTTAGGTCATTCAGAAAGTATGAATAAATCGCAGACTCAGTTTGTAGCGTTAGGGAAGACAATGTACAGGAAGGCTTTTTGAATACAGAATTTAAACGGTGCCTACATGGCTTTGAGCACATTAAACGATATTGGGATAGAGGGCGCGATAGTGTTGTTGCGAAAATTTTACCCGGTGAAGTTTATGTGACTAAGCAAAATGAATTAATATCGACGGTTTTAGGTTCGTGTATTTCGGCATGTGTTTACGATCATAAAATGGGCATTGGCGGTATGAACCATTTTATGCTGCCAGCTAACAATAATGCCGGTATTGATAGTTTAAGCTGCCGTTATGGCAACTGGGCTATGGAATTTTTGATTAATGAAATTATTAAAAACGGTGGCAGTAGAGATAATTTCAAAATTAAAATATTTGGTGGTGGAAAAATTATTAAAGGCATGGGCGATGTTGGTGAGGGAAACATTATGTTTGTCTCGCAATATTTGAAAAATGAAGGGCTACAAGTTGAATCACATGATGTTGGAGGCCCGTGGCCTAGAAAAGTGCTGTTTAATCCAACAACAGGTAAGGCACATGTGAAAAAATTACGTAGTATGCATAATGACACAATTCAACAACGTGAATTTAAATATCTTCATGAAATTGAAGAACAAGATACGCATACAGATATCGAGCTGTTTTAGGAATGAAGATGATCAGGGTTTTAGTAGTCGATGATTCGCCTTTAATTCGGGCGGTACTGACAGAAGTCTTACAACAAGCACAAGATATAGAAGTCATTGGTACGGCGAATGATCCTTACCAGGCTCGGGATTTAATTAAACAATTAAATCCCGATGTCTTAACGCTTGATGTTGAAATGCCAAAAATGGATGGGGTTAGTTTTTTAAAAAACCTGATGCGTTTAAGGCCAATGCCAGTTGTGATGATTTCTACCTTAACGCAGCAAGGCGCGCCGGTTACCCTTGAATGTCTTGAGCTTGGTGCAGTTGATTTTGTGGCTAAACCGACGCAACAAGTTGGCGACAAGCTGCTTGATTATGCGGAAACACTGCATGAGAAAATTCGCGCTGCTGCAAAAGCGCGTGTCCGTTCATTAAAGCCTGTAGCTACGCCTGTTACAAAGCCAGCATTTGGTAGTTTTGATGCCACTAAGCTGGTGGCTATTGGTGCATCAACGGGTGGCACTGAGGCTATTAAAGAATTACTTACAGGTTTGCCTGATACTTTTCCTCCTGTTGTAATCACGCAGCATATTCCACCGGTTTTTTCGGCATCCTTTGCTGAAAGAATGGATCGCTCCGTTGCGCTCACGGTTAAAGAAGCAGAAGATGGCGAGCTAATAAAACCAAACCATGTTTATATTGCGCCGGGTGATTATCATTTAGCAGTTGTTGGCAGGGCGGGTAGTTTAAAATGTAAAGTGGCGCAGTCTCCTCCTGTGAATCGTCATCGCCCAGCAGTGGATGTTTTATTTAAGTCAATTGCCAAACTTGAGCTCGGTAATAAAGTTTGCGCATCAATTTTAACGGGTATGGGGGCTGACGGTGCTGCAGGCTTGCTTAAATTAAAAGAATACAATGCGTATACTCTAGCTCAGGATGAAGCATCATCAGTGGTGTGGGGCATGCCGCGCGCAGCTATTGATCTGGATGCTGCGCACAAGGTATTAAGTTTAGATGCATTTGCCGCAGAAATTACAAACTGGGCAAAGAAATAATTTTGCAGCCCTTTCGTTATTAGTTCGCAACTACGAAAGGGTGTGATAGCCAATAAAAGCGTCCGGGCTTAGCTTTACTTGGTGCGGTACAGTTATAGCGAGAACGTCCTTTATTAAGCTCCTTTTCAGCTTGTATCTCAACGTGATTGTCACTTAGCCAAGTTATTTTTGCTGTATTACCAGCAATAAAACAGTTAAACCGACCTTTGTTAAAATCCTTTTCTAGAAATGACAATTTGAGTTGTGGTTTTGTGTTGTTAGTCACTGATTTTGCATCGACTTTAAATGCGAATGGTAAGCTGGCTATTTTTGTTTTTAAAGTTTCTAAATTGGCGTAAATACCTGATGCTGGAAAACGTGGCACGCGCGTTAAATCTGTATGCTTACTAACAGCTCCTGAATGCTGTCCAATTCCCACAAAACCGAGTTCAGCTACCAGTTCTTGTAAGGCTTGATTAAATTCCCCGTAAGGGTAGGCTAAATATTTAAAGTTATGACCAATTTCTTGTTTAATTCTTAGCTCAGAATGTGTGATATCATGACGCATTCTCTCTTGCCATTGGGAAAACGATTCCCCCTTTTCAAGTACATGAAGGTAATCATGCTTCGCACTGTGGTTTGCGATAAATGCACCAGCTTTACTTAATTCTCTTAATTGCTGCCAATTCATTACATAGCTTTTTCCCTCATCAATCAGCTGAGGATTGACGAAAATGGTATAGGGATAGTTAAAGCGCTTTAAAATGGGAGCCGCTTGGGTGAAATTGTTTATAAAACCATCGTCAAAGGTGAGTGCGACAGTTTTGTCAGGTATACTCTTTTGCTGCTTTATTGCTTCAATTATTTGGTGCAGAGGCACGACTTGATAATCGTGCTCTTTTAAGAAGCTTAAATGGTCACTAAATTCACTTTCAGACAAACTTGTTACTCTCGGTAATGTTTCTGAAACGTGATGGTATTGCAAAATGACTGCGGCTTGAGCAAGGCAAAAATATAAACTTAAAAATAGTCCAAGGCTTAAATGAAAAACTTTTTTACTCGCCATAAATCTTTCCATATTGGATTGTTACTTCTCGCGTGGCCAATGATTTTATCAAACATCAGTGTACCATTACTGGGCTTGGTTGATACAGCAGTGATTGGCCACCTAAGTGACGCGAGCTTTTTGGCGGGTGTTGCACTGGGCAGTATGGTTATTAATCTGCTTTTTTGGCTGGCAGGCTTTTTGCGTATGAGTACCACAGGGTTGGTTGCGCAAGCTTATGGCCAAAATAGTCAACAAGGATTGATGCAGGAACTAAAAGGTGCAGCGTTACTCTCAATCTTAGTTGCGACACTATTACTTCTCTTAAGCCCTTTCATTAGCCTTTTTATGGGGCATTTTCTTTCTGGTAGTGATGATGCAATTGGCCATGCCCAAACATATTTTAATATTCGGATTTTTAGCGCACCGGCAGCGCTTCTTAATATGGTTATTCTCGCGTGGATGCTAGGTACCCAATTTAGTAAAGGAACACTGATAATTGTATTGGTAACTAACATCGCGAATATTATTTTAGATGTACTTTTTGTGGTGGTTTTTGAGTGGCAAGTTGAAGGTGCAGCTTTTGCGTCAGTGGTGGCTGATTATATAGGTTTGCTTGCGGCCCTTGTGCTTTTAAAAGCGCGTTTTACAAAGCATGAATTGTCGTTTGTTACTTTGTTAAAGGTGCCATTAAAAGGAATGATGCGATCATTAAAACTGAATCGCGACATTTTCATTCGCTCTTTGTTTTTGCAGCTATGCTTCGCATTTATGACTTACTACGGCGGTTTTCTTGGCGATGTAACACTTGCAGCGAATGCTGTTTTGCTCAACTTTTTGCTGTTGGTGAGTTTTGCCCTTGATGGTATTGCTTACGCAGTTGAAGCAAAAGTAGGCCAAGCAAAAGGGCGGCAAAAAGCACAAGCGATCCATTTGTGGGTGGTGATAGGGCGTTTCTGGGCATTTATCTTTGCTTGTCTCTATAGTGTGCTATTTATGATTTTTGGCTCGGCTATTATTGGTCTATTAACCGATTTGCCAAATGTGATTAGCACAGCGGAAAACTATTTAGTTTGGTCCATTATTCTTCCACCTATTGCGAGCTTTTGTTTTTTATATGATGGAGTATTTGTTGGTTTAACTAGAGCGAAAGAAATGCGTAATACTATGATATTTTCTGCGTTAGTTGGATTTGCAGGCGTTTTTGCAGTGAGTTACCAATGGGGAAATCATGGACTTTGGTTAGCGATGACTAGTTTTATGGCACTAAGAGGGTTAACGCTCGCTAAAAAATATCACGATGCTTGGCGTCTTCGTCAGCTTTTGCAATAACTTGCGAAAAGCGGTTAGCGAAAATACCCAAATACCCGTAAATAGCAAAATAGAGTGCTATGGGTAACAACAGCAGGCCTCCAATTTGAAAGTAATGGCTATTAAAGTAGCCATAAACAATCAATGCAGCTGCAACTACAAATAAGCCTAAACCACTTAGAAAGCGCTTTAGGCTTATTTTAGGTTCATTACCTAGGCGGTAAATAACCTGTTTATACTTAATAATATGAGTGCTCGCCAGATTGGTGCTCAGTAATATCACGTACACCTGTGATTTCTTCAAACTTAGCAATCATTTGAGTTTCGATGCCATCTTTCAATGTAACATCAATCATAGAGCAGCCATTACAGCCACCGCCAAATTGTACAACGGCAATACCGTCCTCAGTGATTTCAACTAAATTAACCTGGCCGCCGTGATTTGCAAGTTGCGGGTTAATTTCTGTTTCAATCATGTGTTGTACACGCTCTTGAAGGCTTGCATCATCGCTAAGTTTTTTCGCTTTTGCGTTTGGTGCTTTTAGCGTTAACTGTGAACCCATTTTGTCTGTTACGAAGTCGATATCCGCTTCTTCTAAAAATGGTGCACTCTCTTCATCAACAACTGCATCAAAGCCATTAAATGGAAGTTTAATGTCAGTTTCTTCAATTGCATCAGCCGGGCAATACGAAACGCCACACTCAGCTTGTGCCGTACCAGGGTTAACCACAAAAACGCGAATATTTGTGCCTTCAGCTTGATCAGCGAGTAATTTGGCAAAGTGGCTTTGTGCTGCCTCAGAAATGGTAATCATAATTCGACCTATACCTGACTAATTTACTTGGTTTTTAGTATATCACTTTTTTTGTTTGCTAAAATAGTGGCAGAAGTTGAAAAAGGCTTTAACTGGTCTTATTTTTTTGCCGCTTCGCCTGAAACGAGTGGGTTTAAATAGTAAACATTGTTAGTGTAAGTTTGCGCAATAATGCAATAAACATAACCAACCTATCATTATGGCATCACTATGAAAAAGCTGTACCTTTTACTTATAACAGCCTGTTTGGCACTGCTCAGTATAGAAAGCTCAGCTAAGAGCCTAGATTTTTATTTTGACGAAAAAATTAATTTTGACCCAACTATTCCAACACCTGAATCAGTGCTTGGTTACCAAGTGGGTGATTGGCATGTTCGCCATGATCAACTTGTAGCGTATATGAAGTTACTTGCAGAAAAAAGTGAGCGTATTGACTTAGAAGTAATAGGTTACAGCCATGAGCAGCGTCCTCTTTTACTGCTTACTATTACAAATCCGACAAGACTTAATAATATTGATGCTGTGCGTAAACAACATTTAGCTCAATCAATTCAAGGAAGTAACATTGAAAATGATTCACCTGTTATTACTTGGATGGGCTACAGTGTGCACGGCAATGAAGCAAGCGGCAGTAATGCGGCGTTGTTAGTGGCATATTATTTAGCCGCGGCACAAGGCGAAAAAATAAATAAGCTGCTAGATGAAACTGTGATTCTACTTGATCCTTCACTGAACCCTGATGGATTAGCGCGTTTTTCTCAGTGGGTTAATAGCTATAAAGGTAAAAATATTTCGGCAGATCCAAATCATAAAGATCACAACGAAGCTTGGCCAAGTGGCCGAACAAACCATTATTTTACTGACTTAAATCGTGATTGGTTGTTACTACAGCACCCAGAATCACGTGCTCGTATAGCTAAATACCATCAGTGGATGCCGCATGTACTTACAGACTTTCATGAAATGGGCCCGCACAGTACGTATTTTTTCCAACCGGGTATTCCATCACGCAAGTTTCCGTTAACACCGGATGAAAATGTGCAATTGACGAAAGATATTGCGACTTTTCATGCTGCGGCACTCGACCAGCAAGGTGAGTTATATTTTACTGAAGAAAGCTTCGACGATTTTTATATCGGTAAAGGCTCTACTTATCCAGATATTCATGGAACAATTGGTATTTTATTTGAGCAAGGCAGTGTTCGCGGCCATAAGTATGACACCATTAATGGGCTTCGCGAGTTCTCTGATGCAATTAAAAATCAATTAACTACATCTTTGTCAACGTTTGATGCTGTTGTGTCTGGCAAGCAGGGTTTACTTTCTTATCAACAACGCTTTTATCAAGACACTGCAAAGTTAGCTAAAAAAGATGATGTAAAAGGTTATGTAGTTGCTGGGGTGAAAGATAAGTCACGATTTAATGCATTCTTAACGCTGTTAAATCAGCATCAGATTAAAGCTTACCCGCTCAATAAAGATGCAAGTGTTGCAAAGCAAACATTTCAGGCAAGCAGTAGTGTTTTTATTCCGCTCAATCAGCCGCAGTACAGATTAATTAAAGGTGCGTTTTTACAACAAACAAGCTTTAACGATAATACATTCTATGATGTGTCAGGCTGGAATTTAGCACATTCGTTTAATTTAGCATTTGCAGAGGTTCGCTCAACTCGTGCGGTTAAGTATCAAGAACAAGCTTGGCAGCCGACTTTCAATAAAAGTAATCAAACACTTTCATCAAATTATGCCTTTGCATTTGAATGGAATGATTACCTTGCACCTAAATTACTTTCACAGTTACAACAAAACGGTATTGTTGCACGTGGTGCTATGAAGCCATTTACAGCATCAACAACTAATGGCGAACATGCATTTGCCGCAGGCACAATAATTATTGCCAAAGGGTTGCAGCAAGATGAAAATTGGTTCAATAAACTACAAAAATTAGTTAGTAAATCTACTGTAAAAGTTCATCAGATTACCTCTGGCTTAACCACACAAGGCATTGATATTGGTTCACGCAACATTGTACCTTTAAAAGCACCAAAAGTACTGCTAGTGGGCGGACAGGGCACAAGTCAGTATGAAGTGGGAGAAGTGTGGTATTACCTTGACCGTTATCTCGATATTGCAGCTACATTAGTTGATTTAGAGCGATTATCACGAATTGATTTGGCACCTTATACCCACATTATTATGACAAATGGCCGCTTTTCGTCGGTTTCAACTAAAACTGTTGATAAATTAAAATACTGGGTTCAGCATGGCGGCGTTGTTTGGGGTCATAAATCAGGCGCTAAGTTTTTGGCCGATACAGGCATTTTAAAGGCGGAATATCTTTCTAGCAGCGATTTGGCTAAGGCGTTTCCAACTGATAACTTAAGCTACGCAGACAAAGACAGCTATCATGGCGATAAGCGAATTGCTGGTGCAATATTTAATGCAAATATCGACTTAAGTCACCCTTTGAGTTTTTCATATGAACGCAATACATTACCTGTGTTCAAAAATAACACTTTCGTTTTAAAACCTAGTACAAAACCTTTTGTGAACGTTGCAACCTATACGGCAGAACCATTACTTGCCGGATTCAGTCATGATAAGAACAATCAACAGATTGCTGAGCAAGCTGTACTTGTCGCGCACAACTTTGGCAAAGGAAAGGTTGTAGCGATGTCTGATAACCCTGTTTTCAGAAGTTACTGGTATGGTACAAGCCGTTTACTTAGCAATGCGATTTTCTTTGGTCATGCAATTGACTCAGAGTAAATTGCTTTAATTAAGGGGCGAAAGCCCCTTTTTAATGACTATTTAATGGATCGCTAATAGCAACTACCCAAACAGAGACCTGCTTTACACCAGCTTTTTTTAATAGCTGTGTTAATTCATTAACCGTATTGCCAGTTGTAATGATGTCATCAACGATAGCCACATGTTGATAAGGCCGAATTAAGTTACAACTAAATGCTCCTTTGATATTACTTTTTCGCTGCCTTTTATTTAATTCGCTTTGCGCCTTTGTGTTTTTAACGCGTATTAAAGATTGGGTATCAATTGGGATATTCAAATTTCGCCAGATTTCTTCACTTTGATTAAAACCACGCCGAAAATGTCTAAACCAGTGCAGCGGGACAGGCATTATGACCTCTGGGTATTGCCAATTTTTTTGGTTGCTAGCTTCTTTAAGTTGTTTTTTTATTAACTGGCGAAGGGCATTGATATAAATACGCTGTTTATTAAATTTAAGCCCTTTTAACCATAATGAAGAGGGAGGCTGATACCAAGTTACCGCAAATAACGAATCAAATTTAGCTGACTTTAGTAATTTATCGATATCTGGGCGGTGAAGTAGATTTGCAGAATCTTTGAATGTGATACGTTCAATATCGCCTAGGCAAGAGCGGCATAATTTTGCCGGAGCAAGAAGCTGCTCACGGCAAGAAACACAAAGGTTGGGTAAAACCCAATTTAATAATTTGTTATAAAAATTCATGCAGGATTTCCATATCACTAACTGTTAGTATAGCGGCAAAATTTTTAAGCGAGGAAATTCGATGGCGAACGTTGTTTTATTGCATGGCTGGGGGATGAACCAAGGCATTTGGCAAATGCAAAAAGAGACGCTTGAAAAGCACAGTGAGCACACTTTTATCACATTAAATTTACCCGGTTTTGGTGGTAATCAATTTGATGACACTAAACAATATCAATTAGAAAATGTCACACATCAGCTATCACAAGAGATTGAAGATAACTCTGTTTTGGTTGCATGGTCACTTTCCGGCTTAATTGCCCTTAAAATGGCAGAGCTATATCCAAGCAAAGTAAAACAAATCATCTTAATTGCCTCGACTCCATTTTTTGCATCTAATGATGAATGGCGTGGTATTGATGAAAAAGTTCTTGATACATTTATGTCGCAATTAAGCAAAGATCATAAAAAAACAGTTGAACGTTTTCTTGCAATTCAAGCAATGGGCAGTGAGCACGCCAAGCAAGATATTAAAGAAATTAAATCATTGCTCGCTGCGTACCCTGATGCACAACCAATTGCACTATCAGGCGGCTTAGAAATATTGAAAAATGATGACTTGCGTGAGCTTTTTGCCACTATTGAAGTGCCAATTTCAGGGGTTTTTGGCCGTTTAGACTCACTTGTTCCTGTAAAGTCAGTGCTTAAAATGCAGCAGCTCAATGCTCATTTTAAAGCGGATATCTTACCTAAAGCTTCACATGCGCCATTTATATCTCATCCTCAAGAGTTTACTAACTTACTGTTATCCCATATAGAAAATTAACCTTGATAGAGGGCGGCAAATTATTGCCGCATTAACTTTATTTTGTGTGAAATTTGAGCGATACTATAGCTATCACAAGTGTTTTAATTGAGGGTGCTTATGGATGTTTCAAATAACTTGAGCTCTGCTTTTAATTCGGGCTTAAAAGGTTTGCAAAGTGCATCTGATGGTATCACTGAGGCATCGTCTAATATTGCTCGTGCACAAACTGAGCGAGAAAATATTGAACGCCCAGAACCGACTCCTGAAACAAGAGAAGCACAAAGCCAACCCGTAAATGTAACGGAAGAACTTGTTAACCTTCGTGTAGAGCAGTTTAATGCTCAAGCAAATACACGTTCTATTCAAACCGCTGATGAAGTGCTTGGCACTTTAATAGACGTGAGAGTGTAACTCAGCAACTAAATGAATATTGTATCGACTTACCCTAACATTAGCCTTAACACCGCTAATGTTCATACTGAAAATGCCCGTCGCGATAATCAATTGCGAGACTTGGTTACACCTGCAAAACAAGCTGAAGCCTCTGCAACTAGCCCTCGTTTAGCGGCCGAGCAAGATAAAACACGTCAACCAGGCTCAAGCCAAATTGCTAATCAAGA
>NZ_JAPEHW010000035.1 GCF_028875915.1 Pseudoalteromonas sp. G4
TTTGCATACTTGCCGTAAAGCGGTTCAATGCGGCGTATATATCTAGTTTCGTTTGCTCATCCGCTGTTTTTAGTACCTCTTTAATCTTTTCAGGCACATAACGATAGGTTAATAAGCAAAGTTCTGGTTCGGTAACCAGTTCAAAATCATCTGTTTGCTTAATAAGTTCTGCAAAATAACGAGCTTTTTCCAGGCTTTTATCAATTAACATTTCGTAGCCTTTACGACCAATGATTGATAAACATGCGTGTACTAACATAGCCATACCAGGGCGACTGCCTTCAAGCGTATGCGAACCAAGATCTTTTGAACCTTTACGTAGGATATATTCGGCGTGATGTTCAACTACATTAACAGTGTCAGGCTCTTTGAAAAGCACAATACCAGCCCCCATTGGCACATACATTTGCTTATGAGCATCAATGGTAATTGAATCGGCTCGCTCACAGCCAGCAAGTAAAGTACGGGCATTATTTGATAATAATGTTGCACCACCCCAAGCGGCATCGATATGGAAATGACAATTAATTTCTTCAGCTAAATCAGCCATTTCATGCAGCGGGTCAATATTGCCTGTTTCAGTTGTGCCAGCAACACCAACAATTGCCATTACCTTAATGTCTTTTTCAGCTAATTCCTTAGCTTTTTCACGCATTTTAGCAACATCAACACGGTTATTATGGTCAGTTTCTATTGAGACTATATTGCTGCGGCCAATACCGAGCACATCAGCAGCTTTGCCTAACGAGTAATGCCCACGCTCTGACACTAAAATAGCTAATCCTTTGAAGCCATAGTGCATCATAGCCGCAACTAACCCATCGCTATTGATGCCATTAAAATCGCCATCAGATTTCAATAATTTATTTCGTGCGACCCAAAGAGCTGAAATATTGGCTACGGTACCACCTGAACAAAATGCACCTAGTGCATTTTTCGCATTGTGCATCCACTTGCGGTAGAAGGCATCATCTTTGCCATAAACCATATGGTGCATCATGCCCAATACTTGACGTTCAAGCGGTGTAAAAGCTTTTGATGTTTCGATCTTTACCAGATTTTGGTTTAACCCCACCATCAACTTAGACAGAGGTAAAACAAAATGCGGTAATGCTGAGGTCATATGACCAATAAAGCTCGGAGCAGACGTGTGAACTGAATGAGCAACCAACTTTTCCATCAATTCTTGAGCATGTTCAGAAACGAACCTTGGCTCTTCAGGAATAATGGCTGACTGGAAATCTTTTTCGATTTCGTGCAATGGTTTTTCTACCGCTGCAATATTTTCGTTAAGAAAACCTGCTAGATTACTCGAGATCTCTTGCTCAATTTTAGCCAAAGTCGAGCCCGGCGCCTCTGGCACCGTAAAAATTCGCATTAAGCTTTCTTCAGACGCTATTGCTGGGCGCACTGCTTGACGTGTTTCATCAACCATACTACTCACTTTACCCAAAAAGTGTTCAAACATATTCATAAAAAAAGGTTGTCAACTCTACTTCAATTACAAGAAAAAGTCTCGTAATTTGCACAATATCTCCAACTTCTACTGTAAAAAATCAGCTATATTTACTAATATTGGGTACTAAAAAGAACATAACCCTTTGCTCGCTATACAGTAAAGCAGTATTTTTCAGTTGCGGCAAAATTTAGTTAAGGCAAGGATTTGCATGTACTACTCGAATAAAGGAATCCGCTGGATAATATTTGCCAGTTTTCTTTTTTTAGCCAGCCTTTGTGGCTATGTCTATTACATTTATTCCCACACCTACAATGACATTATGAAAGATGTCGATGCGAGGCTTTTAAACGCAGCGCAAAGCGTTAAATTTATCCTTGGCGAAGACTATCATAATAACATCACTGGCCCTGGGCATATCGACCACAAAAACTATTTACTCAAAAGTAAGCAGCTATCTGAGTTTGCAATGCAGTTAGAGCTAGAATACGTTTACGCCATGATACTCGAAGAGGATCAAGTTTATTTTTCAGCGTCGAGTTATACCAACGACGATATTAAAAACAATAAATTAACCTATTTTTACGACTTATACCCTGAGGCAACTGAGTCAAATATAAAAGCGTTTTACTCAACAGGACCTGTTTTTGAACACAGTGAAGATCAATGGGGACATTTCCGTAGCATTTTTTTGCCATTCCAATCAGCAGATGGCCGCACCTACTTAACTGGTGCAGATATAACCATCACTGATTTAAATGAGCAACTTGCTGCCAGTGTGACGCAAGCGATTATCACAGCCTGCTTTTTCTTTTTTATCGCAACCTTAGTAGGTGCGTTTTACATTTACCTGTTAAAACAAAATTTAACAAGAGACCCAACAACAGGCTTTGCAAACCATATCGCGTTGGAACGCAAAATTCACCAAACGCCACAACTGCATATGCAACTAGCGATTATATTGGTCAGTGATTTAGAAGAAATTATCAGTTTTTATGGCTCGCACATTGGCGATACAGTAATGCATAAATTACTTTCGCGATTAGATAAACTTAAAAGCAGTGAATGTTCATTGTATCGTTTATCAAGTAATAAAATTGCACTCTTAACAACTCATATCAACAACACCGAATGCGTTAAACAAATTGAAAACTTAAATAAAAACACGCCGCTTTTATGTGACCCATTTATTTACATTACACTGTGCGCGGGCATTGCATCAGGCAATAAAACACTCTTAATTGAAAATGCACGCATCGCCGTAGAGCAAGCCAAGCGCTCTCGAGAGCTGGTTGTGTTTTATTCCGATGCGATGAATACCATCAAACATCAATATCAGCATAATATAAAAATTGCTAAAGATGTACGTGAAGCATTTAATACTTCTCAGGTTCACGCCTACTTTCAACCTATCGTATCAACAGATGGGAATGAAATACTTATGTATGAAGGGCTTGCCCGCATAAAAATGAATAACACTCTCTATGAGCCAGACTATTTTCTTTCTGTAGTAAATCGCAGCCGCATGGATGGACAACTTACTCGCATTATTTTCCTCGACTGTGTCATGCGTTTTCGCAAAACCGATTTATGTTGGAGTATGAATCTTACCGCCCAAGATATGCTAGACCCAAGCCTTGCAGCCTTTTTTGATGATGAGTTAAAACGCTACCCAACACCGCAGAACATCACGTTTGAGCTAGTAGAAACCGAAGCTGTAGCTAACTTTAATGAAGTTAAAAGCTTTATCACTATGGTTAAACGCCACGGTGCCAAAGTATTTATCGACGACTTTGGAACAGGCTACTCAAATATTTCGAATATTCTTAAACTGGAAATTGATGGCGTCAAAATCGATAGTTCATTGGTATCGCAAATAGTGAAAGACGAAGAAGTGTTTTTGTTTATACAACACATTGCTAGCTTTGCTAAAAAAGTAGGTTTAACACTGATTGCTGAAGGCGTCGAAAACAAATTAGTAGTAGATAAGTTAGCCCAAGCAGGCATAAATTATGTGCAGGGCTATTATTTTGCTGAGCCAGCTCAAACGCTGGCTCAAGTAGAACAAGAGTTATCAGCTAAAGCGAGTTAAGGTCAATTTGCAATCGGTGGCTTTGTTGGCCACTGGCCCAATATTTACGCTCAAATGGCGTAATTGCAGTGTCAGCACTGTAAGGTGCAACAGAGACATCCACGCCAGCTAAACCAAGAGCAAAGGCAAACTCATCAACATAGGTTTGCCAATTACTTCTCACTTCAAGTTGGCCACCAATTTTCACAATATACGGAAATACGGGTGCGCCATGCCAGCGGCGCCCTAAATGTTTAGCTTTAGGCCACGGGTTTGGATACAGCAAATAATGATGAGTAACGTTCCATTGATGCTCCACTACTAAACGCCAAAAGTCATTTAAATCAGCGCGCACTAGCAAGTATTGACCATTTTCAGTCTGCTTGTATTCAACATCGTGCTTTTCCAAGCGATGTGCCGACTTATCAATACCAATTACTAATGACTCAGGGTGCTGTCGTGCAAGATTGGCTGTGCTCTCACCAACCCCACAGCACGAATCGAGAATAATTGGCCCGTTAAAGCTTTTTACCTTTTCGTTTACTTCATCAAAAGCAGCTTGCGTATGTGCAGCAATCGGCTTTTTAAATTCAGTACTTAGATGCTTGCGCACCACTTCTTCTAACTTTTCGTTTAGTCCTTGTTGATTCGAACTAATACTTCTTGAATTTGCGTCAGACATATTTCTATCAGTGGCGAATGCCAACCCCTTTATCAATTAAACGGTATGCCACAGCAAATAAAGCGCTAATAAACCCAATAATCACTGCAAATGCCGTTGTGATATCCACATCCGAAACACCTAAAAAGCCGTATCTAAATGCATTTACCATGTAGATAATCGGATTAAATTGTGAAACTCCTTGCCAAAAATCAGGTAACAAGGTGATTGAATAAAACACGCCACCTAAATAGGTTAGCGGCGTTAAAACAAAGGTGGGGATAATACTAATATCATCAAAACTATTAGCGTATACCGCATTAATTAATCCACCTAAAGCGAATACCGCAGCGGTAAGTAAAACAGTCGCAAAAATAACCGCCACATTATGAATTTGAATATCCACAAAAAACAGCGACAAAATAGTAACTATAATGCCAACACATAAGCCGCGCGCCATACCGCCGCCCATATAGCCTAAGACAATAATGTAAGTTGGCACAGGCGAAACGAGTAACTCTTCGATGCTTTTTTGGAATTTTGTTGAGTAAAAACTCGATGCCACATTGGAATAAGAGTTAGTAATCACCGACATCATAATCAGACCCGGTACAATAAACTCCATATAGTTAAAGCCACCCATATCGCCAATACGTGAACCTATTAAATTACCAAAAATAACAAAGTACAGTGACATGGTAATTGCTGGCGGCACTAACGTTTGCACCCAAATACGAGTAAAACGAATACACTCTTTAATCCAAATGGTTTTTAATGCGGTAAATTGATTACTCATTATTGCTCGCGCCCCTTTTCCACAATCGCAACAAACAGCTCTTCTAATCGATTCGCCTTATTACGCATACTTAGCACCGTATTGCCTGACGCACTTAATGCATCAAATACACCATTTAACCCTTGTGATTTTTCCACATCTACTTCGATTGTATGGTCGTCAATTACACGAGTTGTGTAATCATCAAGAGAAAATGCCGATGTTGGCTGCTTGAGATCTAGAATAAAGGTTTCTTTATCAAGCTTTGCCAACAGTGACTTCATATTGGTGTTTTCAATAATCTGACCTTTATCGATAATCGCAATGTTTTTACACAACATTTCCGCTTCTTCAAGGTAATGAGTAGTGAGAATAATGGTAACGCCTTGCTGGTTTATCTCTTTTAAGAATTCCCACATAGAGCGACGCAGTTCAATATCTACACCGGCGGTAGGTTCATCTAAAATCAGCAGCTGCGGTTTGTGCATTAACGCACGTGCAATCATTAAACGGCGTTTCATACCACCTGATAAGGTACGTGCTTGCTTATCTTTTTTATCGGCAAGGCCAAGTTGTGCCAGTAATTCATCAGCACGCTTGTGCGCCTCTGCGCGTGGCACGCCATAGTAACCCGCTTGGTTCACTAAGATTTGGTTAAGTGTTTCAAACTGACTAAAGTTAAATTCCTGCGGTACCAACCCTAAATTAGTTTTAGCCTTACCAAGGTCGGTATCAATATCATGACCAAATACTTTTACCGTACCTTTGGTTTTATTTACAAGCGAAGAAATCACGCCAATTGTGGTCGATTTGCCAGCACCATTAGCACCTAACAGCGCAAAAAAGTCACCTTTTTCGACCGTTAAATCAATTCCTTTAACAGCTTGAACACCGTTACTGTAGGTTTTTTCTAAACCAACAATTTCGAGAGCTTTTGTCATTGTGTTTTGCGTTCCAATTTTGGATGGATTAATTAGCAGCCGTAGCCCCAACGTTTAGCTAGCGTATGCTCAATAGATAAATGATCTAAAATGCGCGCCACCATAAAGTTAACCAAGTCATCAATTGAGCTTGGATTATGATAAAACCCAGGTGCTGCAGGCATAATTGTTACACCTAGTTGCGCTAGCTTATGCATATTTTCAAGGTGAATTGCGCTCAGCGGTGTTTCGCGCACCACCAGCATTAATTGGCCTTTTTCTTTAATCACTACATCTGCTGCACGCTCTAATAAGTTGTCAGATGCGCCATGACTGATCGCCGATACCGTGCCTGCACTACACGGGCACACAATCATCTTTTTAGGTGCTGCACTACCCGATGCCACAGGGCTAAACCAGTTATCTTTACCAAATACTTTAAGCTGGTTTGGTTTTGCATTGAATAGGCTTGTCAGTTGCTCGGTTGCCTTTTCTTCATTGCCCGATAGTTTTACATCTGATTCCGTATCAAGCACCACACGGGCAGCGCTTGATACCAAAACGAATACTTGGTGATTTAACGAAATCAGTGTTTCAATTAGTTTTAAACCATACGGCATGCCTGAAGCACCGCTAAGTGCAACGGTAATGGTTTCATTAAAGTCATGGTTTTGCGTCATAAAAAGCCTATTTGTTGGCGAGCGCATCTAAAATACGATTATGAATATTTTCAAAGCCACCGTTACTCATTACCAATATATGGTCTCCGGCAGTTGCTTTTTCAAGTAGCGTTTGAATGATCTCGTCTGTGCTGTTAAAACATAGAGCGCCAGCCTTATTGGCAGCGTCTTTTAGTGACCAGCTTAAGTTCTCTGGCTCAAATAAAATCACATCGTCGGCACCTTCAAGTGATGCTAATAACGTATTTTGATGCACGCCCATTTTCATTGTATTGGAACGAGGTTCTAATACGGCAAAAATACGCGCTTGGCCCACTTTTGCTCTAAGACCTGCTAAAGTCGTTTTAATAGCAGTTGGATGATGGGCGAAATCATCATACAACTTAATGCCCGAAACTTCGCCTTTTAATTCCATACGGCGTTTTGGCGAAATAAACTCAGCCAACGCCGCAATTGATGTTTCAACAGGAATACCCACATGACGTGCTGCAGCAATCGTCATTAAAGCGTTTTTAACGTTGTGCTCGCCAATTGCTTGCCAACTCACGCGTCCAACGATATCGCCACCAAGCAGTACATCAAACTCACTGCCATCGGCGTTAATAAGTTGATAATCCCAGTCATTGCCAAGTTGCTCTTGCTCACTCCAACAACCTTTTTCGATAACTTGCTGAATATTCACATCATCGCTTGGCCAAATCACTTTACCTTGCCCAGGTACAATGCGTAATAAGTGATGGAACTGCTTTTGAATTGCCGCTAAATTTTCAAAAATATCAGCGTGGTCGAACTCTAGATTATTAAGAATTAAAGTGCGCGGCAAATAGTGCACAAACTTACTGCGCTTATCAAAAAATGCGGTGTCATATTCATCTGCTTCAATAACAAAAAACGGTGTTTTGCCAATGCGCGCCGACAGGCCAAAATTTTGTACAACGCCACCAATTAAAAAACTTGGATCAAGACCTGCGTATTCTAATACCCATGCAAGCATACTGGCTGTGGTGGTTTTACCATGAGTACCTGAAACTGCTAGCACCCATGCATCTTGCAATACATTATGTTTTAACCACTCAGGGCCGGAAGTATATGGAATACGATTTTCAAGCACATATTCAACACATGGATTACCACGGCTCATAGCATTACCAATCACTACAATATCTGGTTGTGGCTTTAACTGTGCAACATCGTAACCTTGAATGAGTTCAATGCCTAACGACTCAAGTTGAGTACTCATTGGTGGGTAAACGTTTTGATCTGAGCCAGTAACTTTATGGCCCAAGGATTTTGCAATGGCTGCGATGCCCCCCATAAAGGTGCCGCAAATACCTAAAATATGAATATGCATTGTTGTTGATTCTTGTCGTATAAATTCGATATGAGCTTTAAATAGATTAACAGTTCAATAAAAAAGCCCATTAGATTTCGCTAATGGGCTTAGTATGCCATAACTTACCAACTAGGTGTTAAATAGGTGAGCCTGGTGGCATAGGTAATGGTTTGAAGTTACCCTGCCAGCTTCCATTTTCGAGTGACTTGGTTAATACACTAGCAATGTGTTTTTTGAAGTTATCGTTAGTACGTTCATACTTACTAGCAATAAAGGTAATTTGACCAACTAACTCAGCTTGTACCTCTGGGTCGGTTTTATCACTAAGCGCTGCATTTACTAAATGATATGCCGCCACCATTTGAATTCGTTGAGATACTTGGTGTGCCATACCTTGTTTTTGGCTATCAAAAAATACCTGCTCACTAAGTTGAAATAACACATTACGCGCACTTAGCTGTTTGCTATCTCGCATCGCTTGGAAATGAAGACGATTTAGACGCTGTGAATTTAGCAATAGTGAGAGTGAATGATTTGCAGAAACTTCCGGTAATGCTAACGGATCAAGTGTTAAACCAGTACGGCCAGTTAGACTCTCACGGGTTTTGTATTCTCCGTAGGCTTTTGGTGTAATAACATCAAGCACGTGTTCAGGCACTACTAATTGGTCCGCTTCAAGCGTTGTTAATAACGCATTTAGTGCTTCTTTTTGCTTAGCAACATCAACAAGCTTGTTACCTTTAAACGTATCACCACTACGTAATTCATAATCGTAATCAATGCCTGCAATCAATTTAACCGCAGCTTCCGTTTGGTAACGATGGAATAAATAAAGTGGAATAAACACTTCTTCTAGCTGTGATAGCGCCGTACCGTTTTTAATATTGTGAAGGCCAAACTTCGCCATCGCTTTTTCGCGAATAGAAAGCACTCGGTGTAGCTCTTGGCTTGGGTTTTCGCCGTTATCCCACAAATGTGCAGTTGGGTGTGCGCCGCCTTTAGCGCGTGCATCGCTATCGGAAATAAACTCAAGGCCAAGGCGTTTGTTTTCCGCTAAGATTTTTTCAAGTTCTTTTGCTTCATTCAAAATCGGAAAATCAGAGTAACCATATTTCACAACTTGAATATCCCACACACCTAAGCCTTTGCCATAGCCATTTTCAGTGTTAAGGCTACCATCCTCATTAAAACTCACTAAAGGATGGGGGTAATCCATTACCGATGCGCGGTCTTTTACTGACGCAGAAAAGTTATGCGCAATACCTAAGGTATGACCTACTTCATGAGCACTTAATTGACGAATACGGTCAAGCGCCATCGCATGTAATTTTTCTACCGTTTCATCGCCTTTTAGATAAGGTGCAGCAAGTGCTTCTGCAATCAGAATATCTTGACGCACACGCAGTGAACCAAGAGTTACATGACCTTTAATAATTTCGCCTGTGCGTGGGTCGATGACACTTGAACCATATGACCAACCACGAGTTGCACGGTGCACCCATTGGATCACGTTATAGCGAATATCCATTGGGTCGGCATTTTCAGGTAGCATTTTTACTTGGTACGCATTTTTATAACCTGCCGCTTCAAAGGCTGACTGCCACCATTTTGCACCATCAAGTAAAGCTGTTTTTACCGGATCGGGCACACCTGGATCGAGGTAGTAAACAATCGGTTTAACGGCTTCGGAGATTTCAGCTGTTGGATCTTTTTTCGCTAAACGATGCTTTGGAATATAACGTACATACATAGACTCAGATAATGGCGCTGCATAGTCTTTGTATTCTTCGCTCCAAAAACCCGATTGCGGATGGAATTTACGTGGTTTAAAACCATCATCCGGTAATTCAATAAACGAGTGGTGTAAATGTACTGAAATAGCGTGAGGATCTGGTGCGATTTGTTTGATGTATTTACCCGGCTTTGTGCCATTAAAGCTAACAATCGCTTCTAACTCGGTATTTTTAGCAAACGACTTAGAGCGCGGCATATAAACAGCACTTTTACTTTTATCAAGGCTAAAACTACCTTGTTGCTGACTCGCAAGTGTGCGGCTAACACCGTGAACATCCGATAATAAATAAGGCGTGTAATCAATTAACACACTATCACTATTTGCTGCTTTAATTTCAAAACCGTGCAATACGCTAGAAGCAAATGCTTCTCGAATACTTTGTAGTTCAGCTTTATTGCTGCTGTTTGCTCGGTAGTAAGTATTATTTTGTTTTAATAAAAGCTTATTGCCATGTCTTTCAAAATGCACAATTTTTGTATCGCCCAGCTGACCGCGATCAAGGCCAATATCATTCGACCCTAAGCCGTAAGGCATACTTAGTTGTAGTAAAAATTCATGGCTTAATTTATCTACTTCTAAATAAACCTTGCCCGAAGTATTGTCATAATAAAAGGTAAAATAGCCCGGGTAACGATTCATTTCGCTAGTAAATGCATCAATGGGTTTCAGGGTTGCCTGCGCTTTTGGTATACTTAACAGTAACAAAGCACAGATCAGCAGAAATGGTTGTACTAATCTTTGCATCTTCTTTGTTATTTCATTATCAATGGTGCATGGTGCTTAAATGATACACAAGCTGATGTACAATTGTATACAAATTTAACTGAGCGCTACCGAAAGGTTGCCTGTTGCCACCCTCTCACTTTATGTGGCAATAAGCTAATAGTCAGGATTATATAATGCGTAGACTTCCACCAGTATTGATCGAAGACGGCTGTCCTCGTGATCTTTTATCATTGATCAGAACGATTCTTGCTGCTTGTAAGGAAATTTCATTCCGTGTAAGCCAAGGTGAATTATCAGGTGTTTTAGGTTCAACCTTAGATGAAAATATTCAAGGTGAAACTCAAAAGAAGCTTGATGTTTTATCGAACCAGTTACTTAAAGATATTCTACTTGAGTCTGGCTACGTAAAAGCCATCGCGTCTGAAGAAGAAGATTATACTGTTGCTGGCAACCCAGATGCTGAATATATCGTTGCATTCGACCCACTTGATGGTTCATCAAATACCGATATTAACTCGTTAGTTGGTACTATCTTTTCAATTATGAAAGCGCCAAAAGACAAAGCCGCTGATGATCAAAGCATTTTCATGCAGGCGGGCAAGCACCAAGTCGCAGCAGGTTATGTACTGTATGGCCCATCTACTATGTTGGCGCTAACTATTGGTAAAGGTACGCGTTTATTCACTTTAGACAGAACACACGGCAGTTTCTTACTTACTGAAGATAAAGTAGCTATTCCTGAAGATACTAAAGAATTCGCAATTAATGCATCAAATCAGCGCCATTGGTTAACACCAATGCAAAACTATATTGCTGATTGCCTTGCTGGCGAAGAAGGCCCACGCAAGAAAAACTTCAATATGCGTTGGATTGCCTGCATGGTAGGTGATGTTCACCGTTTATTATGTCGCGGTGGTTTGTTTACTTACCCTGAAGACACAAAAAACCCAGAAAAACCATTCAAGCTGCGCTTACTTTATGAAGCAAACCCAATGGCAATGCTAGTAGAGCAAGCTGGCGGTGTTGCATATGCAGGACTTGACCGTATTTTAGATATTGAACCGCAAGAAATTCACCAGCGCGTTGCTGTTACCATGGGTTCAAAAAATGAAGTAGAGATTTGCTTGGATTATCACAAGTAAGCAATCTTTATCTTGAGTAATAAAAAAACCGCGATTTACGCGGTTTTTATTTAGAGCGTGTTGACCTTTGCGGTCTAAATTCTGTTCAAATCCAAAGCTTTTTGATCGCGGCGTTGCTTTGTAGGCCTAGCGGGCTAAGTCAAGAAGCAACAACAAAGAACAAAACGCTTTGGGTTGAACCTGTTAGGCAGCGCTTGTTTGGCATTTATACTGTGTTATCGCTCATTTATGTAGAGTAACTACACCACAATCGCTCTGCCTGGTCTAAATACCAAACAAACTGCTGCAGAAATAGACTGCAAAGGTCAACACGCTCTAGAAATTTTATACTCTGAATCAAGCTACTTTTTGGCAGCTGGTGTAATCAACACTTACTTTAATAGCTAATTCTTGCTGTGATTGTGTGATTACATCTTTTGCATGACACACACATTTACCACATTGACTGCCTACACCTAAGCAACCACGCACATCTCGCATCGAATCCATACCATCGGTTACGGCCTGTTTAATCTGTTTTTCAGTAACTGCATGACAAATACAAACGTACATAATAAGTGAGTGCTTTCAAAATTAATTACATCACAAATTTTAATGCTATTGAGAATAATTTTCAATAATATTAATAACTGTAAAAACAGCTATTTACAAAAAAGCATTAGTTAACCTTCTTTTTTTCCTTCAAATTTGTCCATGCTCTGCAAAGGAATGAGTATTACCAGCAGCAATTATGATGTGATCTAAAATACTCACATCAATCAAAC
This sequence comes from Pseudoalteromonas sp. G4, assembly GCF_028875915.1. Taxonomy (GTDB): domain Bacteria; phylum Pseudomonadota; class Gammaproteobacteria; order Enterobacterales; family Alteromonadaceae; genus Pseudoalteromonas. Next base: position 12,324 of record NZ_JAPEHW010000035.1, read on the forward strand.
CAAGCGCGTCTGATAGCCGCTTTGTAATTAATTTATCCGCCTCTGAAGGCTCAGCAATACCACTTGGATGGTTATGGGCCAAAATCACATTAGCCGCATTGTATTTAAGCACTGTGGTAACAACCTCTCTTGGGTAAACCGATGCCGCATTGATAGTACCTTGAAATAAATTAATCGATTTAATTAGCCGGTTTTGGCTATCAAGCAGCAACAAGTAAAAACATTCTTTGTGCTCTTTTTGTAGTTCGCACTTTAAATAATTGATTACCGAATAAGGCGAATCAAATACGGCTTCTCGCTTAAGTTGCTCAGCAAAAAACCGTTTACTCAATTCAAGCACAGCTTGCAACTGTACATATTTAGCAGGCCCCAATCCCAATTGCTGGCAGAATGAATCACATTCCAATGAAAAGAGCTGACCAATTGAGCCTTGTTGTTTGAGTAATGTATCAGCAAGTTCAATGGCGTTAAGCCCTTTAATACCGGTACGTAAAAAAATCGCCAGTAGCTCGGCATCAGTTAAACTTGATGCACCTTTATTTAATAACTTTTCTCTTGGTCTTGCCTCGATGGGCATTTGATTTATTTGCATTTAACAATCCTTGTTAAGCTATTTGTGTTCATTTAATAGTATAGCCAGCCTCGCCAAAAATTATGGAAAATGGTATGGTTTAGCTAATTTAAAAAATGTCATTAATTATTATGTCGAAGAAAATAGTATTGGGAATTACGGGCGGTTAAAAAATGTCATTAATTATTATGTCGAAGAAAATAGTATTGGGAATTACGGGCGGTATTGCTGCTTATAAATGTGCTGAATTAACAAGGCGTTTAACCGAAAATGGTGCGCAAGTTAAGGTGGTAATGACAGACTCTGCGCAACAGTTTATAACCCCGCTTACCATGCAAGCCGTATCAGGAAACCCAGTTTCGACATCCTTACTTGACCCAGCGGCAGAAGCTGCAATGGGCCATATTGAATTTGCTAAATGGGCTGATCTTATTTTAATTGCACCAGCCAGCGCTAATACCATCGCCAAAATGGCGCATGGTATGGCCGACGATCTATTAACCACCTTGGTACTCGCAACACCGGCTAAAGTAGCGATTGCACCGGCGATGAATCAGCAAATGTACGCTCACCCTGCAACCCAGCAAAACTTGCAAAAATTAAGTGAATATGGCGTTTCTATTTGGGGACCTGCCAGTGGCGAGCAAGCCTGTGGCGATGTAGGAAAAGGCCGCATGTTAGAGCCAAACGAGCTAGTTGAGTTGTGTTTAATGCGCGAAGATAGCCCACTGCTTGCAGGTAAAACCGTTACTATTACAGCCGGTCCAACCCGTGAAGCGCTTGACCCTGTGCGTTTTATCTCTAATCACAGCTCAGGGAAAATGGGATTTTCATTGGCCCGTGCTGCAAAAGCGCTAGGAGCTAATGTAAACCTAATTAGTGGCCCAGTGAATTTAACCACACCGAGTGAAGTAAATCGTTTTGATGTAGAAAGCGCACAGCAAATGCATGATGCTGCCATGGAGTTAGCAGTAAATTCAGATGTATTTATTGGCTGCGCTGCTGTAGCCGATTACAAGGCAACGACAACTGCAAATAATAAAATTAAAAAGCAGGGCGATACCATGACTATTGAGCTCAGCAAAAACCCTGACATTATTGCCTCAGTTGCAGCGCTTGAAGAAAATCGTCCGTTTACAGTGGGTTTTGCCGCCGAAACTAACGATGTTGCAAACTATGCCAAAGGCAAATTAAAAAATAAAAATCTCGATATGATTTGTGCTAATGATGTGTCCGATTCTAGCATTGGTTTTAATAGTGAAAACAATGCGATGACACTCTTTTGGCCGGAAGGTGAACGCCATTTATCACTGCAATCAAAACAACAAATTAGTCATTTAATATTGAAAGAAATCGCGTCAAAACTCGCAGCTAAAAAGTAAAAAAACTGGCATCTAAAATCAGAAGTAATTAAGATAAGCGCCTCTTGAGGTTGATAATAATGATAAGAAGTAAGGGATAAAAATGCCTGCCACAAAACGTAGTAATCGCAAGGAAGAAATCTTACAAGCACTTGCGCAAATGCTTGAAACCAGTCCAGGACAGCGTATCACCACGGCAAAACTAGCATCTGAGGTAGGTGTTTCAGAAGCGGCGCTTTACCGCCATTTTCCTAGCAAAGCACGTATGTTTGAAGGCTTAATCGAGTTTATTGAAAATGCACTGCTTTCAAATATCAATATTATCTTAGAAAAAGAAAAAGACACTCATAGCCGTATTCATAATATTTTATTGCTACTTCTTAGCTTTGCTGAGAAAAACCCAGGCATTACACGTATTCTTACCGGTGATGCATTACAAGGTGAGCAAGAGCGTTTACGTGAACGTATTCAAGGCTTATTTGAAAAGTTAGAAACGCAACTAAAGCAAGTATTACGTGAACGTAAGCTACGTGAAGGTAAAACCTTTACCCTTGCTGAAGAGCAACTTGCTAACCTTTTACTTGCTTACGTAGAAGGTAAAATGAACCAATTTGTGCGCTCTGATTTTAAAGCAAAACCAACCGCGCAATTTGATGCTCAGTGGTCACTTTTCACCTTAGCTTGGCACTAAACTTCTCGCGTTGAAGTAAACGTTTTACTTCAACGCGCTATTTTGCGACTTATCGCATTCTCTTTCTTCTTTTTGGTTTCTGTTTACACTAGAGCTAATAATTAGCACTAGGTAATCATTAATGAAACTCGCGTTTACACTTTCAAGCTTAGCGTTAGCAACCAGTTTTGCATTAAGCGCCAGCGAATCTCTTCAATTTAAAGACGTGTTTGATTTTAAATACGCAAAATCTGCCCAACTTTCAGAGCAGGGAAATTTACTCGCATTTAGCGCAAGCCCTTATCGCGGTAACAGCGAAGGACAGGTTTACACGCTAAATAACAAGGCGCTACTTGCAAGCGTTGAGCGAGGTACATCACCGGTTATTAATAAAAATGAGAAATGGGTCGCGTTTACCGTTAAACCTGACTTACTAGCCAGTGAAAGTGCATCAAAAGATAAAAAGAAAAAACTAAAAAATGATTTATCGTTAGTAAATACCAGTTCAGGTGAGATTATCACTTTTGAACGTGTTGAAGACTTTGCCATTTCAAATGATGGAAACTGGCTGGCTTACCGCACCGAAGTTAAGAAAAAAGACGAAACAGAAAGTGATAAAAAAGCAGATAAAACATCAAAAGACAAAGACGATAAAGATGCAAAATTAAAAGCGGATAAAAAAGATAAAGTTTTTACCCTTAATATTGTGAACTTAGCAAATGAGCAACAGCATTCAATTGAAAACGTGCTTACTTACGCCATTGCACCAACTAGCACACAGCTTGTTGTAAGCCAAGTAAGCAAAGAAGACGATAAAAACGCCATTAGCCATATCGCTCTGCCAAATTTTGAAATGAGCAGCTTATTTACTGAGCCTGGCGTTGTAGCTAACAAACTCGTATGGCACCCAGTTAATGATGTTCTAGCGCTTTCGGTAGGTAATTACGTTAATGATGATAAGCGTCGTCGTGAGCATTCACTTTACTTATGGCACAGTGAAAACAACCAATTAAAACAAATCGACACCCCTATCGAGAATTGGTTTATCGGTAAAACGGCTAAATTAAAATGGTCTGAAACTGGCGAGCGCCTTTATTTTGAGACGCGCCCAATGCTTTCGGCTAAAGTTGAGCAAAAGAAATATAAAGAACAGAGCGATCTGTATGATTACGATGTTATTCGTGATCAAAAAGGGCTAAAAGTATGGCATCACAAAGATGCCGAAATAAAGCCGCGCGAAATTCAGCAATGGAATGAAAAGAACAAAAACCGCCATTACCAAGCGGTATTTCATTTAAACAGCGATAAAGCCGTACAACTCGAAACTGAGCTTGTAAGGGATGTAAGCCTGCATACTGAAAAGCAATTTTTACTTGGCTACAGCAATAAACCGCATCTTCACAAAATTATGTATGACGGTTTCTTTGCAGATTACTACGCAGTAGATACTAAAACAGGTAACAGCGTTAAGATTAGCGAAAATACCCGCGCACGTCCGACGCTTTCACCTAATGGACAATTTGCCGCATACTTTGATAAAGGCCAAATTCAACTTAAATCACTTAAAGACGCCAAGCTAAATGCTATCACCAAAGGCATTCGAGCAACGTTTGGCGACGACCAACACGATTATCCAAGCGAGCAACCTGGCTATGGTTTTGCAGGCTGGAGCAGCGATAGTAATACCCTTTATGTATATGACAAATATGACATTTGGGCATTTGATGTAAACACACAGCAAGGCGCGCGTTTAACTCATGGTTATAAGAGCGAAACACGTTATCGCGTTAAAAACTTAGATAAAAACAAACTATCTTTTGATTTAAACGACACGTTATTACTTTCAAGCTTTAACCTAGAGAACAAACAAACGGGCATTGCAAAACTTAATCTAGCAAACAATCAGCTAGAACAGGTTTTGGCTGGCGAAGCGCGTTTTGACCTAGTAAAGAAAGCTAAAAATGCCGATACGCTAATTTATACACGCCAGAGCTACCATGAATTTCCTGATTTTTGGTTAAGCGACACGTCGCTTTCTACCTCTACAAAATTAACTAACCTGAACCCACAAAAAGAGAGTTTTGCATGGGCAAGTAAACCAGAACTTGTAAAGTACAAAGGCTATAACGGTGAAGATTTACAAGGTGTGTTAATTAAACCTGCTGGCTATAAAAAAGGCGATAAAGTGCCTGTGGTCATATATTTCTACCGCTATATGAGCCAACGTATGTATGACTTCCCGAAAATGGAGTTAAACCACAGACCAAACTTCCCAATGTTTACTTCAAATGGTTACGCTATCTTCTTACCTGATATCCGTTTTGAAATTGGTCACCCAGGTAAATCATCTACTCAGACTATGATTAACGCAGCACAAAAACTAATTGATATGGGTGTGGCTGACAAAGACAAAATTGGTTTACAAGGTCACTCATGGGCTGGTTACCAAAGTGCCTTTATGGTTACGCAAACTGATATGTTTAAAGCGGTTGTATCGGGAGCACCAGTATCAAACATGACCAGCGCTTACAGCGGTATTCGTTTAAAGTCAGGTCTTGCACGTCAATTCCAGTACGAAACAGGACAAAGCCGTATTGGCAAAAACTTGTTTGAAGGCTTAGATCTCTATATTGAAAACTCACCGGTATTTTTTGCAGATAAAGTTAATACACCAATTATGATTATGTTTGGTGATAAAGATGGCGCTGTGCCTTGGCAGGAAGGGATTCAATATTACCTTGCGCTTCGCCGTGCAGGTAAAGATGTGATTTTCTTACAATACGAAGGTGAGCCACACCACTTGAAGAAGTTTCCGAATCAAGTGGATTTCTCGATTCGTATGATGGAATACTTTGATCACCACCTTAAAGGTAAGCCAGCACCAAAATGGATGCAAAATGGCGTGCCATTTGAGAAAGAGTAATCAGATTCAAATACTAAAATGGCGAGTTTGTAACTCGCCATTTTTTCGCTCACTCATTCAGTTTAGCTTAAGCTTAAAACCGTATAGTTAGTTTCAGGAAGGGAATTCCGATTGAGTAAAGTAACATTCAAAAGCCAACTCTTATGAGCTGGCTTTTTTTCTGCTTTTACTAAAGTTACCTGATTTACCACCACGCGACTTATTGCCACCCACCTTAGGTTTTGTATTCGCTTTATTAAACTGGCCAAATCCCGTATGGCGAGAAAGTGCAGGCCTACCACCTTTACTCTGACCAGACTTTCGTTGCTCATCTCTTGATTCTGCAGGTACTAAACAGTTAGGACCGTTACCAATAAGTTTCGCCTTGCCCATTTTCTTTAATGCCTCACGGATCATTGGCCAACCGGCAGGGTCGTGATAGCGCAAAATCGCTTTATGCAAGCGACGTTGACGCGCCCCTTTAGGTACACTAACAACTTCCTTGTTGTTCTTTATGTTCTTAAGCGAGTTCATTTCGGTATGGTAAATGGTAGTGGCATTTGCCATCGGCGACGGATAAAAGTTCTGAACTTGATCTAATTTGAAATCATGGCGTTTCAGCCATAATGCCATATTGACCATATCCAAATCAGTTGTACCTGGGTGAGCCGAGATAAAATACGGTATTAAATACTGTTTTTTACCCGCTTCTTTTGAATACTTTTCAAAAAGTTCTTTAAAGCGATCATACGTGCCCATGCCCGGTTTCATCATTTTAGATAATGGGCCATTTTCTGTATGTTCTGGGGCAATTTTTAAGTAGCCGCCAACATGGTGTGTCACTAACTCTTTGACATAGTTAGGATCTTCAATGGCCAAGTCATAACGTACACCTGATGCAATAAGCACTTTTTTAATGCCTTTCACTTCACGCGCCTTACGATACAAGTTTACCGTTGGCGTTTGGTCTGTATCCATATGCTTACAAATATCAGGGTAAACACAGGATAAACGACGGCAAGTGCTCTCAGCCTTTTTGCTCTTACAGCGCAGTTTATACATATTGGCTGTTGGGCCACCAAGATCAGAAATGACACCAGTAAAGCCCGGTACTTTGTCACGAATTTGTTCAATTTCGTCAATAATCGATTGTTCAGAACGACTTTGAATAATTCGCCCTTCATGCTCTGTAATTGAACAGAACGAACAGCCACCAAAACACCCACGCATAATATTGACCGAGGTTTTAATCATATCGTAGGCAGGAATTTTTTCATCACCATAGCTTGGGTGAGGAACTCGTTGATACGGTAAACCAAATACATCATCCATCTCTTGAGTTTCAAGTGGAAATGCTGGAGGGTTTACCCAAACCGAACGGTCACCATGGCGTTGGAAAAGTGCACGGGCACAGCCTGGATTAGTTTCTTGGTGTAAAATACGTGACGCATGTGCATACAGAGGTTTATTTACACTTACCTGCTCATAAGCTGGCAGCTTTACATAGACTTTTTCCCACGGTTTTAAGCGCGGTGGCTGAATGGTAATAGGCTTAGCTTCAGCGTCAAGATCAATACCCGCTTGCTTAAATTCTGATTTGCTACAGCCTACGTCATCTGCACCATAAGGATTTGGAATTGGATCTATCTTGCCTATTTTATCAATGGCTGTTGAATCTGATCCACGCCAACCAGTTAATGGCTCTTTACGAATAACCGCTGTACCACGGATATCATGCATTTCGTCCATGGTTTTACCCGCAGCAATACCGTGTGCAACTTCAACTAGCGGCCTTTCAGCATTACCATAAATTAGAATATCGGCTTTGGCGTCAAAAATAACACTGCGACGTACTTTTTCAGACCAATAATCAAAATGAGCAATACGGCGTAAGCTTGCTTCAATACCGCCAATAACCACTGGCACATCTTTGTAGGCCTCTTTACAACGCTGGCTATATACAATCACAGCACGATCAGGGCGTTTACCACCAACATTACCAGCCGTATAAGCATCGTCATGGCGTAAACGCTTTTCTGCGGTATAGCGGTTGATCATCGAGTCCATATTACCCGCAGTTACACCGTAAAATAAATTTGGTTTACCAAGCGACATAAAGGCATCTTTCGATGACCAATCTGGCTGAGCAATAATACCAACGCGAAAGCCTTGCGCTTCAAGTACTCGGCCAATTACAGCCATGCCAAAACTTGGGTGATCAACATAGGCATCGCCCGTTACAATAATAATGTCACAAGAATCCCAACCAAGGGCATCCATTTCTTCTCTGCTGGTTGGTAAAAAAGGTGCTGGGCCAAAACACTCAGCCCAATATTTTGGATATGAAAAAAGACTACGCTCTGCTGATAAAGCAGTCATAAAATGCCCCTAGAATAAAATGGCCGCAAATTATAGCTGAGTTTACCGCCCGCCTCTAGTGTTTATTTTTTAGCCAGCAAAAATTGTTTGAGTTCTTCATACGGCATTGGCTTTGCAAACATAAAGCCCTGCGCTTCTTCACAGCCCATAAGCTGCAAACAACTGGCTTGTTCTTCGCTTTCTATTCCTTCTGCTATTGTGTTTAAACCAAGCTTTTTACCTAGTGATACAATTAGTTCAGCAATAGCACCACTATCTTCAGGAATATCTTTAACAAAGGCGCGGTCTATTTTAATACGATTGAGCGGCAGTTTTTTCAGATACGACAATGACGAAAACCCTGTACCAAAATCATCAATTGCAATCTCTAACCCGTGCTCTTTTAGCTCTGTGAGTGCTTCTACAACAATTTCAGGCTCATCCATCACAATGCTTTCGGTTACTTCTAATTCGATTTTATGCGGTGTTATATTGTATTCTGCGAGTGTTTCTTTGACCTTGGTCACAAATTGCGGATCTCTAAATTGCGGTACAGAAACATTTACAGCCACTCGCATATCAAACCCCAAATTTTGTAACTCTTTTTGAGTTTTACAGGCTTGCTCTAACACCCACTGACCTATCGGTAAAATCAACCCAGATTGTTCTGCTAAAGGCACAAAAATCACTGGAGAAATGAAACTCCCCTGTTCATTTGGCCATCTTAGCAACGCTTCGCAGCCAATCACTTTTCGTGTATTTAAACAGATTTGAGGTTGATACCAGACTTCTAGCTTATGCTCACTAAAATCATGACGAAGTTCTTTTAAAACGCCAAGTTGCCATGCCATTTTTTCTTCCATTTCAGGAAGATAATATTCGTAATTAAACCTTAGATGCTTTTTACCCAAATTTAGCGCGATATAGCATGACTTAAGTGTATCTTTTCCGTCTTTATAAAAATATTGCTGTTCACAAACACCTAAATGGAAATTGACTGGCAATAAGTGCTCACCTGCAAGGAAAGGTAAAGATAAAACATGGTTTAGCGAGTCTGGTGTGACTTTTTCTGATTCAACTAAAGCTGCAAATACATCCGCACCAATGCGTGCAAAATACTTAATACCTACAATATCTTCTTGAATACGCGTAGCAACAGCTTTTAATAACAAGTCACCAACATCTTGACCTAGACCGTTATTTATCGATGAAAAATCAGCAATATCAATAAAGTAAAGTGTAAACTGGTTTGCACTCTCTGAGTAAAAGCGCTCTACTTGATTTATAAAGTCATTACGGTTTGGTAGCTTGGTGAGTTTATCTCTGTATGCTGCATCGCGTAACTCACTTAGCATACGCACATTTTTAAACGCTACTGAAACGTTTTGTAAAAATATTTCAATTAGCTTAATTTGTTGGTCGTGAACCATTTCTTTAGTTTCAAGATAAATGGCAAATTGTGATTTATCGTCCTCAACAAAAAAGCAACTGTCATGATCTGAAATTTGATGTGTTTTATTTAGTAACGTTTGCTGTAAAACGCCAAGTGCACGGCTATTGTCAATTTGTTCAATACCTTGCCAAACCGTGCTTTTATACTCTTCACTGCCACCAAGTACAGCGGAACGCCCACTTTCAGCTGTAACAATCACACCATCGCCAGTGCCATCAAGTAGCTTTGCTATTTGCTCTATAACTTGTGAAGCAAAGGCACTTAGATCCTCCAAACCATTGATCGATTTTGCAGCATCAAGTACTTTTTCAAGACCAGTGTTATGTTCAGATAATTCACATAATTGCTGGTAAGAACGTAGAGCAGTAACAAGTGAGGTAACTAATTTTGCCCGTGTGAGCTCAGTTTTAGTTTTATAATCATTGATATCGTATTCGCGAATAATGTTTTCTTCAGGGGCATAACCCGGCTGCCCGGTACGTAAAATAATTCTTAATTGTGAATTATTAAGCTCTTCACGAATGCGCTTAACAGCCACCAACCCCGCATCATCCGTTTCCATTACCACATCCAGTAACACCACAGAAATATTGGGGATCTCAGCTAGCTTATTAACAGCTTCTTCACCACTGTAAGCATGATGAAACCTTAGCTGTTTGTTCCAAAAAGAAAGCCCTGACAATGCAAGCTGAGTAACAGAGTGTACCTCAGGCTCATCATCTACAATCAAAACATCCCAAAATCCAGAGTACTGTTCAGGGGTATCGTCATCATCTTCATTCAAGAATAAAAACTGTTCTTCGGCAGGTTGTGTCATGAAACCTCTACGTCGTCACAAGACCTTTGAACTTTTTCTCTGGTCACAATTATTTTTTCTTATTGGTTAAATACTCGCCATACGGTAGACCGTAAATCTCGGTACTAAAGCAACGTTAGCATCAGCCACTTTCCTAGTATAGACTATTAATTAAAATCTTTAAAAATACTATGGTTAGATTAGTATTTTATAAAATAACGGAGTGAAATGCGGTACTTAATTCGCACATTGTTTAGTTTAGTGTTGCTTATAGGCATTACCAGCGCACTTTTGCCAAACCGTTATACCATTGCAAAAACTGTAACCAGTCATTGCACACAAGCGCAGTTTGAGAACTGGGTGTTGGACTTAGCTAATTGGCACTTTTGGACCCCCTTTGCAACCTATGAAAAGACATGGCAAGAATTAGAACTCGCCAACAGTAATAAAATTGGTGCCTATCTTAAGTGGCAAAGCGGCGATAATATTGGCGAAATGACAGTAACTGCCATGAGCCATCAACGGATGTCTTATACCAGCGTAATTGAGCAACACACCAATATAGGACATATTGAGGCCTTACCGTTTGCTGAGCAATTACAGGTTACTTGGTCAATTGAAGGGGGTATTAATGCCCCCATAATTGGCAGCATTTTGACGCAATATTATAAATATAAGACGCAGGATGCGATTGATTTGGGATTACGAAATTTAAATTCCCTGTGTAAAAGTCAAAGGCTGGACAAATAACATGGCGATTAAACCCGTAACTGCACAACAGCATTTAGCGCAAATTATTAAAAATAAAGTGGGTGTTGAACACACTCAATCAGACACTGAAGCAAATACCAAACGCTTAGCGCAGGATACCGTATCAAAAACAGTAAACCCTACCCCACATTACAATAGCACTGAAAGTACACTGCAGCGTGCTCAAAAACGCCGTAAACTCGCTTTGGTAAGAAAGCAAAGCAATATTGAATCAATCTTGGGCTTAGCACAGCATTATTGCCCTCCAGTAACTTCTCAAGGTGAACCTGATCCTGATTGGATTGAGCGTTTTTTAGAATTAGCCGAAGATACCAGTAACAGTAATATTCAAAAATTGTGGGCAAAAGTACTAGCTGGTGAAGTGATTAATCCAGGCTCCTTTTCATATAAAAGCTTAATTACCCTAAAACACATCACCCCAAAAGAAGCAGATGTTTTACAAATCGCAACAAGTTGTGCAGGTAAATCAGCAAATGATGGATTTCACCAAATAATTACTGGTAGCTACCTTACACCAAGCTTGCTTAATTTTTTAAGCCCAAATAAAAAGAGCTACGTTAATCTCAGCAGTGCTGGCCTTAATTACCCAGACATTCTAACGTTAATCGATATTGAATTAATTTATCAGCAAGAAATTGAATCAAAAGCGTTTGAAAGTGGGGAAAGCCAAATCTTAAGTTTTGCCAATGGCACCTTAACACTTACCGCCAAACGTAAAGGGTGTATTTTAACTTACTACAAATTTACGCAAACAGGTTTTTCGTTAGCACGCTTAACAAACAATAAACTAAGTAATCAGTATTTGGAATGTTTAAGAAAGGCGTTAGAGAAGAGCTTTGAAGTCAATTTTGCCAACAAATAATGTTGGCAAAATTGTCACGATATTGAATTAAAAGTGAACTTGCAAACCAGCAAATAAACCATCAACTTCAATATCTGTGTAGATATCATCAACATCATCAAGCTCTAACAACATTGAACGATAACCCGCTTTAATCGCTACATCCACCGCCATATTATCGATGAACTCCCAAGCTACACCGATTTGGTAATCCTGAATTTTACTATCACCAATAGCTAATAGTTGACCTTCAGCAAATGCACTTAAGCCCGTAAATGGTAAGCCAAATTGCACTGCACCATAAGCCATCGGAATAAAACCGTTAAAATCGACAGATTCTTCGCTCATACCAAGGCTTTGGTCATCACCTTTCACAGCTACGTAACCGTCAAACTGCTTTGCAGATAAACCTAAGTCAATCGAGACTAAATCATTGTCAAAAATTTCATAATAAAGCACGTAATCGACATGGCTTAAGTCACTGTCACCAGTGACTGTTGAGTTCACTTTAAATACTCTGTCACCAAAGCCAAATGAGGTATTTAAATTCGCGTCAGCATTTAACTCTAGCTGAGTGTACTTTAGCTTTACATTTGGCACTAACGGGATTGGATGCTCAAGTGCAGCGTAATAGCTACCGTATTCTTTATCTTCAAAATTGAAGTTTTGCAGGTCACTTGATGTACCTAAACCACCTGATGATTGCGCAGCCCAATAATCGCCACCTACATATAAACCCAGTAGCGTGTCGGCTTTTACTTGTGGTGCCATCGTTGCAGCTATTAGCGCTGCACCTAACATTATTTTTTTCATTAAGTTATCCCTGAGAGAGTAATTCTGATAATTCGATTATTGCCGCATTAGCGCGCGATAAATAGTTCGCCATTACTAATGAGTGATTTGCAACAAAACCAAAGCCACTGCCGTTTAATACCATTGGGCTCCAAACGCTTTCTTGTGTCGCTTCAAGTTCACGCATAATTTGTTGCACACTCACTCGTGCATTTTTCTTTTCTAGCACATCAGCAAAGTCCTTTTCAATGGCCGCAAAGAAATGCAGTAACGCCCAACTTGCGCCACGCGCTTCATAAAATACATTATCAATTTCAAGCCAAGGGGTTTTTACCAGTTGTTGCGCTGGTGCATAGCTCGCTCTTTGTGCAGCTGAATCCCCAGCAAGATCAGTATTTATTTTATCTTGGCCTACACTACTGCTTAAACGCATACTTAAGCTACCTAAGCGTTTTTCCACTTCTTTTAAGTAAGCACGTAAGTTATCAGCGCGAGCATAAAATTGTGCGCTCGAATCTACAGGATTCGCGATATCTTTGCGGTAGCGAATGAGTGCGTCGATACCCTTTTGATATTCATCTTCTGCGCTTGGTAATGCCCATGCGGTTGAATTGATATTAAACTGAGGCTGGGCCATTTTAAGTTCTGGATGTTCAGTTGATTGAGACTGTGAACGGCTAAAGTCTTTGCGCATTGCCAGAGTAATATCACGGGTCATTTCAAGTACACCAAATTCCCATGAAGGCATATTATCCATAAGCACAGACGGAGGCATAACATCATTCGTTAAGTAACCACCAGGCTTATCGAGTAATGTGCTGGCAACTTCAATCACAGCCGTTGTTGTAACAAAGCCTGTTACGACTTGTTGCTGTTGCTCTTGTGCAACTTGCTCTGCACGTTGTTGAACATTAAATACGTCTGGTTCAATGCTCCAATAAACCGAAATTAAATAAAAAAATAAAAAAACAAACGCAACCGCAGCTGCTATTTTACCTTTGTGTTGCATATCCCCTCCTAATGGTGGTGATGCTGATGTTCATTCTCAATACTTTCATTAATGCCAACAATAGTTGCTTTAGCATTAATAGTAAGGCCAGAAACAAAATTAAATTGTGCGTTTAGCGTTTCACCTTTGATTAATTTAGCTTCAGGTGAAAAAAGCATTAAATGCAAACCACCTGACTGAAACACCTTGGTCGAGTGCGCATCAATTGCCAATTTATCTAGCTTCACCATACTCATCATGCCATTTTTTTGAATATGATTATGAATTTCAACGCGGCCAAGCTGTTCAATTGACACAGAACTTAGCACTAAGTTTTTATCCGAATGATTAGCGAGTTGAAAATACCCTACGCTTGAAGGTGCCCCAGGAATAAATTCACGCACAGTAAAATCAGAGACCACAACCTGATTGGCTGCTAATGAAAAAGAAAAAAATGAAATAACTAAAAATAGGTAGCGTTTTAACATGTTAATCCCTCTATGTTTTAACTCAGTATACTACAGAGGAAGATGCAAAAAGTACCTGAAAATTATTAATTATTGTAAATTGTTAGGGGCTAATTGACTTTGCCCCCACAATAAAAACATTAATAATATCTTGCTGGAAGCACCATCGCGGCAACAAAGTAAGCAAGCAGTGTTGCAACCGGAAAAACGAATAATGCAGCCAGCGCTCCAAGTCTCACGCTCCATATTGGCAAATTATTACCAAGCGCTAAACCAGCGCACACCCCTGATACCTTTTTGTTTAATCGGTCTTTATAAAAACTACCACTATTAACTTGATAACTCATCATCGCCTCCTAAGCCGCTTTTTTAGCAACTTGCTCTTTTAAACTTGCCAATTCAGCATCTAACGCATCATTCTTTTCTAGATCATCAAATTGCTGCTTTAGGCTTGAACTTTGTGTCACCTCGTACGACTCTATTTGTGCTTCAATACGGTCCACTTTATGTTCAATTTCAGCAAAGCGCTCTAGTGCTCTGTCAATCTGCTCACTGTGTAGCTGTGATTTAGCTTTCACGCGTACTTCAGCTGATTGAGAGCGAATTTGATACTCTTTTAATTTTGCTTTTGCCTGCGATAACTTTTCATGCAGTGAATGACTATCTGCAGAGACTTTGCCAAGCACTTCGTCAATGCGCGCAATTTCTGGCGCAATAGCATCAATCTCTTTATGCGCTTTTTGCTTTTCAATTAATGCCGCTTTTGCTAAATCTTCACGCTCTTTTTGCAGCGCTTTTTCAGCTTGTGCATGCCAGTAATCTGCTGATGCTTGTTGTTTAGCTAATTTACGTTGCAAAGTTTTCTTCTCCGCAATAAGGCTTGCTGAAGTTGAACGAAGCTCTACAAGCGCTTCTTCCATTTCTTGCACCATAAGACGCACTAATTTTTCAGGGTCTTCAGCACGATCTAACGCCGCTGATACGTTTGCTTGGATAATATCTGTTAAACGAGTAAAAATGCCCATAACTCTCTCCTGTTAATGACTGATATTTTTCTCTGACAACTTTCTATTCCAATCATTGTGCCAAAAACAATTAAACATTAAATATCAAATGCTTAACTAAAGGAAATTTCTTCAACTTATTTCACACTGGTCAATTTAACCAACTAGTTAGCGTTTTTAACTAAAATTTTAATCCAAGAGTTAAAAGCGATAGCTTTACCATTTTTTGAATTAATTAAAGGAGACAGCGAACGAAATAATGGCAAGTTTAATAAAGGTGTGAAGCGAGTTTAAATCCCAGTACGAGTTTTAAACAAATAGTTAAAATAGGTCACAACAAAGAATGGGAGTTTTTAATAGAGGTATACTAGTTAAACTTAGTTTTTGTATGGCACTAAGCCAAAAGGCAGGAAGAAATCAAAGCGCATTCGTTACTATTTTGATAGCAACAAGCTGCGCTGTCCCATTAAGCCATGCCATACACCTACAGTGATAAGTAAGCTAATAACAGGTAATAAAAATAAGCTAAATAAATCAAATAGGTCCAACATTTTAAGCTCCTTGTTCACACGTTAAATGCAAAATACTCGCTACACTTGGTACTTGCTCACATATTTGTTCAATATGCGTTTGTTTTTCCGCTTGCGTCGCGATAAGGCTTTGCAGCAGTAAATTAATAAGTAACAACGCTGTAGTAACTATTTTGGCTAACATAACGTCTGCTTCGAAAATTCATATCTTGCCTAATACATAACAAAGAGCGTGCCAAATAGTTAACAGCTTGATTTATATAGAAATAGCTTTAAAACCTTTTGTTCAAATATAAAAAAAGGCTAAATAATGGTTAAATCCACCACTATTTAGCCTTCTCTTTTCCCGAAAGCGGAATTTGCTTTTCCCTATTTCGGGATAGTGTTATTCAGGAACAAATGCCAGCGCTTCTTCTAATAGCGAAATTTGCGCATCTTTTTTGTGACCATTTTCAGATAAATGCCTACGATATGAACGAGCGCCTGGCTGACCTTGGAAAATACCTAGCATATGCCTTACAACATGCCAAAAGTTAGCACCCTGTGTCATTTCTGATTCGATATAATCAAACATATTACGCACTACCTGATGGCGAGAAAGTATGACACTTTGCTCATCACCATAAATCGCACGATCTACTTCTGCCAACATATAAGGGTTTGCATATGCCTCACGACCCACCATCACCCCATCAATATGCTGTAAGTGTGTTAAACATTCTTCGATGGTTTTCACCCCGCCATTGAGTGAAATATGGCAGTCCGAAAAATCACGTTTAAGTTGATAAACGCGATCATAGTCAAGCGGCGGGATTTCTCTATTTTCTTTCGGGCTTAATCCTTGTAGCCACGCTTTACGCGCATGAATAATAAAATCACGACACCCCACGTTATAGTTTGATTCAATCAAAGCGGTAAGAAACTCGTAAGAGTCTTGTTCATCAATACCAATACGTGTTTTTACTGTTACAGGAACGTCTGTTTCAGCTTTCATTGCTGCAATACATTCAGCCACTAACTGAGGCTCAGCCATTAGGCAAGCACCAAAGCGGCCATTTTGAACGCGATCTGATGGGCAACCTACATTCAAGTTAATTTCTTGATAACCATATTGGTCTGCACGTTTTGCACATTCAGCTAACGCTTTCGGATCTGAGCCACCTAACTGTAACGCTACCGGTTGTTCATGTTGGCCAAAGTGTAAATAATCACCTTTACCAAAAATAATGGCACCAGTCGTTATCATTTCAGTGTATAACACTGAATGTTTAGTTAATTGTCGATGAAAAGTACGACAATGCCGATCAGTCCAATCGAGCATTGGGGCTACAGAAAAACGTCTATTCACGCTACACCTCAGTAAATATGGGGTCGCGATTCTACTCGATTTTTTGTCTTTGCTCAATTTATATTCATAAACAAACTTGCAAATAAAGACTTAACTACAAATAGTTAATTTGATTGTGGTAAGATGACTTTGATATCGAGGAACAATTTTATGACCGTTGAAGCATTAACAGAAAAAGCGAAAGTCGTTTGTAACGATAAAGGGGTTCGCTTTACCACAATTCGCGAAAAAGTTTTTCGCTTATTAGCTGAAACTCAAGCTGGAGTTGGCGCATATGACTTGTTGGAGCAGTTAAAACAAACTGAGCCAAATGCAAAGCCAGCCACAATCTACAGAGCGCTCGATTTTTTAGCAGAGATGGGGTTTATTCACAAAATTGAAAGCACCAATGCATTTATGCTGTGCCATCATTTTGAACACACTCACCCTGTGCAACTGCTAATTTGCGAAAAGTGCGGTCATGTGGAAGAGCTTCACTCGCATGCAATCGCTCATGAGTTAAATAATCAAGCAAACGAATTAGGATTTAAAGTCGTTTCACAAACAATCGAAGCGCGTGGAATTTGTACTAAGTGCCAATAAATATGAGAATTAGTTTGCAAAAACCGCAAGTTCATTCTTGAATTAAAGATGATAAACGCCTGAATACGGAACCGGACTAAAATATGAATGTAGAATTCATCAACCCTTTTATTTCTTCATTACTCAATGTGTTATCTACGATGGCGCAAACTGACTTAACGCCAGGCAAACCCAAAATTAAGAAAACCGAAGTAGCTGTTGGTGATGTATCAGGCCTAATTGGCATGGTTGGCCCGCAAACCAAAGGGTCTCTTTCAATTACTTTTGACGGTGAGCTCGCAATGACTGTTATGGAGCGCATGCTTGGTGAGCGCCCAGAAAAAATAAATGAAGAAGTAACCGATATGGTCGGTGAAATTACAAATATGGTTGCCGGTGGCGCAAAAAACCTACTGGGTGATAAAGGGTATGAGTTTGATATGGCGACACCTGTTGTGGTTTCAGGCAAAGAACACACTATTACTCACAAATGTGAAGGCCCTAAGCTCATCATGCCGTTTACCTCTGATTTTGGTGCTGCCCATATTGAGGTATGTTTCGATAAGCTATAATTATCATGTGGCAACAAAAACGTATTCAGTTAAAACCTCGCTCGCGAGGTTTTCATTTGATTGACAATGAGTTAATTAAACAACTTCCCGAAATAAGCCAATACCGCATTGGTATTCTTCATTTATTCATTCAACATACTTCAGCTAGTTTAACAATTAATGAGAACGCCGATCCCACTGTGCGAATCGATATGGAAAGTCACTTCAATAAGTTTGTACCTGAAAGGCAAAGCTATTATCAGCATGATTACGAAGGTGATGATGATATGCCTGCGCATATCAAGGCAAGTACACTAGGATCGAGTATTAGCATTCCAATTACCGATGGTAGATTAAATGTTGGAACCTGGCAGGGAGTTTACCTTGGCGAACACAGAGATTATGGTGGTGCTCGCACTTTAGTGGCGACGCTTCAAGGAGAGCTGTTATAACTCTCTCCTCTATTTGTCGAGCGCGTTTATTCTTGAATATACTTATATTCTACGCGTGGAGTAATATTACAGAGAAGTTCGTAAGGAATCGTAGTCGCAAATTGTGCAATTTCTTCAACGGGCAAATTTGGCCCCCAAAGCTCTACTTCATCGCCAAGTAAAACAGAATCGTCGTCACCTAACTCAACCGTGATCATATCCATAGAAACACGCCCAACAATTGAAAAGCGCTTTCCATTAATGATTACTGGCGTGCCATTGGGTGCATGTCTTGGATAACCATCACCATAACCCATTGCTATCACACCAATGCGGGTATCACTGGCTGCTCGCCATGCGCTACCATAACCCACAGTTTCACCCGCTTTGACATTGCGGATTGCAATAATGCTCGATGTTAAACGCATCACGGCATTAAGTTGATGATCTTTACCGATTGCGTCTAGCATTGGAGATACACCATAAAGCATAAGCCCTGGTCTTACCCAATCACAGTGGCTATTTGGCCAACCCACTATGCCTGCAGAGTTAGCTAAGCAAAGCTCATTATCTGAGGTAGTGATACTTTGGAAAAATTGCGCCATTTGCTCGTTTGTTTTACAATTTTCAATATCATCGGCACAAGCAAAGTGCGTCATTAACTTAATATTTGTCGCTACATTTTTGCAAGCATCAAGACGAGTATAGAAGTCACGACATAAACTTGGGTCGATGCCTAATCGATGCATTCCCGTATCGAGTTTTAACCACACGGTGATTGGACTTGTAAGCGCTGTTTTTTCAAGCATAGAAAGCTGTGCTTCATCATGAACAACGATATGGAAGTTACTGGTCGCAGCAATGGCCAAATCTTCAGAGCGAAATACGCCTTCGAGTAACACTATAGGCTTTATTACACCGCCCGCACGTAATGCTAACGCCTCATCAATACGTGCTACTGCAAATGCATCTGCATCTGCATCTGCGAGATGCTGCGCAATCGTTACTAAACCATGCCCATACGCATTAGCTTTTAAAACCGCCATTACACGAGAATTTGGTGCTAATTGCCTTACACGCGCCAAATTTTGATTTAGCGCACTGAGATTAATTTCGGCACACGCTAACCGCATTAATATTCATCATCCATTGCAGGTCCAGCGTAATTATCAAAGCGCGAGAATTGACCTTGGAAAGTTAAGCGCACTTTACCAATTGGGCCATTACGTTGTTTACCTATGATGATTTCTGCCACACCTTTATCGGTAGAGTCTTCGTTATACACTTCGTCACGATAAATAAACATAATTAAATCGGCATCCTGCTCGATAGAGCCTGATTCACGTAAGTCAGAGTTAATTGGGCGTTTATCAGCACGTTGTTCAAGCGTACGGTTAAGCTGAGAAAGCGCGATTACAGGGCATTCTAGTTCTTTTGCTAGCGCTTTAAGTGAGCGAGAAATTTCTGCAATTTCCAAAGTACGATTGTCCTGCAAACTAGGAACGCGCATAAGTTGAAGGTAATCCACCATAATCATACTGATACCACCATTATCACGCGCAATGCGACGTGCACGAGAACGCAATTCAGTTGGTGTTAGGCCTGATGAATCATCCACATACATTTTACCTTTTTCTATGAGCAAGCCCATAGTCGATGAAAGACGCGCCCAGTCATCATCGTCAAGCTGACCGGTACGTACTTTAGTTTGGTTTATACGGCCGAGTGATGCGAGCATCCTCATCATAATTTGCTCTGAAGGCATCTCTAACGAGAATATAAGCACTGGCTTGTCTTGGGTCATTGCCGCATGTTCAGCAAGGTTCATGGCAAAAGTGGTTTTACCCATTGACGGACGAGCTGCAACAATAATTAAGTCTGAAGGTTGCATACCCGCTGTCATTTTGTCGAGGTCGGAATAGCCGGTACTAACACCTGTCACACCATCTTGTGGTGATTGGTATAACTCTTCAATCTTATCAATGGTTTTTTCTAGAATGTTATGAATATTTTGCGGACCATCTGAGCTTTTGGTGCGTTGCTCAGCAATTTTAAATACTTTGGTCTCCGCCAAATCAAGTAAATCATGACTATCACGCCCTTCTGGGTTATAACCTGCATCTGCGATTTCGTTAGCAACATGGATCATTTCACGTACAACTGCACGCTCACGTACAATTTCTGCATATGCATTGATGTTGGCAGCACTTGGAGTGTTTTTGGCAATTTCACCTAAATACGCAAACCCACCAATTGCATCAAGTTCGTTGGTTTTTTCTAATGTTTCAGAAATGGTGATTAAATCGATAGGCTGACCGCTCTCAACCAGTTTTTCCATTGCTTGGAAAATTAGCTTGTGCGTGCGGGTATAAAAATCTTGTGCAACAACACGTTCTGCCACACGGTCCCATGCTTCATTATCAAGCATTAAACCGCCTAAAACAGACTGTTCTGCTTCAATAGAATGCGGAGGGACTTTTAGGGTATCTAACTGTTTATCTGCTTTTGCCATGATGCGTTTTAACTCGAAGAGAATCTGACTATTCTAACCAGAACCAATAAAAAAACCCAGCATTGAGCTGGGCTTTATTGTCGATAAGCTATGTTTAGTTGTATTTCAGCTCAATGCGACCATTGACAGTATCAATTTCAATATCTACATCGCCGTCTTTTAGCTGGAACTCCAGCGAGCTAGAAGGACCATACTTAGCTTTTTTCACTTTATCGTTTGATAGGCTATTGCGAATTTTACCGCCCGCATGCGCATTCACTTCAATTTCTGCAGAAAGACCTTGTGGTAGCTTTAATACAATGTCGCCATTTACGCTTTCTGCTTGAATGTTGGCGCCGCTTGCGAGTTGCTCCATCTTCACTTCTACTTCACCACCCACGGTTGTAATATCGAGATTTTTGATGGTCTCAGCATTAATTTCAACATCACCATTTACCGTTTCGATGCGCACATCCTGGCTTTTGGTTACGCTTTTTAAATCACCGTTAACAGCTTCAAAGCGTATTTCACCTTGTGAGTTTGTGTCATTAACATCACCATTGACAGTTTCGATATGAATGCGGCCATTTAAATTAGCTGATTTAATATCGCCATTTACCGTGTCTAAACTGATGCGGCCCTCAACGTCTTGAATATCAATATCCCCGTTTACTGTATCAAGCACAATACCTGAACTTAGCGCTTCGATATCCATGTCGGCATTTACACTTTCAATGTTAACCAAATTATTTTTTGGTACATAAATAGTCAGGTTTGACCCTTTGCTATTTCTATTCTCATAACGGTGTGGCATTTCAACAACAAACTCTGTGCGACCACCACTTTTATTGCGGAAGATATATCCCTCAGCACGTTCATCTATGGTGCCAGACACTTGCATTTGCTGTTTATCCCAGCCTTTCAAGGTAATTTTGCCTTGATCATTTTCGATAAAAATTTTGTTGTTTTCAGGCACATCAATTGTTTTATCAACAAGTTCGCCCGCCAGTAATGAAAATGAAAGTAAGCTTGTACATGCAATGGCTAATAATTTCATAACGATTCCTCTTAAATTTGTTGCCAGCTAGGCTTGTGAACTTTATTAATTAAATCAAGTTGCTGCTGGTAAACTTGCGATAACATTCTAAGTAATGTGGCGTTTTCTGGTTCATTTTCTAATGCTAACTTAATCGCTTTTTCAGCATTTTCTAATTCTGCCAATTGCGCTTGCCAGTTGTCTGCAAGGGCTTTCTGATCACTGTATTTAACTAATAACGCCTGTTTTTCTTGCTTAAAGGTCTGGGTCATCGCCTGCAAACCGGCTTCATACTGATTACTTTGCTGGTTAAAGAACACTTGATAACTTAGTAACCCCAAACACATACACGCTGCAAGTGCGGTTACCTGCTGCCAAACATGTGACTTTTTTTCAATCTGTGTTGGCTGCTTAGCAATGGCATTTTCAACACCTTGCCATAAGTCTTTCTTAGGGCTGATTTCAGTTGGCAATTGAGCAACTGCGTCATCTAACACTTGATCTAAATTAGTCTGTTTCATTACTCATCCACTCTTTTAATAAACTGCGTGCTCTATGGTATTGAGCTTTTGATGACCCCACCGCCATATTTAATTGCTCAGCAATTTCTTCATGGCGATACCCTTCAACCGCAAACAACACAAAAACCAGACGTGCTTTTTCAGGTAAGCGCACTATGTATTTATCTAACCCGTTAAGGTCGTTACACATTTCAACTTCTTGCTCAGGCATACCTGCCTGCTCAAAACTCACCACTTTTTGCAACCAATTAGTTTGCTTTCGCAAATAGCTGATTGTGATATTGGCAGCAACACTGTGCAGCCAAGTAGTAAACTTTGCCTTACCATCAAAACTCGATAGCTTTTGCCATAACTGAACAAACACTTCTTGTAGTGCTTCTTCTGCAAGGCTTTCATTTGCTGTTAAACGTAAAGTAAGAGCAAAAACGCGTTTGTAGTGACGGTTGTACAAGTCATGAAATGCCTGCCTATCACCCATATTTACTTTTTCGATTAACTGCAGATCAAAGTTTGCTTCTTGTTCTTTAACAAAACGCTGCTCTGCATCAATTAACACGTCAACTTCCTTTGTGTTGTTATCTTGTTGATTACTTTATTAGACGTAAGAAGGGTTTGGAAAGGTTTAAATGAAAATAAATTTTTTTGAGAAAAAATAAAACGCCCTAGTAAAGGGCGTTTCAAAACAGATATTTACATTATTAATTTACAAATAGCGCCAACCAACAAACTCTAATGATGTTGTGCCACAGCACGTGGTAACATTACCAACCTCACCTAAACGCGTATCATAGTGAATACCAGTATCACCTGACAGACTCACTGTTTTAGCTCGAATTGATCCCATTAACCCTCCACTTGCTTCAATATTTGCATCTGTTGTTGGAGCATAAATTGCAGCATATAAGCTACCTGTTGCATCTATAACAACACCATCGCTGCCTGTGTAAGATGAGTAAATTGAAAAAACTGGCACTCCACCATCTGATATGCCCTGTCCAGATATAACAGGTTTTTTTATAGTTGTTTTACCAGTCACATAAATCGTTAAACTTGAGCCTGCTTCAATTTCAAAAACAGTGGTTCCGCTGGTGCCAATGGTAAAATCACCATCGACTAGCATATAAACATCACCGCCTGATACTTTAAAGCCACCACCATTCACAGTAAAATCTTTCACTTTTATCATATCGACTAATTCGCCACTTGGTAACGTTTCGCTATAAGTAGATAAAGCAGCGGGCTCTTCTCCCATCCACGACTCCCAACCTGATACAAGCTGACCGCCTCGTGGAGTGACTTCATAAATTGTTTGCCCACGTGTCAGTAATAAGTCACTTGAAGTCGCATCTTTAAATTCATTGATAACCTTGCTGATTCCAATAGGATCACAGTTTGTCGCAGGATCTTGGTAATCATGATCTTCGGGTAAATTGTTTGGGTCAACCTCAGGCACGCGTGGCACATTTGGCGATAGGTTGAATGACGCATCAGTGTAGGGCACATCATTTTGATAGTACTGTAATGGCAATTCTCTACCTCGATAAGTTAACTCACCTCGGTACATCACATCTAAGCCATTATTATCTTGGTTACGAACTTTTGTTGAAGACCCACTACCCAAGTACAAGTCGCCCATAGTACGGATAACACCACCAACCTGATTTTGAATAAGCTCTACATTGCCAATGGCAAGCACATCACCTCCAATTGTGATATCGCTATCAAAACCCTCAGGTAGATCAGGTGAACCAGGGCCTGCATCAATCACAACATTGTGGTTAGCGTGAGCATCACCATAAATTTTTGCACTACCACCTAAATTAATACTACCGGTTGCAGCAATGCTACCCCAAATATCGGCTGCCCCTGTTAAGTTGATATCAGAATCATGATGAATTGTTGTTACGCCTGAGTTCGCGGACGCTGTACTGGCATTATAGTCACCTTCATCTGAGTTATAACTATCAATTCGACCACTGGCGCCTAACCCAACACCTTCACAGCCGATAATCGCTGAGCCAAATGTAGATGCCGCCCCGCCCTTCCTTAGTCTAAATAACGCAACTGTATTGTTAGCTCCCTCATAGCGTTTACCGTCACTACTTAATTCCAATAACCCATCACTATTTACACCAAGTCTCGTTGCATAGGACATATCGTCTGTTTGTGCGTGCCCTGTGATATAATTATTTTCCCCTAAAGTGTCATTAATCAATTGCTCAAGGGTAGTAACAGGGTTACTAGCCAATTCTTCTAAAACTCGCTTATGGGTGTCAAAAATACCTTTCTCAGACACTAAGCGGGCATTCATTTTCTTTTGGTAGTTACCAGTTAAACGTTCTTGAATAAAGTTATCACGCAATGAACTCAATACGATAATGCTCGTCATTGTGGTTAAAATCATTACAGAAAGTAAGGTAAAACCTTTTTGCTTATTCATTAATTCAATGCCTCTTCTAGTATCTTGCCACTTAGAGCAATATCTATTCGAAATCCATTTGCGAGCATATCCACATTTAAGTTCTCCGGTATCAATGTTATCTCTACCAAATTACCATTTATGCGATAACTAATATCTTGTAGGCCCGTTAATAAGACTTGCTCGTCGGCAGCATTTACCTGGCAGCGTAATTGACTGTCAACCAAAGTAAATGTCTCACTAAAAGGCACAGCTGGCTTAGTACTATTGCATGCGGTCGCACCTGTAGTTGCTTGCTCAACTACAATGGTATTTGCATTAGGTATTGTGGGTATCGTTTTGGTTTGCTTTAAACTACGGGTGAATACTTCCGAACTATACCTTAACACTTCTTGCGCATTTTCAAGCTCTTTCGAAGTGTTTACTGATTCACTAATAGCAATATATACATAGGAAATACCAGCCATCAAAAAGCTACTTACCGCTAAAGCTACCATCAACTCAACAAGCGTAAATCCATTTTTTACATATTTGATCATTGCTAGCAGCTCCCAGAAATATCAGGAAAACTAGCTTCAATTTCGACGCGATTTGCTAAATTATTATCATTGATTCGCTTGTCAGACCAAGTCACGCCAACGCGAAAAAAATCGCTGTTGAAGTTATTCTCAAAATCGATTGTATATTTGTTAAATTGAGCTTCAGGAGTTACATCAGCAAATGCTACATTTCCCTTTTGTAAATCACATAAATTCGCCCAGGTTTGCTCAACAGCATTATTTGCTTGAAGAAGTGACAAGGTATAGTCAAATGAGTTAGAGGCATATTTTAGTGATTGCAATTGTCCAGCAGCCATTCCTAATAAAGCAAAACTAGAAACAACCAGTGCTACCATTACCTCAACAAGCGAAAATCCGGCTTGGTTTGTGTTTTTTTGTATTTTGCTCATTAACAATTTCCTTTTTCAATCTTACTTTGTCCACTAGCATATACGCGGAAACAGCGATCTGTCGTATCACCATCGCGATCACTAATATCAATACTTGTAACAGGAAACTCGCCCAACGGAGTGATGGTTTGCGTGGTAACACCTGATACCACGACTCCAGTTTGATCATTATTAAAAACAACAAATGTTTGATTATCAATACTGGCTAACCACTTAGAGCCTTGAGCTGTTAAAGTGACTATTTTTTCACGCTTAATTGCTTCGCTTCGCGCCATTTTAAAGGTACTCATAAGCTCATTTACCGTGCTCACTAAGCGATCTTGTTTGATATATTGAATAAAAATAGGTGTAGCAACAGCTGATAAAATACCCACAATTCCAGCCACTGTAATTACCTCAATAAGTGTAAAACCTTGCTGATGTCTCATAATTATTGCCAACATGATGTTAAAGCAGCTGATGTAACACCTTGCTGATTAATTGAGAGTGAACCGCACTTATCACCAACTTGCGCACCTTTTGGTGCGGCGGTTAATAAGAATTCGGTATCATTTTCAGGTTTATAACTATAGGCATAATAATCTGATGCTTTAAATGTAATATTTTGTTCATTAGGGTATCGACCCAAGCGCGTATAGTTTCGTTCCAATATACCAGCTTGCTGCATAAGGTATTGCTGCGCTTCGGCACGACGACCATCCTTAACATAATCACCATAAGCCGGCAGTGCTACAGCTAATAAAATTCCGATAATGGTCACGGTGATCATTACTTCAATCAGAGTAAACCCTTTTCTTTTTATTATATTAATAACTCGCAATTTCCAGTCCCTAATAGAAACAAACTTTGACAACGCTGTCATTATCGCGCAATGTTTATACAAATCAATACTTTTCGGTTATATGTTAATTTGTTTTTGTAAATCTGAGTAAACACCCCATGCAAAATGAGGTAGTGAAGTGAGTAAAAAGGACGTATTTCAGACATAAAAAAACCGAGCCTTAGCTCGGTTTTTACTAATCAAGAAACTTGATTAAGCTTCAGCAATAACAATTACTTTAATAGTAGTTGTTACTTCTGAATGAAGCTGGATAGCTACATCAAATTCACCTGTTTCACGGATAGTACCGTTAGGTAGACGAACTTCTGATTTAGCAACTTCTAGGCCTACAGCAGTGATAGCGTCAGCGATATCGCGAGTACCGATAGAGCCGAATAGCTTACCTTCGTCACCAGCTTTAGATACAAGAGTAACTTCAGCTAACGCTTCTAGTTTCTCTGCACGCGCTTGTGATGCTGCTAGTTCTTCAGCTACTTTAGCTTCTAACTCAGCACGACGTGCTTCGAAAGATTCAATGTTAGCTTTAGTTGCTGGAACTGCTTTGCCTTTAGGGAAAAGGAAGTTACGTGCGTAACCTGCTTTTACAGAAACTTGGTCGCCAAGCGCACCAAGGTTACCGATTTTATCTAGTAGAATAACTTGCATGTCTCTACACCTTTTAAAAACTAGTTAAACCGCTGCTTACTTATGTAAGTCAGTGTATGGAAGAAGGGCTAAGTAGCGTGCGCGCTTGATAGCTGCAGCTAGTTGACGCTGATATTTAGCGCTAGTACCTGTGATACGGCTAGGTACGATTTTGCCACTTTCTGTGATGTAGTTTTTAAGAGTAGCTAGATCTTTATAATCGATTTGTTGTACGCCTTCCGCTTTGAAGCGGCAGAACTTACGACGTCTGAAGTAACGTGCCATGAGATAAATCTCCAATAGTAATTCTTTCAATATGATGAGCATGTAACACTAACTGACTCACGCCATTTCGGCCTTCGTGACGGTTAATAAAACCGCGTACAGTAAGTTGCGTGCCCATATCAATATCTTGAGTTTGTTGTTTTAAGCCTTCGCCACTGGCAACCACTTGAATGCGAACATAACTACTACGATTAAGTCCTGCTTCCATTTGTGTAGATTTGTGTTCTAACACAAAAATACAATGTGGTATTCCGGCTGGGCTTTGACTGAATTTAGGTTTTTTACAAACCGTGCCAGACAAAACGAACTGGTTATCAGTCATACAAGTCTCAAAAACGATTAAGCTTCTGCAGCTTCTTTCTTCTCTTCTTTAGCAAGAGGAGAAGCTTCAGTTACAGCATTTTTAGTACGCATAACTAGGTTACGTAGTACTGCATCGTTGTAGCGGAAAGAAGTTTCAAGCTCGTTGATTACTTCAGTTGGTGCTTCAACGTTCATTAGAACATAGTGTGCTTTATGAAGCTTTTCGATAGGGTAAGCCAGTTGACGACGACCCCAGTCTTCTAAACGGTGAATTTGACCACCAGCTTCAGTGATAGAACCAGTATAACGCTCGATCATACCAGGAACTTGCTCACTTTGATCTGGGTGAACCATGAATACGATTTCGTAATGACGCATGGGTATTCCTTACGGTTAATTTAGCCTTTTACCGTTTCGACCAGTCGGTTTAAGGCAAGGAAAACAAAGTTTGTTTGGTCGAAAGAGCGCACATTTTACGCAGATTGATTGCAGAGTGCAAATAGAATTTTGAAGAGAATTTCAGGATTCAGGGTTCAGGGTTCAGG
>NZ_JAPEHW010000036.1 GCF_028875915.1 Pseudoalteromonas sp. G4
ATTCACCCATGCCGATGCCTTTATGCTTGATAAACAGCTTACGAAAAGCTGCATCATCTTGATAACCCAAACTAAGTGCTATTTGCTGCGCCGTTTTATTTGTTGTTTTTAATAAACCACAGGCGCGCTCTATGCGGGCTATTTGCACATATTGCATTGGCGCAACGCCCAATAACTTTTTAAATCTACGCGTTAATGTACGCTCACTAATGTTCAACTTATACGCCATGGTTGAAACATCAATGCTGGTTTCTAAATGATCACTTATCCATTGTTCCAGTTGTCGCATCTCGCTATCGTTATGTTCAGGTAAATCATTCAAAGCAAAAAACGCACTTTGTTTTACTTGCTCAGTATCGATCAGTAAATAACGCGCCACAGTATCGGCTATATCTTTGCCTAAGTAATGGCGCACTAAATACCAAGTTAATAGCAAAAAGCTCGATGTTGCACCACACGTAAGAAACTTGCCGTCTAGTCTTAGCATTTCACTGGTATCGAGTTTACAGCCTTTAATATGACGTTGAAAAAAGCTATCTAGCCACCAGCTAGCGGTGATTTTTTTCTCTTTTAGTAAGCCGGTATGCGCTAACATCGGTACTGCTGTACACCCTGACATCACAAGTTCAGCGCTCTCAGCAAGCTTTTTAATATGCGGATGAAAAGGCGTTAAGCTTTTACACAATTGCCATAACTCTTGGTCACTGCGGTACTGACTACCAGGCCAAATAACAACATCAAATTCGCTGGTTTCTTCAAGCCATACATCGGCTTTAAACACTAAACCTTGGCTCGACTCGACGTATTTTTTATCGACCCCAATTAGCTGCCAACTAAACGCATCTGCATTTGCGCCAGTACGCTTTTTATAAATGCTATTTGCGACATTGAGCACATCAATCACGCCCGTTACTGCTGTTGCCATCACGCCCTGATTAATCAATATACCTATTTTGTGCATTGTCTTTATTTAACCTTTTTTAGTCAGTTAAGACACTTTATAGCAAGCTTTTACCTATTAAACTAGGCTGCAAACGTTAAATAGGAGAGTTTTTATGCACACCATTTGGATTTACGGACCGATCTTAGCCATTGTGCTTCACACCTTCATACTACTGATTTATGCCGCTACTAAGCGCATAAAAGCGGTTTGCAATAATCAGCTAGATTACAAAATAGTTCAAAACTTGGATTACCGTGCAATGCCAGAGGATATTTTATTAGCGGGACGCAGTTATGATAATCAGTTTCAACAGCCAATTTTGTTTATTGTGTTGTTAGCATTTATGGCACTCAATACCATTCAAGGTATAGCATGGATTATTGCTGCATGGCTTTATGTAGCATTGCGTATTTGGCACTCGGTCGAGCACCTTAGCGCCCGCAATATAAAAAGGCGCACCATTGCTTTTGGCTTAAGCGCTTTATTACTGCTTTTTATGTGGCTTACTTTTTTAATAAGTCGTTTATTCTAACTGTTATCAAAAGCACTTAATGTCTTTTAAGTGCTTTCGAGTTTTATATCGCGCTATTTAAACAACCGCCTTTCAAGTACAAAGCCCATAATGCCTATGGAAAATAACAAAACTCCCAAAATTTGTAGCCAGCCATTGATCGATCTTGTTTGAGCGAAACCAACGGTGCCAGTGTATTTATAAACTCTGCGCCCACCATCCACTTGTTGCCTGTATTGCTCACCTAAGTAATTGGAAGTAAGTTGATATTCTTTATTATACCGTCTTGCGATTTCTAGCTTTAACTTTTGATACTCTTGTTTTATTTGCTCACTCGCGTTGTCGTTATATCTGTGAGGGAAATAATCTATAGACCACCTTGTAAACATTGAGTCTGGTTCGTTGTCATAAATCACTCCCAAAGACTCATATTGATATACATGCTCATTAAACAGTAATTTACTTTTCCCAGCATAGAAAAGCGTAACAGCAATTACCATGCAAATACTGGCTGCTAATAATAGATTACGGCGTTTTATAAATTGATTTTGTGACTGCTGAGCCAAATATTGCTCAACATCAGGGATTTGCTTAAAGCGCTGTATGTCTTTTTGTACTAATTCGTCAGATATTAAATCAGCTAGCGACACCTGAAACGCCGCGAGAATTTTGCGTAAGATATCATTGGATGGCAGCGATTTATCATTTTCCAATTTTGATAAATACGATTGTTCAATACCTGCTTCAGTGGCTAATTCAGGCTGACTAAGCCCCTTCTCTTGCCTTAACTGTTTTAACTTTTCACCTAATGTCATTGTATATTCCTTAATGCGTTAAACACGTTAATAATGCTTGTTGCTGGCCTGCTAACGTGCTTATTCTTGGCTAGTCCTTGAATAATAAACAGCTGAATATTTTAGAATATTGAAGAATTTCATATTTTTACTTGGATTTATACCACTTATAAACAAGTTTTCTATACTAAATAAAAAAGCAAAAGACGAAGGCTAAAAATGGATCGGATTAACGCTATTTTAATTGGCACATTGTGTTTACTGCTAAGTGCCTGCTCTAAACCCGCCAACCCAACCATTAAACTGGCAATAAATCCTTGGCCTGGGTACGAGTTTTTATATCTTGCAAAAGAAAAAGGGTTATATGAAAAAGAAGGATTAAATGTAGAAATTATTGAAGCGCCTTCCCTAGCAGAAGTTAAACGTTATTTCCGACAAGGCAAAGCCAATGCTATGACCAGCACTATGATTGAAGCCGTCACCCTTGCTGCAAAGCACCAAAAGCAAATTTCAATTGTACTTGTTGCAGACTACTCAAATGGGGGTGATATGATTTTAGCAAAGCCAAATATCGCCGACTTTAGCCAAATTGCAAATAAACGCGTCGGTGTTGAGCTTGGCTCTTTAGGCACCTTCTTTTTACATCAAGCATTAGTAAAATATAATTTGACCTTAAACGACATTGAAATGCTAAACATTGAGCAGCTCGATGCTTCTGAAGCATTTGATAAAGACCTTATTGATGCCTACGTCACTTATCCACCCTATGCCAATATTTTACAAAACGATCATGATGTAAAAATGGTTTTTAACTCGCGTAGTATTCCCGAAACAATTTTAGATGTGGTTACAGTATCGAGTGAATTATTAGAGCAAGACCCAACTTGGATAAACCGCTTTCATCGAGTGTGGCAAGCAGCATTAGATTACGCCGAAAAGCACCCTCTTGAAGCGAACAGCATTATGGCAAAACGTGAAGGCATTAATGAGGATGAATTTGCGGCAGCACTCACAGACTTAAAAATATTAGCGGCTGCCGAGCAAAAAACGTTATTATCGGAACAGGGATTAAAACACAATATGCAGCAAGTGTGTGATGTTCTTAATGACACAAACAGCATTGAATTTGATTGCACACAGCTTCCGCAGTATTTAAAAATAGGTACACTAAGTGACTGAAGGATTAACGCTTGGTAAACGCATCACCTTATTTCTCAGCATAGTTTATATTGCTGTTTTGGCAGGGCTCGTATTATTTAATAAACAAAATGCAACACAACTAACTAAGGCAATGCTCAAACATGAAGCTGAGTTGATTGTTGAAAGCATTGTTGTTGCTACTGCCAATCGTATTAGTGCGGCAAATTTTAAACGTATTACCAGTGCCATAGGTGCTAATGATGCTGTAGACCACGTATTAATTGCGCGTGCAAACTCAGGTATTATTTTAGCTAGCAATCAAGGTGAACTTGTTGGTGAATCATTTACCTCTTCGCATTTTAAATTCAGTCATCTGCTTAATAACCTCAACTTCAATCAATCAGCCGATTATTACTATTTTGATAAACAGCTTATCTACCTAACTAATTTTGAAGCTGTATCTGAAGATCGCCGCGCCGTTGAAGACATGGTGGCTATATTAGTAATTAATACTAAGCAGCTAGGCAATTACATTTCTCTTTCTAATCAATACATCTTTTTTGCTGCACTGTTTGGTTTTTCAATCACTATGGCGCTAAGTATTTACGCCATCCGTTCGCAAGCAATAGTGCCGATTTATCAACTGCTCAATGCAATTCGTGCGGGTATTGAGTCTCGCAAACCTAAAAAAGTTGATTTAAAACGCAGCGACGAAATTGGCGAACTAGTAAATGCCTATAACGCCTTAATAGAAAATTTGTTAAAGAAACAAGCCGCGTTAAAAAAGCAAACCAACAAGAGCCAAGAGGCAATGCAAGCCAAGTCGGACTTTCTTGCTGTAATGAGTCATGAAATTCGTACACCTCTCAACGGCGTTTTAGGTACTGCGACTTTGCTTGGTAAAACAAAAATGACAGAGCAACAACAGCAACACCTCGATGTAATCACAAGCTCAGGACAACAGTTATTAGCAACGATTAACGATATTTTAGATATTTCAAAAATTGAAGCAGGCAAATTATTACTTCACCCTGTACCTTGTGAAATTAACCAAATGCTGAAAAATGTAGTGGATATGTTTAATGCCTCAGCAATGGAAAAAGACGTTAGTATTATTGCTAATTATACCAAGCAAACCATTTACTTAGCGCTTGATGATGTACGTGTTAAGCAAGTACTGATTAACCTAATCAGTAATGCAATAAAGTTTACCGAAAAAGGCACAGTGTCGGTGTCTGTTGATTTGAAAAGTAACGCTCCCGGCAAACATATTCTAACCATTACCATCGTCGATACAGGTATTGGTTTAAGTGAATCACAAATTGACTCTTTATTTACCAAATTCGTCCAAGCAGATGCCAGTACCACACGTAAGTATGGTGGCACAGGTTTAGGACTCGCAATTTGCAATGCTCTTGTTAGGCAAATGGACGGCTCCATAAATGTCGCCAGTAAATTAGGTCAAGGTTCTCGTTTTGTCGTGACCTTGCCCTGCGATGAAGCTGAAAAACCGATTATTAACACTGAAGCTGATTGTGAGCTCACTAGAGTCGAAAACGCTAATATTTTATTAGTTGATGATGTGCCACTAAATCAACATATTGCAAAAGCAATGTTAGCCAGTCACACCATAACCACTGCCAACAATGGTGTTGAAGCCGTTGCCAAAGCAAAAGAAAGCACATTTGATATTATTTTGATGGATTGTTTAATGCCCGAACTTGACGGTTTTGATGCCACTAAACAAATCCGCCAAATGGGTATTACCACACCCATCGTTGCTCTTACCGCAAGCAATCAAAGCGAAACCAAAGATAAATGCTTAGCCGCAGGGATGGATGACTTTCTATCTAAGCCATTAGTGGAAAAAGAGTTACATAACAAAGTTAACCTGTGGGCAAAACGCCACGATTAAAACCAGTTATCACCCCATATCGCCTTTAAACACTTTTAAGCTCATCGTTTTTAATTTTTGCTTAGTCTAGCCTTAACGAATTAAGGAGGCATTATGCTTAAAACATATAAATTAGTGTTAGCTGGACAGCAAATACGCTTAACAAAGAATGATCAGCAGGATGCAAAGCTTTATATCAACGGACAAAAGCAAACCTTAATTAAGCAGTCATTTAAAAATCGCACTAACTACTTAGCTAAGCTAGAAAAAATGGGTGATTTTATTATCAGCCAGGTAACAACACGATTAGGCCAAGAAATTCGCTTTTATTTAAAGTCAGCGGGTCAAAATCAGTTGCTATTTAAAGCCAACGCTTAAGAAAAAATTCAAGGAATCGACATGTTTTCTACTGTTACCCACTACCTAATTTTAGCGGCGCTGCTTATTACTGCAATTTTCTTTTATACAGTTTCATTTCAAAGTGGTACATTTTTGGTAATTATATTAGGTGTGTTATTTGAACTAGCATTTTGGATAAAACTTGTAAGAGGCAAGAAAAAAGCAAAAACCTAGGGCAGTTAGGTTTTTGCTTTACTGTTAGCTAAAAAGTTTAGTTAAAAAAGGTATCGTACTTTAAAGGTTACAAATTCCTGGTCTGGCTGTTGCCAGCTGTTTTCTAAAGTTGCAAAGCGGTTTTTCGTTAAATCGCGTTCAATAAATTCGTTACCGCCTCGGCCATAAACCAAAAACACATCAGAATACGCCCCCATTTTGTAGCGCAGTTTTAGTTGCAAATTAAAGCGTGAATCATCAAAACTGGTATCGCTATGTTGCGAAATTAAACCACCTTCAAACACACGGTAAACATCCTTACTTTTCGCTTTTAAGCTCGCCCACTGGAAAGTCGAGCTAAACTCTAAGTTATCCATTATCAAACCAGATATTTTGATGTAGTTGGCGTAATAGTCTCGATCATATTCAGTGATCATATTGTGCTGATTAGCAACCAGCCAACCATCGCCGGTACGAAAATAATTATTAAATACAACGCGCCAATTTGGATGCGGCATTAAGGTTAAATCAATCGCGTACTGATCAGCACGGCCATTTAACCCTTCTTGATCGTTTTGATAACTTGCCGCCCAGCTGAACATGCCTGTATATGGGCTAATATACATAAAACGCGTTGTCCAATTATCATCAACATAGACCGCATCCGTGCCATAACCTAAGTTGTCGTGCCATGCACCAGCGTAATAATTAATAACGGTTTCAAATTGGCCGCCATTTTCTAAGTTTAAATTCACTAAATATTGCGGGTTATTAGTGAGTTTTAGGCCGTTATCATCAGTGTGATAATTAATACTGGCTTTTTGTAGTACACGGTTAAACCACTTATTGTCAGTGTTGATAGCATGACTAAAGTTGATTTCACTAGCACGCCAATTATTACGTTCGCTGTAACCTAAATCGTTATTATCAAAACTATCATCAAGTCTTAAATAATTAGCTGATATTGATGTGTTTACGCTAAATTGGTACTTTGCATTAAGCGATAACCCAGTACCTTGTGTGCTTACTCCTTTATCGGTTATATCCGTGTTCATTAATGCAATTTGACCTGACCAAGTATCACTTTGATACTGACTATCCCAAGCATAACTATAGGCATCTCTATCTAACCATGGGCGCTTAGTTTTGGTCGCCAGCACACCAGTTTGCCAGTTTTGCTGCGCTGTTTGCTGGGTGTAATTAATACGCCCTGCATAAAAATCTTTTCCAGCGTTTGAATCTAAATTATCTTCCGCAACAGCAAAACCTGCCAATTGCAAGTTTTCATCTTGGTGCACAAACCGAGCAGCCACATCAATTGGTGTAATAAGTTCACTTTGATCATCACTGCCCGCACCAATACGACGCGTATGAATTAATTTTGTATTACGCTCAGACGGAATACTGAACACACTGATATCTTGGGTAAAGAATGGACGCTTATCAGTTCTCAGTGTTTCAACAGCCGAATAGTTAAGCACCACTTCATCACTGTCGACCTGACCAAAATCAGGGTTCACTGCCACACTTAATTTTTGGTGGTGATTCGGCTTGTACACTAAATCAAAGCCTAAGTTTGCTTCACCATCATTCGCCACCAAATTGTTTGAGTAGCTGGCATAAGGCACAAACGCCCACTGTTGGCTTTGCGGGATTTTTACCTGTACCTTAGGCATTTCAATATAGAAGTCGCTGTTACCTGTGGTTTGTTGCTGCGAACCATAAATATAGTTTTTAGCTAAATCATACAGCTGTAGCGACACGCCTACTTGTGAATATCCATTTTCATCTTGCTTATGACGAAACGATACGGCGTGCCATGGAATAAAGGTTTCAATTGACCAAAAGTCTTCGCTTTCATAAAACGCAGATTGCCATGCACCATCCCAATCATAGTCGGTAGCTAATTGTGGCGTGAGAACCGCATCTTGAATACCACCGCCTAAGGTCACAGCAAATAAATACGCACTACTACCATCGCCAGAAAAATCAACCACAAAGCGGTTAAAATCAGCTTGCATAAAGCCATCTTGTAGGTTGTATTGCTTTTGCCTTTGATATGCTGGCTGATAGTTCATCATGCCGATGTACATGCCTTTTTCATCGCTATAAACGCGTCCTTCCACTTTATTTTTGTGTTCAGATAACGTGGCAGGCACAACTTGATAGAAGGTGCTGTATTGCGTGGCATTTTGCCATGCTGGCTCTGAAAGTTTGCCATCTAATATAATCGCTGATTGCTCAGCCATTGTTGCAAAACTTACAAGCGTAAAAGAGTAAATTAACGGTGTTTTCATATCAGCTCATTTGCAGTTGATTTGCATTACATATGAGCAGAAAAAGGTGATAAAAAAGCTGATTTTTTTCTTAATAAAGCTGCTAGAAGTCTTATATTTATTGACTTTAATCTGCAAAACCGTATTTTTGTTGTTAAATCAATAAAAGGCATGTTCAACCGCTATGGAAAACGCTCAAAAGCCACAACAAGGTACATTTAGATTTGCAGAGTTTGAATTCAATGCAGCTAAAGATGAGCTATGCCTATGGCAAACAGGTCAGATAGAAAAACTTGAGCCACAAGTATCACAATTACTTGCTATGTTAATAAATAATGCACAGCAAGTGATTTCAAAAGAGCAGATTCAAAGTGCTTTATGGCCGAATACCATTGTTGAACAAAACAGCCTTTATCAGCTGTTAACAAAACTGCGTAAATTACTCAACGACAGTTCACGAAATCCTAAATTTATTAAAACCGTGCCAAAAAAAGGCTACTGTTTTATTGCTGAAGTTGAGTTAATTTCTAACGATACTCCTGCTGTTAAAACCCTACCGCGCGGGCGTAAAATTCATCCTCTTGTCGCTGTTTTACCAATATTAATTGTTTGCTTTAGCGTATGGGCTTTTTTTAACAGCAAAGAAACCGAGTTCGAAATCCCCCACTATCAGTTACATGATGTGAGTTATGAGCTTGGCTTAGAGTTTGATGTAAATGTGCATCGTGAGCATGATTTAATGGCTTACATAAAAGACATTAAAACCCTCACCATCACAGATAAACAAGGCGCTATGCTATTTAATCGCAGTTTTGCCCACCGTGTCGGTTTTCCAGCTTGGCAACATCAAGGAAAATTATTAGCTTATTGGCAATTTATTGAAGACAGATGCGAACTTTCAATTATTTCGCCACAAGGTGCTACTAGCCATAAAGCCCAAGGTATCGCTTGTGAATCTGCAAAACCTCCCGTATGGAAATCTAATGACGAGCTGATTTTAAGCGTGTTACAACAAGGTACGTTAGTACCCTATTTATACCGTATTGGCACCGAAGAACTGATCCCTATGCCGCTTGAGCGCCCTGCGCAAGCTGAATATAAAGGTGCAATTTCAGCTTGGGATAATCGTGTTTACTTCTTATTTAATTACATTGATCACACCAGCAAGCTAGTATCACTTGATGGCAAAGAAGCCCTAAGCTGGTCATTTCCAGTTTGGCTTGTTGCATACAACCCAAAAAATGGCGCAATTATTAGTAACGATGAAAGCCAACGTCATAACTTAATTGCTACCCATCGCGATGGTCAAAGTTACCCTATTTACAACACTGCTCAAGGCCTATTTACCAGTGCATCTATCGATAAGCATGGCGATATTTACACTGCGATTGAGAGTTGGCAGGTTAATATTCGCGATAAAGACAACTTACCGATTTTCTCAACCTCAAGCATTGATTACTTACCTGTGAGTAACAGTTTGGGCGAAACTGCGTTTATGTCGCGCCGCAGTGGTGTGTGTGAAGTGTATTTACATGCCGACAATAAAGTAACTCGCTTATCAAATCACAAAGGCTATGAATACGTTAAGTTTTTAGAATGGCGCCCTGATTTAAGTATGTTGTTATCAAATCGTGATATGGATTTGGCGTTATATGATCGCAAGAGCCAAATTTTGCAGTTTACAACTGAGCTTAATAGCACTATAAAAAATACCGGCTGGTATGATATGCAAACTGTGTACGCCTTTGACGGCTCACAAGTGCAACTGTATGACTTACAAGGCCGTTTGCTAAAAAGCATCGACTTAAATGCCCAATTTGCCTATTACGATAGCCACAACAACCGTTGGCTAATATTGCAAGAGCATCAACTTTTCAGCAAACCAGATTTATCACTTGAGGGTGAAAAGCTTGCTGAACTAAGTAATGAACAAACCAATTTGCTGCATAATATTCGCATCAAAAACAATGCACTGTATTGGCAGTCGTCGTGGTCAAAACAAGATAAAATTTGGCGTCTTGATTTAGCAAACCCAAGCGATATTAAATTAGTAAAGCAGGGTAATTTAATTTGGCATTTTGATATTGACCCATATGAGCAGCTTACAATTGCCCGTATGGAAGCAATAGAAGGTGATATTAAGCGTTTATCGCCAGAGCCAAAACAAGCGCTTTAACCGAGGCTTTCTTTTACAAATGCGATTCCTTCAGCGAAGCTGGTAAAACGCATTTTAGTAATACAGCAATTAGCCAATGCAAAGGCGTGCTTTTGCAGCACCAACTCAAACTCAGCTAATTCAAATGCGCTCGGTTTACTAAACTCGCCATTATGCAAACAGAGGTAGCGAAAACCTTGGCTATCAATCAGTGCATCATCACAAACAAAACTTCCCAATAAGCTCTGGAGTTGTTCCATGCTTTCAACATATTCCAGTTCATCATCGCCACAATAATGAATCACAACGGGATAGCTAAGTGTTTCTAACAATTTCATATTAAATATTGACTTATTTTTAAACTGTATTAGTGTATTAATACACCTTTAAATTACTAATACACTATGAGCATAGAATTAATCCATGCAATTTACACTATAAACACGCAAGCAGCGAGTGCGCTTTATCGCCAAGTGATGGAGCAAACCAAGCAGGGCATTCGTGCGGGTTTATTATTTCCGGGGCAACAATTGCCATCGGTGCGAGTGATGGCCTCATGCTTACAAGTGAACCCCATGACCATTTCAAAAGCATTTTCGCAGCTGGAGCAACAAGGTGTTTTAGAAAGGCGAAAAGGCATAGGCATGCTGGTGGCAGAGCAACACAACATTAGTAATTACAGTGAGTCGCTACTTGCTAAACGCGACGAGTTTATTCAATTAGCGAAGCAAAATCAGCTTTCTGACGATGCAATAATAACACTAATTCAAGATTCGCTTTCGGCACTTAGCAACAGGACGTAAAAATGACACAGCCCATAATCACTATAGAAAAAGCCATAAAATCTTATAACAGTTTACGTGTTCTCGATAAATTGAATTGGCAAGTAAACGAAGGCGATATTGTAGGTTTATTAGGTAAAAATGCCGCTGGTAAAAGTACTCTGTTAGAATCGATAATGGGTCTGCGTGAGCTAGAGCAAGGTGAAATCAAATTGTGGGGCTACTCATGGCATGAGTTACCACAAAGCCAAAAACAAAAAATAGGCTATGTTGCACAAACTAGCTCTGCCTTTGATTGGATGAAGGTGTCGCAATACCTTGATTATATTTGCCAATTTTTCCCAAGTTGGGATAAAGCCTATTGTGAAACCCTACTAAAACGCTGGCGTATCAGTGATGACCAAGTGATCAGTAAGCTCTCTGGCGGCCAAAAGCAAATGCTCGATGTTGTGCAAGCATTATCAATACGACCAGAGCTTCTTATTTTAGACGAACCTGTTGCACACTTAGACCCTAATATGCGCCGTGCATTTTTAAAAGAAGTGATTGATTTATGCTGTGAGCATGGCACCACGGTGATTTTCTCAACCCATATAGTGTCGGATTTAGAACGTGTTGCAAATCGTGTAGCAGTACTGCAATTTGGTGTAATCCGTCATTACTATGAGTTAGACGAATTAAAAGCAAGCATTGCCAAGCTCAGTTTTGCCAATAGCACTAAAACCAATCTGTTAGAAAAAGATGCCAGTATTAGTAAGATTCAACAATTTGGCGAAACAACAACCACCAGCATTATTGCACCTCTGAAAAAACCCATTGAAGAGTGGTGCGCTTTTTATGGATTAGACGCCACCATTCAACCAATGAACTTAGAAGACTGGTATTTAGAGGTGGCCAATGAATTTGTTTAAATCAAATGCATGGATTTTAATGCGCAGTGGCACAATAGCCTTGCCATTTTTATTGATTCTATCCGTTGTGTTTAGCGTATTATGGCATCAAAAAACGCTTGATCCATCAAGCTTTCGCTATATTAAAACGTATTTATTAATGACTTGTTTACCGTCATTATTTTTGGGTTTTATGCTGGGTATCGGCCTGCAAAAGTTAAAAGCACATTACCTTTGGGTCACTAACGAGGTGTATCGGTATTCCATTCTGAAAGCAGGACTGACAGTAACTGTAATAGGCGCGCTATGTATGAGTCTTTATATTACATTTGCCAGTGAAGTCGCGCTGCACTACCTTGTATTGCCTATCAGCTTTGCAATTATTGGCCTGTTTGTGAACAGTTCATCGTCTTTGAAATACAATATCTTACGCAACTTAGCATGCTCGGCGCTACTCATTGCCATGATGTTTCAAACAATTCATGAGGTAGCTAAATTAATCATCATAGCAAGCTGCTGCTACGTCATTTACGCAGAATTTAACTCATCAAAACGTTCTTCAATGAGCAGTAAATCAATGATGTTAACAGATCGCCAATCAGTGATGTGGTGGAATGGGAAGTTAGCAACCTTTACCGCTAAATTTAAAAAATCATTTAACAAAGATATCGCCTGGTCTGTGTGTTATCCACAAACAAAAATGGGCTATCTAGGAGGTTACTTTGCAGCAATTTTAGCATTTGTATTGGCAACCAACGATAACGAATTGTTAATCAGCTTCTTATTACTCTCGCTAGTTGTAGGTTGT
Source organism: Pseudoalteromonas sp. G4 (assembly GCF_028875915.1). GTDB lineage: Bacteria > Pseudomonadota > Gammaproteobacteria > Enterobacterales > Alteromonadaceae > Pseudoalteromonas. The sequence continues at coordinate 12,746 of NZ_JAPEHW010000036.1, forward strand.
CAGTTTCCAGTTTATCAGGAGTTTTCGCAGCTTAAACATCAACTAAAAGCCATTGCACACACTTTTGCTGATAAGCAAAGCGTGATTAAAGGCATTATTTATAGCTTTGATAAAGTGGTAATAAGAAATACTTTATTTATTTTGTTAGCTATTTTAGGCGTTATGCTGTTTCGCCAAGACATTAATTCAGCAATTAAAATTACGTTTTTAACACTCTTTGCAAGTGTTCTATTTTTAGCATTTGCACCGCTGTTATTAATATTCTTTAACGGCTGCATTAATGCGAAAAACATTTTACTGTTCACCGTAATTTGTGGCTTTGAAATAGGTATTTTTGGTTTAGTTCATTACGTTAGTGAGCAGCTTAGTATTTATTTGATTTGTATTGCGGTATTTATTACAGCGGGGCTGATTCGTTATTTCACCCAGCAGTTTGTTACACGACAACCGCTTGAGCGAATAATAAATTAAAGAAACCTAGCGCTAGGTCAAAACTGTATAAATTAAATGCATTGTTCTCATGAATTCAATAAGCTAGAGTAGAAAAAGGTCTTATGATTTATGTAGTACAATGCAGTTTTCTCGTTTTTGTAGTTTAAAATATTGGTTAGTAATACTTGCTGGTTGTTTATTGCTGACAACACAACTTACTGCATCTGAAAAAACTCACCCAATCACTTATTATACCGAGCTTTATCCACCCTCTAGTTATTACTACAACGAAAAGCTGATTGGTTTGTCTGTCGATATGTTAAAGCTTATTTGGCAAGACCAAGGAATCACCGAACAGCCAATTTTAGTGGTACCTTGGGCGCGCGGTTATCAAGAGATCACTCATAAAACTAATACTGCACTATTTGCCATGTCCAAAACTGCTGATCGTGCAGCAAAATTTAAGTGGGTAGGGCCATTATTTACAGCTGAGTACTACCTTATTGCGCAGCCAGATTCACAGTTATTAATTACCGATATCGCCCAAGTTTATGACAAATCCCTCGCGGTAATTCGTAACGATGTAACGCAAAGTTTAATAAACGAAACAGACTTTCCAGCCGAGCAAATTATCGCTGCCAAAAGCATGAATGATGCCTTAGCGCTTTTTAAAGCAAAACGAGTTGATTTAATGGCAATTTCTAAATCAGGATTAAATGCAGCGATAAGTCAAAGAAAGCTTGGCACAGAACAATTTCAACGTATTCTATTACTTAACGTGATTGATGATTACATTGCGTTTAGCAAAGATACACCTGACGAAATCGTGCATGCATTTCAAAGCAGTTTAAATAAGTTAAAAGAACAGCATTTAGCACTTAAGGAAGAGTATAAACTACATTAGGAGTTGTCTTATGAACAACTACATTGCTACACTACCGGCGATAAGACCACCATTTCTCACCTTAGCACCTTTATCTTGCCTTGTTGGCTTAGCCTATTGTAATTATATTGGATTTCACATTAATTTTCTGTTTGCGGCACTGTCAATTTTAGGTGCAACATTTGCTGCAATTGCAGTTAACACCATCAATGAGTATCAAGACTTTCAAAGTGGCTTAGACTTAAATACTAATCGCACACCTTTTAGTGGCGGCAGTGGATTATTAAAACAGCATCCACATTTAACCACCTATGTTAAGAAACTAGCGATTGTTGCGGTTTCAATAGTGTTAGCCATTGGCGTATTTTTTATTGTAACGGTTGGTGTGTCGCTTATTCCGATAGGTGTTTTAGGCTTGCTTATTGTTATCACGTATACCAATTTCTTAAATAAGCACCCATGGCTCTGTTTTATTGCGCCAGGCCTTGGTTTTGCTGTTTTAATGCCAATTGGGGCATTTGTGGTGCAAACTGGTGAATGGCATTTTTCTTTGTTGGCTATCACCTTAGTGCCATTTTTAATTACCAACAATTTATTACTAATGAATCAGTTTCCTGATATTTCAGCAGACAAAAACGTTGGTAGAAACCACCTTGCGATTCGTTATGGCGTTACATTTGCCAGACAGGTATTTGCCCTTTCTTTATTCGCTGCCATCGCTTGTTTACTCTATTTCGTTACTAGTAATTTATTGCCAACACTTGCATTGATAACATTGCTGCCGCTCGGACTTTGCTTGATTTCCTTGGTATACTTGTACCGTTTAGGCGATAATATTGCGCAGCATTTGCCCGCCATGGGCTTAGTTGCCGCAGCGGCAAACTTAACTCCGCTGATGTTATCTCTCGCTTTATTTATGAGTAAAAGTTAAATACCAATGACCATTAGTTACCAATTTACACTCGATAAAAATTACCTTGAAGAATGTTTTGATGAATCGCTACCACACAGCCCACATCAATCACCTAAATACGGTTTTGCTGGGAGTTTTATCGGTATTGGCATGGGATTAATAATCTTTACTGATATGGGTGGCGTAGCACCTTATATTATGGTTGGTTTAGGTGTTTTAGAGTTTATTAGTTTTTACTACCGCCGCCCATGGTGGTTGGCGCGCCAAATGTGGAGCAGGGCGTCAAATTCAACCGTTACCATCACCATGAATGATGATGGCATTGAAAGTAAAAACCCGTATACCGAATCGCTACTTGAATGGGATCAGATCAAAGAAATCATTCACACGCCAAAAGGCATGATATTTGTTAATTACAAAGGCCAACAAACTTATCTTTCGAAAGCCTTTATGCCTGCAGAAACAGAGCGTTTTATTGAAGAGCACCTTGCGGTTTATCAAGTAGATATTATTCATTAAAAAAGCGAGCTAATAGCTCGCTTTTTTATGCTGTCGCAACGCGATTTCGTCCATTGCGTTTTGCGCTGTATAACGCCTCATCAGCTTGTTTTACCGCATTATAAAACGCAACTACTGAATGTACTTCAGCCACACCAAAACTCGCTGTAAGTGAAAGCTGCTCGCCGTTATCCAGATTAACCGGGTGGTCTTCAATATTCTTTCTTAGTTTTTCGGCTATTTGCACTGCCTGACGCATTGATGCATGCGGTAAACAAATAATGAATTCCTCGCCGCCGTAACGCGCCACTACATCAGAGTAACGCAGCTGATTTTGCATCAACTTTGCAATATGCATGAGTGCTTTATCACCAATATCATGACCATAGTTGTCATTAACTGCTTTAAAGCGATCAACATCACACATAACTACCGTCATTGGTAAAAATTCAGAGCTCGCACTTTCCATTTTGGTTAATAAGATAGCATCGATAAAACGACGATTTGGTAAGCCTGTAAGCGCGTCGGTATTGGCTTTTTGTTTCTGGTTATAAGTAATGCTGGTTATTGCTTGGTGACTTTTATCGCGGAAATACTCACTTATAAAAGCAAATAACACCACTAACGAAAAACCTGATAGAAAGCGAGATTTTTCAGTTTGACCATAGTTTGCCTGTCCAAAATCAGGGCCATATAGCTGAAAAACAATCGCACTTAGCGCAAGCGCCGTTAGTAAAAGCCCCGAGCGCACACCTAGCATGGTAAATACCACAACAGGGTAAAACATAATCCAATAAAGCGCGGTGTTTTCTTTGCCTCCGGTATAAACCAACAAAATACTTAACAGCAATACCGTAAGCGCAATGCCGATACTGCAATACTTAAGTTGCCGAGTACTAAAGTAAATCACCACATTAATAAATACGGCAATGAGTGCGCCCAATAAAGTAATGCTCAAAAGCCACGGGTAGGTTTGAAAATTTGCTAGCAATAGCCCTGAAAACACCACTAAGGCAATACCTGACATTGCCAAAAACGAAAAAATTCGGCGTTTTAGTTCAGCACTGTGTAAACCATCAACTTCAATAAAGTTGCGCCACCAATCTGTTCTATGTGAGTTATTATGCTGCATTGTTATTATTTTTATCTTTAAAAAGTTGCGTAAAGTAAACCAAGCGTTTGCTTTTTACTGTTAGCTTTAAGTCTAATCTATGGATCGAAAAAGGGTATAAAAAGCGTTAACTAAACACCCAACTTGCTTAGTTATTTAAAAATAGAGCAAGTTCTTCGGTTAACTGCGCGTAATACGGGTTATAGGTTAATCGCTTAAAACTTGTATGTTGTTCTTTTGCTGATGGCGTAATTTCAGATGCATGAATACCACTCACCACTTTACACTCATTGTATTTTGCTAAATCACCCAAGTAATGGCCGCAATTTCGATAACCTGCCTTTTCACCATAATGCACATTCTCAGCAGCATTTGGTAACGCGGTATGCGCCATTTGAATTTGCGTGTCACACTTTGTTTGGCATTGTGGTGTTACTAGCTTTACCTTATCAAAAGCCTTGAACGCGGCTAAATTATTGCGCTCACCGTAATACACTAAAGTCAGTGGTGAAGGCGTTCTTTGCTGCCACTGCTTTAATAAATCAAGTGTTGCACTAGTTTCAATCGTCATATCAAGCTCAGGCACAGCAACAAACATAGGTACAGCATGCGTGGTGTGGTGTTTTGTCAGCGGATACACCTCATTCATTAGCAAATGTACTTGCGCGCCCGCATTAATCGGAAACGATTCATACTTGGCAAAATCAACATCAGCGTCTTTATCGAGCCAATTTAAAAAAGGAATATAATCAATGTACTGCGCAAGCCATGACATTGAGTTTTTAGCTTTTGTAGCAGGCGCAAAGAGCATCACGCCAGCAAGTTTTTTATCGAGTGACTTGCGCGATTGCATATAGTCCAAAATTAGGCCTGCACCCGTTGAAAAACCGCCTAAGTAAACCTGCTCAAAATCATTAAATGACTGTTCAATTGCAAACGCTGCAACCGATTGCCAGTCTTTGTAATCAACATAGCGTAAGTGCTCAGCAGCGGTACCGTGACCTGGCAATAGTACTGTGCGTACATTAAAACCTTGTTGATGGTAAAACGCAGACAAGTCATGGAAGCTGTATGGTGAATCGGTTAAACCATGAAATAGCACCACTACTTTTTGGCTATTTGGTTGTGTTAATTGATACGGTTTTACTAAATCAGCAATGCTTGGTGAGCTAATATTTTGCTGGGCTAAAACATAATTGTTAATTGGGCAGGGCAAATTAGCTCGCGGATTAAGCGCAATGATTTGTTGCTCAGTTTGAGTTAAGTAATCATTAAAAGTAAGGTCAGATAAATCCAGTACTTTAGCAACGTCAGATTTAACTAAAAATCGATAACTACCCTCAGCAATAGCCTGGTTGATTAATTTAACATCTGTACTTTGGGATAAACAATTTGCAAAGCTATTATTGCTTATAAAAAGTAGCAAAATGCCTAATCTTTTAAATACGTTACTCATCAAACCAACCTTTTCGATTTTTATTGGAATAACAAAATACTACCTCAATTTACAAGATAAGCTGATCTAAAATTATCTAATAACTTATACGAATGTAAACAATGTAAGTAATACAATCGATGTGGAGCGTTAGTTGCGCTTAATAAATTCTAGCAAGCGGTTATTTGCTGGCATTTCGTGATCGGTAATCAATTCAAGCCCAGCATCTGCTGCAAGCTGACAAATCCATTCAAAATCACGAATACCACGAGTGCTGTCTTTTACTTTTAACCATTGATCAAATTCAGCGTTAGAGTCTGATGTAAACTGGCCATTGTAGTTAAATGGCCCATAAATACAGAGAGTGCCATTTTGCGCTAAAAAACGATTCACTTTTTCAAAAAACGCTTCGACAAGTTGAGAGTTAACAATATGCAAGGTATTGGCAGTAAATATGCCATCGTATTGAGTAATTTGCCAAGGCTCTGAAATATCAAGCGACAAGGGCGGTAGTAAGTTTGGTGCAGGGAACGCATCTAACCAATACTGCATACCCGAATGATTAACCGATACGTCACTTGTTTGCCAGATTAAGTGAGGTAGTGCAGGGGCAAAGTGAACAGCATGCTGTCCACTGCCTGAGCCAATCTCTAAAACGCGAGCTACATCTGCAAAGGCCAATTTTAAAATAGCTAAAATCGGTTCTTTGTTCTTTTCACACGCTTTAGAGTAGGGCTGCATGTTATTTCTCTGCAAGTAATGACAAGAAGAAAGCCAACACTAACGCACGTTCTTTTAAGCTTTTAAAGCGCCCAGATGCGCCACCGTGGCCACTATCCATATCTGTTTTAAATAACAGTAAGTTATTATCGGTTTTGTACTCTCGCAACTTAGCAACCCATTTCATTGGCTCCCAATATTGCACTTGCGAATCATGAAATCCGGTGGTGACTAAAATATTTGGGTAGTCTTGTGCGCAAATATTATCATATGGCGAATACGCTTTAATCCAATCATAAGCATCACGCTCATTTGGGTTACCCCACTCATCATACTCATTGGTAGTAAGTGGAATACTTTCATCTAACATGGTTGTTAGTACATCTAAGAAAGGAACAGTGCAATCAATACCAAGGTATAACTCTGGCGCTTGGTTTACCACCGCGCCCATAAGTAAGCCACCAGCACTGCCGCCCGATGCAAATACTTTGTCTTTTGCGCCATACCCTTTTTCAACTAAGGCCTTAGTTACATCAATAAAGTCATTAAAGCTATTTTGCTTATGCTGCATTTTGCCTTGCTCGTACCATTCACGACCAAGCATTTCAGAACCGCGCACATGGGCAATGACATAAACAAACCCTCTGTCGAGCAAGCTTAGGTTATGCGCAGAAAAGTTAGGATCGATAGTAATACCGTAAGCACCATAACCATATTGATAAATCGGATTTGTACCATTTTGTTTAAATGAGTCTTTGCGATAAACCAAGGATACTGGAATATCTACCCCATCACGGCTAGTAATCATCAAGCGCTCTGCCTGATAATGTGTTGCATCAAATTCGCCTAACACTTTTTGCTGTTTCAGAATGCACTTTTCACCGGTGTTTAAATCAAACTCAAACAAGCTGCTCGGTGTAGTTAAGCTAGAATAGAAAATGCGCGCTTTATCGGTATTTGGCTCAGGGTTATCGCCAATTCCTGCAAAAAAGCATGGGTCATCAAAGGCAAGTGCAAAACTGTCGCCATTTTTTGGGTGAATAATAAAACGGATTTGCCCTAGCTCACGTTCTGTCACCACTTTAAACTGGGTAAATAATTCAATACCTTCAATCAACACATTGGTACGATGAGCAACAAACTCTTGCCACTGTGATTTTTGGCTAACTGTTTGAGCATTTGCAGTTAAAACTCTGAAGTTCTTTGCCTGCCAATTAGAGTAAATAACATACTCATCACCCAGTTTATCAATATCATAAATATGATTTTCTTCACGGGGAATTAAGCGTTTAAATTCACCCATTGGATTATTTGCATCAAGCACTAAACAATCAGTAGTTTCAGTCGCGGCAAGATCAATCATCAACAAACTATCATCACGGCTTTTACCAAGCCCCATATAGAAGCTGTGATCATCTTCTTCATAGACCAATACGTCCTCACTTTGAGGGGTTCCTAGAATATGGCGATATACTTGGTAACCGAGCAAAGTTTGTAAGTCCTTCCTTACATAAAATACTGTTTTATTATCATTAGCCCAAATCACTTGGCCTTCGGTGTTTTCCAGTACATCATCTAAGTAGGTATTGGACGCAATATGCTTAAAACGTACGGTGTAAATTCGGCGACTGTCGGTGTCTTCAGAATAAGCTAGTAGCTCGTCATTTGGACTAATGCCAATTTCACCTAGATCGTAAAATTCATGTTCGCTTGCAAGTGTATTCACATCTAATAGCAGCAACTTATTGTCGCCAGCAAAGCTGGTGGTGCGATAGTGACGCGCATATTCATCATCACCTGTTACTTCACTGTGATACCAATAATCTCCATCCTTTACCGGTACTGTGCTGTCGTCTTTTTGAATACGGCCTTTCAGCTCTTCAAAAAGCTGATGCTGCAACTCCTCCGTTGGTTTAAGAACCACATCACTATACGCATTTTCAGCTGCGAGATGCTCAAGCACAGCTGGTGCACTTCGATCATCATCGCGCATCCAATAATAGTTATCAGTGCGCTCCACATTGTGTGAACTAAGTATTTTTGCTTTTTTATTCGCAATTGGGGCAATTGCGGAACGGTTTAAACGTAGAGTTGTCATGAGGTTAGCTATAAACCCAAAATGAATAGCATTAATAATAGCCGCAGTTTAGCAAAATAAAGCATCGTTAACATTAAGTTACTTTTTACGTTTTTAATCTGTTTTTGCATTGGGTAGACTGTTTTGTTGATAAAAAAGCAAATATTCACTTTGAATGTTCCAAGGGAAACACAATGAAATTAAAATTACTTTCACTTGCTGTGGCGCTTAGCTTTGCTAGCAGTGCTGCATTGGCAAAAGATGACAAGAAAAAAGACGATAAAAAAGATAAAACACTGGCTGAAATGCTAGAGAAAAAAACCGTTTCAGAAGGTCTTTTTAATCTTTACCAAGATACAAAAACTGGCGAAACCATGATGGTGATCAGTGAAGCAAACTTAAATAAGCCTTACGTTTACTTTGCACACACCGTTGATGGTGTTATTGATGCAGGCCATGTACGTGGTTCATACCGTGAAACAAAATTAATTGAGTTCCGCCGTCACTTTGACCGTATTGATATTATTAGTAAAACACCGCGTTATAAGTTCGATCCAAACAATGCAATTGCTAAAGCAAGCGATGCAAATATCAGTGAAGCTGTGCTTGCAAGCTTAAAAATTGAAAAAGAAGAAGAAGGCAAGTTTGCGCTTAAGGTAGATAAGTTATTTAAAAGCGAAGCATTGCATAAGGTATCTCCTTGGAAACGCGCTGGTGACAAAAATGCGAGCAAACGTTTTAACCCGGGTAAGCTAGATGACAAAAAATCGCGCATTTTGTCAAACCGCAACTACACAAATAATTTAGATATTGTTGTTGATTATGTATTTAAAAATGCGAATCCAACAGTTCGAGGCACTCAATCAGTAACCGATCCGCGTACGGTTTCAGTGAAAATTCAGCATTCATTTATTGAGCTGCCGCAAAATGACTACCAGCCACGTAAAGATGATTCGCGTATAGGTTACTTTGGTCAGCAGTTTGACGATATGACAACTAGCGACTGGGCACCTTACCAAGATTACATTAATCGCTGGAACCTTGTTAAAAAAGACCCTAATGCGGCGATTTCAGAGCCTGTAGAACCAATTACATGGTGGATTGAAAATACCACACCTGTTGAGTGGCGCGAAACAGTTAAAGAGGGTGTACTTGCATGGAATTTAGCGTTTGAAAAAGCAGGTTTTAAAAATGCTATTGAAGTAAAAGTACAGCCAGATGATGCCGAGTGGGATGCAGGCGACATTAACTACAACGTATTACGTTGGACATCTTCTCCGCGTCCTCCATTTGGCGGTTACGGCCCATCACTTGCAAACCCGCTAACAGGCCAAATTTTAGGCTCTGATATCATGCTTGAATACGTGTTTATGAAAAACCGTTGGATGATGGATAGCCTATACAGCCAAGCTGCTACAGCAAGTACACACAGTCATGAGATGGCAAGCCAAGAAGGCTTACATTGCAGCCAAGGCCATGAATTACAACAAGGCATGATGTTAGCTAACTCGCTAGCAACAACCGATATCGAGAAGAAAGAAATTTTAGAGCAAGGCTTAAAAATGCTTATTCTTCACGAAGTAGGGCATACGCTTGGTTTAAACCACAATATGAAAGCGTCTATTTTGTGGGATGAAAAAGAAGTTCACGACAAAGCTAAAACGCAAGGTATTTTAACCGGTTCAGTAATGGACTACACGCCTGCGAATATTGCACCAAAAGGCATGACACAAGGCGATTACTTCCAAGATAAACCAGGCCCTTACGATGATTGGGCAATTGAGTATGGTTACTCACAAGGTTTAACTGATGCAGCAGCAGAAGCGGCGCGTTTAGAATCAATTTTAAAACGCTCTAGCGAACACGGTTTAGCATTTGGTAATGATGCCGACGATATGCGTGCACCAGGTCGTCATATCGACCCACGCATTATGATTGGTGATATGTCATCAAACGCTGTGGCTTATGCTAAAGATCGTATGGAATTAGTAAACCAAACATTTGGCAAACTTGAGCAAACTGCACTTAAAGACGGTGAGTCATATCAAGAGCTACTTGTAAAAGCGAATATGCTATTTGGTCAATACCGCGCTCAAGCAGGCGTTGTATCACGTTATATAGGCGGTGTTTACGTAGAGCGTGACAATGTAGGTAGCAATACACAACCTTACACGCCTGTACCTCTTGCGAAACAAAAAGAGGCTATGAACGTGCTAACAAGCTTCGTATTTGCACCAGATGCGCTATCAGCAATGGAGCCACTACTAAATAAAATGCAGCACCAACGCCGTGGCTTTAGTCATTACGGTAAAAACGAAGATCCTAAGTACCACGCTATGGTACTTCGCATGCAAAAGAATGTATTAGCTCAGCTATTACACCCAAATGTAATGACACGTATTTCGGACACTACAAAGTACGGTAACGAGTATGATGTGAACAGCTTCTTAAATGACTTAACCGCTGCCATTTTTGTTGATGCTAAGTCGGCAACATCTGTGAGTCACAACGTACAAACTGAGTATGTACAGTCGTTAATTAAGATTGCAGGTATCAACAAGCCATCAAAGCATGACAATTTGGCAAAAGCTGCTGCATTTAAGCAACTTCAAGATATTCAAGGTGCAAGCCTATCTTGGGGGGCGTCAGATGCTGCGAAAGCACAAAAAGCCTATCTTGATATGCTAATTGAGAAAGCATTGAAAGCTTAATTGGTATTATTCTATTGAAAGCCGAGCTATTTGCTCGGCTTTTTTATTTTACAGGTCGTATTGCGCCATTATTTCGCGCACTTGCTCACTGTTTGCCTTAAGAGCAACAGAAAAGTAGTTAACGAAGGTTACAGGGGTTTTGTTTTTATTGGACTCGGTTGCCTTAAATGTTGATAGCGGCATTTGTTTAAGTTTATCTTCACTCATCCAGCCATCTGGGATAGATTGCACCAACTCCCTAGCCACTTCTCGTCCATTTGAGTCAATTGTTGTGCGATATAAAACAACACCACCACCGCTTTTAGGTAGCCATTTAGGGCGTGATTTATAATTGACTTGTGTCGGAATTGCCTGCCAATATTGTTCTAGCTCATTATTTTTTATTGAGATAATTTCGGAAGCATAATAGGGTTCGCTAGTTTGTGCTGGTGGCTGAGTAGAATTACAACCAATCAAAGTGAGTGCTGCGCATAACGTTAGTATTTTTGTTTTCATATCCTTTCCTTAGTTTTCTCTGAACAAAAAACAAACTAACAACTTTATTTCTTTCATTCAATAAAAAGCCGAGACAAAAGTCTCGGCTTTTCAATTTATTACCTAGTAATAATTAATCATAAACAGTCGGTATTGGCTGGCGTTTATGTTGCGTACGTTTATAAATCGCGATTAGCTTATCTTCAACATCACTTGATACTTCTTTGCCCTCTAAGAAGTCATCAATCTCATCGTAACTTACACCGAGTGCATCTTCATCGGCAAGACCAGGGCGATCGCATTCTAAATCTGCTGTAGGCACTTTTTCTACTAACAGGGATGGAGCACCTAAGGTTTTCGCTAATAAACGCACCTGACGCTTAGACAAGCCAAATAATGGCGCTAAATCACATGCACCGTCGCCAAACTTGGTATAGAAGCCAGTAATATTTTCAGCACTGTGATCTGTGCCAACCACTAAACCTTGCGTTAACCCAGCAATTTCATATTGCGCTATCATGCGCTGACGCGCCTTTACGTTGCCTTTGGTAAAATCAATTGCACTTTGAGCTGGTGGCTCAATTCCTGCTGTTTCAAGCGCAGCAAGAGCCTCGGCATGCATACCATCGGTTGCAGGCTTAATATTTACAGTGACACGCTTTGATGGCTGAATAAAATCTACCGCCAGCTGCGCTTCATCTTCGTCTGCTTGCACACCATAAGGTAAACGCATGGCGATAAACTGGTATTTATCAGTAGCGTGTTCTTGATTTAACTCATCAATGGCGAGCTGGCAAAGCTTACCGCAGGTAGACGAATCAACACCGCCAGAGATACCAAGCACTAAGCTGCGCGTACCTGATTCCACCAGCTTACCTTTAATAAATGCCACTCGACGGGTAATTTCTGCTTGAGGATCGATTGAAGGCAATACCTTCATTTCAGCCATAATTTCAGCGCGCACTGGTTTTCTCCTGTGTTATAAACCTAGATGTGATTTAATTTCTGCAAGTTCGCTGCGTAATTCAGCAACTTCTAATCTTAATTGTGCCACTTCATCACTTTGATGGCTAGCCACAACCGTTGATTGCGCATTCGAATTCACAGCTGTTAATTCAGAAATATCGTCATCACCAAATAAGTGCATAAAACGTGATTCACGCTTGCCTGGCTCTCGCTCTAACTTCACAACATATTCTTGCTCTACTAAGGCATTTAGTGCGCTTTCCACTTCAGTCACATTACTAAACTCGGCTAAACGGTTAGAACGCGTTCTAAGCTCACCAGGCGTTTGTGCACCGCGTACCAACATTAAGCAAACAATCGCCTTTTGTTGATCGGTTAGCTTTATTGAACCGAACTCTGTATTGCAAAAGCGATGGGCATATTTACTAACCCGACCCGACAACCCTTCATCAACTGTCACTAAGCGTTTAGCAACAAGTGAATCTAAGCCTTCTTGTACATCAGATTCCGACAAAGCCATTACAGGCTCACGATTTGATTTTTGATTGCAGGCGTTAGTTAAGCTATTTAGCGAAAGAGGGTATTGGTCGGGCGTAGTTTGTTGTTTTTCGAGTAAACAACCAATAATGCGTTGTTCAATTGGCGTTAAATTCAGTTCCATCTTACTTCCTTGAATACTAATTTACCTTTCTTATATACCGTATTTATCCCCTTTAAAAAACAAAAAACCGCCATATGGTGGGTTTTTACTAAACTACGTTGAGTTTTATTAAGTATATAACTTTCAATAAATTTCATGTATTACTATCAACGCTCTATATTCTCCCTAGCTATTGTGTGGTAATAAATCACATTCAAGAGCAGCACATCTAAGCATAAAATGACGACTATCAATATCTGCACTGACTAAATCAACTTCCCAGTGCTTAAGTAAACGCTTCATCGACACTAAATTTCGCTCACTAGAGGGGGTGTCATCATACATGTAAGGCGAGTTAACAGCTAAGTCAGACTTTGCCTGAGGGATTAAGTTGCCATGTGAATCTATCAGTTTGAGTATCTCAGGATTGTTGCCAAATTTATCTAATCGAATAATCGCATAGCCACTATTGCGCAGTATGATTTTATGACTAATAGGTATATCGGAAAGGGTAAATATTGAGAAATTAAACAATAACGCAAACTTTTCTAGGTTAACGAAAAGCATACGTGTCACTGAACGATTTTGATAATAGTCTAAAAAGAGTTTATGCCTTTTTATATTGCTCTCAGCAACATCATACACGGTCAATTCCGTTTTCGATCTGTAGCTCTCTCGTTTCAGTGCTGCAAAATTATCATTTTCGCTTAACGCAGATGCATTGATATATAAAACACATAACAGAGTTAATGCGATTGATGCCACATTCCATTTTATTTTCATTTTTACTCATCCATAAGCTTTTGCTAATTCCACTGTTACATAAAAGAGCCCAAAAAACAAAAAACCCGCCAATTGGCGGGTTTTTTACTAAACCATGTAAGGTTTTGGTTACTTCTTGCGCATAGACTGAAGTACTTTGATTTGTGCAATCGCTTTTGAAAGCTCAATCGCAGCTTCAGCATAGTTGAAGTCTGCAGCAGATGCGTTCGCCATATGCTCTTCAGCTTGGCGCTTAGCTTCTAATGCCGTTGCTTCATCTAAGTCTTCTGCACGTGTTGCAACGTCTGAAAGAACAGTTACAGTACCAGGTTGTACTTCTAACGTACCGCCTGCAATGTAAATCATCTCTTCTTCACCGTTTTGCTTAACAAAGTTAACCATACCTGGCTTTAGGGGTGTTAGTAGTGGTGCGTGGCCATGTAAAATACCTAGCTCACCTTCACTACCTGATACTTGAAGTGATTCAACGCGACCAGAGAAAATAGTCTCTTCTGCGCTTACTACGTCAAGATGTATAGTCATTGCCATAACAGCCCCCTAATTACATGTCTTTGGCTTTTTCGATCGCTTCGTCGATTGAACCAACCATGTAGAACGCTTGCTCTGGAAGATCGTCATAGTCACCAGCTAAGATGCCTTTGAAGCCCTCAAGAGTATCTTTCAGTGATACGTATTTACCAGGTGCACCTGTGAATACCTCAGCTACGAAGAATGGCTGAGATAGGAAACGCTGGATCTTACGAGCACGTGATACAACTTGCTTATCTTCATCAGATAGCTCGTCCATACCTAGGATTGCGATGATGTCTTTAAGTTCTTTATAACGCTGAAGAACTGTTTGAACACCACGTGCAACGTCATAGTGCTCTTGACCGATTACTAATGGGTCAAGCTGACGAGATGATGAATCAAGTGGATCGATCGCTGGGTAAATACCTAGTGATGCGATATCACGAGAAAGTACAACTGTCGCATCTAAGTGAGCGAACGTAGTCGCTGGAGATGGATCCGTTAAGTCATCCGCAGGTACATATACTGCTTGGATAGACGTGATTGAACCAGTCTTAGTTGATGCGATACGCTCCTGAAGAACACCCATTTCTTCAGCTAGTGTAGGCTGGTAACCTACCGCTGATGGCATACGACCTAGAAGTGCTGATACTTCTGTACCCGCTAGTGTGTAACGGTAGATGTTATCAACGAAGAAAAGTACATCGCGACCTTCGTCACGGAACTTCTCAGCCATTGTAAGACCTGTAAGAGCAACACGTAAACGGTTACCCGGTGGCTCGTTCATCTGACCGTAAACAAGCGATACTTTATCAAGTACGTTTGATTCGTTCATTTCATGGTAGAAGTCGTTACCCTCACGAGTACGCTCACCAACACCTGCGAATACTGAGTAACCGCTGTGCTCGATTGCTATGTTACGGATAAGTTCCATCATGTTTACTGTTTTACCAACACCCGCACCACCGAAAAGACCAACTTTACCACCTTTAGCGAATGGACATACAAGGTCGATTACCTTGATACCAGTCTCTAAAAGCTCAACTGAGCTGCTCTGATCTTCGTAGCTTGGTGCTTCACGGTGGATAGAGTAACGCTCTTCTTCACCGATTGGACCCGCTTCATCAATTGGGTCACCAAGTACGTTCATGATACGACCTAGTGTCGCTGTACCAACTGGAACCTTGATAGGCTCGCCAGTTGTGTCTACTTCAGTACCACGACGTAAACCGTCAGTAGTACCTAGTGCGATACCACGTACCACACCGCCGCCAAGCTGCTGTTGAACTTCTAAAGTTAAACCAGCAAGCTCACCGCTTGTTACTTTTAGTGCGTCATATACGGCTGGCACGTTGTCTTGTGGAAACTCGATGTCCACAACGGCGCCGATAATTTGGACGACCTTACCTAAACTCATGTCTATTCCTCTCGTTAACTTTGCCAACCGTTAAACGGCTGCTGAACCTGACACGATTTCACTAATTTCTTGTGTAATCGCGGCTTGTCGTGCTTTGTTGTATACCAGTTGTAACTCATCAATTAAGTCACCTGCGTTGTCTGTTGCGGCTTTCATCGCAACCATACGTGCAGCTTGTTCAGATGCAGCGTTTTCAACAACACTCTGATATACCTGAGACTCGATAAAGCGTTTAATAAGAGTTTCTAAAATTGCCTCTGGGTTTGGCTCATATAAGTAATCCCAAGAGTGGCTAGAAACTTCTTCGTCAGCTTTAGGCAAAGGTAATAACTGATCGATCACTGGCTCTTGCTTCATAGTGTTTACAAAGTTGTTGTAAACAACAAACAAGCGGTCAATTTTTCCTTCAGAGTATGCATCAAGCATCACTTTTACAGGACCAATTACGTCCTGAATTGAAGGAGCATCACCAAGCCCTGCTCTGCTTGCTAATAGCTCACCGCCAAAACGCTGGAAAAAGCCTGCTGCTTTGCTACCTAATGCAGCAAATTCAGCGTCAACGCCTTTTTCTTTCCACGCTTTAACGTCTAGTGCAACTTTCTTAAACTCGTTTGAGTTTAAGCCGCCACATAGACCGCGGTCAGTAGAAACAATAATGTAACCAACTTTCTTTACATCACGTTCTTCTAAAAACGGGTGTTTAAAGTCTAAGTTAGCCTGAGCAACACGACCGATCACTTTGCGTATATTTTCAGCGTATGGGCGGCTTGATGCCACGCGATCTTGTGCCTTCTTCATTTTAGAAGCGGCAACCATCTCCATTGCGCTGGTGATCTTCTGAGTATTTTTAATACTCCCGATCTGTGATTTTATCTCTTTTCCG
The DNA here is from genome assembly GCF_028875915.1 of Pseudoalteromonas sp. G4. Classification (GTDB taxonomy): domain Bacteria; phylum Pseudomonadota; class Gammaproteobacteria; order Enterobacterales; family Alteromonadaceae; genus Pseudoalteromonas. The sequence continues at coordinate 29,199 of NZ_JAPEHW010000036.1, forward strand.
CCGGCCATGACTTATCTCCGAATCAGTGGTGACCGAAGTCACCATTAATAACTTACCAAGTTTGTGTAGATTTACACTTCTCTAAAAGCTCTTTAAGTTGAGCTTCGATCTCGGCGTTGTAGTTACCCGTTTCGTTGATTTCAGTCATAAGCGCTGAATATTCACTGTTAGCGAAAGAGATTAACGCAGCTTCGAAATCAAGTACTTTGTTGATTTCGATGTCTTTTAGATAACCTTTTTCAGCAGCGAATAATGACAGAGACATTTCAGCAACAGACATTGGAGCGTACTGCTTTTGCTTCATTAGCTCAGTAACACGCTCACCATGCTCTAATTGAGCACGAGTTGCATCGTCAAGGTCTGACGCAAACTGTGAGAACGCTGCTAGTTCACGATACTGTGCTAGCGCTAGACGGATACCACCACCTAGTTTCTTAACGATCTTAGTTTGTGCTGCACCACCTACACGAGATACCGAGATACCAGCGTTAACCGCTGGACGGATACCTGCGTTGAATAGGTCAGTTTCTAGGAAGATCTGACCATCCGTGATTGAGATAACGTTTGTAGGTACGAACGCAGATACGTCACCACCTTGAGTCTCAATGATTGGAAGTGCAGTTAATGAACCTGTCTTACCTTTCACTTCACCGTTAGTGTACTTCTCAACGTAATCAGCGTTTACACGTGATGCACGCTCTAGAAGACGTGAGTGAAGGTAGAATACGTCACCTGGGTATGCTTCACGGCCTGGTGGACGCTTAAGTAGTAGTGAGATCTGACGGTAAGCAACAGCTTGCTTAGACAGGTCATCATATACGATTAATGCATCTTCACCGCGGTCACGGAAGTATTCACCCATAGTACAACCAGCAAATGGCGCTAGGAATTGTAGCGCAGCTGATTCAGAAGCAGATGCAACAACAACGATAGTGTTTTCAAGTGCACCGTGCTCTTCTAACTTACGTACTACGTTAGCAATTGTAGATGCTTTTTGACCAACCGCTACGTACACACACTTAACGCCTGTGTCTTTTTGGTTGATGATAGCATCGATTGCTAGTGCAGTTTTACCAGTCTGACGGTCACCGATTACTAGCTCACGCTGACCACGACCTACTGGAATCATCGCATCGATAGACTTATAACCAGTTTGTACTGGCTCATCTACTGATTGACGCTCGATTACACCTGGTGCAATCTTTTCTACAGGTTCGAAACCTGCAGCTTCAACAGCGCCTTTACCATCAATTGGCTCACCTAGTGTGTTAACAACACGACCAAGTAGTTTAGGGCCAACTGGTACTTCAAGGATACGACCTGTTGCTTGTACTTTTACGCCTTCTTTAAGGTCTGCGTATGGACCCATTACTACAGCACCTACTGAGTCGCGCTCAAGGTTTAGTGCGATAGCATAACGGTTGCCTGGAAGCTCGATCATCTCACCTTGCATACAGTCAGCTAGACCGTGAATGCGGATGATACCGTCAGTAACAGATACAATCGTACCTTCGTTACGTGCTTCACTTACAACTTCGAACTGCTCAATACGTTTTTTGATTAGTTCTGAAATTTCAGTGGAATTAAGTTGCATGCTCTTCTTCCCAATTACGATTGTAGTGTTGTTGAAAGACGATTTAGCTTGCCGCGTACTGTTCCATCAATCACAGTATCGCCAGCTTTAATCACTAGACCGCCCATAGTGTTAGCATCAACACTACAATTCAGCTTAACTTTGCGTGCGAAGCGTTTTTGCTTTCTGCTCTGCAGAAAGCTCAGTTGCAGAAATCACGTCAACGTCGATTTCTTTGTCATAGTCTGATTTAAACTCAGCATATAACGTAGCAACAGCAGGAATAGCGGCTAAACGCTCATTTTCGGCCATTAGCTTGATAAGATTTTGACCCTGTTCGTTGATCTGCTCAGCACCAAGTTTGATAATCATATCAGCTTGCTCTTTTGCAGATGGGATGCCTGAAAGTAGGGCTTTAACTTGCTCATCGCTAGCTAATGCGCCAGCGAAGAACAACATTTCATTCCAACTTTCCACAGCACCTTTTTCAACCGCTAGGTCAAAAGCCGCTTTCGCGTATGGGCGAGCGATGGTAGTCAATTCAGACATGCTCATACCCTCCTATTAAAGCTGCGCAACAAGTTTTTCAACGATGTCGCTATGTGCCGCTTCATTGATCTCGCGCTCTAAAATTTTCTCTGCGCCAACAACTGCTAGAGTAGCAACTTGTTTACGTAGTTCTTCTTTAGCACGGTTACGCTCAGCTTCTACTTCTGAGTGACCTTGAGCAATGATAGCTTGACGCTCTTCGTGACCACGAGATGTCTCTTCGTCAACGATTTGTGTCGCACGCTTTTTAGCTTGTTCAATAATGTCAGCTGCTTGCGCTTTCGCTTCTTTAAGCTGGTCAGCTGCTTTTTGCTGAGCAAGCTCTAAGTCTTTTTCAGCTCTGTCTGTAGCAGCTAAACCTTCTTCAATTTTTTTCTGGCGAGCTTCAATTGCGCCGTTTAGCGGCGGCCATACATATTTCATACAGAAAAGTACGAAAACCGTAAACGCAATTAATTCACCAATTAGAGTGGCAGTTAAGTTCACGACCGCTCCTCCTTAAATAGTTTGCTGTTCAACGATTAATAAAATTAAAGTACGAACAACAATACCATTGCGATACCTACACCGATCATTGCTACCGCATCGATAAGACCAGCTAGGATGAACATTTTAACTTGTAGTGAAGGCGCTAGTTCAGGCTGACGAGCACATGCTTCTAGGAATTTACCACCCATGTTACCGAAGCCGATTGCAGTACCGATAGCACCGAAACCGATAAGTAGAGCCACAGCGATGTACTTAAGACCAATCATTAGTTCCATTTTTATCTCCAAAATGTAAATTAAAAGTTAAATTAAAAAAGTGTATAAATTAGTGGTTATCAGAACTTGCCATACTTAGGTAAACAATCGTCAGCATCATAAATACGAATGCTTGAAGAACGATAACTAAGATATGGAAAACTGCCCAAATAAAGTGTAAAGGTAACTGCATTAAGCCAACTGCACCGATTAGGATGAAGATAAGCTCACCTGCATACAGGTTACCGAATAAACGTAGTGCTAGTGAAAACGGCTTAGCTACTAACGCAATTGTTTCTAAAAGAAGGTTACACGGGATTAAGAACAACATACCGATTTTGTTCTTAGTGCTGAATGGGTGAAGCGTAAGTTCAGCAAGGAAACCTTTGATGCCTTTAATTTTTACTGAGTAGCCAATCATCAGCAAGAATACACCTAGCGCTAATGCAGCAGTTAGGTTGATATCTGTGGTTGGTACTATCTTCATGTAGACATCGTGTGAATCCATACCAAATGCCGTTTCGCCAACAAAGCCAGCAAACGCAGGTAAAAAGTCAACAGGTATCAAGTCCATTAGGTTCATTAAGAAAACCCAAACGAAAATAGTCAATGCAAGCGGTGCAATTAACGCGCTCTTACCATGGTAAGTATCACGTACGTTGTCACCAACAAACTCAACAATCATTTCAATGAAACATTGAAATTTACCCGGTACACCGGTAGTTGCTTTGTTTGCTGCACTTCGGAAGATCCATAAAAATAAGATCCCTAATCCGATAGACCAAGCAAGGGTATCGATATGCCACGTCCAGAAACCACTGTCAGCACATGCTTTGTTGAAGGCAAGACCAGCATCGGTCGAACACATCTTAGCATTTGTTAAGTGGTGCTGAATGTGACTCGATAGAGTTACTTCTTCAGCCATGTTTTATCCCAAAAGTTAATGAAAAAAAATCGGTGCAAACCAACTTACTATCATCACCAGTACATAAGCCGAAAAAAATGGTAATAACATTACCGCAGAAGACTTAAGCACCAGTGCAAACAGCACAATGGTTAATAAATACTTTAATCCTGCCCCTCGTTTAATCGAGGAGTAAACTTGCTGTACTTGTCTGGCCCCAGCAAAACGAAAAGCATAGAGGGTAAATACTAAATTGGGAAGCAACGCCACAACTCCGCCTATTAATGCAGATTTGCCAGCTAAAACTCCCCAACCAAGCCAAACAACTAACGCACTTGCAAGTGCTACTACACCCTGTAAATAAATAAACTTCAGTGCCTGGCTACGTAAAGGTTTTGCTAATGAATTTGCCACAAAAATAATCAACCTTGACGATGCACAATAGAACAGGGTACAAAAAACTGGCAAAATTATACTTATTTTTGCCAGATTTGCAACTTGAAAGCCGTTTATTTATAGGCTTTTGGAAGGTGCATAAACAGGCTTTAAACCGTGATTTTTATGCAATATTTAAGGTATTTTTAGACTATTAGTTAATATTAATGAAATGTATATCGAAAATTAATATACCGTTAATTAATTTTCTCTAAAATGCCATCAAGCTCATCTAAAGAGGTATACGAAATAACCAGTTTACCTTTTCCTTTCTGATTGTAGTTAATTTCAACTTTAGCCCCTAAGTTTTGAGCAAGTTGCTGTTCTAACTGCAATACATCTGGATCTTTTTCTTTTGGTTGCGCTTCAGGCTTAGGCTCAAGTACTGAACGTACTAGCTTTTCTGTTTCTCGAACTGTTAGGGCTTTTGCTACAACAATACGTGCAGTAGCTGACTGATCTTCACCATCAAGCGCTAATAAACAGCGGGCATGGCCCATTTCAATATCGCCATGTTCAAGCAAACGTTTCACATCATCATTGAGATTATTTAAACGCAATAAATTCGTCACTGTAGTACGTGATTTACCTACCGCATCAGCAACCTGCTGATGTGTAAGCTCAAATTCGCTCAATAAACGCTCAAGTGCGACGGCTTCTTCCATTGCATTTAAATCTTCACGTTGAATATTTTCAATTAATGCAATAGCAACAGCTGCTTCATCAGGCACTTCTTTAATTAAACAAGGAACGATATCTAACTTTGCAATTTGTGCAGCACGCCAGCGACGTTCACCAGCAATAATTTCGTAGCTGTTATGAGCAATAGGGCGCACTACGATAGGCTGAATAACCCCTTGAGCACGAATTGATGAGGCAAGTTCTTCAAGGGCCTCTTCTGACATGTCTTTACGTGGCTGATATTTTCCTGGGTGTAAAAACTCAATAGGTAATTTTTGTAACTCACTTGACGATGCAACTGTTGTTGAATCTTCTACACCGTCATTTTGTGCATTAGATTGCGCTTCAACATCTTGCGTTTTAGGTTTTGCAGATGTTAACAGGGCATCCAAGCCGCGCCCTAAACCACGTTTTTTAGCAGACATTCACTTTCCTCAAAAATTAAGCAACGGCCTGACTTTTTTTCTCTTTTCGTCGCAACATTTCACCGGCTAATGCTAAATAAGCTTTTGCACCGGTAGAAGCACGATCGTAGTACATTGCTGGCGCACCAAAACTAGGCGCTTCTGCTAAACGTACATTACGAGGAATTACAGTGCGGTATACTTTTTCGCCAAAATGTTGTTTTAATTGGTCAGACACGTCATTTGCCAGACGATTACGCGGATCGTACATGGTTCGTAAGATGCCTTCAATTTCTAATTTTGGATTAACTAATTTTCCAAGCTGCGTAATGGTATCCATTAACGCTGTTAAGCCTTCAAGTGCAAAGTATTCACATTGCATAGGCACAAGTACGGAGTCTGCAGCTGCCATCGCATTCACCGTTAGCATATTTAACGATGGTGGACAGTCGATAAAAATAAACTCGTATTGGTCGGCAATCTTTTCAAGTGCGTTACGTAAGCGAACTTCACGGGCGAACATTTCCATCAGTTTCACTTCAGCGGCAGTAACATCACCATTTGCTGCGATTAAATGATATTCACCTGAAGTTTCGGTGATAACTACATCATTAAATGGTTTTTCTTCAACCAATAAGTCGTAAGTAGTGGCAATTTCGTCGTATTTATCGATACCGCTACCCATAGTGGCATTGCCTTGTGGATCGAGGTCGATTAACAGCACTTTACGCTTAGTAGCAGCCATTGACGCTGCTAAATTTACCGCAGTGGTGGTTTTGCCAACCCCACCTTTTTGGTTTGCAATTGCAATGATTCTAGCCACGGTGTCCCCTAACAAATTAGTTCTTTTTTAGAATTATTAAATGCCTTTCGGCATCCAGCTCAGGCACTGTTAATACTACTTTATCTTGGTATTCAATCGAGGCCGGTAATTGGTCAATTTCTTGTTCAGGAAATTGGCCTTTTAGCGCAATAAAACGACCAGAGTGATCCACTAAGTGCTGACACCAGTCTACCATATCTTGCAAAGATGCAAAGGCACGACTTAAAACACCGTCAAATGGTTGTTCTGGTTGATATTCTTCTACTCGAGATTGCACTGGCGTAATGTTTTTGAGTTTTAAATTTAGCTTAACTTGATTTAAAAAACGAATACGTTTGCCGAGGCTATCTAATAGTACAAATTGTTTATCTGGGTGGGCAATCGCAAGTACCACACCCGGCAAACCTGGGCCAGTACCTACATCAATGTAATTATTACCGTCTAAATGCGGGGCCACAACTAATGAATCAAGAATGTGCTTTACCACCATTTCTTGCGGATCGCGTACTGATGTTAAGTTGTAAGCTTTGTTCCACTTATCCAGCATCTCAACATAGCTAACCAGTTGCTGTTTTTGTGTTTCAGATAGGGTAATCGATGTTTTTGCCAATAAGGCATCTAATTTATTGCGAATCACGTAATGAACCTAGAAAGCAGCAAATCAGCACTAAGCTGATTTGCGTAATAAACCTTGTTTTTTTAAGTACACTAATAATAGCGAAATTGCAGCAGGTGTTATACCTGAAATTCGCGATGCTTGACCAATTGTTGATGGCCTTACATCTGTTAACTTAGCAACAACTTCGTTAGATAAACCTGATACCTTGCTGTAATCGAACTCTTTTGGCAATAATGTGCTCTCATGGCGCAGTTGCTTATCAATTTCATCCTGCTGACGCGCAATATAACCTGCGTACTTAATTTGAATTTCAACCTGTTCATGCGCTTGGTGATTATTTGTTTCAGGCGCTAAACCATCAATCGCAACCAGATCGTTATAGTTAACTTCTGGGCGTTTCACCAAGTCAGCAAGACTTGCTTCACGTGTTAAAGGCATTTTTAGTAATGCATTCACATTTTCAAGAGCAGGGTGATCTTTGTGGATCCACGTATCTTTTAAACGTTGAGATTCAAGTTCCATCACTTCAATCTTTTCATTGAATGCCTGCCAGCGTGCATCGTCAACTAAACCAAGTTCACGGCCTTTTGCTGTTAAGCGAAGATCCGCATTATCTTCGCGCAATAATAAACGGTATTCCGCACGGCTAGTGAACATGCGGTACGGTTCTTTTGTACCTAGCGTTGCTAAATCGTCAATTAATACACCTGTGTAGGCTTCATCACGACGCGGAGTCCACGCCTCTTTGCCTTGTGCTTGTAATGCAGCATTCATACCTGCAATTAAGCCTTGCGCACCCGCTTCTTCATAACCTGTAGTACCATTTATTTGGCCAGCAAAGAATAAACCATTGATAAATTTAGTTTCTAATGACTGTTTTAGATCGCGCGGATCAAAAAAGTCATATTCAATAGCATAACCTGGGCGGCAAATATGGGCATTTTCAAAGCCCTTGATTGATCTTACGATCTGCATTTGCACATCAAAAGGTAAACTTGTTGAAATACCATTTGGGTAAAGTTCATGTGTTGTAAGGCCTTCAGGCTCTACGAAGATCTGATGTTTATCTTTATCAGCAAAACGCATGATCTTATCTTCAATAGAAGGGCAGTAACGCGGACCAATACCTTCAATAACACCAGCATACATAGGTGAACGATCAAGGTTATTGCGAATTACATCATGCGTTTTTTCGTTAGTATAAGTGATGTAACACGGGATCTGCGTTGGGTGATCTTCTTGCTTACCCATAAACGAGAATACAGGTGTTGGTGTATCGCCAGGTTGTGCCTGCATTACTGAAAAATCAACAGTGCGCGCGTCAATACGCGGTGGAGTACCTGTTTTTAAGCGATCCACACGGAACGGTAGTTCACGCAAACGTTTTGCTAATGCAATTGACGGTGGATCACCTGCGCGACCACCGCTAAAGTTTTCCATACCAATATGGATTTGGCCACCTAAGAAAGTACCTACCGTTAATACCACAGTACGCGCTTCAAACTTTAAGCCCATTTGCGTTACAACACCTTTTACAGTGTCGCCATCAACAATAAGATCATCACACGACTGTTGGAAAATCGTTAAGTTTTCTTGGTTTTGCAATGTTTGCTGAATTGCTTCTTTGTAAAGCTTTCTATCTGCTTGAGCACGAGTAGCACGTACCGCTGGGCCTTTAGAAGAATTCAGTGTTCTAAATTGAATACCACCTTTATCGATCGCTTGTGCCATAGCACCACCTAAAGCGTCGATTTCTTTTACTAAGTGGCCTTTACCGATCCCACCGATCGCAGGGTTACATGACATTTGACCTAAAGTATCAATATTATGAGTCAACAGTAATGTTTTCATTCCCATGCGCGACGAAGCTAATGCTGCTTCTGTACCAGCATGTCCACCACCAACAACAATAACGTCAAATTGTTCATGAAATAGCATGTAAAGGATCCTGCGTAATATCCGAGTTAGATTTTGAAAGGATGCGTATTCTACCTAGAAATTCTAAGAAGTGAAACGATTAAATATTGAACACGATCTAAAGAGTTGATCTAATATAAATTAAATGATCTTTAGAAAGATCTTGTTATTTATATTATATAGAACGCTCATTTCTGTTGATAAGTATCAATTCGATAATTAAATCATTAAGTTAAGCTAGATCACTTGATGTTGATATGATCGGATCAACAGCTTTAAAACCTTTGATCAACTAGCCTAGTTATCAACAATGCGATCAAGCTAAAATTCTATCCAATGCATAATCATCTATAAATACAAGGTTAGATCAAGGGTTATCCACATTCCGATCTAAAAAATACAAAAATTGTGAATAACCTTTTTATATGATCGTTATCGCTAATTAATTAGCTAAGCACTTTAATTAACTGTGGTAACCAGGCTAAAGCTATATCTTCAGGCAATTCTTCTGACTGCGCGTCGATTTCAAGGCGATCTATTAACTTATTTGCGCCTTTATCCAACAGAAGATGATCAATCTGCTTAGCTGCTTGATTAAACTGATCATAACTAGAGTCACCTAAACCAATCACCGCGTAGTTAATATCATTTAACGCTTCGCCTTCAGCAAGTTCTGCAGCAAAAGCTTGAATGTTATCAGGTAATTCGCCAGCACCATGTGTCGATGTACAAATAAGCCAATCTGTATTTGTAATATCAGCTAATACAGGTTGTTCGTGTACTGTAACGCTTAGGCCTTCTTCAGCTAAGGCGTCTTGTAGCTGCTCTGCAACATATTCTGCAGAGCCCATTTGGCTACCAACGATAATACTTAGGTTTTTCATGATGAGTTGATCAGGTATTTTTGCCGATCTTAAGGTATAAACTACATAGTTAAAAGATCTTATTCACAGTGGATAGTTTAAATCTGGTTGTTTAATCATCGTTATTTGTTTAAGTATTTGTTATTTAATATTTTAAATTTAATTATATTTTTAATATATTTGCGATCTAACTGTGTACAACACGTTGTTAAGCTATTTATGAAATCTAAATACAAGGAAAAAAAATCTGTAAAAAGGTGCCTTTTACAGGGAGGTTTATCTGCTTGTGGATAGATCTATTCATTTGGTTTCAAGATCAGGTTTTTTATTAGATCTAATAAGTTGTTTTTAAGATCCAAATATTCTAAAAATAGGCGATCTTTTCACTTAGCGAGCCAATATCAGATCTGCTTTTTAGATCGTAATATGACAAAATGGCAATATGTAATGATTATTTTGGTGAATTGTTGTGATTGATTTTTATCGGATCAAAGAAGGTGAGTTTGTAAGACTAGTAGAAACAGGGTCTATGACAGACTTTATTGCCCAAGAATCGAATTTAGAGCCCAATAAGTATCACTTATTTGCCATAAATACGCAAACCGGAAAGGGCTATACAATCCGCCAAGCAAGGGTAGATGAGCTACGATCTTGGCGTTTAGATCGCTTAGCAATGCTATTAAAAAAGCTCGGGCAGGGCAGTTTTCAGGTTAGAAACTTATAAGAAGTAGGCTTTTTATTGCAAAGTTTGGGGTGTTGAAGGGGGAGGTTTTAGAGCTGTTTAAAGGCCTTAACTTGTGTAGTTAGTCTTTGAATTTGCTTCCTTGCATTTATCTTACGCCCATCCATGGCGTACTCGTTCATTCTTTTTAAACGGCCAAAAAG
>NZ_JAPEHW010000037.1 GCF_028875915.1 Pseudoalteromonas sp. G4
AGAGCGTGTTGACCTTTGCTGTCTATTTCTGCAGCAGCTTGTTTGGTATTTAGACCAGGCAGAGCGATTGTAGTGTAGTTATTTTACATAAATGAGCGATAACACAGCATAAATGCCAAACAAGCGCTGCCTAAAAGGTTCAACCCAAAGCCTTTTGTTCTTTGTTGTCGCTTTTTGACTTAGCCCACTAGGACTACAAAGCAACGCCGCGATCAAAAAGCTTTGGATTTGAACAGAATTTAGACCACAAAGATCAACACGCTCTAAAAACAAAAGGAAAATAATAATGAATAAATCACTCGCAACAGCGCTCTTTACAGCGCTTTTATCAACAAGTGCGTTTGCTGCAAACGAGCAGCCATTTTCTATCGCTATTCATGGCGGTGCTGGCACCATAGATAAAAGTAAATTTACACCTGAAAAAGAAGCGGCTTATCGCGCTAAACTGCAAGAAGCGGTAGAGGCAGGTTATAAAGTGCTTGAAAACGGTGGTGAGAGTTTAACAGCAGTGACCACAGCAATTAATATTTTAGAAAATTCGCCATTTTTTAATGCAGGTATTGGCGCTGTTTATACCTATGATGGCCACCACGAGCTTGATGCCTCAATTATGGATGGACGCGACCGTCAAGCAGGTGCGGTTGCAGGGGTAAAACATATTAAAAACCCGATTGATTTAGCGCGTTTGGTGATGGAACAGTCAGTGCATGTGATGCTTAGCGGTGAAGGCGCTGAGCAGTTTGCTAAGAAAAACGGCATGGAGCTCGTTAATAACAGTATTTTTGATACTGAACACCGTTTTGAAGCGTTAGAGCGAGCCAAAAAGAAGCTTAACAAAACTGAAAACTACCAAGCTAATCATCGCGCTCTGCCTGAGCAATATAAAATGGGCACCGTCGGTGCTGTGGCTTTAGATAAACACGGAAACCTTGCCGCAGGTACCTCAACTGGCGGCATGACAGCAAAGCGCTTTGGTCGTATTGGTGATTCTCCAGTGATTGGTGCAGGTACCTTTGCGGATAACCGCTCTTGTGCGGTGTCTGCGACTGGTCATGGTGAATATTTTATTCGTTACAGTGTGGCATCGGATATTTGTGCCCGTGTGCTATATCAAGGCAAAACCATTAAACAAGCCGGCGCTGAAGTTATTCATGATGTACTTAAGCCAATAGGGGGAACTGGGGGCGTTATTATTGTGGATAACAAAGGTAATATCAGTCTGCCATTTAACACCAAAGGCATGTATCGCGCATCTAAAATGGCGAATCAGCCAACCTATGTGGCAATTTTTAAAGACGATTAGAGGTCATTTATTCGTTTAGTTAAATTAAAATAAGGGAAGCACAACGCTTCCCTTATTTTATGGTAATCAATTTGGTATTATTAGACTTTTGAATTTCCGCTTTATTCTATCTATGGCTAATCCACACCAGCAACTGTATTCACTTCTAAAAAATTGCCTTAAAAAAGATCAGTTTCTTTTTAAACGCCGCCTTGATGGTGTCAAAAAAGTAAGTGATGAAGCAAAGCAATTAAAAGTGCTGACAACTATCACTCAAGATATTGAAAAAAGTATTGCCGCTCGTGAGTTACGCTTAAAGCAACTACCGAAAATAAGCTACCCAGAAAACCTGCCAGTCAGTCAGAAAAAAGACGATATTAAAAAAGCCATTAGTGAAAACCAAGTAGTGATAGTGGCAGGTGAAACCGGCTCAGGTAAAACCACGCAGTTACCAAAAATTTGTTTAGAGCTTGGCCGAGGTGTTGCAGGTTTAATTGGTCACACCCAACCACGTCGATTAGCGGCGCGCAGTGTAGCCGCTCGTGTTGCTGAAGAAATTGGTACCACCATTGGCGATAAAGTGGGTTTTAAAATTCGCTTTAGTGATCAAGTATCACACTCAAGCTATTTAAAACTGATGACCGACGGTGTGCTACTTGCGGAAATTCAACAAGACCGATTTTTAAATCAATACGACACTATTATTATCGATGAAGCGCATGAACGCAGTTTAAATATCGATTTTATCTTAGGTTATTTGAAAAACCTGTTACCCAAACGCCCTGATTTAAAACTGATTATTACCTCTGCAACCATCGACCCTGAGCGATTTTCAAAACATTTTAATAATGCGCCGATTATTGAAGTGTCGGGCCGTACTTACCCTGTGGAAGTGCGTTATCGTCCGTTAACTGAAATCAACAAAACCGAAATGGAAGCTGAGGGCGATCAGCTACAAGGGATTTTTGATGCAGTTGATGAACTAATGCAAGCAGGGCCGGGCGATATTCTTATTTTTATGAATGGTGAGCGTGAAATTCGCGATACTGCTGATGCACTGGCAAAACGTGGCCTTGCAAATACCGAAGTGCTGCCACTTTATGCGCGCCTTTCAAATGCAGAGCAAAACCGTATTTTTGCCTCGCACTCGGGCCGTCGTATTGTGTTATCAACCAACGTGGCTGAAACCTCGTTAACGGTACCGGGTATTCGCTATGTTATTGACCCAGGTACAGCGCGTATAAGCCGTTACAGCTATCGCACCAAAGTACAGCGCCTTCCAATAGAGGCTATTTCGCAGGCCAGTGCTAATCAGCGAAAAGGGCGATGTGGTCGTGTGGCTGAAGGTATTTGTATTCGTCTTTATTCAGAAGAAGACTTCTTAGGTCGTCCAGAATTTACCGATCCTGAAATTCTGCGTACTAATTTAGCGTCAGTAATTCTACAAATGCTTGCTCTTGGTTTAGGTGATATTAGTGAATTCCCATTTGTGCAAGCACCTGATAACCGTAATATTACGGATGGCCTACGTTTACTTGAAGAAATTCAAGCAATTACGCCAGTTACGCGGAAAAAAGAGTACAAACTCACAAAAGCGGGTCGCGAGCTGAGCCGCTTACCTGTTGATCCTCGTCTTGCCAAAATAGTGCACGCAGCAAATGGTTTTAATGCGATGTTTGAAGCTATCGTTATTGTTGCAGCGTTATCGATTCAAGATCCGCGCGAATTTCCGCAGGATAAAAAGGCCAAAGCACAAGAAAGCCATGGCCGCTTTGCCGATAAAGACTCTGACTTTATTGCCTTTTTAAACTTATGGCGTTACTTAGAAGAACAACAACAAGCCTTGTCGCGCAATCAATTTAGAAAGCTCTGTCAAACTGAGTTTTTAGCCTATATGCGTGTGCGTGAATGGCAAGATATTGTTTACCAGTTGGTGTCTACCTGCGAAGAGATGGGTTTTAAGATTAATCAAAACCCCAGTGATTATGAAGCAATTCATAAATCAATTTTGGCAGGTATGCTCAGTCACATTGGTATGAAAGACGATAACCAAATGTATACCGGGGCCCGTCAAAGCAAGTTTTTTGTATTCCCAGGATCTGGCCTTTTCAAAAAATCACCGAAATGGCTTGTGGCGGCTGAACTGGTTGAAACCAGTAAACTGTTTGCCCGTATTAATGCGAAAATTGATTTAGCTTGGGTTGCACCGCTGGCACAGCATTTAGTGAATCGCAGTTACAGTGAACCGCACTGGCAAAAGAAAACGGGTGCGGTTATGGCGTTTGAACAGCAAACCCTTTATGGCTTAACCATTGTGTCACGTAAAAGTGTGCAATTTAACAAAATAGACGCCAAATTAAGCCGCGAAATTTTTATTCGTAGTGCATTGGTTGAACAGCAACTTGGCCAGAGTGAAAGCTTTTTAAACTTTAATCAAAAACTAATTGATGAAGTGCAAGATCTTGAACACAAAGCACGTCGTCGCGATATTTTGGTAGATGAAGAAACCTTGATGGATTTTTACCACCAACGTTTGCCAGACAACATCACTAGCCGTGTAGAATTTAATACTTGGTGGAAGAAACAGAAAAAAGCGGAACCTAAGTTCTTACATATGGATAAAGCGGCATTAATGCAACATGATGCTGCGCATATCAGTAAAGAAAACTACCCAGACGTTTGGCAGCAGAACAACCTGTTTTTACCACTTGAGTATCATTTTGAACCAGGACAGGCACTTGATGGTGTGGTAGTACAAATTCCATTGGCCTTGTTAAACCAAGTTGAAAATACGGGATTTGATTGGCATATACCGGCCTTTCGTCATGAGTTAATTACTGCGCTGATTAAATCATTGCCAAAAACCACACGCCGTAACTTTGTGCCAGCACCGAATTATGCTGATGCTGTAATGGCTTCGCTTGAGCCAATGCAGGGCAGTTTTATAGAGGCTATTAGTAAACACTTATTGCGCATGTCGGGTGTGACAATTAAAAACCAAGAATGGGATTTCGGCGCATTGCCGGCTTATTTGAAACTGCAATTTGCGGTAAAAGATGAGAAAAATAAATTACTTGCCATCGGGTTTGACTTAGACGAACTGAAAGAAAAGCTTAAAGGCAAGGTTAACGATAACCTAGCCAAAGTGGCAGAGAAGGGCATTGAGCAAAGTGATTTAATTGAGTGGTCGTTTGGCGAACTGCCTTCGTCGTACGTACAAAAGCAAGGCCAATATGAAGTTAAAGCCTATCCAGCACTTGTTGATGATGGTAAAGCAACCAGCATTAAGTTGTTTGATGCCAAAGAAAAAGCGGATGAGGCACATTTGAAAGGCTTGCGTCGTTTAGTGCTATTAAATATTCCATCGCCAATTAAATATTTACAGCAAAAACTGCCAAACAAAGCCAAGCTAGGCCTTTATTTTAATCCATTTGGTAAAATTAATGAGCTTATCGATGATTGTATTGCGGCTGCGGTTGACAGCATTTTAGCGTCGAATAGTAATATTCGTGATGAACAGTCATTTAATAATGTCAAAGAAACCATTCGTGGCGAACTCGGTGATGCCGTTGTTGCGATTGCCCTCGATGTTGAAGCGGCACTGAGTTTGGTCAGTAGCCTTAACAAGAAACTGAAAGGCAAATCGGATTTCACCATGATCATGGCGCAAGGTGATATTAAAGAGCAGCTCTCAAAGCTGATATTTAAAGGCTTTGTTACCAGCCATGGCGCAGCGCGCATTAAAGATGTAATTCGTTATTTGAAAGGTATTGAGCGCCGATTAGAAAAATTACCTATCGATCCGCACCAAGATAAATTAAAAATGCTGGATATTGAAAAGGCTGAGCACATTTTAAAAGAGGCCATTGGCAAGGCGCGCTCTAATACAGAAAAGCAAAAACTTGAAGAAATCAGGTGGATGATAGAAGAGTTACGCATTTCTTTGTTTGCCCAGAATTTAGGAACGGCGTATCCTATCTCTTTGAAGCGTATACAAAACGCGATTAAAGAGTGTGGTTCTGAATAAAACACAGCAAGAAATGTAAATTTTTTGTTATTGGAAAACGCATTTTGCTGTGGTAATAATAGTCCTGCGACAGGAAGTTTAGGGGAAATCTAATGTTGTATGAAGATAAACGTAATTTTTTTCGCATGCTGGTAAATGCAGAAGCGCAGCTCGTCATTTTAGACTCTGAAGCCGGAAGAAAAATTGATGGAGTATGCCGCGATTTAAGTGCCAGTGGTATGTCGATTGAAATTGACGAACCTTTAGAAGTAGCAACAGAGGTAAAAGTACGAATTGATGCCAGTAACAACAGTGTGCCATCACTTGACGCGTTAGCGAGAGTAGTGCGGTGCAGTGAAGTAGAAGAAAAAGAATTCTTGCTGGGATTAGAAGTGTTAGAAATAAACTAAAAAAGGAGCTTTATGCTCCTTTTTTAATGTTCACAGTACGCATTGCTGAGTCAATTTATTGATTGTCTCTCGCTTTGAATTTAACTACTTTAACTGATACTGTTGAAGATGTAGTGAGTTCAAGCAAAGGATTTAAATATGCGATCATGGATAATCATTTTATTTGGTTTAGTGGCATCTGGGTATTTTACAGATGTGTATTCCGATTCAACAATACAAGCAATTGTTTGCCCACTTATTTTTACACTGCTAATTATTATTTCAATTATAAAAGCAGCAATTAACCCGAGTTTTGCTACTGACCGCAGTAGTGCAGACAGCAGCGGATTTTTGGGTGGTGGTGGCTTTATGAGTGGCAGTGGTAGTTCAAGTGGGAGTAGTGATTGTTCAGGCGGAGGCGGGGATTGTTAATCCCGAACCACATAAAACTAACTGTCAGATCCATAAATAGGATCTGACTAACATTAGGCTAAAGCATATTACACATAAAGCCTTTGCATTTTAACTCTTCAGGCTCGCAAAAGCTTAACAAAAAAACTTGTTCACAAGCTGTTGATTCGTAAGCAGTCCCGAGCAGTTAGGCTCTGGTTTTAATTCATAAAAAGTACGGAACTCAGAGCTCCTTTTCGACGAGGCGTCCGTCAATATATTTAGCAAAGCGTCCTTTGGCGTGTTCGTGGGTCGGCTCAATCGAATCCCAAGGCCAGCCACCAAACTGAGTTTGTCTAAAGTCTTCAAAGGCTTGGTGTATTTCTGCTTCCGAATTCATCACAAACGGACCGTATCGTACGATGGGCTCGTTGATAGGGCGTCCCTGCAACATTAACAATTGTGCTGGTTCTTCATCAGCAGTGATTGTTACTGCATGGTCTGAGTGTAATTTTGCACCGTAATTCAATGACAAAGCCTGTTTGTCTATGTTCACCGATTGACCTTCAAACAAATACACCACTCGATTTAAACCTTTTGAGGCTGCGGGTATTGTTATTGAGCCACCTTGCGGTATTTTGATTTGCCATACTGCTACTTCGTTTGATGAAACCGCAGCCCAAGAATTTTGTGGTGGAGATGGCGGTTTATGACCCTCAAATTCGCCAGCAACAATCTTAATCGTTGAAGTTTTATTACCATCACTCACATTAACAACAGGTATTTCTTCTTGCCATAGCATTTTAAAGTCAGGTGCACTCATCTTATTAACAGCGGGGAGGTTAAGCCATATTTGAAATAACTCTAACGGGTTTGGTGAATCGGTATTAACCAGCGGAAACATCTCTGAATGTTGCACGCCTTTTCCGGCCGTCATCCACTGGGTATCACCACCACCGTAACGTCCAGCAGCGCTGAGTGAATCCGCATGATCTACCAGCCCTTCATTAACCACAGTTATGGTTTCAAACCCTCGGTGCGGGTGCCCGGGGAACCCAGGCACTTTTGTTCCATGATACATATTCCAACCGTCTTTCCACGCGAAATCCTGGCCTATATTTCTGCCTTCTAGTGACGCTTTTGGCCCAAAGTTGCCATTACCTTTGGGGAATTTATCATTGTGGTACACACAAAAAAGGAAAGGGTCGAATGTCTGCCAGGGAAAACCGAGTTTGAAGGTTTGTTGGATTGCGCTCATTAATGACTCCGGAGGGATTTAATTAACCATAACATACGCGATTTCCCGTATTTCGATCAAATTTGGAGAGCACTATTTCGAATGCTAGGACGTTGCCATTCTGTAGTATGTTGCTAGGGTAAAGTGTAATTGTGTTGGTATAAGATAACGTGCAAAGTATTTATATGGTAAGTATGCGTAAGCTACTTGTGACTATCGATAGAGTTGTATTTTCTTTTCGGATTTTTTGTTGCAGGTATCGTATTAAAGCGAACAAACGCCCGCTTTAATATTTAGAAGTGAGAGTTGGGCGAGGCCAACTATGTAGTAGAAAATGCCTTGTAGAACGGTTATTGAATAAACCTAAAGCACTTTACAAATAAGGCCTTTTAAGTAAAACCCTTCAGGGTACTCACCAGCAATCGGATGATCGGGTGCCTGATTTAAGCGCTCCATGATACGAAGTTCACGCCCAGCATCAAGTGCGGCATCTGCTACCACTTTTTGAAATAGGTTTTGTTCCATTAAGCCAGAGCATGAGAATGTAAGTAACGTGCCACCCGGTTTTAGAATTTGCATCGCAATCATATTAATGTCTTTATAACCGCGACAGGCACCCGTTAGCTGTGCTTTGCTTTCGGCAAACTTTGGTGGATCCATTACGATGGTATCAAATTGCACGCCTTTCTCACGGTATTCACGAAGCAATTTAAATACGTCTTGTTTGATAAAATCCACTTTAGATAAATCTAAATTGTTATGCTCAACATTTCGTTTTGCAATGGCTAATGCGCTTTCAGATACATCCACATTAGTCACTTTTTCACAGCCTGCTTTTAGTGCGTATAAACTAAATGTACCTGTGTAGCTGAAACAGTTAAGGACCGTTTTATCTTTAGAAAAGCGGCTTAAAGCATTGCGACTGTCACGCTGATCTAAATAAAAGCCGGTTTTGTGGCCGCCTAAAATATCAACTTCTAATGCCAGGCCATTTTCCAAAATTTTAACAGGCTCTGTTGGCGCGTTTCCGTGTAATACGCCTGTAATTGGTTCAAGGCCTTCTTTTTTACGTACATCCACATCTGAGCGTTCATACACATTACAACCTGGAAACAGCTTAATAAGTGCTTGTACAATATCCCCTTTATGGCGCTCTGCACCTGCACTTAATAATTGACACACTAAATAGTTATCAAATTTATCGATGGTAATGCCTGGTAAACCATCCGATTCAGCTGCACACAGACGAAATCCTGTTAAGCCTCCTTCTTCAATGACGTAATCACGAAGACTCAGGGCTTGTTTTAGTCGATGATAGAAAAAGTCGGTATCGATCATCGTGTTTTCATCAAATGACCAAACACGTGCGCGAATTTGTGATTGCGGGCTATAAGCCGCGATTGCTAAGAATTTACCATCAGCATCATAAACACTTACGGTATCACCTAAGCCTGGGTTGCCTTTGACTTTTTTAATGGCTTTAGAAAAAATCCATGGGTGTTTGCGCTTTAGCGACTTTTCACGCCCTGGTTGAAGATAAATAACCCCAGACATAGTGGCTCCAATTGTTGCAGCTAAAAAAGGTCGTTATTTTAGTTAACCTCGTAGGTGCTTACAAGTAGAATACGCTTTTGAGCAAGGGCTTATTGCAATGAACATACTTATAGCCAGTGATATTTTTGGTGAAACCGCATCGCATTTGGAACTTTGTGAACGCTTAACTAAATACCATGTAGTCACTTCTATCTCTCCTTACGTACAAACCCCGCCGCGATTTAACAGTGAATCGGATGCATATCATTACTTTTTAAAGGTGGGTGGTATGGAAAATTATGCTGCTCGAATTAACACTGTAGAAGGCGCCAATGAGACAGAAGTTGTACTGGGTTTCAGTGCCGGTGGCGCAGCTATTTGGGCAAGTCAAAATAGTTTTCCGGCGTTAGTTCAAGGGATTGCGTTTTACCCAGGGCAAATACGTCATTATTTAGAGACTAACGTCATTTGCCCATGGCAAATAGTGTTTGCAAAATTTGAGCGCCACTTTAATCAAGAAGATGTACTTAACACGCTTGTTAAAAATAAAAACTTGTCATTGTACCGTGCACCTTTTGAGCATGGTTTTATTAATCCTCAGTCTGAAAATTTTAATGAAACTGGCCGCAAAAATGCACTTAACTGTTTTTCAAATTTAAAAGCAACTGATCAAACAGCCAAATTAGAGGCTGAATTTGCAAAATATTATGAAAAATTTGGCAATCCCATAGTCACCGACTAAGTTTGATTAAACAATCGATTTAAATTGGTGTTGTTATGTCTGAGCGAACTTTAAAAGCCATTGTTGCTGGCAGAGTACAGGGTGTTTTTTATCGTGCATCGGTTAAACAGGTGGCTGAACAATTAGGCATTAGTGGTTATGCAAAAAACCTTGCCAATGGTGAGGTTGAAGTTGAAGCAACTGGCCAAGATTTAAAATTGATTAAGTTTACTGAATTTCTAGAACAAGGTCCCAGCCAAGCTGACGTTGAAAAAGTATCTTGGGATTATATTCAAACCAAACAGTTTGATGGGTTTGAGGTACAATAGTTAAAAAATTAGTACCTTTGCAATTCATTGATTATACTTAGATTTATAACTAACAAAAAGATTGCTTTCGTATGGAATTACGCTCACTTTATGTTGCCTGTGCTCTCGCTTGTGCCCCTTCTTTTGCGCAAATATCAAAACAAGATATGGAAGTCATAGAAGTCTATGCCACCAAACGTGCACAACCGATTAAACAAGTAACGGTTACGCTTTCGGCTATTGATGGCGAACAAGTCGATAAAGAGCAATTAAAGGATGTTACGGCGATAGGCCATCTTATTCCTAATGTTAAAATTTCACAAAATGCCGCTGAAGGCACAACACCCGCAATTAATATTCGTGGTGTGGGTTTAATAGATTACAACACGTCTAATACTTCACCCATCGCCATTTACCAAGATGATGTCACTGCTGGGGCTGCAAATAACCAACTAGTGAATTTATTTGATTTAGAAAGTATTGAAGTACTGCGTGGTCCACAAGGCACGTTATTTGGGCGCAATAGTACAGGTGGTGCGATTTTAATTCGTAATAAACTCCCTGAGCTCAACACTCTAGATGGTTACATTAAAGTTGGCCGTGGAAATTTAGATTTTGGTTTACTGGAAGGTGTTGCCAATCTCCCGCTTTCTGACAATTTAGCTACGCGAATTGCTGTGAGCAGTAAAGAATATGATTACTCTACCAACAATTTACTACCTGGTTCAAAACAAGCTGGCATGGTGCAAACCGATTATCGCGTTGCCTTATTAGGGCAGTGGGATAAGTTAGATATGCTATTTAAAATCAATGGTAACGATTGGAATGGCACGGTAAATCCTGTTGGCTCTATCGGTATTTTTAAAGATCCTGCTAATGGTGTGCTGTGTAGCGTGGGTGAGCTAGGCTCAAATAATTGCTTTGATGCTTTTGGCTTTAATGATGGCAGTGAGCGCTTTTTTGATGTCATGGTGAACAACGAACAAGAACATGATACTGAGAATGTTGGGGCTTCATTAAAACTGAATTACCAATTTAATGACAAAATTGAATTTACCAGTATTACAGCTTATAACTCGCTTAATCGTGACCATGGTTTTAATTGCGATGGTAGTCCAGCACAGTTATGTGAAGGGCACTTAGGCACCAAAGATGATGCGTTTAGCCAAGAGTTACGTTTATCAAGTGCCTTTGACATGGGCCATTTAATGGCGGGTATTTATTACCTTCATGAAGATATTAAACAAGCCAATTTTAATGATATTTTACGTGATTTCAGAGGAATATTAGATCCAACACTAACCACGACCTTTTATTACGACAATACCATTAACATTGAATCGACAGCATTGTTTGCGCAGTTTGACTGGCAAGTAAGTAATCAATTTACGGTTGTGCTAGGTGCGCGTTATACCGATGAAACAACGCGTTACGAATCTCAAAGTGATTTAAATATTGTCTTAGACCCGAGTGATTTAAATGGTCAGACAATTGATTACTATACTGTTTCAGGCAGTGAAAGCGATGATCGGGTATCAGGAAAAATCGCACTTAATTATCAAACCTTAAATGGAATGCAGGTGTATTACTCACTTTCAAATGGGTATAAAAGTGGAGGCTATTATGGTGGTTTTATTGCAACCCCAGAACAAGCCGCACTTGCTGCTTACGGTCCTGAATATTTAATTGCTAATGAGCTTGGACTTCGCACAGAGCTTTTTGATAACACATGGAAAATCTCAGCTGCAGCCTTTCATTATGATTATCAAGATCAGCAAGTTTTTATGAATCAGGCGAGTGCTATTCCAACTGCGCCTCCATTACAATTACTTGAAAATGTTGCATCTTCAACGATTTATGGTGCTGAAATTGAAAATACTTGGTATTTCGGTAGTAATTTAGATGTGTCGTTTAATATTGGTTATTTACCTCATGCTGAATTTGATGAATATACCGATCCCCTTGGTAAAAAGTTAACCGATCACCGTTTACCTTTTACATCAGAATGGAATATTGCAACTAATGTAAATTATTCAATGAATATAAGTAGTGGTGAGTTGGCATTTTCAATAGGAAATGATTACCAATCCGAATATTACTTTGACCAAAATATGAACGAATCAGCAATGCAAGAAGATGTTTTGCTATGGCACGCAAATATTTCATATAGCATTGCTAGTTGGCATGTTAACCTTTGGGGCAAGAACTTAACAGATGAGCACTACAGTCATTTAAAATTCGACTTGAGCTCATTTTTAGGCATGTTAGAAGATTTTAAAGCGCAAGGGCGTCAATATGGTATAAATCTTCGATATCAATTTTAAGCCTTGCTCGGAATGTGGTAGATGAGAAAAACACTTGTTACTATTTTTGCATTAATCTGTGTTTTATTATTCAGCAAACAAGTGCTGGCATCTATCACATTGACTGAAAATGAGCTTTCAACCAATTTACTCGCCAAGTCAATTCAAATAGGTTCAGGGCAGCCGCTTAGTTTCCCGCTTAATTATGCTGAAGCAACGACGTGGCAACACAAAAAAAACGAAACAAAACGGCCAAACATTTTCGGTGATGAAGTGTGGTACGCTTTATCATTAAAAAATGAATTACCTTCAGGTGACTACGTGTTTGCGCCAGCCAATTTTATGGCTGATAAAATTGAATTGCGTGTGTATGACAAGCGTAATACTCAAGTTTCCGTTTCTGGGGCAGATCATCCACTAAATACGCCTTTTCACTTTGCCAATAAAGTGCAATTAGCAAAAGGCGAGCACTACATGGTTATTGTGCGTATTAGCAGTGACTATTTTTATACTGCACCAAAAATCACACTTTATGAAGCTGCTGAATTCACGCAATCATCGACTGTTAATTCGACTGTCATGTTGCTTTGTTTCGGTATTGGTATTGCGCTTGGATTATATAATTTACTTATTTACTTTGTATCACGTGAAAAAATGCATCTGCATTATGCGCTGTTTACCGCATCTTGGGTGTTTGCATGGAGCCATTTCTTTTTAATCCCACAGCAGCTATTTGGTGTTAACAGTGCGCAAGTACATTGGCTAGGGTTTATTTTATTACCACTCACCAACGCACTCTTTTTCATTCCATTTTTAAGACTAGATGAGCACTTTCCACAACTTGCTAAAGCAGCCATTGGCATAGGTATTGTGGCATTAGTAGGAGTACCTATTAGCTTTTTTATGCCGGGTTTTGGCTTTATTTGGGCAACGATTGTTACTGGCATTATGATGGTGGTTGGAATGGCGGCTGGCCTTTTAAGCTGGCAACATGGTTTTAAACCTGCTCGATATTTTATTTTGGCTTATATTGCGATGTTGCTGCCAAATATGGTGGGAAATCTAAATAACCTTGGTTTACTGCCAGATTTTAATGCTAATTTTTATTTGTATGGCTTGATAGGCACAACCCTTGATGCATTATTATTAGCGTTTGCCGTTGCAGATAAGCTTCGCTTAATTAATAAACAAAATTTCGATTTAAGCCAAAACCTTGAGTTAAAAGTAAAAGAGCGTACCACTGCACTTGAAGTGTTAACCGAAGAGCTGAAAGACGCAAACCTTGCCAAATCACGCTTTTTAGCAAATATGAGTCATGAAATTCGCACACCCATGACGTCGATTTTAGGCTACATTGATACCTTAAACAGCGACGATACGCTAACGCCTGACGAGCAGCGCCATGGTTTAAGAGTAATTCAAAAAAACAGTAAACACTTATTGAGCTTGATTAACGATATTTTAGATGTATCTAAAATCGAAGCGAACAAGCTGACAATTGAACAAGTGCCTACCAATATCTTCCAGTTAATGTCTGAGGTGGGATCTATTCTTGGCCGCCAAGTACGTGATAAAGGGCTCGAATTTAATATAGATTATCATTTTCCACTGCCGAATAAAATTATGTCGGATCCTGTGCGTTTACGCCAAATCTTACTGAACCTTACCAGTAACTCAGTTAAATTTACGCAAAAAGGCAGTGTGAGCATTAAAGTTGAAATGGAAGATGACGATCTAAAAGTGACGATTGTGGATACCGGTATTGGTATGGATAAAGGATCACTTGAAAAGTTATTTAGTCCGTTTCATCAAGGGGATCTGTCTACTACCAGACAATATGGCGGTACCGGATTAGGCCTTCATATCTCGAAGAACCTTGTTGAGCGCTTAGGTGGCACTATGTCGGTATCTAGTAAGGAAGGCAAAGGCTCTAAATTTAGTTTTACCTTGCCATGTTATACCACCACTGAAACGCAGTGGCTCGATTCATATCAAATTACTAAAGAAAGCGAGCAAAGCACAAAACGTAATGCGGCAATTAAAAAACTTGAAGGTAAAATTTTGCTCGCAGAAGATCACCCAGACAACCGAGTGCTGATAAAACGCATGCTTGAAAATTTGGGTTTTAGCATTGTCAGTGCTAATAACGGTAAAGAGGCGGTTGAGGCTACGCTTAATGATGAATTTGACATTATCCTGCTTGATATTCAAATGCCAGTGATGGATGGGCTAGAAGCTCATGATTTAATGCGTTCTACCGGTGTGTCGTGCCCAATTTTAGCACTTACTGCCAATGCAATGACCGATGAGATTAAACATTATTTATCTGTCGGTTTTGACGATCATATTGCAAAACCAATCGATAAAAACGAATTTTATGAGAAATTAAGCAAGTATATTGATGTGCCAATTGAAGTGGCTGCAATTCCTGATCAAGACTTACAAATTATGCGGCTGCAATTTATTAATAACTTAACTGAGCAAAAAGCCCTTGCAGAGCATTTATTTTGTTTGGGAGACAATCCAGAACTTGCCAAACTTTGCCATGCTATTTATGGCGCAGCGGGCATGTTTGGTTTTACCGAGCTTGGCAATATGGCCAAATCTTTAGAGCAAGCTTTGAAGAATGATTCACAAAAAGAAATTAGTACTGCATATCAATCTTTTATGCGCTCAATCAAACAGATCCACGCATAATAAACCAATTGGTTAGGTCAGAGGTTCGCGAATTTGTTCTCATTGAGCTTTAAAGCAAAAAAACCGCTAAATAGCGGTTTTTTTAATTTGTGTTTGGTAATTACATTACACGCATACCTGGCTCAGAGCCGTCATCTGGGTTTAAGATATAAATCTCTTTTCCACCGGGGCCTGCTGCAAGTACCATACCTTCTGACATACCAAAGCGCATCTTACGCGGTTTAAGGTTTGCAACCATCACCGTTAGTTTGCCTTCGATATCTTCAGGTTGATATGCTGATTTAATCCCTGCAAACACTTGGCGTGTTTCGCCGCCTAAATCAAGCGTTAGTTTAAGCAGCTTATCTGCGCCTTCTACGTGTTCTGCTTTTGCAATTTTAGCAACGCGTAGGTCAACTTTTGCAAAATCATTAAATTCGATTTCATCTGCAATTGGCTCTTTCGCAAGAGGACTGTTTGGGTCAATCGCTGGCTTTGCAGGTGCCAGGCTTTCTTTTGATTCTTCAAGCATTGCGTTAACCTTATCCATTTCAACACGTTGCATTAATGCTTTGAATTTGCTGATTTCGTGATTAGTTAGCGCAGTATTGATACTTTGCCACGTTAATTCGGTGTTTAAGAATGTTTCTACTTGCTCGGCCATTGCTGGTAACACGGGCTTTAAATAAGTCATTAATAACTTAAATAGGTTGATACCCATAGAGCAAACCAAGTGTGCATCACGCTGTGTTGCTTCATCTTTAATTAATACCCAAGGCGCTTTGGCATCAATATATTGATTAGCTTTGTCCGCAAGTGCCATAATTTCACGAATTGCGCGGCTGTATTCGCGGTTTTCAAATGACGCTGCTACTGACTCTTGTGCATTTACAAATTCAGCAAGTAGCTCTGGCTCTGCAATTTCATCACTTAGCTTACCGTCAAACTTCTTAGCAATAAAACCTGCACAACGGCTTGCAATATTAACTACTTTACCAACAAGGTCAGAGTTTACTCGCTGAGCAAAATCATCCAGATTTAAGTCTAAATCGGTAATGCCTGAATTAAGTTTAGCCGCGAAGTAGTAACGTAAATACTCTGGATTTTCAATGTGATCTAAGTAAGTACGGGCTTTAATAAAGGTACCTTTCGACTTAGACATTTTCGCGCCATTTACGGTTACAAAACCGTGGGCAAATACGTTATTTGGTTTTCTAAAGCCAGCACCTTCAAGCATTGCAGGCCAAAACAGGCTGTGGAAATAGACAATGTCTTTACCGATAAAGTGGTAAAGCTCTGCTTCTGAATCCGTTGACCAAAATGCGTCAAAATCAAGGCCGGTTTTATCACATAAGTTTTTAAAGCTTGCCATGTAGCCAATAGGTGCATCTAACCATACATAAAAGTATTTGCCTGGGGCACCTGGAATTTCAAAACCAAAATATGGTGCATCGCGGCTGATATCCCACTGCTGCAGACCATCTTCAAACCATTCATTTAGTTTGTTTGCCATTTCACCTTGGATTGCGCCAGATGTTAGCCATGCTTTTAGCATGTCTTCAAACGCTGGTAAGTCGAAGAAGTAGTGCTCTGAATCTTTAAGTACAGGTGTTGAACCTGACATTACTGATTTTGGTGATTCTAATTCAGTAGGGCTGTAGGTTGCGCCACACACGTCACAGCTGTCGCCATTTTGATCTTCTGCTTTACAGCGCGGGCAAGTACCCGTTACAAAGCGGTCTGGTAAGAAAATGCCTTTTTCTTCATCAAATAATTGCGAAATAGTGCGTTTTTTGATGTAGCCACCGTCATTTAAACGATTATAAATAAGTTCAGAAAACGCTTTGTTTTCTTCTGAATGCGTACTGTGATAGTTATCAAACTTAATATGAAAATCGGCAAAATCGCGTTGGCGCTCAACACTCACATTGGCAACCATTTCTTCTGGAGTGATACCTTGTTTTTGTGCGTTAAGCATGATCGGCGTACCGTGCGCATCATCGGCACATACATAATACGCTTCATGACCACGTAACTTCTGGAAACGAGACCAGATATCAGTTTGAATATATTCAAGTAAATGGCCTAAGTGCGTTGGGCCATTTGCATAAGGTAATGCACTTGTAATTAAGATTTTTCTTTGCGACATATCGTTTACCGTAAACTAGTGTGGTGACAACACCAAAAATTTACCCATTAGGTAACCCTTAACCTGTTACATGGAAATTCATGTAGTAACAAGCTAAGTATATAACTGGAGTTAAGGTCAGGAATATTACATAATTCCAGCGCGTATTTCATTAGCCAAATGCAGATTTACATGTTTAATATTAAAAATCTTTTCTCAGGGTCAAAACAAGCTGATAAAGCCGTTACTAACGCACAAAATTCATCACTGTTTGAGCGCATTACGCAGTTGTTGGCAGATTATCGTTCAGATATTTTCCCCGTTGGTTTACAGCAAGCAACCACCTTACTTTCTGTTGAAGAGGGCGATAGCTTAAACGTATCGCTACTTTTGCATTTTGCTGCATCAAGTGAACAACCTGATATTGCAAACTTTTTATCTGAGAAGCTAGGGCAACCTGTTGCGCTTAGAGTGCAAGTTCAGCTATTGGAGCCTAACCGTCACGGTACTATTAAACATATTATTTTGGTGGCAAGTGGCAAAGGTGGCGTAGGCAAATCAACCAGTGCGGTGAATTTAGCAAATGCACTTAAACAAAATGGTGCCAAGGTAGGTATTTTAGATGCTGATATTTACGGGCCATCTATTCCTTTGTTATTAGGTCTTGAAGACGAAACACCCGTAGCGAAAGATGATAAAACCCTCTTACCGATGGAAAAAAATGCACTTGTCGCGCAATCTATCGGGTTTTTATTGGGTAAAAGCGATGCCACTGTGTGGCGTGGGCCAATGGCATCAACAGCACTGATGCAGCTTCTCAATGAAACCGCATGGCCAGATTTAGATTATTTAATTGTTGATATGCCACCTGGTACGGGCGACATTCAACTGACCATGTCACAAAAAATTCCAGCCAGTGGTGCGGTTATTGTGACTACGCCGCAAGATTTAGCATTAGCAGATGCCAATAAAGGCATTGATATGTTCAATAAAGTGAAAGTGCCGATCCTAGGCTTAATCGAGAATATGAGTTACTTTAATTGCCAACATTGTAATGGCGTTAACCATATCTTTGGCGAAGATGGCGGAAAGGAGCTGGCACAGCGTATTGATATTCCTTTACTTGGACAAGTTCCTTTAGCACATCGCATTAGAGAGGTAGGTGAGCAAGGTGAGTTTCTTTCACATAATGCTGACAAGGCGCTCGTTGCCATTTATAATCGGGCGGCAAAACTTGTTGCTAGTCATTTGTTTTATCAAGGAAGTGGCAGCAATCCCGTCGAAATTATTATAACGGACGATTAACTATGCGTTTATGTGATACCCATATTAAAGAACATCTAGCTGCGGGTAAAATTAGTATTGAACCTGTGCCAAAAGAAGACATGATTTCTGGTGTCACGGTAGATTTAAGGTTAGGTAATAAGTTTCGTGTCTTTCAAGATCACAAAGCGCCTTATGTTGATTTAAGTGGACCAAAAGAATTGGTTTCTGCTGCTATGGAATCAATCATGAGCGATGAAATTATTCTTGAAGAGGGTGAAGCTTTTTTTCTACACCCAGGGGAACTAGCGCTCGCAATTACACATGAAAGTGTCACTTTACCTGATGACATTGTAGGCTGGCTTGATGGGCGCTCATCACTTGCGCGTTTAGGCTTAATGGTGCATGTGACTGCACACCGTATCGATCCAGGCTGGTCGGGTAATATCGTACTTGAATTTTATAATTCAGGAAAATTACCTTTAGCGCTTCGCCCTTATATGAAAATTGGTGCGCTGAGTTTTGAAACTATGTCTGGTCCTGCTGAAAACCCTTATAACCGCCGTAAAGACGCGAAATATAAAGGGCAGTCTGGCGCCGTGGCTTCGCGTATTAGTGACGATAGCCAGTCATAATCTTATTTTGATTTATAACGTGCTCGCACTTCGGCGGGCATGTACTTAAATTGATTTTCCATCATTGCATCGAGCGCCGAATAAGCGGGTGCCATAGGCAATGCTTCCTTGCAAAACAGGGCATACGCAATAGCCTCAAGGCTTGATAAACTATCACTGCGATTTGCTTTCCTCAGGTGATAACGATTGTCTGGCAATTGTGCGAAGCTCACTTGGCGCAACTGTTTTAGAATATCGATAGTAAAAAATAGCTTATTGGCTTTTTTCCAGGTGCCATCTAACACGATTAAATGAGTTAAGTTTAAATCTGTGCTTGTATTTTCGAGTGTCTCAGCATCTTCACCTGGGTAAAGTAGCGCAGTTGTTGCAAGTGGTAAGCTGTTTAACTCACTAAAATCGTCGCTATTGTCGCCAGTTAAAACCGTGATTCTTTTATACAGCAACTTAGCCAATCGAATTGTATTTTTAGCGTTATTTTCTTCAGAACGATGTTGAAGTACAACAACATGTATTTGGTTATTGACGCTTTGTAACTGATCACAGATGCAATCAGCTAAGACAAATTGGCATTTTTCACAAAGAGAGCGGGACATAAAATAGTGGTGTAAGTGAAAACGCAGTATTCTAAATAGCTGCAATAAGGCTTTCAAGCCTTATTAATACACAGCTTCACAATGACTTCTCAAAAATTGCTCTAAATTATGCTGTTTTGCAGGCCTTGAAATCATATATCCTTGTAAAGCATCACAACAACAATCCGTGTAAAAATCAGCTAACTCGTCAGATTCGACACCTTCACCAACGACTTCAATATTGAGCTGCTGTGCTGCATTGATAATACTTTTTACTAAAGAGCTATTTACTGTATCTAGATTAGTAACTAGTTTGCGATCTAACTTAATGCGGTCAATCGGGTAATCATGCAATGTGCGAAGTGACGTATGGCTTGAACCAAAGCGATCAATGGCAATCTTCACACCTAAATCAGCCAGCTTTTTAGTGATTTGAAATGATTTTTTTTCTGATGAGGTTAGACAAGACTCTTGAATATCGAGTTCTATCATCTCAGGTGCGATGTTAAATCGCGCAATTTCGTTATGCAGGTGAGGTAAAAAGTTAGGGTGATAAAAATAGGATTTAGAAATATTAATGCTAATAGGCACTGAGCTATCAATTAGTTTTTTCTCAGCCCATGTTTTACGGCAACGACAGGCTTCATGAATAACCCAGCTTTCAATTTTATTGGCATGTCCTTCACTTTCAATCACGTTAAAAAATTCTTTTGGTAGACTAGGTTTGCCGTTTTCACGCCAGCGTAACAGTGCTTCTATTGAGCAAATTTGTTGATCATTGGTTGTCACTGAGGGTTGAAAGAAGAGCTCGAATTGGCTGTAATCAATTTCATTATTAAGCTGCTCTTTAATTGATGAGCTGTGATTAAAACTTTCCGTTACTTGGTGTAATTTTACCGAGCCGCGTTTCATATTTTTAGCGCCGTACATGGCGGCATCCGCGCGTTTATAAATCTCGTTTTCGTCAAGGCTACCATCAGTAATACATGCACCTAGACTGGCTTTAGGGTAGAGGGTATGCCCTTGTAACATGATTGGACGAGATAAAGCGTCATTTAATTTACGTAGTTTAGTTCTTACCGATTGCTCAGAATTAACTTGTTCAAAGATAATGCAAAATTCATCTCCCCCAAGGCGTGCCACAGTATCTGATTTTCTTACATGCTCTTTTAGGCGAAGTGCAATTGCATTAAGTAATTGATCGCCTACATGATGACCAAGGGAATCATTAACTTGTTTAAAATCATCTAAATCGAGTAAGGCGAGGGCTAATTTTTGTTGGTTACGTTTGGTGCGGATCAGGGCTTGGCTTAATCTATCTTCGAATACCTGTCGGTTAGCTAGCCCCGTGAGTGGGTCTAAAGCTGCCTGTTGCTGTAATTCCCGGTGTTTCAGTGTGAGCTGTGTAACGTCTCGTATCTGCAGTAAATAATGTTGATGATGTTGATTAATTACGTACTCATAATGGCGGTTGCGAGGTAAATATTTCAGTTTAATACTTTGCCAATGGCAGTGTGTGGTTGGACAGGGGTTAACAGCATCAAAAATTTGCGAATAAGGATCATAAAGAAGCTCTTCTATGTGTTTTACCTGCCTTTTACAAATATCATCAAAATAATCATTGGTTGAGATGATATTGCCGTTCATATCAAACGAAATTAGGCCTAAATTGAGCTTACTAACCACATCCGCTTGCGGTGCATTTTCATCAAGGCTAATCAATTTACAGGGCTGATTATTGTATTCAATCGGCACTATCGAAACGGTAAGGTTTTTAATCGAAAATTGTTTATGAGTATGTAAATTTTCTTTGAGTTGCAAATGGGTCAATTTATCGGATGAGTCACAAAAGAAAGTTTTTTGTTTTGTATTGAGGTGTGAGGCTTGTTTATTTGAATAAAGCAAATGATGGGTATTTGAAACGATCAAAACGCCAGCCTGATGGCTATTAAATATTAGTTCCGTTAACTCAGTATTAATCCGATTAATCATCTATAAGTTTGTTTTTATATTTATATTTGTTCACGTAACTATAGGAGAGATTTAGAAGTTTTCAAATCTTGATAGAAAATTTATAGAACTTGGTTTAAGGTTAAAGTAACTAGACTAACAAACCAGCGTTTTTATGAGTGATTTAGACGTAAACATTAACTCCGATGCCTTGTTTGCTATGCAAGACCTGTTACAAGACCAATTTTTACCCACCCTTGAGTTTTGTTTAACAGAATTTGACAGGTTACAAGCCGATCTTGAGCGTGATTTTGATGTAAATACTACAGATGCCATACGCCATGCTCATAGTTTAAAATCGAACGCTGCACAATTTGGTGCAGACTCCCTGGCGCAACTTGCAAAAGAACTAGAGCACGCGTTAGGTCAAGGGGATATGACGTTATCGCAAAGCCTGAGAGAAGCTTTGCCTGCGCATATTTCAGCTACTAAAGAAGCCATTAATAAAGTCATTTAATTATTTTATTCTAAAAAGCGCTTTATGCTTTCGCTTTCTATGCAAATGGGGTAGCCTGTGGTGGAAGCATGCGCTATTTCTTACTCTCATTTCTAGTATGATTTTCTTGTTTAAATTTTATTAAACAAGGGTGCGTGTCTTTGTTTTCATTTTAATTCGATGAGTGTTAGACAAAACGCTCACATTATTTGTATTCGGGGACGTTTGGCAGTGTTTAAAAAAAGCGATAAATTACAAGGGGTTTGTTATGACATTCGTGGGCCAGTTTTAAAAATGGCACGTGAAATGGAAGATCAAGGGGAGCAAGTATTAAAACTAAATATTGGTAACCCAGCCGCCTTTGGCTTTGATATGCCAGAGGATATGTTAAAAGACATTATTCGTAATTTAAGCGCTGCCCAAGGCTACTGTGATTCAAAGGGGCTTTATTCGGCCCGCGTATCTATTTATCAGTATTATCAAAATAAAAAGTTTACCAACCTGTCGATAGACAATATCTTTATCGGAAATGGAGTCAGTGAACTTATTCAAATGGCAACCCAAGCATTGCTAAATAGTAATGATGAAGTGCTTATTCCTGCACCTGACTATCCGCTTTGGACTGCGTCGGTAAAATTAGCTGGGGGCAACCCTGTTCATTACATTTGTGACGAAGAGCAAGATTGGTTCCCAGATATTAATGATATTAAAAGTAAAATTACTTCTAAAACCAAAGCGATTGTATTAATCAACCCAAATAATCCAACCGGTGCTGTTTATGATGAAGCATTGTTAAATGATTTATTAGGGCTGGCCCGTGAACATAACCTTCTCGTGTTTAGTGATGAAATATACGAAAAGATTATTTACGACAACATACCTTATACCTCGATTGCAAGTTTATGTGATGATGTGCCAATTATTACTTTTAACGGTCTTGCGAAAACCTATCGTGCAGCAGGGCTACGTATGGGCTGGATGGTATTAAGTGGTAAAATTTCGCAACTTGAAGAATATATTCAAGGGTTAGAGATGCTCGCGTCAATGCGTCTTTGTGCCAATGTACCCGCACAATATGCAATTCAGCAAGCGTTAGGCGGTGTACAATCGATTGACGAGCTGATCCTGCCTGGTGGACGCTTATACCAACAACGCGATATTATCTTTGAAGGCTTGAATGCAATTGAAGGGGTATCGTGCGTTAAACCAAAGGGTGCGCTTTATGGCTTTGCGAAATTTGACCGCAAACGCTTCAACGTGAAAGATGACGAAAAACTAATACTCGACCTGTTAAAACAAGAACGTATTCTGTTGGTACATGGCCGAGCATTCAATTGGCCAAAACCAGATCACTTTAGATTAGTGTTTTTACCTCATCCAGATCAGCTCAAACCCGCAATTGAAGGTATTCAACGCTTTTTTGCTAGCTACCAGCAAGAGTGATGTTAGTTACAAAATGCGGATAAATTTCATCGAGTTGGTCAACTAAGGTTGGCCAACCTGCAACATTAGACTGTTTTAAAGCATCAACTAGTAATTGTTCTGAATGCACATTCATATAAAACTCAGAACGTTCAATATGACTAATGTGCCATGGCTCTTTGGCAACACCCCCATTGAAGTGTTTATAAGGTAAGAAAAAGCCGTATTTTTCAGCGTTATTAGCTAACCAGTTACTGAGCTCACAAAACGGCCCATGTTCACTGTACTCTGCTTGGCATAGTTGCAACTGATAGTCATCAGCGACTTTACTTGCATCAAACACATCCATATCGGTGCCAAAATGATGCCGACTAGCCCCCGGAATTGCACTAAAAAGCATTATGGCAAAACACTTCTCGGCATCGTTTAGAGAGGCCATGTCTACTGGATTATCGTTAATATCAAAAACAGGCCTGATTAAATTGAACTTGTTGTTCCAAATTAGCGATTGTCTTTCAAAATCACGAAACGTTGATGCCAATGTGAGGGTAATGCCGCTTTTTTTAGCGGCACTAACCATTTGCTCAAGATCGCGTTTAATCCTATGTTCGACTAATCGACCTTGAAAATCGCTTAAATGTGCTTGCGATAAGCCAAGTGCAGCTTGCTCAACTAAGTTAAACATTTAACCAAAATCGCTTCATAAATGTCGGTAAGTACTTCAAGATCACGTGCATTAACACATTCGTTCACTTTGTGAATGGTGGCATTGATAGGACCAAGCTCAACCACTTGTGCGCCTGTTTGAGCAATAAACCTACCATCTGAAGTGCCACCTGTGGTTTCTACAGATGTATAAATATGCTGAATATCTTTAATTGCAGCGACCGTTGCTTCTAGCAGCGGACCCGAATCAGTTAAAAACGGCAGTCCGTTATAAACCCATCGAATATCATAGTCGAGGCCATGGTGGTCTAAAATCGCGACGGTGCGCGCAGTAAGCTCATCAGCGGTAACTTCTGTGCTGTAACGGAAGTTAAATTGAACTTCGACGCTGCCAGGGATCACATTACCGGCACCTGTACCGCCATTGATATTGGAAATTTGAAAACTGGTCGCAGGGAAGTAGTCATTTCCTTTATCCCATGTCGTATTAGCAAGCTCATCTAGTGCAGGGGCAACTAAATGAATAGGGTTCTTTGCTAAATGAGGGTAGGCAACGTGGCCTTGAATACCTTTAACATTAACAAAGCCTGTTAATGATCCTCGGCGGCCATTTTTAACCACATCGCCAAGGATGTGGCTTGATGAGGGCTCGCCCACTAAGCACATATCTATTTTTTCATTGCGCGCTTCTAACAAGTCGATTACTTTTGTGGTGCCGTTAATAAACGGGCCTTCTTCATCAGAGGTAATTAAAAATGCAATGCTACCCTTGTGGTCTGGGTGTTTTTTTACAAAACGCTCTGTGGCAATGAGCATTGCCGCAAGAGAGCCTTTCATATCAGCAGCGCCACGACCATGTATATAGCCATCGAGCAAGTTGCCAGAAAAAGGCGGTTGATGCCAATTTTCAACTGGCCCGGTAGGTACCACATCGGTATGACCTGCAAAACAAAATACAGGCGAAGTATTACCTTTTCGTGCCCACATATTAAGCGTATCGGTAAAGAATAACTCTTCAATATTGAAGTTTAGCGGCCTAAGAATATCTGCCATTATCTCTTGGCAGCCAGCATCATCGGGCGTCACCGACGGCTTTTGAATAAGTGCCTGTGTTAGGCTAATTACGTCATTTGAACTCATGCAAAGATACTTTTATATTGTTCCGCTTTAAAGCCCAAATGAAGCTCACCTTCTTTATCTAAAATAGGGCGTTTTATCATGGCTGGTTGTTCAACTAATAAAGACACCACAGACTCGGCATTTAATGATTCTTTTGTTGCATCGTCCAGTTGGCGATAGGTTGTGCCACGCTTATTTAAGACTTGTTGCCAATCAAGTTGCTGGCAGAACTGAGATACCATTTGCGCATCAATACCGTCTTTGCGGTAATCGTGAAAGATATATTCAATATTGTTTTGCTCAAGCCATTTTTTTGCTTTTTTAATCGTGTCGCAGTTTGGAATGCCAAAAAGTTTAATCATGGTTAATTCGTTTTGTTAGTTTAAAGAGAATATCATTGCCAGCAGTTACGCGGTTTGCTTGATAGTAACATTTATCAAGCACCTTATTTAATCGCTCAGTATCAAGTAATAAAACACTGGCGTAAACAGCGTGTTGTTGTTTTCGAAAATCAAAACTTGCAATAAGTTGCCCTGCGCTAAATTGTTCACCTAGCTTAAAGTGCTGTTTAAAGCCTGTCATCGGGCCAAAGTCATCTTTTAGCGTGATTAGCACTAATAACTTAACCCCTTGCTTTGACTTAAAAATAAACTCTAACCCTCCTTGATTTACCGACAACAGGGTGCCGCTAAACGGGGCATAGAGCTGATAGTTACTGACTTCAAGCTCAACACCTAAACCAAGTAACTGATTGCTGACTAACGGATTGCTTGACTCGCGTTGCGGTAAAATCCGCCCAGAGAAAGGGGCGTGGATTATAAGGGCAGTATGTTTTACAGCATAAAAATCTTGCTTTAATACCCGCATTAACTGTTCACCACTTTATAACCAGCTTTGCTTAAGTGGGAGATTGCATCATTAATACGTGCTTCTTTTACCAAAATGTAATCGGTATCAAATGTTGAAATGGCGAAAATGGAGATTTTTGCAGCCGCTAAGACACCAGAAATATTTGATAAGATCCCTGTCATTGAAAACCCCAGTGGGCCAAGAACTTCTAATGCTGCCCAGTCATCTTCTTGTTCATTTGAATCTAACTCAACATAAGATGGGCAAACAACTGACAGCTCATCATACGTTCGGGCGATAAAAAAGACCTTGGCTTGATAAACTGCTTGCGGAATAGGCGTGTCTACGTCAAAACTATGTATCGTAAATGTTTCTTGCATTACGGCTAACGTTTGTTGTGACATAAAGCTCCCATATTTCGTTTTGATTTATAGCCTTACAATATCAAAAATATTGATGTCTGTAAGGCTATTTTCAAGCAAATCAGCGGGTTTCTTGTGTCGCCTGAATTGCTGTTAACGCGATTGTGTAAACAATATCATCGACTAATGCGCCACGTGATAAGTCATTAACTGGTTTGCGCATACCTTGCAGCATCGGGCCGATTGAAATAAGGTCCGCACTACGTTGAACAGCCTTGTAAGTTGTATTACCTGTATTTAAATCAGGGAACACAAATACGGTTGCTTTACCTGCTACTTTACTGTTTGGCGCTTTTTTCTTTGCAACGCTTTCCATAATTGCAGCGTCATATTGCAGTGGTCCATCAATTAATAAATCAGGGCGTTTTGCTTGCGCAAGTTCTGTTGCTAAACGTACTTTTTCAACATCATCACCGGTGCCTGAGGTGCCGGTACTGTAGCTTATCATGGCTACACGTGGCTCAATACCAAACGCGGCAGCGCTATCAGCAGATTGAATAGCAATATCAGCTAATTGCTCAGCAGTTGGATCTGGGTTAATTGCGCAGTCACCATAAACCAGTACTTGATCAGGTAATAACATGAAAAATACTGATGAAACCAGAGAACTGTTTGGCGCTGTTTTAATTAATTGTAGTGGTGGGCGAATGGTATTAGCAGTGGTGTGAACTGCACCAGACACTAAGCCATCAACTTTATTTTCGGCTAGCATCATGGTACCAAGCACCACATTATCCTGCAGTTGTTCTTCAGCAATAACCTCGGTTAACCCTTTATGTTTACGAAGTTCAACCATCGGTGCGATGTAATTTTGACGAACAACACTAGGGTCTTGAATCTCAACGTTATCGTTAAGCTGAACACCTTGTTGTTCAGCAATACGTTCAATTTCTTCACGGTCACCTAATAACACGGTGCGTGCAATATTTCGCTCACCACAAATCGCAGCCGCTTTAATGGTACGTGGTTCGTTACCTTCAGGCAAAACAATGGTTTTTTGCGCAGCGCGTGCGCTAGACGACAGTAAATGACGAAACGCAGGAGGTGACATTTTACGGTTTAGGGCAACACCTTGCGTTAGTGACTCTAACCAGTCTTTATCAATATGTCGGGCATTATGATCTTTTACTTTTTCGATGCGCTGTTCATCATCCACAGGAACTTCTAAGTTAAAGCTTTGTAATAGGATTGAGGTGCGCCAAGTATCGTTTTGAGTACAAATAATTGGTATGCCAGTGTCAAACGCTTGTTCACAAAGCTTTAAAATACGCTCTTCCGGTTTAAAACCACCTGTAAGCAATACCGCGCCAAGTTTGGTACCGTTCATTGCGGATAAACACGCAGCTACCAGTACATCAGAACGATCACCTGGGGTCACTAGTAATGCACCAGGAGAAAAGTGATTAAGAATATTAGACACTGTGCGCGCACAGAAAGTAACACTGCGCAGGCGGCGGTGTTCAATGTCGCCGTAATGTAAAATTTCAGCATTTAAATGCTTAGCAAGATCCATCACACGTGGTGCTACTAAATCTTGATACCAAGGCACAGCACCTAAAAGTTTAAACGGTTTTTTACGAAAGAGTGGCAATGAAGCAATGCGATTAAGCTCAATTTGCAAACTGTCATCGTTGCTTGGCTCAATAAAGTCAGTGCGAATATTGCCTTCTTCATCAAGCGGCGCATTTACTTTATTGAAAATACAACCAAGTACACGAGGGTGTTCTACACCACCATATAAACTAGCAGCCAGCTCAATACGATCTTCAATTTCATCTACATCGTCGTTACTAGGGGTTAAAACAAACACAATGTGCGCACCAAGAGTTTGTGCAATCTCTCGGTTTACACGGCCAACATAAGGTTGTTTGCGTGTTGGCACCATACCTTCAATAATCGCAACGTCGTCTTTGCCAACGTGCTTTTCAAAGCGCCCGACAATCTCTTCGAGTAACACTTCCGTTTTACCATCACCAATCATTTGCTCTGCTGTGTGCAAATCATATGATGGTGCAGGGTTAATAGTGGAGCCAATTTTGACAATTTCAGATGAGAGCTCAGGGCCACTTTTCTTGCCGCGAGGCTGAGAAATCGGTTTAAAAAAGTTTACTTTAACCGATTTTTTTTCAAGGGCACGTACTAAGCCAACAGAGACAGAGGTTAAACCAACACCGGTTGATACCGGAATAAGCATAATGCGATGAGACATTATTTTGCCTCCACAAGCTTGTGCGCATCCATTGCAATAACCCATTCTTCATTAGATGAAGAGTATTTATTTCGACGTGTTTTTTTTGAAACCATTAAATTTTCTGATTTTTGTTAATCCTAATAACATTTTAACACTTATTAAAACTATGGATACTTGATTCAAATGAAAAAAGCATATTTATATTCTCGAGTTAGTTCAGATAAACAAACAAAAGAGACGTCAACAGGCCTGCAAAGGCAAATGGAAATAGCTAAGAGCTTTTTAAAAAGTCACAGTGGCTATGTCTTAGAAGAAACATTTATTGATGCCGGAATTTCTGCATATCATGGCACTAACCTCGCTGAGGATTCTGGGTTATCAAGCTTTATTACAGCTTGTAAAGCGGGAACAATTGAAAAAGGAAGCTTATTAATAATAGAAGCGCCTGACCGTTTATCTCGCCTAGGTATAAGAGATGGGATTCAATTATTTGATCTTCTATTTGACTTAGAAATTGATATTGGCTTAGTGAAGTACAACACTATTATGAGGCATGACGATACAAACAACTTAGGTAACAGCCTTCAGCTTTCGTCAGCGTTATATTTAGGTCATTTAGAGTCACTGCAGAAGTCACAACGTATCAAGGAATCTTTTGAAGTTCTGCTAGAGAATGGAATGCATCCGAGTGGAAACTATCCAAAATGGCTTGTATTAAGTGAAGACAGGAAGTCATTTTCTGTCCACCCCATTCATGGTTGGACGCTAAAAAAAATATTTGAATTAAAACTCAGTGGTTGGGGAAGTATGAGAATAGCCGCTTATCTTAATAAACACTTGGAACAATACCCTCCGATAACAGGTAAGCCAAAACATACAAAATCAATAATCGAAAAGTACCTAAAGTCCAAAGCAGTTTTTGGAACGTGGGAACGTTTAGAAACAGTTTACTTAGAAGGCAAGCGAAAAAAAGGCGAAGCAAAAGAATTAGTAGAAAACTATTTTCCAAGTGTAATTTCTTATAATGATTGGTTGCGCGCAAATAATCCACTTAGAAAGCAACAAGGAAAGGTCAGTAAAGAAATACAGAACATTTTTCGGGGACTTACTTTTTGCGGGGTTTGCGGAAAAACGAGAACTTACGCAAAAGGTAAAAGAGGCAAAGCCAAATTATTATGTAAAGGGCAAACATATGAAAATAATGGTTGTTGCCAAGCAAGGTTAAATTATCAGCCTATTGAAAGTGCAATTTTAAAATGGCTTGAAGGGTTCGACCTTAATAGTTTAGGTACAACAAAAGTTATTGATACCAAAGAGGGTGAAGCAAAACTCATAAAATTAAAAGAATATGCACTAGAGCTCGAAAATCAACTTGGAGACATTTCGAACTCAAAAGTATTGAATAAGTTAGTCAAACAATTAGAGAAAACTGAAAATGAAATAGCAGAAATCAATTTCGAGATAAATCAAGCAGTATTAAAAGCAAACGATGTAGCTAAACCGAGTTTAGATTTGGATAACCAAGAAAAACGCCAAGCATTTAATAATGCGCTAAGTAAAGTAATTAAACATATCGCAATTATGGGTGATAAAGAATCAACGTTAATTGTTATTCAGCTTGTCAATGACTCGGTTACATCATTTTATGCTGATGGAACTGAAGCATCACAAGATATTCGATATGGTGAAATAGATAAATCATATCAAGAAATGATTAATTCACAGAGTAAAAATAAAGATATTAAAAAGCTAACAGAGTTTCTTTTTGAACACTATGATTACGACAAAAACATACTTACAAAACCTTTAGGCGAGAAAGAGGTCGCTTAATTTGCTTTTCATGCTCCTAAGTATATTTGAAATTAATTAAATATACTTAGGAGCAATTATGTTCAAACCAATCTCAACAGTTGATTTATTAAAAGCAAATGATGATCTAGGCTCAGCGATTTATCTGGCAGAAAATGCATTTTGTGAATTAAACGCAGGAGTAAGTGAACTCACTTACGAAGATATTTGGAAGCGTACACTAGACCCCCACTTCTGTCAGCATGATGATTTTGAGTATGAGTTATGTAAACGCCTATTCATTAGTTACCTGACAATATTTGATGAGTTAAGAAGCACCCCAATGTTAGTGGTAGACCGTGAAAATGATTATTTTGATGACCAGCTCATTTTAGATTTTTACGACTAACGCAATAATTCTCCCAACACTTTCCTACTTAGTTTTAAAGACATAAAAGTAGGAACTTTCAAATGAGCCAAAATCAATTTATCCGTAAATATAAGCGTATTTCTAAATCAAAGTGGGCATCACATGACAAAAGTACAATATTACTATTGGCAGACGTTGTTAATGACACAGATGGTGAAATAGAACTGGGGTTTACCCGATATATCTATTTACATCGAGATGAGGTGGGCAAGGTACTTGGTATATCGATTTCAAAAGCAATATTTGATGAGACCGATCTTCATTTTGAAGAACGTTATCTTGAAGGCACTGACATGTTGTTATTGCTATTAACTTATATTGACGAAATTGCTGAATTCTGTGAGTTATTTGCGGATGAATTTAAATGCATTTTTATGCTGTCACCAAAAGAGTATTTTGAAGTAGCAATTCAAGTTTGGTGTGAACAAATTGAAAATGCTTAACTTGAGCGAGCCTAATGGCTCGCTTTTTTTGTTAACTTATGATGAATTTAATTCGTCAAATTTAGACACTAAAACTTGGGCTTCATCTAAAAGAATCTTCGATAGCTTCTAGTTGACAAATATAGTAATTTTTTATCATCGGTATTTCCTCCCTAAAGATATCTGATGCGCATGAATACCAATTCTTTAGAGACTGCTTTTTTTCTTGGTTAGAGTCTGTAAGCGATATTTCATATTTGAAAGACCAACAAATATCGAGATGGTTGGCTTTAATTTTTTTGTGTAAAAAGGGAGTACCGAAAAAACTTACTAAAATCCCGTCATCACTCTGTTTGTATAACAGCTTCTTTTGAACACCTTTATCAAGCGAAGCCAATTCTAATTCTAATAATTTTTCAAACTTAACTTCGTTTTTGTAAAAAGTATCAGATGAACAACTCGATATTAATGAGTCAAATGCGTTTTTTGAATTTTTTAGTATCTCTTTATTTGCAGTGGCGGGCAATGCGTATAATGCAGTTATAGATAAACAATAAATGAAATGCTTTTTCGATATCATGACTATTTTCCTTTTGTATGGATAGTTTTATACGCTTTTTTCCATAAGCCAAACTTGGCTAAGTCAATAATTGTCGCGGTTATACTCCAAATAGAATAAAACAATGCTAAAGTGAATTCA
Source organism: Pseudoalteromonas sp. G4 (assembly GCF_028875915.1). Lineage (GTDB taxonomy): Bacteria > Pseudomonadota > Gammaproteobacteria > Enterobacterales > Alteromonadaceae > Pseudoalteromonas. The sequence goes on from NZ_JAPEHW010000037.1 coordinate 31,899, forward strand.
TATTTGGACAAAAATATAACACTAGGAAATTGTTCTTTCATTACTAGCCGCTGTTTAATGAGAGCAATAGAATACAGATTTTTGATTAAAATTACTTTTTAAAGCCATAACGATATGAACATATTTAAATCTATTCTATTTATCTTTTTGCTAGCATCGTGTGAACAAGCAAAACTGAATGTTGAAGAAGAAAATAATCATATAAACCCCGATTTTCATAAATTGGATAGTTTAGTGTTGCAACTTCAACACACTAAGAACTCTTCTGAGTATATGGATAAGCTTATTGAAATTAAAAGAGAATTTTACGCGCAGGAACTAGATATTGAAACCAAATCCGAAACGGAAGATTTTAGTGATTTAACCTGCCAATATATCTGTAACCTTCTTGCTCTTGATAGTAACCTTTGGGATTCAAGTGATGGCCCTTTATATGCTAAAACTGACTTTATTGAGCTCAATAAAGTCGTTAAAGAAAAGTATCACTCTCCAGTACTTGCCTATCTAATACTAGATGAGTTGTCCCAGTATTATGACGATTCTGTGTCATCAGCTCATTTTTTAAGTGCTCAGTTGCAATATATGCTAGAAGAGCAATTCGACAAAAAGTTTCAGAATCAGCTAATCGATGTTCTAGTTAATGAAATTTATTCTAATAATCAGTTTTCTAGTGAAATGAAAAATGCGATTACTTCACAAATAAGAAAATCTAAAGAGGGATTGGATGGACGATTCTCATTAATCGTTTCTAGTGTAGATGGAGACTTATCCAGAATGCATGAATTAATGATTAAAATCATTAGCACAGAGAATAAGAAAGGCTATTTAGATCAAGCTATTGCATGGCAACAAATCAGTAATATCGTTAAAACCTTCAATGGGCACAAAATAGAAGAAATATCGATAGTCATTCCCGAGATTTTGCAATTGACAGCGCACAGTGAAGAGTTAGAAAGGCTTGATTTTAATGATTTGATTACTTGGTTCGACGCCTTAAGTAAGTTTGATGCTTCAACATACAAATTATTAGAAAGTCAATTTCGACATTTTGCGAATTTTCACACAAACATGAATGTACGTGAAGCTTCTAAATTAATGTTATTGGAATATGGCAATTTAATTTCAATGGAATTATTGATGAGCTTAGATAAAAGAACCCTGCTAGAAAAAACCTCATCAGATAATCTGCATTCGTTAATTGAAAAAATAACAACAATGTATGGTGCAGATGAATTATTAGAGTTTACTAATAGCTTTAGAGAACTCTCGGATGAAGATAAACGAGGGAATATCGTTAATTACGAGATACTAATGCATCAACAAATAACCCAACTTGAAGCAAAAAATTTGGCCGATTATTCAATATACCAAGAATTAAGTGATTTACTCGATGATACGGGTTATTTACTCACCCCTGCGTTTGAGATGCTAGCAAGCGGAAACGTATCTGATCTGGCAGGTGTACTAGATCAAATATCAGCTTCTCCACCGAAAGATCAAGAATCGTTAAATGCCTTTTTCAATCTACAAGTAAGTCATATTGCTGAAAACGGTAATTTAAGAGAAGCTATTACTAAGGCCGATGATTACATTAAGGAATTAGGGGGAAATACGATACTTGAGCATAACAAGGCTTCTTACCTCATGGAATTAGGTGAACTAGAGAAGGCCTCCGAGATCTATTCTAATCAGATGCGTAGTGAGGACGGAGAAATTGAAGGCATCAATACTTACAAAAATATGGCAATTATAGAATTACTCAATGGCAATGCGGAAGATGCGTTAGGATATTTAAATAATACTCAGTACTTAATTGAAACAGAGCAAGGTGAAACTATGATTCAGGCTTGGAAGTATATTGCAAAGGTTGCCAAAACTGGCAAACACGATTCTGAAATAACATTCAATATAACGCCAAACACCTTAAGTGAAAAGTTCACTCTTGAAATGTTAAAGAGACTTGCCGATAAAAATAAAAGCGTAAAAGTAGCTTTAGAAAACAATTTTAAAATATCAGAGCTAGATTGGATTGGGGTTGATTAAATGCTTGTTCTTTCAAAAATTATAACTCAATTCCTAGGTATAGCGCTAACTCATCTGTTGCTTGCATAATCGACTTTTCTGAGTCAAAGGGAAGTTCTCCAGTTCTAGTGGCATATCCAATATCCCATAAAATTGTTTCAAGGTTATCAAGGATAGAAACATCCCCCCATGATACAGGAAGCTTTCCAGCACTTTCAACACTGGCCTTTAATGTCTGTTTATTGGCAATGAGATGTTTCAGAGCACCAATAGGATCATGATTATAATAAAATTTATAAAAAGCTATACTCATATCTCGAGCTGGTTTTTCAGAAGCCTTAAGTATAGGATGTCCAACTTTTTTTATTTGATGATCGATGAAATTCTTTTGCTCTGTATTTAATTGCTGGTAATTTTTTTCTTTTATAATTTCTGAGAGATAAATACCAATAGAGTAATTTGCATCAACTCCAAGCATTTGAACAATCATATATAAAACTTCGAGATCGTTTTTCCTCTTGAGGCTTTTATCGGTGAAATTATAGATAGAAGGAGATCCTTTTATATATGCGTGTAGTGGTCAACTAATTTTGGCCACAGTTTTAGAATCTTTATATCTTACTTCAGACTCATTTGGTGCTAGGCCAGCATTATAGTGATGTGGCCTAACGTTGTTGTAATATTCATTTATATAATCGCTAATACTGTATTTAGCTTCTTTAAAACTCTGATAGCCAACTGTTGGCATCCATTCTGTTTTAAGGCTTCTAAAGAAACGCTCCATCGGTGCATTATTCCAGCAATTACCACGACGGCTCATGCTTTGCGTAATTTTGTAGCGCCATAATCTTTGACGATATTTTAAACTTGTATAATGGCTGCCTTGGTCTGAATGGAATATCAGTCCGCTCGGTTTCCCACGGCTTTCATAAGCAATCTCTAATGCTTTTAACGTAAGGTTAGTGTCAGGCGAGAATGACATCGCCCAACCCACAACCTTGCGAGCAAACAAGTCGATAACAACTGCTAAATATGCCCAGCGGTTTCCAGTCCAAACATAAGTGACATCACCGCACCACACAGTATTTGGCTCAACAACATCAAACTGCCTATCTAATTTATTAGGTATCTCAAGATGCTCATTGCCACCACGTTTATATTTGTGTTGTGGTATTTGGCAACTTGTTAAATTCAACTTGGTCATCAGCTTTGTAGCGCGATAGCGGCTTAACTTGTAACCATTGTTTGTAATTATTCCTGCAATGGTACGTGCGCCAGCAGAGCCATTGCTCAGCTTATGAATTGCTTTCACTTCAGCTTCTAAACGACGTTGTTCTGGTGAAGGGGATGTGTCACTTTTAGCCCAATACTTATAGCTACTTCGGTGTACACTAAACACCTTACACAATACTGTGACAGGGTAACGCTCTCGTTGATTTAACTTCTCTATTAGCGAGAATTGTTCAGCGAGTCCGACATCAAGAGAGCTGTAGCCTTTTTTAGAATGTCCTTTTCTAATTCAATGCGTTGTATTTGCTTTTTGAGTTCTCGGATTTCTATCTGCTCAGGTGTCATTGGTGCTGCAGTCGGGGATTGGCCATTACGTTCTTGTTTAAGCTGATTAACCCATTTACTCACTGTTGATTTACCAACACCCATTGCTTTAGCCGCTTCTTCTTGCGTATAACCTTGGTCTACCACAAGCTGAGCTGTTTCTAATTTTATTGCAGCAGAATAGGTTGCGCGTTTTAACTTCGTCATTTTTTCACCCAAATTTGTATGCTTAATAGCATAACATTTCTTTCTTAATGGGTGACCAAATTAACTATGCCACTACACATGTACTGATCCAATGTTATGAAATATTTCATGAAATATTGTTCGCTTTAATTCAATTTCTTCGGTTTCCGTAGGAAATTGTTTATGCTTGGGAACTGATGGAATATATGAAATAAATGGATGCGAATATCTGCCATCTTTAGTTTTATCTCCTGGTGATGTGGATACATATGCTTCAGCAGTTCTTCAAGGATAAGTTTCTTCAGAACAGGCTAAAGAAATAGGTTTTCCGTTGAGTAAATCTTGTATACGCATAATATTATAATATGCTGCGCTATGAGTTTTATTTTTTTTTTATGTTCATTATCAAGGTCTACAAGGCACTCCATACCTTCTTGAATGGATTCAGTTACTAGATAAGGTAAATCGATATCTCCCCAATTTGCTAAGCAAGATTGCTCAAATTCAAATCCAAAATTTGTTTTGGCCATATTGCCGCTTAGTATGACGTTTATATCAAACAAGTCTTGATTTAAAATAGGTGTGCTCTTGCTAAGAGTATCCATATCCGTTGCAGTAAAAGGTGTACCTTTTTGAAAATCAAGAAACTTTGAATGCAAATTCTCATTACTTGCTAATAAACCTATAGGGTGAAAAAGTAAGGTAATTACTAGAAGTAAGCTAAAAATATATTGTGTCATTGTTTTTATCGCTAGTTTTATTCTTTAAACCATTCTTCCCTTTTAACTAGCGATCTCCTTCGCTTTAATTTATGCATGCCAGTTTACTTTTGAAATTAACAAAAATTGTATACGTAGTCACTTGGGATAAACTTTTTATTTACAGTATTTGCGATTTTAAAAACACCTACTATCCTCTTTGTATATTAAACTTATTCAGGGTGTAATTTTGAAGAATTTACTTTTGATTACATTACTAGCTTGTTTTAGTTTTACGACAAAAGCAGCTGCAGTTTCAGGCGAAGCGAGTTATTGCCTAATTTTTGAAAAAGATATTGGTGTCGCTTCTTCGATTAAAAACATATGCAATGATGATGTATTTGTTAATTTCAGTCATGAACCTAACTGTAAGGATTATAGTTGTTCAGCCATTGTGAAAGGGAAAAGTCAGGAAGCTATATCTAAGGTTAAAAGTGGCAAAGCAATATTTGCGCATGCTTGTTATTACCCAAAAACTCCAAAAAGAAAATCGGGATATGGAGTTACCGCATCGTTTGAATGTAGCTAGAAGATGTTTGAGAAGGATAGTTGATTTAAGTGGGTAATTTTTTGCTAACTGTAGCTAATATAGGAAACGGTTGATGATCAAAAAAATTATGATGACTATGCTTTTTTTGCACTTGTCTGGGTGTGGTGGTGAAAGTGACAATTCAGATACGACCAACACTCCAGACTTGAATTCGGAATCGAGTTGTACTTATGAACTTGATTTGACTAGTCCTAATGCACCAGTAAGTAATAAAAGCGTATTAACAGGAACTGTATGTACGAGTAATTCAAATACGTGTCTAGAGTCTCTTCAATCTGCAGCTGCTAGCGCTGGTTATTCTTTAAATGGGTACCAGTATAGTATTGACATAAAAAAAGTAAGCTCTTGCCAAGTTCAACAGGCGTCAATAGTTGATATTGAGGTAGATCCTAACAGTTGGAGCATGCAAACAGGTTGTTATGCAGCTTCTTATAAATCTGTTAATTCAGGTGATCCTTTAGCATGTGGTCTTATAAGTACTTTTGGAGATCCAGTATTTGACGCAAATTTTTTTGCTGAAGTAGCTATTCAGCAAGATTTTTTTGGAACTTATTCGCCAGTTTATGCTTTTGACGAGTGTGAAGGCTCTTATAATGCGCTGTCTTTTCCGAATGATTTTATTCTGTTTGGTAAAAACTTAGTCAATAAGGTTTTAAAGAAAACTAACAATGATATTGGGGTCGCGGCGATTCTTGCTCACGAGTATGCACATCAAATACAGTTCGATTTTGGTTGGATAGTTGATACTGAGCCTACAGTCAGGAAAACAGAATTGGAAGCGGATTTTTTTTCAGGTTATTTCCTCGTTGTAAGTAGATATCAATATACAGGGCAAATAATTCGCGGAGAATTAATTGAATCTTATTACAATACTCTGCAGGAGTTTGGTGATTTTCAGTTTAATAGCCCTACTCATCACGGCACACCGCATGAAAGAAGTTCAGCTGGTTTAGCTGGTCTTGAAACTGGTATAGAGGCTATTCGTAGAAATACGTTATTCTCTTATCCTGAACTACACAATGCTGCAACTAGTTTTATTGAAAATCAAATGTTAAATAAGTCAAATACTAGTAGCAATTTATTAATCCCAGAAAATCGAATAGAAAAGCTTCAATTATATATTAGAGGCGAGATTGAGGCAAAAGAGTTTAACTATTAAACTTAATCAGAAGTGGACGTACTAGCATGTATTTATAATTAACAGACTTATTTCTCTGCAAAAAAGCATATATGCTTATTCAAGCCAATATTATTTTTATATTGCATATCAAATCTCGTTCATCAACCTTAAAAAATGTCACCTCGCTAGCTACAGCGAA
>NZ_JAPEHW010000038.1 GCF_028875915.1 Pseudoalteromonas sp. G4
ACGCTTTAGAATGTCCTTTTTTGGAATGTGGGGCTATAGCTCAGCTGGGAGAGCGCCTGCCTTGCACGCAGGAGGTCAGCAGTTCGATCCTGCTTAGCTCCACCACTTTCCAACCTCTTATTTTTAAATTCAATATTTACTATTTCAAATAAAAATCTCTTGTTTCATTTATCTTGATATAATGCGCTAAAATCCTATTTTTACTGCTTATTATGTCCCCTGAAAAGCAAAGTTTAACGTTTTTACACATTGCCGTATTACTGTTTGGCGGTACTGCTCTATTTGCTAAATTAATTGGCCTAAATGCACTCGACATTACAGTTTATCGCACCGCCATTGCCGCTGTTGCACTCACCGCTTTCTTAATATTAACCAAACAAGCTATTCGACTAAGACAGCTTCGCGATTATGGCATTGCCATAATGCTTGGTATTGTTGTGGGTCTACACTGGGTTACTTACTTTGCAGGTATGCAAATGGCGGGCATTACCATTGGTATTATCGCATTTTTTACCTACCCGGTAATGACGGTATTTATGGAGCCTCTGTTTTCTAAACGGCTACCTCACCTACAAGATGTATTTATTGCCATTATGGTGTTACTCGGTATTTACCTCTTAGTGCCCGAGGCAAATTTAGGCAATCAAGTAACTTTAGGCATTGTCACAGGAGTGTTTTCAGGTTTTTTATTTGCGCTTCGTAATATTTTGCAAAAGCGCTACTTTGTGGGCTATTCAGGGCCGCAAACAATGCTTTATCAAGCGCTAGTTGCCAGCATTATGCTGTGCGCCTTTATTGAAGTGCCGATTAATCAAGTAGCTGAAAACGATCTCTATTTATTATTACTTGTTGGGGTTGTTTTTACTGCAGCACCACATGCGTTTTTTGCAGCTAGTTTAAGGCATTTAAGCGCTAAAACAGCAGGGCTAATTTCTTGCTTGCAACCTCTGTATGCTAGTTTCTTCGCATTTTTACTGCTCAATGAACATATAACCTTAACTACATTAATCGGTGGTACTTTAGTTATCAGTGGCGCTTTTTTTGAAACTTACTTAGTCAACAAACAAGCAAAAGCGACAAAATAACTAACCTGAGCTCGGGTTAAGAAGTTAACTATAGTGAATCAAAAAGAGATCAATCTTGATTGGTTTCAAAGTAATTATGCCGCTTATACTCAAAGCTGTGGTAAGTTAATTGCGAGATAAACTAGCGCACGATTTTGACTAAGTGTGAGAAGGGTTTGGTTTATGAAAGTTTTTGCCCACAGAGGTGCCAGTGGCTTGTATCCTGAAAATACGCGTTCAGCTATTCTTGCCGCTTTAGAGCTTGGAGTTGATGGCATTGAAATCGATATTCAAAGCACATTAGATGGATTTGTAGTTATCCACGACACTTGGTTAGATCGCACCACCAATGGTCAAGGAAAAGTAAATAAACTGAGCACAGCAGAAGTACAGCAGTATGATGCAGGGGAAGGTCAATCAGTCCCCTCTCTTGAACAAGTATTTCATTGGGTTCACGATAACACTTTACTTAATTTGGAACTCAAACACACTTTTGCACTCGATAAATTTGTCACCTTGATAGAGCAAAATGTGCAGTCAGGATTTCTTTCTCGCGAAAATTTATTAATTTCCTCTTTTGATCACCACCAGCTTAAGTGGCTCAAACAGCATTTACCTTGGGTAAAAATTGGCGCATTAACTAGCTCAATCCCCTTGGGCTATTGTGAATTTGCCGAGCGATTAAATGCCTATAGCGTTCATGTTGATAAAAATTTTATTAACCACGAGTATGTTGCTGATGCAAAAGCGAGAAACCTTAAAGTTTTTGCCTATACTGTAGATAAACAGGAAGATATTGAGGACATGATGTCGCTTGGTATTGATGGTATATTTACAAACTACCCATCAAAAGCACAAAACCTCCTCTTGCAAAAATCAATTTAACTCAAGATGTTCATATAAAGAGTTAATTTAGGGGCATTCAATGGACCAAAAAGAACAGCAGAATTTGTTTTGTTTTCGTGAAGAAGCAGCCCGCCTCTTACTTTTATGCAATACACAGTTAGCATTAAGCGTTACACAAAGTGATGGTGATATTTTATCGCTTAGCACTGTTTTTCAGGATCTTGCCGCTATTTGCAACCAATTAGAAAATGAAAAAAGCACTTCGTCGAAATTAGATGACTTGCACCAACAGATCCAGCACAGTGTGAATAATGGCGTTATGGCTTTCCAGTTTTATGATCGATTAACACAACAGTTATCGCATATTCAGCAAACAATGGATCAACTAAGCCATTTAATTCAAGATAGTGAAAACTTAGCCGATGAAGATAAGTGGCATGCGCTACGCACCCATTTAAAAAATAGTTATTCCATGGAGTCTGAGCATCAAATTTATGACGCCATTATGGAAGGTAAAACAAAACAACAAGCACTTGAGATATATCACCATATAGAACAACAACAAGGTGATGATGATATTGAGCTTTTTTAAATGGTAAAGGTCATTTAAGGCATGAAAAATGAGTTCTTTATATATGCAATTATACGAAACAATTGAAAAAACCTTTTTCTTTACATTAACCCGTAAAATCTTTGGCAATTTAAGTTTTCTTTTTGCCTTTCAAGTTATTACTTTAATTTGGCTATATCAAGAACTAGCTGATAATGGCAATATTGATATGAGCTATTGGCTTATCGCGTTAATCAGTATTGGCAGTTTCTTTTTTACCTGCTTTTACATGCATTTTTTAATTGTGCGCCCCGTCAATGCTTTAAAGAAAACACTGACTGATATCAATGAAAAAGGTGCTGATTTAGCAACCCATTTACCCCAGTTTACCTTTGATGAATTTCGTGAACTCAGCGAGCAATACAATACCTTTGTCTCGCGTTTAGAAGCGCTATTAAAACAGGTCTATGAAAAAGCAGAGCTTGCTGAAATGACCAATCAAAATGTAACTAAGTCGATGACTGAAACCAACCGCATTGGTGAAGAACAATTAGCACTTAGTAATACGATTTTTACCGCCAGCGAAGAAGTTAGCCAAAGCCTTAATCAAATTTCGCAAAATACCCAAATGACCTTTGATGCAAATGTGGAAAACTTGAGTAAAGTTCACACCTCGGCCAGTGAAATTGGTAATCTAGTTACCAAAATCCAACGTATGACAGAGCTACTAAGTAGCTTTGCTGACACTGTTGGCGGTTTAAAAGAGAACTCAGATAACATTCGCAAAATTCTCACCATGGTAGAAGAGTTTTCGGATCAAACGAACTTACTTGCACTTAATGCGGCAATTGAAGCTGCACGCGCTGGAGAAGCTGGTCGAGGTTTTGCTGTTGTTGCTGACGAAGTACGCTCGCTTTCAGTAAAAGTAAACGACGCCACACGCCAAATTAATGATTTTATAAATCAAATGAATACACTGGTTAATGAAACCAACAAAGAAACTGAGCAGTTGATTGAGCAATCGAGCAGTGCAGAAAGCTCCATCGCCAGCACCAGTGAAGTATTTAATCAAATGACCGAAGAGTTAGAGAGTAACCAATCGCAACTACAAGAGATTGTTGCAGCGGTGCATCAATTAGAGCATACACAGCAGCAAACCCATTCATCGGTACAGCAAATTGTTGAGCTAGGTTATATCGCGAAAGATAATATCGCCAATGCCAATGAAAATAGCCGCGAGTTACAGTGCCAAACCTCAGACACTAAAAAAGATCTTGAGCAATTTATTTAATTCGATTTGACTGAGAGGGTTATGCCCTCTCCACATCAAATGCAATAACATCAGAAATACGCTTTGCATTAAGCGCTAACATTAATAACCTATCAACCCCTAACGCAACACCTGAACATTGTGGTAAACCATGTGAAAGGGCAGCAAGAAAACGCTCATCAACAGTTACTTCAGCCAAACCCTGCACTTTACGCTTGTTGTTATCATCAATAAAACGTTGGCGCTGCTCATCGGCTTCGGTGAGTTCATCAAACCCATTAGCTAACTCCATACCTTTAAAGTACAGCTCAAATCGTTCTGCAACGCGGTTATCATCCGAGTTTAGTTTTGCCAGTGCCGCTTGAGATGCAGGAAAGTGATAAACAAAACAAGGCGTTTTTTGGCCAATTTTAGGTTCAATGCACATGCAAAATAGCAGCTGCAATAAGGTGTCTTTGTCATTCTCTTGCTCTGCAATATGTTCAAACCCTTGTTGCTTAGCAAGTTGTGATAATTCTTCAATAGATGCTGTTAAAGGGTCGCACGCTAAATGCGTTATAAATGCTTGTTGATACGAGATACGCTCTGCTTTTTCTGAACCCACTACCGCAATCATTAAATCATCTATTTCATCCATTAATTGCGCAGCATTAAACCCGGGGCGATACCATTCAAGCATGGTAAATTCAGGATTGTGATGACGACCCGCTTCTTCATTGCGAAAGGCTTTTGCCAGTTGAAAAATCGCGCCAGACCCCGCAGCTAGCAAACGCTTCATGGCAAATTCAGGCGATGTTTGTAAATAAAGCGGTAGCCCTTTAGCAAAGCCTGGACCAACAAACTGGGTACTAAAACTAGCGAGGTGAATATCGGTTACACTTGCTTGTGAAAGGCTTGGTGTTTCTACTTCCATCACATTTCGTGCATAAAAAAAATCACGAATAGTTTTTAGCAAAGATGCGCGTGCTTTTAAGTTTTCAATCGATGCGCTTGGTTGCCAGTTTATGCTCATTTTTTATCGCCTAAAATAGATCTAAAACAAAAAAATCCCAGCGTTTGCTGGGATTTTCTTTGATTAAATACTTAATCAAAATTACTTTTGTGCACGACCAACGTATTCGCCAGAACGTGTATCCACTTTAACTACTTCGCCAATTTGAACGAATAGAGGAACACGTACTACAGCACCTGTTGTTAGTGTAGCAGGCTTACCACCAGTACCTGCAGTATCACCTTTTAGACCAGGATCTGTGTCTGTGATTTCAAGCTCAACGAAGTTTGGCGGTGTTACAGAAATTGGGTTACCGTTCCACAGTGTGATAGTACAGGTGTTGTTTTCAACTAACCATTTAACGCTTTCGCCAACTGCTTTTTCGTCAGCAGCAACTTGCTCAAATGTTTCATTGTTCATGAAGTGCCAGAATTCACCGTCTGTATATAGGTAATCTAATTCGATATCCATTACGTCAGCAGCTTCAACACTTTCACCTGATTTAAATGTTTTTTCTAACACTTTACCAGAAATTAGCTTACGAACTTTTACACGGTTAAATGCTTGGCCTTTACCCGGTTTTACAACTTCATTTTCAAGAATTGAACAAGGCTCGCCATCTAACATAAATTTTAGGCCGCCCTTGAACTCATTGGTGCTATAATTCGCCATCGTTTCCTCTATCGAATAATTTTTTACATAACTGATCGGCTAATGATACAAAGAATTGAAGCAAATTTGCAGACTAACTGGCAAAAAGAATTAGCAAATGCCGTTTCTGACCCAAAAGCGTTGCTTAAGTTACTGGAAATTGACTCAAAAAATCTCAGTGAAGATATTGCCGCACGCAAACTTTTTGCAATGCGTGTACCGCTTCCTTTTATTGCCCGTATGGAAAAAGGAAACCTTAGCGATCCACTACTTCGTCAAGTTTTACCATTAGCCCAAGAGTTTGAAACTCATCCAGGGTATACCAATGACCCACTTGAAGAGCAGAATAATAGCACTCCGGGGTTATTGCACAAATATAAATCTCGTGTGTTACTGATTTTTCGCGGTGGCTGCGCAATTAATTGCCGCTATTGTTTTCGCAGGCATTTCCCCTACCAAGATAATCACCAAAATAAACAAGGTTTGTTAACTGCGCTTGAGTACATTGCAAAGCACTCTGAAATTAACGAGGTGATACTCAGTGGTGGTGACCCACTCATGGCCAATGATGAAGCGCTCTTTTGGTTTGTTGAGCAGCTAGAAGCGATTAAACACGTTACGCGATTACGTATTCACTCGCGTTTACCTGTGGTAATCCCTGCACGAATTACAGATGCCTTTTTAACTTTACCCACTCACACTCGCTTAAAACTTATTTTGGTTACTCATATCAACCACGCTAATGAGATTGATGAAATATTAACTACCAAATTAAAAGCAGTAAAAAGTGCGGGATACACGCTACTCAATCAAGCGGTGTTATTGAAAGACATCAACGACAGTGCTTTGGCACAAGTTGCTTTATCTGAAAAGCTATTTGAAGCGGATGTATTACCTTATTACCTACACTTATTAGATAAAGTGCAAGGGGCACATCATTTTGCTGTGTCAGATAATGAAGCGGTAAAACTTCACCAGCAGTTATTAGCCGAATTGCCTGGCTTTTTGGTGCCAAAGTTAGTGCGTGAAATTGGGGGTGAAAAGAGTAAAACACCCATTGATTTAGGCATGTATCAATATTAAAGCGCTTTTAAAAGCGAATACATGGTAAGAAGCACACAAAAAAAAGTAAACCCCCACAAAATACTGGGGCTTTACTTCGGGAGCTTAGAAAATAAATCTTAGTTTAATAATAAACTTCGTATGCGCTTAATCTAGCACTACACATACACATCAATATTATTACCTAAGCTTGCAGTTGGCTTACTTGGGCTTGGCAGCGACTGCATGGTTTGCGTTGCAGCTTCAATTAGAGCAAGCGCTGCTTTACCATCTGCCTGTTGCTGACGTTTAGCCAGTGATGCGCTAAGTACTTCAGCACTTTCACTGCTATTCATCGTCGGCAAACTTGCACCTGATATATTCATCATGACCTCACCTGTAAATTAAACTGTGTTACTATATCGGCCAAGTATAGTTAGACTTTAGTAATTTTTTATCATGAATTCGGTTATTTCTGAACTTAATAACAATCTAAAAGTATTATATCGCCAAGCTATTGATGCAGATGGCAAATTAGATGCACTTCAGCAGCAAGGTAAAGGCAAGTTTAAAACCTTATTTAATGACGACAGTGGCTTTTCTATTGAAGCTAAACGTTTTAAACCTTATGTGCTTGAAGTTGCAAGTGAGGTTGAAGTCTTGTCAAATCAAGAAGACATAGACCAAGCATTACTAAAAAGTGTTGTGATTAAAATGCAGCACTTGCATCAGTTATTAGCCAGCTTTAAGTAACTAGCCTATAATTTAAACAGTAATGTTTTTCTTGAGGTTGTTATGTCTGCCGTATCACCCGTTACAGCAGGGAGTGAAATTGCCGTTTCAACAACATCTAAGCTAACGCCTAATAATAACAATGTCGAAAGTGACATTGGACTTACAGGGTTTAGTCAAGACGTGGTTAATATTTCAAAATTGGCAAGAGAAAAACAACAGCAATCTCAACTTTCAACTGAGCAAGAAATCAAGCAGATCCAAACTGATGTGATCCGTGTCACCAGCACAATTGGCCAGTCAAAAGCAGCTGGAAATTTAAGTGAATCACAAGCTGATAAGCTTTATAAAAAAATAGCAGCGCTATTATAGCGCTGCTTTCTTACTTAGTGAGCATTTACTATTGGTAGAAGTTCATTTTCAAACCACTCTGTAATTAAGCGCTTTTCATGCATAAACTCTTCTTCACGACCGCGGCGGATTTTATCCATAAAACCCATATCTTTTAATTCAGCCTCGCCTTTATCAACTACCTTGCCATTAGCATCAGTTAACGCGTAACTAAACTTAATTTTTGGAAAATAAATTGGTTTTACAACACGAATTTCATTAGCACCACCAAACCGAACGTCGCCAGCCAAGTCAATATCATTCACTGTTACACCTAACTTGTACCCTTCTGGTAACTGCTCTGCTAGTTTTTGAAAGTGCTTAGTAAATTGCTTTTCTATGCGCTTATGATATCCACCTCGTGTTTCGTTAGAGGCTCTTACATCAGTAAAGTCGTTAAACTTTCCATAAGTAACACTTGCCTCACCTGCAAATGCTGAAACAGATGACATTGATACAACACTGAATAAAAGTACGTTGACTAATTTCATAAGTTTTCTCCTAGAGAGCTGGCAAGTGCCGCAATGCTACTTGCTTTATCAGTTTATAATTATTATCAATCCTGATGATTAATATACGCTTAACAAAACAAAATTTCATAACTTTAATCAATTAGCATTACATAACAATCTCATTTTTATCGTTTTCATGTAGGAAAAAGTGCTTAATTTGTGAAACGTATTAAACCAACTAAACTTTAGATTATGTCGCATTGAATACACTTTATTACAGATAACGGCGATTGCTGTAGATAATTAAAAGGATATAGTTATGAGTTCGTTATTAATCGTTGAAGACGAGCAGATTGTTGCTTTGAGCCTCAAAATTGAGCTTGAATCTTTGGGCTATCAGGTAGTTGGTATTGCTAATAACGAAAACGAAGCCATCACCCTCTTTAAAGAAAAACAACCCGATCTTGTCCTTATGGATATAAATTTAGAGTCTGGTGGCAGTGGTATTAATGCAGCGAAGCAAATCAACGAAATTAAAAATGTTCCCATAATTTATGTTACTGCTTACGCCAACGATGACATTATAGCCTCAGCAAATACTGCAAATCCTATTGGCTATATTGTTAAGCCCTACAATCTTAGAGAAGTAAGAGCGGTTATTGAAACTGCGCTAAATCGCTTTAAATATGAGGATGAAATAACCTCATCTGAAGCCCGTTTAAGACTTGCTATTGAAGCCGCCAACTTAAATGTATGGGAATATAACCCAGAAACCGAACACCTTGTTTTTACTGGTACCGAAATGCTGCAAAAGTACTTCGGACACTTAAGCCCATTACCATTTCATGAATTTTTAAGCATGGTGCATGAGCAAGACAAGTGGAAAGTAGAATCTTTATTAAAAGACGGGCAAAAGACTAATTACAAAATCAGAATTTATTCCCCTCTAAGCAATGAGCAATATTGGTTTGAGGTATATACCAGCGATATAAAGCTACAAAGTGGCGAAGCCTCAATCGGCGCAATGAAAGATGTGACTGAAACAGAATCCTATATTCGCGAATTAAAGATTTCTAAGTCGGTATTCAGCCATATTGCAGATGGCATAATTGTGCTTGATACAACAGGTAAAATCACTAAAGCCAATCCTGCTTTTTGTAAACTTATTGGCTACCAACTGTCAGATATTATTCAAAAAGATTACCACAATATAATTAAGCGAGAGCGTGCTGACGAAAGCCATAGCATTCCCCTTGATGAGCTTTGCTCCCAGAGAGAAGAAACCTTTAAAACAGCGTCAGGTGAATTATTTTATGCATTAGTAAATGGTCGCTTAATCACACATCATGACCAAAATGATGAGCTGGTTATGATAGTGACAGATATATCCGAACTCAAAATGGCCGAACGAAAATTACAATACCAAGCTTACCGTGATGAACTCACGGGTATGTATAACCGCACCTATATGAACCGTGCATTTGCTAATCCTCACGAGTTTTTTGACTCCGGTAAATTTACTTTAATGTTTATAGATTTAGACTCGTTTAAACTGATAAATGATACTTATGGCCATTCTTACGGTGATGCTATCTTGACCGAGTTTGCCTGGCGTTTAAAACATCTATTTCGCTCATCCGATATTATGATCCGCCACGGTGGTGATGAATTTGTATTAATGCTCGATGGTCAATTATCAAGACAAGATGTTACGCGTATTGCAGAATCAATAAATCACGCAATTGCAGAGCCTTTTAAAGGGCAAGATGTGTCTATTTCACTTACTTGCTCGATTGGTATTGCACAGTGGGATGACAGTATTAAAGATACCGCAGATCTGATGAAACGGGCAGATATTGCAATGTATGCAGCCAAAAATAATGGTAAAAACGAATTTAAATTTTATCAAGACGATATGGGGTGTTCCGCTCAGTATCAACTTTTTTTGGAACAAGGCTTAAAACAAGCGATAGAAAACGATATTTTAGAACTTTGGTTTCAGCCTATTTTTGATCATCAAGGTCAAATCACCAGTGCTGAAGGCTTATGTCGTTGGCGTGATAAAGCAACCGGCTTTATTTCACCCAGTGACTTTATTCCTGTTGCAGAAGCAAGTTGGTTAATTTTCCCTTTAGGCGAGTTAATGCTGCAAAAAACCTGTGATGCAGTTCGGGAAATACACGGCAAAAGTCACAAAAATATTAAGCTTGGACTCAATTTGTCAGCCAAACAACTTTCTAACCCATCATTACCCACTCGATTCAAAGAAATAATTACGAGCAATCAGATTGCTGCAAGCCATATCACGCTAGAAATAACCGAAACAGCGTTAGCTGACTCACCTGCACGCGAAACCATTAGACAATTAAGAAAGATTGGTTTTTCAATCGCCCTTGATGACTTTGGTAGAGGTTATTCATCGCTTGAATTACTGCAGCAGTTTGAATTAGATATTTTAAAAATTGATAAAGTGTTTATTGATGGAATTCCTGAAGACAGCAAAGCCAAAAAAGTGTGCGAGCATATGATTAATCTGAGCAAGTCTCTTGGCTATAAAGTTGTGGTAGAAGGTATTGAATCTGAAAAACAAAGTCATTATTTTGCAAAGGATTCTGAAATTTATCAACAAGGTTTCTACCATGCTAAGCCTTTGTCTCTTGCATCGTTTATAGAGCTATTTGAAGAGCGAGTATTAACTTTTGAGTAGCATCTTAAATATCGCTTAGAACACTAATTAATGTGTGACAAGTCAAACTTAAATTGAAAATGAGAGTATCCACCTATCTCACTTTCCACTTCTATTTTACCATTTGCCTGCTTAGTAAATAAATGGATGAGGGTATGCCCTAGGGAGTTGGCGTTATTAAACTCAGTCAGCTCAAATCCCACACCATTGTCTTTAATTGATAACACCAATTCATTTTCAGACACATTTGCACTAATTGTTACAAGGCCGCCTTCATTTTTATTTGGAAATGCATGCTTTTGAATATTGGTTAGTATTTCATTGATTACAAAACCAATTGGGATCATCATATTAATCGGTAAAAACGTGGGCGTGGTAGGAAGCGCTAACTCAACTTTATATGGCACATGATTAATACCATCCAGCAAGATTAACTGGGCTAATTTGGATATGTACTCTACAAAGTTTATTTTCGAGCTATCTTCTTGCTCGTATAGTAATTGATGTACTAACGCAACCGACCGTATGCGCTGCTGACAAGCCAATAGTTCAGCCCCAGCACTCTCAGGCACATGCTGCTGCTGTAACTTCAGCAAGCTCATTATTACCTGTAAGTTATTTTTAACACGGTGATGTATTTCATTCAGTAACATGCTTTTTTCTTCCAGCATGGAAGACAAACTATCATTCGCAGCAAGCAATTTTGATACATCTGATACAGTCGCTAAATAATTGACTTCAAGATTGTCGACATAACGAGTAATGCATAGCTCAACAGGTAATGCGTGCTCATTATGCTGTAACAGCGCTTGAAATGGCTTAGTAGTGGCATTATGAATTGTTAACTCATCGACTTGTTTGCTAATTTCTTGCTGATCTTGCTCTGCAAACACCTCTATAAAGTTGCAAGGACTTTGCCCATGAGTATACGGAGCCAACATATCGATGGCTTTCGCATTTAACCAGTCAATACGCCCATCTTTTTTAAATAAAATGATGCCTTCAGATACATGATTTACCACTAATTTGAATTTTTCTTGGTTTTCTAGCAATTGCTGCTCAAAGCTTTTCCGCTCACTAATATCATGCGCTGAACAAATAAAGGTACTCGCTGTATCTGTATTGTCGTTTAACCTTGCAATAACTACATCAACAGCAATCTTTTCTCCTAATACTTCAATTTGTCCATCAAAATGCTGCTCCTCGCCTGTTTCTGTCAATTTATTAAGCGCATTTTTAAGGCGTTTAAAAGTTGGCTTATCACTTAGCCATACTCTTGTATTAAAAAGGTTTGAGGTAATTTCACCTTCATGCAAAGCATAGTTTGCCGTAATCACATCCCCTTGTTCATTTACTATTGCCACATACGAAGAAAGGCCTTTAAGAATATTAGTAAAGAAAGCAAGCTCTTGATTAAGAAGTGTTATTTCTCGCATGTCGCGAATAATGCTAATGCTTTGAAACTCATCATTTGCCGCAAAACTGCCGATAGCTATTTGCAGTGGTATCTCTTGTTGGTATTTGTCGACCCCCATTACGCTGCGACGATCCATCATATTTTTAGATTGCGTTCGGTTGGTGAATTCTTTGCGATATTTTTTATGTACTTTATTTAATGAGTGCGACATTAAGTCTTCAATACGCTTCGTATTAAATTCGCTTTGTGAATAACCAAATAAGGTTTGTGCTGCTTTATTAGTAGCCAAAATGTGGCCTTGATTGTCAGCATGAATAATACCGTCAGGAGTAGCATCAAAGAGTTTTGAAAATTTATCAACCGACATATTAAGCTTATTAATATACCAAACAATCAAAGCGGTAAACGCAATAATCGCAACACAAATCAATACCGAAAATGAATAGCTATAAATCAATTGTGTTTCAATATCTTGTAGAAATTTTTGATTCACGCTTCTAACTTTAGGTAATACTTGCTCAACGATATTGTTGACGGCTTCTGATGCAAATGAATCATCTACTTTAACTAATTCATCAAACTCTCTTACCGTAAGTTGACCTGAGTTAGCAAAGTACGTTTCCATATTAAAGTTATATTCAATAAGCGTAGCTTTAAGTACATTTAAGCTTTCAATAACCTCTTCATCTTTCGAAAACTGACTAATATCCTCAATCAACAAAACCGCCTTTGTATAGCTGACTTGTGCGTCTTGATAATATTGCTGCTTTTGGCGTATCACATAATTTTTGAAGTGATGAATAAACCCTGAGTAACCAACAGTGCGCTCAAGTTCATGCAGCTTAATTAACAACTCAGTATTATGGTTAATTGTTTGAGATAGCTCTGCCTGCGCTTGCTTTAATGAATGCGCATCATAAAAGGTTGTGCCAAGGACAAAAATATTACATAACGCAGAAATGAATAGTATAAGGTTTATTTTAAGTGTCTTAGTCATACCACGTTTCCTGAGTATCCGTTTACAAGGCAGTACAACTAATAAGTATTGGTAACTTTATAAATTAAATCAATTTTATCATTTTTAAATATAAAAAAAGCCAGCAATATGTGCTGGCTTTTTTTGACAAGTTGGTAACTTGGGAGATGAATGTCGGGTAAGGAGCAGCTATTACTAGCTACCCCTCCCCTAAGAACCGTACGTGCGAGTTTCCCCGCATACGGCTCAAGCCTTTATAAGTCTATACCGAAGTAAAGACCAGCGACTTTGAAAATATATACAACCTTTCTACATCAAATAGATGTTGCTAATTAACGTATATTATTACCTCTCTTTTGCTTTTCGTGATTATCGATAACCCAATAAATCCCTCCAAACAAAATGATGAAAGATAATGCTAACAAACCCACTACAAGTAATTGAATTTGATCCATTCGCTAAACAACTTTAAAAGGATTATGTCTATTCATAATAGCAAACAAGTATGAACCTACATAAACCCCTCTACAGCCATTTAGTACCCATTAGCATGCAATTGCCTATGACAATTGGGGTGTAACATAACTAAGTTACTCAAGTCATCCGAACCGCCTTTGACCCTTTCCACAATATGATGGATATTCCACCCTGTTTCTTTGGTTATTTTCTGACGGCACATCGGACAACAATGCTTCTGCCTGAGCCAAAGCATCAGCACTTTCCGTTGACCTTGCATTGAATCACGCCAAGCTCGCTCAAGGCGCTGCTCAAAGTATTCTTCAAATGCTAAGTCATACGGGGTTGCTTCCGCTTTTATCTTAGTATGTCGCTTTATTACGGTATCATTGGTATAGATTAATCGCTTATCAAAGCCATCAATCGTCGTACCAGAAAATGTCCAATTTCGCTTACCTACTGTTTTAAAGTACTTTGCTTTAATCCAGCGTTTGCGTCTATTCGCATGGCGTCTACGACACCATTGCCACAACATTTTCCAAACCCGATAATCCACATAATTAAAAGTTTCTTTCGCTACTACATGTCTGTGATAGTTAGCCCAGCCCCGTAACACAGGATTAAGCAGCGCTATCAGCATACTTGCAGTAACGGTTTTGTTACTTGTTACTATGCTTTTGACCTTATGAAGCAAATTACGCAGATTTTTGCGACTCGGCTTAATTAAAAGCTTATCGTTGTACTTACGTAAATTTTGCCCTAAAAAGTCGAACCCCTTATCAATATGTGTAATCACCGTTTTTTCTGGCGATAGCTTTAACCCTCTTTCCGCCATAAAGACTTCAACGAGTGGTTTAACTTCATTTTCTAAAAGATCTTTTGAGATCCCTGTGATAATAAAGTCATCTGCATATCGCACATAATTGACCTTGGTCTTATAGCTGGCTTTAGTATTCTTCTTCCCAAAATGAGATTCTAATACCGCTTCCAAGCCATCAAGCGCCATATTGGCCAACACGGGAGAGATAATCCCTCCCTGTGGTGTTCCAGCATCTGTAGAGTTCAATTTACCAGATTCCATGAATCCCGCTTTTAGCCACTTCCCCAGCACTTTTTTATCCAACGGGATGTTGGTAAGTAACCAGTCGTGACTAATGTTATCGAAGCACCCTTTAATATCGCCCTCTAACACCCATTTAGCAGAATGTTTTCGACTGAGATTAACAAAACATTGCTCAATCGCATCTGCTGTTGAGCGCATTGGGCGAAAGCCGTAGCTGTTTCGATCAGCAGTTGTTTCCGACACAGGCTCTAGCGCTAACAGGTATAAAGCCTGCATTGCTCTGTCGAGCATAGTCGGTATCCCAAGTGGACGGCGTTTGCCATTCGCTTTAGGAATATACACTCGCTTTAACGGTTTAGGCTTATAGCCTTTGCGCGTTAATCGAAACACTGCTCGCCACTTACTTTCAGGTGTACTCCATAACTCCCCATCGACACCAGCAGTCCGTTTGCCACGATTTTCAGTTACTCGTTTAACTGCTAAACATTTAGCCGCAAACGAGCGCACCAACATACGTTGCAGAGCTTTCACCCTACGCCATTGTTTTTGCTTAGTCGCCTTCGCGATCCGTACTTGTAGCTCTCTCACCTTACGTTCAAGTGAATACCAGTCTAAGGTATGCCAACTCGTTGCTTGGTGGGAAAACGCAGGTACAACGAACTTACGTTCTTGACTCATCTTGCTATTCTCCTAAGTTAATTGTTCATCGCTTAGAAGAAGAAAATTAATATACTCCCATTGGGAGAAAATAATTTTCTCCCAATGGGATGAACGCAACTATTGAAAGCTTTACAGGCTTTCACACGATTAAAGACCAGTGAGAAGTCAGCACTGTTTCCAGTTGGGACAAATTTTGAATCCCTATTTAATCCATTACAGATTAACATTCGCTTTTTCTCACTTCCTTTACCCACTAACTCCACAGCTTCTCTTACGATCAGCCTGCCACAAAGGCAAGTTATTGGGCTTACCGAGTTCCACTTTGATGACAAAGTTGGGTTAGGTTCTACAAATCCACCGGTGATCACATATCAGCGTACTCCCAGATGTAAAAGGAGTAACTAATCACATACCTTTTGGTTTAAGCGTTACAATGACGTTTCGCTTATTGCGGTTGACGGTGTTTATAAGTAGTTCACATACGTTAACCATACCAACTAGCCTAGCCCCGTAATGAGTTGTCATTACTCATTACCACTAATTCCTCACGGTTTTAGTGCTGATATAGAGGTACATTGTCAGGTAGCTTCGCACGAACGGATTACTCCACACGCACTAACCCTAGGCTACTGTTAGCTGAATAACAGGTCTGATCATTGGCGATTTGCCAGACAATCATCAAAGCAGCTTCTATCGCTGCGCATATTGATAGGCTTATAAATAAACCTAAGTGAATGAAGCCAACTAAATTAATAGTTGGCTCATTTAGATTGAAGCTAGGTTAACTGACAAAACAATCATCCTGATCATTATACAGTTAGAGCATACACATAGAGTGTTAACCTAAAGTGCTCTTAGGTGGCTTTAAAGGTTTCGCCAACCTTTAAAGCAAGGACCACAACCCATTAATATATTTTATTATATCAACAAGTTACGGTAGCACAGCACGACTCTCGTCGCACTACATCATGCCGCCCATGCCACCCATGCCACCCATACCGCCCATATCTGGTGCAGCAGGAGCATCTTGAGGAATTTCAGCAACCATTGCTTCAGTAGTGATCATAAGACCAGCAATTGATGCTGCGAATTGTAATGCCGAACGCGTTACTTTTGTTGGGTCAAGAATACCCATTTCAATCATATCGTTGTATTCGCCAGTTGCAGCGTTATAACCGTAGTTACCTTCACCTGCTTTAACCGCGTTTACAACTACTGATGCTTCATCACCTGCGTTAGAAACGATTTGACGAAGTGGCGCTTCCATTGCACGAAGTGCAACTTTAATACCGTGGTTTTGGTCTTCGTTGTCACCTGTTAGGCTTTCGATTTTGCTAGCAACACGTACTAGTGCAACACCACCACCTGGTACAACACCTTCTTCAACCGCTGCGCGAGTTGCATGTAATGCATCTTCTACGCGGTCTTTCTTCTCTTTCATTTCAACTTCAGTCGCAGCACCTACTTTGATAACTGCAACACCACCAGCTAGTTTAGCTTGGCGCTCTTGAAGCTTTTCTTTGTCGTAGTCTGACGTTGCTTCTTCGATTTGTGCTTTGATTTGGTTAACACGTGCGTCAATTGCGCCTTGCTCACCAACACCATCGATAATTGTTGTGTCATCTTTAGTGATAACTACACGCTTCGCTGAACCTAAATCTTCAAGCTGTGCTTTTTCTAGGTCTAGACCCACTTCTTCAGAGATTACTGTGCCGCCAGTTAGAATTGCGATGTCTTGTAACATTGCTTTACGACGGTCACCAAAACCAGGTGCTTTAACCGCTGCAACTTTCACGATACCGCGCATGTTGTTAACAACTAATGTTGCTAGCGCTTCGCCTTCTAGGTCTTCAGCAATAATTAGTAGTGGCTTGCTTGCTTTTGCAACTGCTTCAAGTGTTGGTAGAAGCTCACGAATATTAGATACTTTTTTGTCTACAAGTAGAATAAATGGGCTATCTAGTTCAACTACACCTTTCTCAGCATTGTTGATGAAATATGGTGATAAGTAACCGCGGTCAAACTGCATCCCTTCAACAACATCTAGTTCGTTTTCAAGTGCTTGACCGTCTTCAACAGTGATAACACCTGACTCACGACCAACGCGCTCCATTGCATTTGCAATGATGTCGCCGATTTCTGTGTCTGAGTTAGCTGAAATAGTACCAACTTGTGCAATTGCTTTTGTGTCTGCACACGGAACAGATAGCGCTTTAAGCTCTTCAACCGCCGCAGCCACAGCCTTATCAATACCGCGCTTAAGGTCCATTGGGTTCATACCCGCTGCAACTGACTTAAGACCTTCGTTTACGATTGATTGTGCAAGTACAGTTGCTGTCGTTGTACCGTCACCTGCTGCATCATTTGCTTTAGATGCAACTTCTTTAACCATTTGTGCACCCATGTTTTCGAACTTGTCTTCAAGTTCGATTTCTTTCGCAACTGATACACCATCTTTAGTGATTACTGGAGAGCCGAATGACTTGTCTAAAACAACGTTACGGCCTTTTGGACCTAAAGTAACTTTAACTGCATCTGCTAATACATTTACACCCGCAAGCATTTTAGCGCGAGCATCACCTGCAAAACGTACGTCTTTTGCTGCCATGATTTAATTCCTTAAAATTCTGTTAAAACCGATAATTTAGAAACGAAAAATTAACCAACAATACCTAGGATATTGTCTTCACGCATGATCAAGTATTCTTGACCGTCGATTTTTTCAGTTTTTTCTACGTAAGAGCCGAAAAGAACTGTGTCACCAGCCTTAACTTCTAGTGCACGTACTTCGCCGTTCTCTAACACGCGGCCATTGCCCGCTGCAACAACTTCACCACGTGAAGATTTTTCCGCAGCCGAACCTGTAAGTACGATACCGCCTGCTGATTTAGTTTCTTCTTCAAGACGCTTTACGATAACGCGATCATGTAATGGACGAATGTTCATTATGGTTTTTTCTCCTGATTTAATTTTCTATCTCAGAAATAAGGCCTAATGGCCCAAAAAAGTTAGTTATGCAATTTATGGGGATTAAAAAATAGATCCCAAGGGGGTTATTGCAAATTTTTTAGTCTTTTCGTTCAAACTCACCCTCTAATGTATTAGATGGTTTATTTGAATGAATATGGGTCTCGCTAAATTGGTCGCGCTCAGGTGTTTGAGTATGAGTGTAAGATGAGTAATAAAAACCTCCCCCTTGCTGCGGATTGGTCATTTTAACTTTCGCTTGCGACATTAAGTTCGCCGCAAGACGCTTGCGCACAACTGGTGTTAATAACAAAAAGCCGATGACGTCGGTCATAATTCCAGGGGTTAAAAGCAGCACACCAGCAATAATCACACATAAGCCCGCAAATAGCTCTTCTGCCGGCATTTGCCCTTGCGCCATTTGTACTTGTACATTTCTAAGTGCATCAGTGCCTTGTTGTTTAACCAGCTTAGCCCCTACAAAAGCGGTGATAATAACCAAAGCAATGGTGCTCCCCCCTCCAACCACTTCGCTTACCTGAATAAGTAGGGCTATTTCAACAATCGGGATAACAATAAAAAGAAAAAATAAGGCTTTAAACATAGCACTTCCTTAAAAAGAGATGAAATCAATATTGGGGTTATCTGGTCTTAATTCAAGCTTAGGCATGGTGTGGGACAAAAATTCACCTTTAATACCATCGCCTAATCACCCTGTTTTAATGATCATTCATGATTATTCATGTATAAAATGTGAGACTTAGATGTTTTCTGAAGGTTCAGTATGGCAAATTATCAATTAGTGCTTACTACATGTGCACAAAAAGAAGATGCACATATCATTGCAAAAACACTATTAGAGAAGAAACTTGCTGCCTGCGTAAATGTCTTACCACAAATTGAGTCTTTCTATATGTGGCAAGGTAAAATGACGCAAGATACGGAAATTAAGCTGTTTATAAAAACCCAAGCGGCTAAAACTCACGTATTAATCAACACATTAAAACAGATCCACCCGTATGATGTGCCAGAAATTCAAGTGATTAACATCACTGATGGCAATGACGAATATTTTAGTTGGATAGATGAGGTACTCGCGTAATGCGCTTTATAACTTTTGGCTGTGTATTGCTACTCAACACTCTTTTTGCCTTTTTAGGTCAACCGGCAAACGCCAATACCACCTTTAATGATCTTATAAAAACCAATCAACCTCAGTTTTTAAAGGTCGATGAAGCATTTAAAATCGATTTTGACCAACAAGGATCAACCTTATTTATAGGCTGGGATATTGCTGATGGTTACTACCTTTATAAAGAAAAGCTAGAATTTGTTGCCAAAGGTGCTGATTTAACACTGCCAAAATTACCTAAAGGTACTGACCACGAAGATGAGTACTTTGGTAAAACACAAGTGTATTTTAATGAGCTCACCACAGTCTCTAAACTCGATAATGTAGTAGAGGGTGCTTACGTAAAAGTACGCTACCAAGGCTGTGCAGAAGCGGGGTTATGTTATCAACCTGTCATTGTGGAAATTCCACTAACGGCTTTCCAAAGCTCATCAGCTGACAAAACTACAAACGATAGTATTTCAGAAGCACCAGTAGCGCCATCAATTGAATCTAACAGTGAGTTATCACTTACAGACAAGTTAAACCAGCAAAGCTTACTAACTAATTTAGCCATCTTTTTTGCGTTAGGTTTAACACTTGCTTTTACGCCATGCGTATTCCCAATGTTCCCTATTCTTTCGAGCTTAATTGCAGGTCAACAAGGGTTATCAACTAAACGCGCTTTTACCTTATCTTTTGTATATGTCCAAGGTATGGCAATCACCTATGCATTACTTGGTTTAGTGGTGGCATCACTTGGTGGGCAAGTGCAAGGGTATATTCAACACCCCGCAGTACTAATTAGCTTTAGCATTTTATTTGTATTATTAGCACTTTCAATGTTTGGCTTATATGAATTTAAATTGCCAGAAAGTTGGATGACGCGCTTAACGCAACTTTCTAATAACCAAAAATCTGGCAACTACTTTGGTGTATTTATGATGGGCGTGTTGTCAGGGTTAATTGCTTCACCTTGCACTACAGCACCTTTGTCTGCTGCACTATTATATGTTGCGCAAAGTGGTGACTACTTTGTGGGTGGTATTACGCTGTATGTATTAAGCCTAGGCATGGGTATTCCACTGCTATTGTTAGGTACCTCTGGCGGTAAGTTATTGCCAAAAGCGGGCGCTTGGATGGAGCAAGTAAAAACCTTATTCGGCTTTATTATGCTAATGGTGCCGCTGATATTATTAGAGCGTATCGTACCTTGGCATATTATTGTGATGATTGGCTCCGGCTTATTATTAGTAACCGGTGTTTACCTTTATTATTGGCATACCCTGACCACCAATAACAAAGGCAAAACAGCACTCTGGTTAGTATCGTTTGTCATGGTATTTAGTGCACTCACGTCAATTAGCAACCAAATTTGGCCAACTGCAACCACCACAGCTAACACAACTGCCAGCGTGGATGTGCATGGACAATTTATTCATGTTGCAAATGTTGATGAGCTAGATGTTGAAGTAGCCAAAGCCAGTGAGCAAGGAAAGTTAGTCATGTTCGATTTATACGCTGATTGGTGCGTTGCTTGTAAGGAGTTTGAAAAATACACCTTCCCAGATGAAAATGTGCAGACAGCGTTTAAAGACTATGTGTTGATTCAAGCTGACTTAACAGAATCAAACGCTACAACCATTGCCTTTATGGAACGTTTTGAAGTATTCGGTCTGCCAACTATTTTATTCTTTGACCGCCAAGGCAAAGAATTACCAAATGAGCGAGTAACCGGCTTTCAAAGTGCTGACGAGTTTTCAGCCCACCTCACAAACCTTTCTAATAAATTCTAACTAGCTCGGTCTAATCAGCCCTGCTGATTAGACCAGTATTTTGCTGCTATATTCTGCGAACTCTCTATAATAAGACGCCATCGTGAGAAAAACTTGCTATTTACCACAACTAACCTTAAGTTAAATGTGGATTTTACAAAAAATAGCAAACCTCAATGATTTAATAGGAAGTTCACGAAAGATGACTGCACGTTTACGAGTTTTAGTAATAAATGGCCCAAATTTAAATATGTTGGGCAAACGCGAACCAGAAATATATGGTGCGCAAACACTAGCTGAAATCATGCAAGATTTAACTCAATATGCAGATTCAAAAAACGTGACACTGACACACTTTCAGAGTAATAGCGAAGCTGAATTAATAACACAGATCCATTCAGCTTATGAACAGGTTGATTTTATTATTATCAACCCAGCTGCTTTTACACACACTAGTGTGGCACTGCGCGATGCACTGCTGAGTGTATCAATTCCTTTTATTGAGGTTCACTTGACAAATATTTATCAAAGAGAAGCTTTTCGCCATCACTCTTATTTTAGTGATTTAGCAAAAGGCGTGCTCTGCGGATTTGGTGCGAGCGGTTACAGAATGGCAATAGATGCCATCTTAGCCGAACGCTAAACACACATTTAAATAAATTATTAAAAAGGCGGGTCGTTAGAATGGATATTCGCAAAATCAAAAAGCTTATTGAACTTGTTGAAGAATCAGGTATTGCTGAATTAGAAATCACTGAAGGTGAAGAGTCAGTACGTATTAATCGTCACAGCTCTGCACCTATGGCAGCACCTGTTCATTATGCGGCTGCGCCAGCTGCAGCACCTGTAGCAGCGGCTCCAGCAGCATCACCTGCGGCAACACCTTCTGAAGAAGCTGCCCCTGCAGTTGTAGCTGGCCACCAAGTAAAATCACCAATGGTGGGGACTTTCTACCGCGCTTCTTCACCTGAAGCACCTTCTTACGTTGAAGTTGGTGACACTGTAAATGTTGGTGACACGCTATGTATCGTAGAAGCGATGAAAATGATGAACCAAATCGAAGCGGATAAGGCTGGTGTTGTTAAAGCAATCTTGGTAGATAACGAAGATGCTGTTGAGTTCGACCAACCACTATTTGTAATCGAATAATACACGCAGAAGGCAACACTTATGTTAGATAAAGTTGTAATTGCAAACCGAGGCGAAATCGCCCTGCGTGTGCTACGTGCATGTAAAGAGCTCGGCATTAAAACTGTCGCAGTTCACTCTACTGCAGACAAAGACTTAAAGCACGTTTTACTTGCTGACGAAACTATTTGTATTGGTAAGCCTGCGGCATCTGAAAGCTACTTAGATACTACACGTATCATTGCTGCTGCAGAAGTAACTGATGCAGTTGCTATTCACCCAGGTTACGGTTTCCTTTCTGAAAATGCTGACTTTGCTGACCAAGTTGAGCAAAGTGGTTTTATTTTCATTGGCCCGAAAGGCGACACTATTCGCATGATGGGTGACAAGGTTTCAGCAATCGACGCAATGCGTAAAGCGGGCGTTCCTTGTGTACCGGGTTCTGATGGCCCTCTTACGGACGACGGTGAGCGTAATAAGCAAATCGCAAAACGTATTGGCTACCCTGTAATCATCAAAGCTGCTGGTGGTGGTGGTGGTCGTGGTATGCGCGTAGTACGTAACGAAGAAGAGCTTCTAGATTCAATTGCATTAACGCAAACAGAAGCAAAGCAATTCTTCAATAATGGCGTTGTTTACATGGAAAAATTCCTAGAAAACCCACGTCATATTGAAATTCAAGTACTTGCCGATGGCCAAGGTAATGCGATTCACTTAGGTGAGCGTGACTGTTCAATGCAACGTCGCCACCAAAAAGTAGTTGAAGAAGCACCGGCACCAGGTATTACGGCTGAAATGCGTAAAAATATTGGTGAACGTTGTACACGTGCATGTATTGAAATTGGTTATCGTGGTGCGGGTACCTTTGAATTCTTATACGAAAATGGTGAGTTCTACTTTATTGAAATGAATACGCGTATTCAGGTAGAGCACCCAGTAACTGAAATGGTAACTGGCGTAGACCTAATTAAAGAGCAATTAAAAATTGCAGCTGGTCAGCCTTTATCAATTACTCAAGATGATATTGTTATTCGTGGTCATGCGATTGAGTGTCGTATCAATGCGGAAGATCCTGAAACCTTTATTCCATCACCGGGTAAAATCACTCGATTCCACCCTGCTGGCGGTCTAGGTATTCGTTGGGATAGCCATATTTATGCTGATTACTCAGTACCACCTCATTACGATTCAATGATCGGCAAGCTAATCACTTATGGTGAAAACCGTGATGTTGCGATTGCCCGTGCTAAAAACGCACTTAATGAATTAGTGATTGACGGTATTAAAACAAACACCCCACTTCACAAGAAAATTCTTGCTGATGAAAACTTCCATAATGGTGGCACTAACATCCACTATCTAGAGAAGAAATTAGGGTTGTAAATCCCAAGAAAAAAGCCAGCTACCGCTGGCTTTTTTGTCACTCCTTATAGTCTTCACCCCAAGCGAACATTAAATAATCAATTGATTAATAAAATACATTTTTTACCGAATTGATTAGTGACAAGACTGATAAAACTTTTTATACTTCATCCCGCTTATTTATCTGACCTGATTAATAACGCATCTAAATGGCCCTATAGCTCAGTTGGTTAGAGCACCCGACTCATAATCGGTAGGTCCCCTGTTCAAGTCAGGGTGGGGCCACCATTTTTCCACGGTAAAAACCGAATCAATCACGCAATAAATTAATTTGAAACAAACTTATACCTTTGAGCTTTGTGCATAATTTTTAATCTCCAGTATAATTTTAGCAATTACACCTAGCTGAAAAACAAGTATGCGCTTACAGTTACCTTTTTTTATCGTTCCATTATATTTTTTAACAACTGCTGTTAACTTAGCTTTTGCCGATATTCAATCTAAGCATACTAAACTCAATTTCTCTCAACGTGCATTAACTAGTGATGCTAACCCTGCAAATACCGCGTTAGTCGTTAAGAAAGATGATGCACATGTTATGACTGGCGGCATGATAAATGGAACGGCTTCTCTTGAGTATGGAAACTTAGACGAATTATTTGACGCTTATAATAAACTATCTGGCGATTTTGAAGCTTCTGAGCCACCGCCAGGTACACCAACAAACCCAATTGAACAGCCTGACTTAATAGACTGGGATAAAATCTTTGAACAATATCCCGATTTAGAAGCCCGCCTAGGTATTATAAAAGACCAGGTTGTATCACTTGCCAGCTTGTTTGCGCTTATAGCAACTGAAGGTTACGGCAAAGCTGAATTAGGTTTGGAAGCCCCTTTTTTAGTAAGTACCAATATTTATGGCGGCAGTATTTTATTTAGTGCTAGCTATACAGGTTATTCAAAAGCTCAAGGGATTTTAGAGCAAATCCAATTTGATGCCGAGCAAGCAAAAAATGAGCTTATGCGCATACCAGATTTCGACGAAACAGATGGTATTCAGGAGTTAGATTTAAGTGCTGGGTTAAAGATGTTTTATAACCCGCAAAATAAAGGCATAAAACTCATCGTTACAAATGATAGCCTGCTGCTCGTTAAATCAGCCCGTATTAGCAAAATCAGCCTTTCCTATTCACGCGCACAATTTGAAAATGATTATGGCACTCTATATTGGGGTGTTAAACCAACATTTTACAATATAGGCATGACAAATCTTGGGGTACGCATTGGTGATCTTGAAGATGCAGAGGCTATTTTTGATGATATTAAAAACGGTGACTACCGCTATCAAAATGGCTTTGATGTGGACTTTGGTGTTTCATTTTCCAGTAATAACTACCTTATTGCTGGGCATTTAAAAAATGCTTTTGAAAGTGATTACAGTTTTCCTAAAATTGATCGACGTCGCTTTAATTCCCCTTATGTACTTCAACAACTCGATAAAAACGAACACTTCACGTTAGAACGTCAACTCACTTTGCAAACGGCTCTGTTCAGCGAAGATCATAAGTGGAGTTTTAGCATGGAAGTAGATGCTAATCCTATCCACGATCCTATGCTTGATGAATTTCAATGGCTAAATTTTACTGCAGGTTATGCTGCAGATAGTTGGTGGTTACCTAGTGCTCGCGTTGGTTTTAGTCGCAACTTAGCTGGCTCAGAATTAGCCTATTTAAACGCAGGTTTAACTTTTATGAAGTTTATCAACCTAGACATTGCTTCAACACTTGATACTGTTGAAATTGATAAACAAGACTACATGCGCGGTTTAAGTATATCGCTTGGTGTACAGTTCGATTATTAACTATGTTTTACAGATAATTGTTTTGTAAACTTATTTACGTTTACATTAGTTTATAATTCAACTTATTTACAGCTAGACTTAGCACAAAAATTAAGCAATTATTATTTACACTTAGTTAACATCTAAGTTTTTTGGGTAGCAGTTCACTTTTATAATTGTAATTACAATAGGGACCAAGAATGATCAGCTTAATTTTATACTTTACAATGCAACTTCAAATAAGCGATATAGCCAATGATAGTAACCAAGCAGTCAGTGATGCCACTGAAGTTGGTTCGTTAGGAAGACCACCTGTTAGACTACCCCCTAAAGAAGTAAAAACTGATAAGTAGTCTTTCTGAAGTTGAAAATAAAAAAGGCGCTTTAAGCGCCTTTTTTATTAGATTGCCGAATCTGCTGGGTAGTTTCGGCCATAGAAAATTTCATGCATTTCACGGCTAAGTTTATGACGAATTTCCTGTTGTTCATCTTCTGATAAATCATCTGTTGTAATACCGAAAAGATACGTATTTAAATCTGTTTCTTTCAATAGCATCTTCGTGTGGAATAAATTTTCCTGATACATATTTACATCAATCATTTGATAAGCATCTTGAGTATCTTCAGACATAAAGTTCTGAATAGAGTTAATATCATGATCGATATAATGTTTCTTACCGTCAACATCACGCGTAAAGCCGCGTACACGATAATCGATTGTTACGATATCTGATTCAAGCGAGTGAATTAAGAAGTTCAATGCCTTTAACGGTGAAATGACACCACACGTTGACACCTCAATATCAGCACGGAAAGTACAAATACCATCATGAGGGTGTTCTTCAGGGTATGTGTGAACACAGATATGGCTTTTGTCCAAATGCGCTACAACTGAATCTGGTAGTGGACCTGGCTCTTCTTGCTGCGCAGTTGCATCAGCAACTGGCTCTTCAGAAATAAGAATGGTTACACTTGCACCTTGAGGGTCATAGTCTTGGCGCGCAACATTCAGAATATTTGCACCGATAATATCAACTACTTCGCCTAAAATATCAGTTAAGCGCTCGGCACTATACTGTTCGTCAATATATTCAATATATTCTTTACGTTGTTGTGGTGTTTTTGCATAACACACGTCATAAATACTAAAGCTAAGGCTTTTTGTTAAGTTATTAAAACCGTGTAACTTTAATTTTTTAAATGGCTTTGGCACTATAAACCACCCTCAATTGTATAAAATAATCGCGATTTCGCATTTGAAGATGGCGGATTTTATATGAAAATCCACCAGCACAAAAGCAGTATTTTCGCTATTCTGAAATGATCTCGTAACTATGTGTAATATCTACTGTTTTGTCTAGCATTAGCGCCACTGAACAATATTTTTCAGCAGACAAACTAATCGCTCTTGCAAGATGTTTTTCAGAAACATCTTTACCGGTAACCACAAAGTGTAGATTAATTTTAGTAAAAACTCGCGGTGTCGTTTCAGCACGTTCAGCAGAAAGTTTTACTTCAAGATTAGAGAAGACCTGCTTTGATTTTTGTAAAATGCTAACGACATCAACAGAAGAACAACAACCCGCAGACATTAACACCATTTCCATAGGACTTGGTGCAGCGCTATCACTACCAGTATCAAATACGACATTGTGGCCAGAATTAGAAAGACCGACAAAGGTATCACCATCAACCCATTTCACATTTGCTTGCATTATTTACACTCTTGTTTGTTTATCTAACAACGATTGTATGCAAGCAAAATAAGATAGCAATAAAAAGAGGCTAACTAACAGTTTGACTTGAAGTTATGAAACAGCAGAATCGAATAGATTTTTTACTAAGCCAGCAAATTCATCAATAAATGCATGCTGCTCTATGGTTACAGGTTGATTAACAACGCCAGATAGCACTTCTTGCAAATCATACACAATGCCATCCACTTCTCGCATAATTACACTTCGGTCATCAACACTTAAGTCTTCGTGCTGCATGCAAAAGTTAATAATCTGCTCAGCAATATCATCTTCGATAAGCGCCATGACAGTTGGTGCTCCAGGACGAACTTCACCCGACTTTTCGAACAAGGATAAATGTTCTGTTAAATACATAATGAGCTCATCATAACCTTGCTTATCAATTACCATGTGATTTCCTACTACATTTTATTCGCTTGCTTCTATTTTAAGCAGATTAACTTAGTGAATACCAGCCTATACTTTTTTATGAGTTTCAGCCATCGCTAGCTAACTTAACTATAGACATAAAAAAAGCAGCTTGCGCTGCTTTTTATAATTAAACCAAGTACTAAATCTTAATACCTGGGCTTAATGTTGCTGGCATAGCAACCTTTTCTAATTCTACTGATGCAACTGGGTACGCACAGTAATCTGCCGCGTAGTAAGCACTCGCTCTGTGGTTACCTGAAGCGCCAATACCACCAAATGGTGCCGCACTTGATGCGCCAGTAATTGGACGGTTCCAGTTTACAATACCCGCACGGATGCGACGTAAGAAGTGATCATAATCAGCAGCATTGTCACTTAAAAGACCAGCAGAAAGACCGTAGTCTGTGTCATTACCTTTCTCAATTGCAGCATCAAAGTCTGTATAACGGAATACTTTCAATAATGGGCCAAAGTGCTCATCATCTGGGAAATCAGTAATATTAGTACACTCAATAATTGCTGGCGTTACAAAGCCTGTACCCGCAGTGTGCGTCATTTCAATCAATGATTCACCACCAAGTGATTGTAACTGAGCTTGTGCATCCATCATCGATTTTGCAGCAGCTTCTGAGATCATTGACCCCATAAACGGCTGGTCTTCATCATCATAAAAACCAACTTTGATTGCTTTTGTCGCTTCGATTAGTTTGGCAAGAATAACATCACCTTGCTCACCTACTGGTAAGAATAACTTACGTGCACAAGTACAACGCTGACCGCTCGATACGAACGCTGATTGAATAATATCGTGTACAACTGCATTTGTATCAGCAGCATCTTTTACGATAAGTGGGTTATTACCACCCATTTCTAGCGCTAAAATCTTACCAGGCTGGCCACCATACTGTTGGTGAATTAAGTGGCCAGTACGCGATGAACCAGTAAAGAATAAACCATCAATCCCACGGTGAGACGCAAGCGCCTTACCTGTTTCAACTTCACCTTGTACAAGGTTAATAACACCTTTAGGTAAACCCGCTTTTTCCCACAGCTTAAGTGTTAACTCTGCAACCATTGGTGTAAGTTCAGATGGTTTAAAGATAACCGTATTACCAGCTAATAACGCAGGTACTATGTGACCGTTAGGTAAGTGACCAGGGAAGTTATAAGGACCAAATACCGCTACAACACCATGGGCTTTGTGACGGATCACAGCACGGCCTTGTGGCATCGGGTTTTCAACTGTACCTGTACGCTCTAAATACGCTTTTTCAGAAATACCGATTTTACCAATCATTGCGCCAACTTCCGTTGCCGTTTCCCATAGCGGTTTACCGGTTTCAAGAGCAATAGCGTTCGCTAACTCATCTTTATTTTCAGCAAGCTGTTCAGCAAATTTCTTAACAATCTCTAAGCGTTGCTCAAATGTTAAATCAGTCCAGCTATAGAACGCTTCGCGAGCTGCTTTAATTGCAGCCTCAACTTGCTCTGCAGTTGCAGCAGTTGCTGACCAAATTACTTCCCCTTTTGCAGGGTTTAACGAGCTAAATTCAGCTCCTTCACCAGCTAACCACTGGCCATTTATAAACTGAGCGGCGTGAGTCATCTCAATTTCTCCTAACTATTTAAAGTGGTGCGATAGTGATCACATCACCTTCAGAAACATGTAGCGCATTTGCAATTTCAGCTGACAAAGTTACTGTCTCGCTGTTTGCATCCAAGGTCATTGTCGATAGTAAAGCTCTAAAGTCAACCAACTTATGATTTGAAAGCATATAACTTTGGCTTGCATCTGCTTTCATTTCACCAATAGCCACAGTACGGTTTTGGCAATCACGTATTGTTTTGATATTACTAATATCAGCTTCAACCGTTGGGCCAGCATCAAAAATATCGACATAACCATTGAAGGTAAAACCTTCATTTTTAAGCAACTCTATTGCAGGACGTGTTTTTTCGTGCACTTGACCAATTACTGCTTGCGCATTTTTGCTTAAAAGGTTCACATAAATTGGATACTTAGGCATTAACTCTGCAATAAATACTTTTTGACCAATACCTGTCAGGTAATCAGCAGTTGGGAAGTCCATTGAGAAGAAGTGCTCTTCTAACCACTGCCAAAATGGGCTTTCGCCATTTTCATCAGACACACCGCGCATTTCAGCTAACACTTTATCAGCAAAACGTTCGGTGTGAGCATTCATAAACATAAAGCGCATTTTGGATAACAACTTACCATTTCCACCTTTACGGTAATGATCTTGCAAATACAAGGTACATAGCTCTGTAGCACCCGTATAATCATTACATAAAGTGAGAATATCCACGGCTTTGTAAACATTCAGTTCACGAGAAGAGTGGATCACTTTACTTAAGTGATAATGGTAAAATGCGTCATCTAAGCCCACAGCCGCTTCAATTGCCGAAGTACCCACAACTTCACCAGTTGCCAAGTCTTCCATTACAAATAAGTAACCTTCATCTTCAGGATGAGTAACTGCTTTGCTAAAACTATGCTCTGAGCGTGCTATTTTGGATTTAAGAAGATCTTCATTTTGCGGCAAAGAAGTGAAGCCATGACCTGAATCTTCAGCAATCTTCATTAAAGCTGGATAATCCGAGCTTTTAATCGGACGAACGATAATCATTGGTAGCCCCTATAGTAAAATTAAGAAAAGCAGCCAAATGCTGCTTTTCTACCTTTGCTCTTAGCCATTAACAACTTGTGCTACAGCTTTTGCAAAACGAGCCATACCTTCGCGGATATCAGCTTCTGGAATTACTAATGAAGGCGTGAAACGAATAACGTCTGCACCTGCAACAAGTGCCATTACGCCGTGTTCAACACCGGCCGTCATAAACTCTTTTGCACGACCTTTGTATTCTTCTGTAAGAGCTAGACCTAGTAATAAACCTTTACCACGTACTTCTGCAAACACATTAAATTCTGCATTTATTTCAGCAAGAAGTTCTTTGAATAACGCTTCTTTTGCAGTTACACCTTCAAGTACTTCTGGTGTATTAACAGTATCGAATGCTGCTTCTGCAACTGCACACGCTAGTGGGTTACCACCGTAGGTAGAACCATGAGTACCGACTTTAAGGTGCTTCGCAATTTCAGTTGTGGTAAGCATTGCTCCGATAGGGAAACCACCGCCTAATGCTTTTGCTGTAGATAGAATATCAGGTGTAACACCTAAACCTTGGTAAGCATATAAGTCACCAGTACGGCCAACACCCGTTTGAACTTCATCAAAAATAAGTAACGCATTGTGCTTATCACATAGCTCGCGCACGCCTTGAATAAATTCTGAAGTAGGGCTTACTACACCACCTTCGCCTTGTAACGGCTCAAGCATAACAGCACATGTGTTATCTGAAATAAGTGCTTCAAGTGACGCTAAGTCGTTGTAGTCTGCGTGTGCAATATCACCAGGTTTAGGACCAAAACCATCTGAGTAAGCAGCTTGACCACCAACTGTTACCGTAAAGAATGTACGGCCGTGGAAGCCTTTATTAAATGAGATAATTTGCGATTTGTGCTCGCCAAAATTATCAAGCGCCCAACGACGTGCAAGTTTTAATGCTGCTTCGTTTGCTTCAGCACCTGAGTTTGCAAAGTAAACCTTATCTGCAAACGTTGCCTTAGTTAACTTTTCAGCTAAGCGAAGCGCTGGCTCATTAGCCCATACGTTTGATAAGTGCCAAAGCTTCTCACCTTGCTCTTTCAGTGCAGAAACAAGTGCAGGATGACAGTGACCTAAGCAGTTAACCGCAATGCCTCCAGCAAAGTCGACATACTCGTTATCTTGTTGATCCCATACTCGTGAACCTTCGCCTTTTACTGGAATAACCGCTGAAGGTGAATAGTTAGGTACCATTACTTGGTCAAATAATGCTCTTGAAACTGTCATTTTTACTCCTCATCAATTTTTCGGTGCACATGGCTTAATTACACTTTTGTGACACCTAAGCCCACTAGAACGGGCAAAATTCGGACTATCATTATTCCAGAAAAATACCCAACTGTCTCCATTAAAAATAGCGCCAACACCTTTAAATACAAGGCTTTCGGATAATTTTTCATGTTATATGAATAACTATTTTGTTCTATGGCACAGTGTTCTATCACACCCTACTATGTAGCCTAGTAATTAGTTTATTTAGTGAAATTTATTCACCTTGCATGATTAGGCGTAAAAAAATTGTGAAAAAAGTGCGTTTTGTTAACGCTCAATACGTAATTGCAGGTTTTGCAAACTTGTACTGGCTAATTGTTTTAACTCATTGGCAGTGAATTTATGGTGGGTAAAGAGTGCTTTTGCCTCGTCTGGTTCGATTAAGGCATGTTTTTGCAAAAATTTATAGTGACTATAAGCGCGGCCTTTAAGTACCGTTTGCGCTAGTGGTGAACACTCATCAAACGATGTGTTTTCTGCAATCTCTCGCATTGCTGATGCTATAGGAATATATTTAAGGGCCATATGCTCAATTAAAGCACACGATACATGTGGGCCTTTTTCGACTAAGAGGTTACGTAAAAACAGCGCATCGGGTTTTAATTCAGCAAGAGCAGAGTGACGTTGCTTTTCGCCATTTTCTCGTGCTTCGCGAGCGTTTTTTTCCCAAAAGCTATCAAATAGGCGTAAATACAACCTAATGAGTGCCATATTCCCAATACCATGGAACATACCAAGCACAAATGGCTGATAAGGATCTTGGTTATTTAATTCTGCTAATTTGCGAGATGCAATGCCTGCAGCCATGCCTGTTTCCCAAAGTTTGCGCTTTAGCATTTCAAACGGTGCGGTACTGTGCGGCGTCCAATGTTTTAATGAGAATGTTGGAACAATGAGTTTTAAGTTATCTAAACCGATATAGCGTAGGGCTAATGATACATTATCGACCCGCACCGCTTTGGCCGGATCTTTCTCGTTGCGGTATTGAGGCAGATTAATTAACTTTAAGATATCTTCGCCTAACCAATGCAAGTCAGTGATCAAGGGATCAATGCGCCCCACAGAAGCCGACTTAACAGCCAAGATATCCAAAGTGGCAGGAATGTTATCTTGAATTTGAATAATTTCTTTATAAATGTAATCAATATCGCTCAGCAGCGTGTCAATTTCACTTTCAATTTGTTGATGTAAATCGGCGTTAACATCAATTATAAACTGTTCATTTTTAGAATCTATTTGCTCGCGAGCTTTAGCCGCTATTTGCTCAACCTTAAGCAACTTACGAACCGGTAATGGTTCGCCGTAATCAATATCAAGTGTATGAATATAGCCAATTTGTTGCTGAGCAAATTTTTGCCCCAACAGTAAGTCGTGAAATCTGCCAAGCAGCATTTCTGCCTGCCATTTTTGCTTTGTAGCTGTATTCATGAAACCGCTATTTATCGATATTTAGTTATAAAATTATTAAGTAACGCCAGTCCTGATTGGGTCAAAATCGCTTCTGGATGAAATTGCACACCTTCTAGTGCCATGCTCTCATGTTGGATGCCCATGATTTCATTTTGCAGACCTTCCGCTGTTTGACTCCAAGCCGTAACTTTGAGCTCTTTAGGTATACTCGCCTTTTCAACAACCAGAGAATGATAGCGGCACACTTCTAATGGATTGGGTAAATTGCTAAATACCCCTTGATTAGTATGGATTATTTTTGACGTTTTACCATGCATTACATGTTTAGCACGGACCACATTAGCACCGAGGGCTTGCGCAATTGTTTGATGACCAAGACAAATCCCCAAAATAGGCAACTTACCTTTTAATTGGTTTACCACATCAAGTGAAATACCTGCTTCGTTTGGCGTGCAAGGCCCTGGCGAAAGTACCACATATTGAGGTTTTAAATTTGCTATTTCAGATACAGAGATTTCGTCATTACGCATAACCTTTACATCAACATCAAGGCGTTGAAAATATTGCACAAGGTTGTAAGTAAACGAATCATAGTTATCGATCATTAACAGCATGAAATATACCTATTTATAGAAAAGCCAGGCAACGCCTGGCTCTTATTTTACGTTAAAACGCTCTATTAAGGACGAGGGATCATACCCAGCGCGTTGTAAACCGATTTAAGCGTTGCTTCGGCACGTTCGCCTGCTTTTTCAGCGCCTGATTTCATAATGCTATTAAGTAGTGATTGATCTTCACGAATTTCTTTAAAGCGTGCTTGAATAGGTTCAATCATGTTAACTACAGCTTCAGCAGTATCTTTCTTCAGGTGGCCGTACATTTTATCTTCGTATGTAGGCACTAATTCATCAATTGTTTTGCCAGTAGCTACTGATAACAATGTTAATAAGTTAGAAACACCCGCTTTCTCTTGCGTGTCAAAGTAAATACGTGCTTGCTCGTCTGAATCGGTAACCGCTTTTTTAAGCTTTTTCTCGATCTTTTTAGGCTCATCTAGCAACATGATGTAACCATTAGGATTGTCATCCGACTTAGACATTTTTTTAGTCGGGTCTTGCAGACTCATTACACGTGCACCGAACTCTGGAATATACGGCTCAGGAATTTTAAATACGTCGCCGTATAAGTTATTAAAACGCGTTGCGATATCGCGGGTTAATTCTAAATGTTGCTTTTGGTCTTCACCTACAGGCACTTGATCTGCTTGATAAAGTAAAATATCTGCTGCTTGTAATACTGGGTAGCTGAATAAACCAACGTTGATGTTGTTGGCATTTTTTGCAGACTTGTCTTTAAACTGAGTCATGCGGTTAAGCTCACCCATTTGCGCATAACAGTTTAAAACCCAACCCAGTTGTGCATGTTCAGGCACTTGTGATTGCACAAATAATGCTGACTTTTCAGGGTCGATGCCACACGCAGCGTAAAGCGCAATACCATCAAGCACGCGTTGTTTTAAAACTTCTGGCTCTTGGCGAACGGTTAATGCGTGTAAATCAACAAGCATAAAGTAACAATCATGATCTTCTTGTAACTTAAGCCACTGGTTAATGGCACCGATATAATTACCAATTGTCATACCGCCGGTGGGCTGAATGCCACTTAACACTACAGGCTTTGTCATGATTTTCCTTTACTAATTTAATTTACAAATAAGGCCGACAATTTTAAATGCTTCGACAATGGAAGCAAGTATTTGTCGACCTGAATTTCATATTTTTAAGATTTAACGTGTGCCAATTGCTCACGCATTTTATCAATCACTTGTTTATAATCTAGTTGATTGAATATCGCAGAACCTGCAACAAACATATCCGCACCCGCATCTGCAATTTCAGCAATGTTGTCAACATTTACCCCACCATCGATTTCTAGGCGAATATCATAACCAGATTGGTCGATTAGTTTGCGCACAGCTCGAAGTTTATCAAGTGTATTAGGAATAAACTTCTGGCCACCAAACCCTGGGTTGACTGACATTAATAAGATAACGTCTAGCTTGTCCATAACATACTCTAAACATGTAAGCGGTGTTGCTGGGTTTAATACAAGGCCAGCTTTACAGCCGTGCTCTTTAATCAGCGATAAAGTACGGTCAACATGTTCACTTGCTTCAGGGTGAAAGGTAATAATGCTGGCACCCGCTTTTGCAAACATAGGAATAAGAGTATCAACAGGTTTCACCATTAAATGCACATCAATTGGTGCCTCAATACCATAATCACGCAGCGCTTTGCAGACCATTGGGCCAATTGTTAAATTAGGCACATAGTGATTATCCATTACATCAAAATGCACTACATCAGCACCGGCTTTTAAAACATTTTCAACTTCTTCACCTAAACGAGCAAAGTCAGCCGAGAGAATAGAAGGTGCAATTAAATACTGCGACATAACACTTCCTTAAATTTTTTTGTTAACACATTGAACGGGAATAGAGATTTGCTCGATTATAAGCGCCTTATACTCTAACCTATTTTTTTTCAAAAAACACCTTTACAAATAGTTAACATTTATAACATAATTTGAGATGGAGTTAGTCTATTTTGCGTTAAATTACCGTTGTGTTGTTCCTAAAACTTGGTTAAGCTTTAGTCAGGTTACTTATAGGAAGGGGCATATTTATGTTCAGCAATGGAATTAAACATACTGTGATGGCAACGGCATTTACGGTGTTTTCTGCAGCTTCTTATTCTTGGATTACAAATACCAACACAGCTTCAACAGCCTGTAATTGCCCTTCACAGTTACAGACTAACAATTCTCAGTATTTGCCTATGGGCAGTTGCCAAGCAAGAGCAGCAAACCAAAGCTGGTTTTCTTGGTTATCAGGTAAAAGTCGCAGTTCTCAGTTTCATTATTTAGATCTACTTGAGCTACTTGAATCAGGCAAAAAAGATTCAAAAGCGAATTACGCAGCCCACATTAGATAAAGGAATTTATGATGCAGTATTTACAAAGTATTTTTGCTGCATTATTTGGGGTTCAAAGCAGTAAAAAGCATCAAGACGACTTCCAAAACTTGTCCCCTAAATACCTTATTATTTTGGCATCATTCTTAACTTTAGCGTTAATTGTGGCGATTGTAGTCGTAGTAAACCTTGTAATCAGTTAAATTTCAAAATCGGCATTGGCCGACTTATAAAGAGCCATTAACTCACCAACTTTGTTTCGTTTATTCCCTTTAGGGCTAATGGTGCGCTTTACTTGTATCACGTCAAGGCTTGCTTGGGCATAAATTTTACGTGTCCACAAAGTATCGTGATTTGAAATAAGTACGGAATTACCTTGATTAAACGCTTGGCTTTCAGCAAGGTTTGCCAAGTTAGCCTGATCATCAAGATCAAAGCCACCTTTGGCATAGCTGGTGAAGGAAGCCGTTTTACTCAAAGGCACATAAGGTGGGTCACAATAAACAACTGCATTTTCAGGAATAGCTTGAAATACTTCTTCGTAATTTAAACAAGTAAATGTCGCTTTTTGTGCTTTTTCAGCAAAAAAATACAACTCATGCTCAGGAAAGTAAGGACGTTTATATTTACCAAACGGTACGTTAAATATACCTTTTTTATTATATCGGCATAACCCATTGTAACCATGGCGGTTCATATATAAGAACAAAATAGCACGTTCATAAGCATCGGATGATTCGTTAAATTGCTTACGATATTCGTAGTAAACATCGGCATCATTATTTACTTCAACAAATAACTTTCGCGCATCTGCTATGAACTCATCAGGATTATCTTTTAACTCGTTATAAAGATTAATGAGATCGGCATTTATATCGTTCAAGATATAGTGTTTAAACTGGGTATTTAAGAAAACAGAACCAGCACCAACAAAAGGTTCAACTAAGGTATCTGCTGTTGGTAAGCGTTTTGAAAGCTCTTCAACTAAGCTGTATTTACCGCCTGCCCATTTTAGAAATGCGCGTGTTTTTTTGTTCATGCTAGCTGGTTATTTTTCTTAATAAATTACGTTAAGGCGAGCTATTCTACACTAGCTACAGTGACTAAACTATGGCTTTAGTTATTTGCTTGAATTTGTTGCTGGATTTTATCCAATGATTTAGCAAACGCACCTTGCTTTAACAATCGTTCGGGTAATTGAGCTCTCGCTTGCTGCGCCTCTGCTAATGTTGCAAACAATCCATAGGTAAGCCCAAGTAATACATTGCCTTGTTTGGTTATTTCATAAACTTGCGTTGATGTTAAATTACTTTGCATCACCGTATTTGTAATCACTTGCCTATCACGTACCACCATTAATTGAATGGTGTAATAGTTTTTTGGTTGAGCTAAAAACCAATCATTACCTGAAAGCACTTTGACGGGTTGTTCTGGCTGCTGTTCTG
>NZ_JAPEHW010000039.1 GCF_028875915.1 Pseudoalteromonas sp. G4
TTCTGAGTTCTGAGTTCTGCAAATTTAATTTCCTAAAGAAATAATACAATCCTTAATTTAGTTTTAGAGAGGAATTATTAGGTACTTATAATTTGCTGATTTAAAATCATTAGCTCTTTTACAGG
Organism: Pseudoalteromonas sp. G4; assembly: GCF_028875915.1. Classification (GTDB taxonomy): domain Bacteria; phylum Pseudomonadota; class Gammaproteobacteria; order Enterobacterales; family Alteromonadaceae; genus Pseudoalteromonas. The sequence goes on from NZ_JAPEHW010000039.1 coordinate 126, forward strand.
GTGTACATTAAGAAACTCTAAGTATTATTTCAGTATGTATTAGATAGACACAAAAAAGCCAGCTTAGTAGCTGGCTTTTAGTCAAAGGGAAGATATCTTATTAAAGGCCTGCTCGTTCCTTTAATGCAGTAATAACAGCTGAACCTGAATGACCATTCGCATCAGCCCAAGCCACGTCGCCACCTGCTGCTAAGTCGCTTTTTGGTAGCTGCTTAACGATGTATTCGCCTACGCCATCTGCGCCACTAACAATTGCATGACGGATAAGGTTATTACCACCACAGCTAATGCCCGCATAAATATTACGTAGCTTTACACGTGATTCTTTAAGCTTCTTACGAATACGGCTTTTATCATCTGCAGCAACGTAGTCACACAAACTTGCAGCTAATTGCTCATTTGCATTTACTGTGTGAGAGCTTAGTAATGCAACCGAAGATACAGATAGAGTAAATAATAATGTTGATAATTTCATAGTACAGCAACCCTAGTAGCACTTTATACTTAATTTAATTACAACAATTCTAACAATAAGTTAAATCATCTTCAAGAAATTAAGCCTAATTTCTTATAAACAACAAATTGGTAATGATATTGATTGGTTTCATCCGGTGCGAAGCTCTGTGTTTCTTGCACCTGCCAATCAGCCACAGCTTCGTAATCAGGAAACTGCGTATCACCATCAACATCCAAGTCTATATGCGTTAAGTATAGTCGATCTGCACGGCTTAAAAAGTCTAAGTAAATTTTACCGCCACCAATAATCATAACTTCATCTACATCACCAGCCAAAGAGAGCGCGTGGTCTGGGCTTTCAGCCATTATCGCACCATTAACAACGTACTCTGGATTGCGCGTGATAATAATATTTTTTCGACCCGGCAACAGACGACCTATCGACTCATATGTACGACGTCCCATAATGACAGGTTTGCCCAAGGTGACTGATTTGAAATGCTTTAGATCAGCAGGAAGGTGCCATGGCATATCGTTATCTTTACCAATAATACGATTATTAGCCATCGCAGCTATCATTGAAATCTTCATAAGAAATTAATACTTTTAACCTAGTTAATTATTATTAGTACTTTTTTATTAAATATAAAAAAAGGTGCGCAAGCACCTTTTATTATCGTTGATAGACGACTTCTACGTCGTAATCATCCTCATCCCAATCTTCGTCATCATCGTCATCTTCAAAATCTGACAACTGATCTTCATGGTATGTATCCCACTTAAACTCAACTTCTTCTGGCTCTTCTTCAGCAACAAACTTCTCTTTAGGCATGCTTTCTAAAAGCTGCATAATGTCGAAGCATAACTGCTCTGTACCAATTTTGTTGAATGCAGAGATCTTATAGGTTTTTTCAGCTTCAAGCGCATCAGCGATCTCAGCGCACAATTCGTCTGCTTCTTCATCTAACAACAAATCAATTTTGTTAAATACTAACCAGCGAGGTTTTGCAGCTAGTGCCGGGCTGTAACGCTCAAGCTCACCTAGAATAGTGTAGGCATTTTCTACCGGATCAGAGCCATCAACTGGCATGATATCAATTATGTGCAGTAAAACACGGCAGCGCTCTAAGTGCTTTAAGAAGCGTATACCAAGACCAGCGCCTTCGGCAGCACCTTCGATAAGCCCTGGAATATCAGCGATTACAAATGATTGATTTTGACTTGGCCTTACAACACCTAAGTTAGGTACTAGCGTAGTAAATGGGTAATCAGCCACTTTTGGCTTTGCTGCAGACACACTGCGGATAAATGTCGATTTACCAGCGTTAGGCAGACCTAACAAACCAACATCAGCAAGAAGTAATAACTCTAAACGAAGGTTTCTTATTTCACCTGGTGTACCCAATGTTTTCTTACGAGGAGCTCGATTAGTACTTGATTTAAAACGGGTGTTACCAAGTCCATGAAAACCACCTTTAGCAACAATAATTTTGTGGCCATGTTGCGTTAAGTCACCTAGTACTTCAGCTGTATCGACATCAACAATACGAGTACCTACAGGAACCTTTAAAGTGAGATCTTCCCCTTTTTTACCTGTCATATTGCGACCAGCACCATTAGTACCGCGCTCAGCTTTATGGAAACGCTCAAATTGGTAATCAATCAAGGTATTTAAGTTTTCATCAGCTTCAATAAAAACACTACCACCATCACCACCGTCACCACCGTCAGGGCCACCATCAGGAACAAACTTTTCTCGGCGAAATGAAACTACACCGCTACCGCCATCACCAGCTTCAACGCGAATTTCAACTTCATCTACAAATTTCATATATTTAGCCTTACACAGCCTAGAATGTTTTCATTATACAAGACAATCAGGATGTGCGTAATCAAGAAACAAAAAAAGCCCCGCATTTGCGGGGCTTTTTAAAATTTTTTAGGGATTACTCAGCAATGATGCTTACGTATTTACGACCTAAAGGACCTTTTTGCTCAAACTGAACTTTACCGTTTGAAGTTGCAAATAAAGTGTGGTCTTTACCCATACCAACGTTAGTACCTGCGTGGAACTTAGTACCACGTTGACGAACGATGATGTTACCCGCTAAAACTGATTCACCACCGTAGCGCTTAACACCTAGGCGTTTACTTTCTGAATCACGACCGTTACGAGTACTACCAGCTGCTTTCTTATGTGCCATCTTTCTGTACCTCTAAATTAAGCGTTAATGCCAGTGATTTTAACTTCAGTGAACCACTGACGGTGACCCATTTGCTTGCGAGAATGCTTACGACGTCTAAACTTAACGATCTTAACTTTCTCACCACGACCATGAGATACAACTTCAGCTGTAACCTTACCGCCATTTACGAAAGGTGCACCAATTTCGATTTTCTCACCGTTTGCAACAAGTAATACTTTGTCAAATTCTACTGCTGCACCAGTTTCAGCCTCTAACTTCTCAAGGCGAATCGTTTGACCTTCAGTCACACGGTGCTGTTTACCACCACTTTGGAAAACCGCGTACATAATTAACTCCGTTCTGCGCCCTCAAATCGACGCAACTTAATAATCTTCGATAGGGCGCGAAGTCTACGCGAAATTAGACCATTGCGCAAGCCTATTTTTATAAAAAAGACTAATAATGTTGCGTTTCGAAAGACGCACTTAAAAATTTGATATTATTGACGCCAATTCTACCCAATTATGTCCGCTTAGAAAACCATTATTTTAGATAAAATATTGATTCTACTAAAAGCCAAAAATAGTGTACAATCCCCGGCAAATATGTGGCTCTTCCCCTTTAAACTTGGAGACTCATGGATATCAAAGCGATCCAAGCCTTAACAGAACAAGATATGTTAGCAGTTAATCAACTCATCGAGCAGCAACTGCAATCGAATGTCGCACTTGTCAATCAGTTAGGTCTTTATATTGTCAACAGCGGTGGCAAACGAATTCGTCCTATTTTATCAATTCTTGCTGCAAAAGCTCTTAAACACCAAGGTCAAGAACATGTTCGTTTAGCTGCAATTGTTGAATTTATCCATACTGCTACTTTACTTCATGATGATGTTGTAGATGAGTCATTACTTCGTCGTGGAAACCCTACAGCTAATGCTGAATTTGGTAACGCGGCAAGCGTTTTAGTTGGTGATTTTATTTACACTCGTGCATTCCAACTAATGGTTGGTTTTAACAAGATGCAAGTAATGGATATTTTTGCCCATGCGACTAATGTGATTGCTGAAGGTGAAGTATTACAATTAATGAATTGTAATGATCCAGATACGACTGAAGATAGCTACATGCAAGTTATCTATAGTAAAACAGCCAAGTTATTTGAAGCTGCAACAGAATTAGCTGCAATTATTACTGAGCAAAGTGATGAAATAATTAGTGGACTAAAATTCTATGGAATGCATTTAGGAACTGCTTTTCAGCTTGTTGATGACGTACTGGATTACAGTGCTAATCAAGCTGAACTAGGAAAATCTATTGGCGACGATCTTGCCGAAGGAAAACCGACACTACCTTTGATCTATGCAATGCAAAATGGATCTGAAGAGCAAAGAAACTTGATCCGCGGTGCAATTGAAAAAGCGGATGGCAAAGACTATCTAGATAAAGTCTTAGTCATTTTAGATGAAACAAAGGCCTTGTCACTCACAATGCAAAAAGCACAAGAAGAAGCACAGAAAGCAATTAACTACCTATCTGTGATACCTGATTCTGACTACAAAGATGCATTGATAGCACTTGCCAAAATATCTGTTGATAGAAAGTACTAAATTTTATCTACAAAAAACCGCTGAAATCAGCGGTTTTTTTATTTTATGCTCTAAACAGCGATTCGATACTTAATCCTTGGTGTGTTAACACCTCTTTTAATCGACGAAGGGCTTCAACCTGGATTTGTCTAACTCGCTCACGTGTTAATCCAATTTCTTTACCCACATCTTCTAATGTAGAAGGTTCGTAGCCGAGCAAACCAAATCGTCTTGCTAACACTTCACGTTGTTTTGCATTTAGCTCTTCAAGCCAGTGGACAATATTATTGTGAATGTCTTGATCTTGAATTTCACCTTCAGGACCACGACCTTTTTCATCAGCAATAATATCCAGCAGTGCCTTATCAGAATCGCCTCCAATTGGAGTGTCAACGGAACTAATTTTTTCGTTTAAACGCAGCATCTTACTTACGTCTTCAACTGGACGATCTAGCTTTTCTGCTATTTCTTCTGCTGTTGGTTCGTGATCTAACTTTTGCGTTAATTCACGAGCAGTCCGAAGGTAAACATTAAGCTCTTTAACAACATGGATGGGAAGTCGGATAGTACGAGTTTGATTCATTATCGCACGTTCAATGGTTTGACGGATCCACCAAGTTGCATAAGTAGAGAATCTAAATCCACGTTCAGGATCAAATTTTTCTACCGCCCTGATCAAACCTAAATTACCTTCTTCGATCAGATCTAATAATGCTAAACCTCTGTTGTTGTAGCGTCTTGCGATCTTCACTACTAGACGTAGATTGCTTTCAATCATACGTTTTCGCGATGCTTCGCAACCACGTAAGGCTTTGCGTGCAAAAAATACTTCTTCTTCTGCACTTAGTAATGGTGAAAATCCTATTTCGCCTAGGTAGAGTTGAGTAGCATCTAAGTTTTTAACAACTTCTTCTTTAGCAAAGATTTCGTCTTCTGTATCTTCTATCTCTTCAAGATCTTCATCTTTTACATCCATATCGATGGTTAGATCTTCAGTATTTTCTTTTTTTGTGCGTCCCATAAGCATCCTCCCGAGTCATTCAGTGACCTTTAAACACTAAAACACGTTCGCGCCCCAACTAACTTAGCGTGGCAAATACCTTAATGGGTCAACCGATTTTCCGCGGTATCTCACTTCAAATCTAAGCCCTACAGACTTAGCTTCGGAGTTACCCATCGTGGCAATTTTTTGCCTAGCTGTAACTTTTTGCTTTTCTTTTACCAAAATTCTTTGGTTGTGAGCGTAAGCAGTTAGATAATCATCGTTATGTTTCACTATGATTAAATTACCGTACCCTCTTAACGCACTTCCCGCATAAACAACAATACCATCTGCTGCTGCAAGAATATCAGTCCCTGATTTATTTTTTATTAGTATCCCTTTGTAGCCATTTTCTTTTCCTGAAAATTTCCTTGCTACACGGCCTTTAGTTGGCCAATACCAACGCAACTTGTCACTACTTTGAGCTACTTTTTGTTGCTTTTTTAAACTGGCTTGATTTTCAACATACTCTTGTTGTTTTTTGGGATCAAGCTGTTTTTTTAATGATTTGTTATTTTTTTGTATATTTTTAGTAGACTTGTTGGTCTTATCAGTGTAGTTTTTAGCCTTTTTTTGGCTTTTGCTAGCAGCGTTTAACTTTAAGATTTGGCCTGGAAAGATCGTGTAAGGGGCTTTAATACCATTGATCTTAGCCAGATCTCGGAAGTCTTTGTTTGATCTAAAAGCGATTGAATATAAGGTTTCACCTTTTTTAACTTTGTAGTTACTTCCTTTAATTTTAATTTTTTGTTGCGAACTAGTCTTACCAGACGTTAGATTTGCAACAGGGGCAGGCGTTGTTCTACTACTGCATGCGATTAGCTGTAAACATATAATGCAAGTAAAAAGCTGTAGTAATAAACGCATATTTACTCCTAATCAATCGCACCAGCGACTAATGGAACAAATCTTACTTCTTCTAAGGTTTGTGTAATAAAACTTTTTCCTTGGCGTTTTACTGCGACTAAATGTTGCTGATGTTCACCTATTGGAGAAATTAGCACACCACCATCATTTAATTGTTCAACTAAAGCTTGTGGAATTTCACTTGCTGCGGCAGTCACAATAATACCATCATAAGGTGCATTAGCTTGCCAACCCTGCCAACCATCACCATGCTTCATAACTACATTAAATAAATCTAACTGCTGTAGCCTTCTTTTTGCTTGCCACTGTAATGCTTTAATTCGTTCAACTGAATAAATACGCTCAAAGCACTGCGCTAGAATAGCTGATTGATAGCCAGAGCCTGTGCCTATTTCTAATATAGTTGCCGAAGGACTTGTTAGCTGCAAAAGTAACTCAGTCATTCTTGCAACAATGAAGGGTTGTGAAATCGTTTGCCCAAGCCCTATAGGCAAAGCCGTATTTTGATACGACTTATGTTTTAAAACATCATCAACAAAAATATGGCGAGGTGTTGACGCAATGGCGTCTAACACTTTTTGCGATCGAATTCCTTGCTGATATAAAAGCTGCGCCAATTGATGTGCGCTACGACTATAATTATTTAACACCTGAAATATTCAATCCTTCAATCCAGGTTTCCATTTTTTTAAGGCTCGATTTTGCTGTCATATCAACAGTAAGCGGGGTAACAGATGCAAATCCATTCGCTACCGCATGAAAATCAGTCCCTTCACCAGCATCTTGCGCTTCACCTAAATGGCCATACCAATAAATTTTTCGGCCCCAAGGATCACTTTGCTCCTGCATCGTTTCGGCTTTATGACGAGAGCCTAAACGAGTAACTTTAATGCCTTTAAGTTCTGAAAGTGGAATGTCCGGTACGTTTAAGTTGATTATTTGATCTGACTCTAGTGGATGCGCTTTAATTTCATTAATAATAGAGACGGCTACGGCAGCAGCTGTGTCATAGTTTTCTTCTTTTTTTGAGCACAAAGATACTGCAATTGCAGGCAAACCTAAAAATCGCCCTTCTGAAGCAGCTGAGCACAAAGATACTGCAATTGCAGGCAAACCTAAAAATCGCCCTTCTGAAGCAGCTGCAACAGTACCCGAATACAGCGTATCATCCCCTAAATTAGCCCCATTATTTATGCCTGCTACAACAATATCTGGCGTAAAATCAACCAGTTTATTTATTGCTAGTTGAACACAATCACTGGGTGTACCATTAACTGAGATAAAGCCATTTTCATGTGTATGGGTTCTTAAGGGGTTTAGTAAAGTAAGTGAATTACTTGCACCACTACAGTTACGATCAGGCGCCACAACGGTGACTTCTGCAATTTGAGACAACGCTAAATATAAAGCTTCAATGCCCTTTGCATTTACACCATCATCATTGCTCAGCAAGATTTTCATTATTTTCCTTATTCTTTACAGATACATCTTGGCACAGTGCAAGCTCACGTAATACCGCTGTTGCAAAACACCCTTTAGGCAGTGCAAAGCTAAACTCTATCACATCTTCATCTACATGATGTACTTCAAATTTTTCTGGGTAAAGGCGCATGTTTCTGCGCTCAGATTTAAGGCCTAGTTGAGCAAGGCTTTCACACCAAGAAGCAAAAGGCGCTAGCCAAGCTTGTTCTTGCTCTGTGACACCTTGTTCACCTTTGCCAGCTAAAGGTGCAGATAAATGTATATCACCACTAGCAAGGCGATTAACGGTTTCAAGGCTTATTTCTTCTTTGAAGAAGGCATTGCTACCGTTCAGTAAAAATACTTCTTCTGTCATTGTTTTTGCAATGCCATACTGCGCAATTCGTTGGCTAACAACCTGATTAAAAATATGTGAACGCGCAGCTGATATTATTATGCCGCGCAATTTTTTATCATGGATTTCTTTGCCTGCAAATAATTGCTCTGCCAATTCTAAATTATGCCCATTATGACCAAAGCGTTGAGCGCCAAAGTAATTTGGAACACCTTGTCTTACGGCGTTGATACGCGTTAGCACTTCGCTTACCGAACTACAATGACGTAACACAATCGTGAAGCGGTTTGCCTTATGACATCCTGTTTTGAGCTTACGGTTATGCCTTACCTGCTGCAATATTTTTACGCTATCACTATTAAGAGAAGAGAAATCAACTTCTTTCTTGATAGGCACAGGCACACTAAACCATTGAGAGGTTACTGCGTTGCGGTCTTTTAATCCTGGATAACTAACATTACGCGCTTGTGTACCAGCGATTTTAGCAATTTGTTTCGCTATAAATTGTGTATTCTCACCTTTTTTAAGCACCTGCAAACACACATGCTCACCAGAACCTGTCAGCTCAAAACCAAGCTCTTCATCAACGCGAAAATCCTCAGCTGAACTTTTAAACTCAGCTGTCGCATTCGGTTTTCCGTAAAGATAAGTTAAATTATCCATTTGTAAGTAACACTACCGCGTGGCTCTCAATACCTTCTTTTCGACCAGCAAAGCCAAGTTTTTCTGTTGTTGTCGCCTTAACATTAACCTGATCAATACTAATATTTAGATCATCAGCTATCACCGCACGCATCGCTTCAATATGAGGAGCCATTTTTGGTGCTTGCGCCACTATAGTTATATCTGTGTTGGCAACGGAATAGCCACGTTCTTCCATTAATGACACAACATGACGCAGTAAAATTCGGCTGTCTATATTTTCAAATTCAGAGGCCGTATCAGGAAAGTGTTTACCAATATCCCCTAGTGCAAGTGCACCCAAAATTGCATCACATAGTGCGTGAATTGCAACATCACCGTCAGAGTGTGCGATAAAGCCAAATTCATAATCGATTTTTACACCGGCAATTGTAAGAGGACCTGTACCACCAAACTTGTGCACGTCATAACCATGTCCTATTCGCATTTATCTATCTCCAAAAGTTGTTTCGCAATTAAAAATTCTGCAATTGCTACATCATCAGGGGTCGTTAATTTAATATTATCAGCTCGGCTTTCAACTAGTTGCACTTTGCCACCAGCCCACTCAATCGCTGAGGCTTCATCCGTTATTGAAACCTGTTGAGCTAATGCATTTGACACTGCATTAGTTAATTCATCCAATAAAAACATTTGTGGAGTTTGTGCCTGCCAAAGCGAGTCTCTCGGCACTGTATTTTCAACTAACGAGGTTCCTTGCTTAATCGTATCTCGTACTTTACTGGCTAGAATACCGCCACATTGATTTGTTTGGCACTGAGATATCAATTTTAGTATGTCACTTGGTAAAACAAGTGGACGCGCAGCATCGTGCACCAGCACCCACTCAATTGAAAAATTGAGTGATAAGTAATTTAATGCATTGAATACTGAGTCGGCACGCTCCTTTCCGCCCGTCACGGTAATTACATTTTCAGGTAATGTGAGATCTTTAAAATAAGCATCACTATCACTGATAGCAATAATAATCAGCGCATCAGGCAAAGTTGCTTTAAGCTTGCCAATTGTATGTTCTAATACTGTTTTTTCACCAAGATGGATATATTGCTTAGGCTTATTAGCTTGCATTCGTGCACCCACACCAGCAGCAGGCACAACAAATGCAATTGAAGGATTAATATCTGTCATTTTTATGTGTTACGCGAAAAAATGTTTCGCCTTGTTTGATCATCCCTAACTCATTTCGAGCACGTTCTTCAATGCCCTCTAAACCAAGTTTTAGATCTTCCACATCCGCTTTTAAAAGCTTATTTCGTCGTTCTAATCGAGTATTCACTTCAGTGTGCTGTTCAACTGCTGATTGCAGCTTTCGATAGTCTTTAACACCATGATGGCCAAACCATAACTGGTATTGCAAACTTGCAAACAAACACAACAAAGCTAGTTGAAATAATCGCATGGTAAATTCTATTTTTGAGTTATAAATGGGCGTTTAAAATCTTGCCAGTTTATTCGTGCTGCGAGCAACATTTCGCGTAATGTTAATACACGCGGGGTTGTCGCTCGTGAAAGCAACCAAACATGCCCGCAGCAAGCAGCTGAAAATGCCGCTTTGCTTGGTTTTAATACTTGTATTCCCGTATTTTCTTGTGAGCTTCCAGACATTGCAACCCAACCAAATTGATTACAATGAAAACCCGAGCTTGTTACTTCATCAACACTATCGATTCTAACAGTTGAATACTCAGCGTCATATACTAAAACTGGAATAATTAAGCCGACAAATACATTTTGGCTAAAGAATTGATGGTTTTTCTCTTCATCAACTTTTGGCATTGCACGTGACTGTTTCGCAATCCAACTGCCGTTTTGTGTATCTAAGGTAAGCGGGCTGTTGCCTTCTAAAATATGATTCGCGGCTTTTTCAATGTAATAAGGCAAACTAGCAAAGCGTCGTTGCAATCGCTCAACTGAACCAAACTGCTCTTTGCTTAAGCGATAAATTTCCCGAACATAAAAAGTATTACATAACGCATTGTACGCATTACTGCGTGACGAACTGCGCCATAACTCTGTTTGCTCTTCACATCCTGATTGCACTGATAAAAAACCTAGCGAATACACTTAATTAACCATAGTACATCATAATAAAATTGGATGTAATATCGACAATAGCTTAAAAATGATACGCCAAGAAATAAGACAGTATTAAGCATCGAAAGGAAGAATAAGTATAAAGTTAATTACCTTACTGCGCGACAGTAAGAGAAATGAAAGAATTGAAAAGTGTGAGATATTTTCGCAATTGCTACCAGTAAACAATTGCGATAGGTAATTTAATCTATGCGCTTGCCCAGCTTGGCATATCCAGTTTCTAAAAACTGCACTACCTGATGACGCTTTTTACCAATTAGCAAACTGCCATCACTCATAAATAAAAAGTTTAACCATGTTGCTTTAAAGGTTCGCCAATCAGTTTCAATAACGTGCTTGCGAGATAAACAAAAATACACGGTCGTATTTTCATCCCAATCGAGGTGATTAATGATTTCATCTGGCAATGCATCATCGTTATCCCAGGCTGACTCCCATTTAACTGAATTCACCCAAGTTTTGCCGTTTCCTGGCCAATCTTTGTTATCAAAAAAATCGGGGTGATCTTTTTCACGACTGACAAAAGTAGCCCATAAATTTGTCGCGCGACTTTCAGACATTGGTTTTATTTTATCGAGTAAAGAATCATCAATAGGTAACTGCTGATGACGGAATGCCCATGCATATTTAAAATCATCAAGGGGTATATAATTCATGCTTTATCAAATCTGTAAAAAGTCGCGAAACTATACCATAAATCCCTATTTAAGCAGAACCGTTGTGGAGCAAGCTTGCCTTATAATTTTTTAGGAACTACTTGTTGGTATTTTTGATAAATCTCGCTAAGCCGACCTGACTTTTCTAATTCGGAAAAGCGCATATCAAACAGATTTGCAATGTATTGACCTCTTACTGAATTGGAAAAAGCCATATATAAATTAAGTGAGCTAATATCAATAAGTTGAAATTCAGCTTTATCAGGCTGATTTGCTAAATGCGTTGCTAAGATTGTGCGTATATCAATAAGGTAATCTACACGCTTATACCTCACTAAGTTAAACCCACTCTCAGTGTTTTCCGTTTCTACGCCATTAACCAAAGGCTTTATCGTATCGTTTAATAGTTCATTTTTGTAGCCAGAACGCCATACACCAACCAATTTAGGTAAATCACTTTCAGACACTTTGGCATAACGGTCTTTTCGAACTAACAACGAGATAGGCTGACTTAATACAATATGCTTTGACATTATAAAGGTTGGATTTAATGGCATCGCCCCTGTTAAATCTGCCCCACCTGATTTAACCAGCTCTAAAGAGCGCAGCCAAGGTGCATACTGCACATTAAATTCGTTAGCCTCATAAAATATAAAGCGCATTAATTCGTGATATAAGCCTGTACCATCCTGATTTGTGTAATTTGGCCAAGAGTCCGTCACCCATCGAACTGGTTTGCTAATGTCATTAGTATTTGAAAAAGTAGCCGGAGAAAATAAAAAAACGCTTAATAAAAATAAACATCCTAATCTCATTTTGCGCTCCAAATTAATCCAATTTCACTTAAATTCAACCTTAAAGACGACATTTTGCAGCAACTTCATACTTTACTTAATCACTTAATATGACACACTTACACATCATACCAGTTTAGTCTAAAAGGTGCCCTGTGCAATTTAATGGTACACAAAACTATATCGCTTCTGAATCACTTAAGTTAGCTGTTAATGCAGCAATCACTTTAGAAAAACCATTATTAATAAAAGGTGAGCCTGGAACAGGTAAAACCATGCTTGCTGAAGAGCTAGCCCAAGTGCTCGATACTGAATTAATTCAATGGCATATCAAGTCAACGACTAAAGCACAACAAGGTCTTTATGAATATGACGCAGTATCACGATTACGTGATAGCCAATTAGGTGATGAAAAAGTTCACGACATCAGTAATTACATTGTAAAAGGTAAGCTGTGGCAAGCATTTGAAGCGCAAAAACGCCCTATTTTACTCATTGATGAAATTGATAAAGCTGATATTGAGTTTCCAAACGACTTACTGCTCGAACTCGATAAAATGGAGTTTTATGTATACGAAACGCAGCAGCAAATAAAAGCGGTTGAACGCCCCATTGTAATTATCACCTCAAATAACGAAAAAGAGCTACCGGATGCGTTTTTACGACGCTGCTTCTTCCATTACATTAACTTTCCTACACCAGAAGAAATGGCACAAATAATTGAAGTACACCACCCTAATGTGAAGCAAGATTTACTAACACAAGCGCTACAAGTATTTTTTAATTTACGCGATGTAAATGGGCTTAAAAAGAAGCCTTCCACCAGCGAGTTAATTGATTGGTTAAAGTTGCTATTAGCTGAAGATATTGACGCAAAAACACTGCATGACAAAACTCAAAGTGGTGGCTTAATGCCATTATTTGGTGCACTTTTGAAAAATGAACAAGATGTTAGCCTAATTGAAAAACTAGCATTTTTAGCAAAGCGTTAGACCTTTTATGCTAATAGATTTTTTCTTTACCTTAAAAAAACATCGCGTAAATGTGAGTGTGCGTGAATTACTTGATTTAATTAACGCTCTAAAACAACACGTTGTTTTTGCAAATATTGATGATTTTTATCATTTAGCCAAATTGTGCTTAGTTAAAGATGAAACCCAATTTGATAAATTTGACCGAGCCTTTGCTGAATATTTCGAAGGTGTTGAATCAGTTGATATATTTTCAAAGTTACAAGCGCAACACCAATTACCTAAAGATTGGTTAAAGAAAGAATTTGAAAAGCATCTTAGCCAAGAAGAAAAAGATAAAATAGAAGCCCTAGGCGGCCTCGACCAACTTATGAAAACATTGGCTGAGCGTTTAAAAGAACAACAAAAAAAACACGCGGGCGGAAATAAATGGGTAGGTACTGCCGGTACATCACCTTTTGGCGCGTATGGTTATAATCCTGAGGGGGTTCGTATTGGTCAAGATGGCAACCGTCAGCGCCGCGCGGTCAAAGTGTGGGATAAACGCCAATTCAAAAATCTCGACCAAGATGCTGATATTAGCTCTCGAACAATGAAACTGGCTCTCAAAAAATTAAGAAAATTTGCTAGAAGCGGCGAAAGTGATGAGCTTGATCTCAACAGCACAATAAGCGCAACCGCAAAACAAGGTGGTATGCTTGATGTCAAAATGAAACCTGAACGTCACAATGCGATAAAAGTGCTTATGTTCTTTGATATCGGTGGTTCAATGGATGCTTATATTCATACCTGTGAAGAGCTTTTTAGCGCGGCACATTCTGAGTTCAAGCATCTTGAGTTTTTTTACTTCCATAATTGCCTGTATGAACATGTTTGGCAGGATAATCAAAGAAGATACACAAATGTGCTTGATACCTACAGTATCATCAATCGCTTCTCCAGTGATTACAAAGTGATATTTGTTGGGGATGCCACAATGGGTCCTTATGAAATAAGTTACCCTGGCGGCAGTGTAGAACATTGGAATGAAGAACCTGGTCAAGTATGGTTAGCGCGTATCACACAACATTTTAATAATGTTGTTTGGCTAAACCCTCAACCACAACAACATTGGCACTATTATCAATCAATAGGCCTAATTGAGCACTTGATGGAAAAAAGAATGTTCCCATTAACTTTAGACGGGATTGGCCAAGCGATTAAGTGCTTAAATTAGTTCTTAAACACATGTTTATGCTATTAAGCTATTTAATGTAAAAGTTCGCGCCAATATCGTGCTTTGCTAAAAACCAGCAAACTATTCGCTCAAGTATAAAGTATATAACTCTTACAAAATAAGGACATTAGCTAAAATGGATAAGCAAACCGTTACCGATTATTTAATGAAGAAACCTTTCACGAGTGTCACTCAACCTTTTGGTGATAACGTTGATGTATTCAAAGTAAAACAGTGATTTCAACAAGATCCCCATTTATTACAATCGACATATTTTCAATGCCTTGTAAAATAACAATTTCACCATTTCCTGCATTACATAACAAATTTGGCGCTTCAAAACGAAAAGATTCGGTGTAAGGTGCAACAATTGGTACTGTGCCATCACATGCCACAGAGCCCACTTTATCTTGAACAATGCGAATATTATCTGTACCAGTAGAAACTGGTGTAACAAGTGTTTGTTTCAAGCTTCGACCAAACACATCTGACGTGTATCGTAAAACCTCTTGGGTATTTTCGATGTTCTTAGATAGGTTTATCGAATCTGAAATACCAATATAAGCAAAGCCTGTTCCGGCAACCAAAAACATAGCAACAGCCATAGCAACCATCAATTCAACTAAAGAAAATCCATAATGCATTTTCATGAGCACACCCTTGGTAACTTCACATTTAAACCAGCTGTATTAGCAAGGTTATCTGTCATGCGTTCGTCACTCCAACTTACCCTGATTTCAAAATCATCAACGTCAAAGCCGTTTGGAAATTCAATAACATATTTATCTGTTTGGGTTGCTACATTAAGATCATTCAATGTCAAAGTGCCATTTTGTAGTTCACACAAATTAGCCCAAGATTGCTCAACTGCATTATTCGCCTGTATTAATGAAAGGGTATAATCTAAACTGTTCGATGCATATTGAAGGGATTTAACTTGCCCAACACCCAAGCTTAAAAGCGCTATTGCTGACACTACAGTTGCAACCATTGCTTCAATTAGAGAGAAGCCTCGTTGTTTATTGGGTGCTTTCATTTACACACCCTCCTTTGGTTAACTGACTTTGCCCACTCACTAAAACAGAAAAACAACGGTCAACCGTATCCGCATCTCCATCTTCAATAGTTAAATTTATGCTCGTGGTTTCACCTGATGCACGTACAGTCATATTTGCTAAGCCATTAACACTGACACTTGAATAAATACTGCTAAATGTCATGATTGTTTCACCATCAAGTTGAACTAACCAATCTTCTCCAGAAACAACTAATTGCACGTCGGTTTCTCTTTTTACCGCTTCACTTCGAGCAAATTTAAATGTACTAGTTAATTGATTAGCTGTAGTGACCAGTCTGTCAGATTTAATAGTAGTAATCATAGAAGGGATAGCGACTGTGCTTAAAACCCCTACGATACTGGAAACAACCACTAGCTCTATTAAGGTGTATCCGTTTTTCATAAATCACCTCAACGCCAACAGGAATCGAGTGATGCAGTAGTTGCACCTTGCTGATTAACTGATAAATCACCACATTTATCGTCTGACTGAGCACCTTTAGGGCTTGCACTTAGAGTAAATGAAGTGTCGCTATCACGAGAGTACTTGTAGGAATAATAATCTGAAGTTTCAGGGGTAATCGTGTCTTCTGCTGGGTATTCACCAAGGCGAGTATAATTTCGTTCAAGCGTACCAGAGAGTTGCAGCAGATACTGCTGCGCATCAACCCTTCGGCTCTCTTTAACATATTCAGTGTAAGCTGGCAGAGCTACGGCTGTAAGGATCCCTATGATTGCGACAACAATCATAATTTCAACAAGCGTGAAACCCATTTGTCTTTGCATTTCTATCCCCTTTTATACAAATACCAGAAATGCAAATCCATTTGTAACTGGTATAAAACAAGTATAGAAAAGTCTAAGAAATAGACAAAACCAAAAAGCTGATTTTTATTGGGACACCCAGGGGATTATTAATTTTTTATAAATGATTCAATCTAAATCTAGATTATAGAAGTTTAATATTTTGAAAGTAATTTAGCTTCATACTTGTCTGTATCTAACGTTACATTAACCTCTCGTGCTTTTGCATCTAATTCAGCTTGCCAGATGCTAAGCTCTTCCATAGTGATCGTGTTATCATCCAGCTGCCAAAGTTGACGCGACCCAGCATATGAATAATTGATAATCTGCATTGCAACAACATCGCCCTCTTCTACTGCAGCTTTCAACTTGCGCATTTTTCTGGTGATGTAATTAAGTTGCTTTTTTAATTCCCACACATAGGTTACTTCAGTCATAAAGTCATGGTGCTTATATTTTTTTAATACACTGCCAATGATTAAACACGTCGCAACTACGCCTAAAAAATTCCAATGAAAGTGGCTGCCTTGCTCACTAGGAAAAATAGCAATAAGCGCTTGCGCAATGCCCAAACTACCAATCACTAACGCCACAATACAACCTACAATCACCTTATTTAAATGATTGCGATAACGGGCTTTGTTGATCTCTTGAATTTTCATTAACGTAATTACCTATTAATTAATAGAACATTGAATTTTAGGAAATCATTTTACCACTAATCAAATGAAACAAAACCTTGCAAGCACGCTCACAAAATGTAAAATAAAAACAATTATCAATAACATTTAGATTGTAAGATATGAAACGTTTAATCAAGTTAGGTCTACTTTCTCTTGCTGCATCATTTTTTTCTGTCAATGCATCTGCATCATGTTCAGCTTCGCTCGAAGCAAACGACATGATGCAATTTAACCAAAAAACGTTAAGTTTTTCTAAAGACTGTAAAGAAATCAGCATCGAACTGAAACATACAGGCAAACTGCCAGCCAAAACGATGGGGCATAATATTGTCGTAGTTGATAGCGCAAATGTTCAGGCTGTTGCTACAGACGGAATGTCAGCAGGTATTGCAAATCAATATGTAAAACCGGGAGATGAGCGCGTTTATGGCTTTTCAAAAATAATCGGTGGCGGTGAAGCAACTACATTAACCTTTAAAACAGACAAGCTCAAAGTGGCCGGTGACTATGCCTTTTTCTGTTCGTTCCCCGGTCACTGGGCAATTATGAAAGGTAAGTTGGAATTTAAGTAATTAAACCATCCCTTAAGGGCGTTTTTTAAACGCCCTTAAGGACATTTGTCCTTATCACTATGATCAACAAGGTACTATAGTGGTAAATCACTTTGAAAATACAGTAATGTTAAAATGAACCTTAACGTCATTAAAACGTCATAACTCTGTATTAAGTTAATGGAAATCGCAGTCACCCTGATCCAGTGATTGCACATGTTAAACCTGTGTTTACCCTAAACACATAGAATAGAGAGTCGAAAATGGACTATTTATATCAAGGATCCAAAATCCATGTGGCATTGCCTGTGGACTTTGCATCCATCAACAAAAGCAAGGTGACTTTCGAAGATAAGTCAGGCAATCAACGCGTTGATTTCGAAAACAAGAGCGACGCACGCCAATTCCTAAGCTGGCTAACTAGCCAAAAATAAAAAAACCGCGAACATCGCGGTTTTTTTATATCTAAATTCCCTACCAAGCCCACTTTCTATTTACACTAAGTCAAACTCATTTATTTAATTTTTAGACAAACGCTCAATCCTAAATAAAACTTTATAAAAAAACTGATTACGTTTGCCTATGAAAATTCGTACTAAAATACTTGCTCCAATTATATGCGCAACATTCATAATGATGTTGAGTTCATTTTTTAGCATATACAAACTAGAAGTATTACTTTCAGATTATGATGGATTAATAAATAATGAAGTATCTCAGGCGCATAACATCACACGCGTGCAATTACTCTTTAAGGATCAAGTTCAAGCATGGAAAAACACGCTTATACGCAACGCTGAACGAGAGAAATACTGGGCGCAATTCTCAAGCCTGCAAAATGAAATTCAAACACAATTAAGTATTTCCTCAAAGTATCAAGCGTTACAGTCACAGCATCAAAAATTGTACGAACGCTACAATGAAGCAAAAAATCAGCTGAGCTCAGGTATAACCATGCAGGATGTTGATTTAAAAATAAGAGGAATTGATAAACAATTTAGCCAACAGTTAACATCGACAGTAGAAAGCAAAAACGAACAGGTTTTAAACGTACAAAAAGCAATTAATAAACAAAAAAATACAATTACCATTGTCTACCCAATAATTGTAATCGTGTTATCAATTTCATCGGTTTTATTGGTTTTACTTTTATTAAACTCCTTAATCATCAATCCACTAAGGCAGCTAATTAACGAAATTACCGAAATTGCCGATGGCAAATATGATATTGCACTCAACTATGACAAAGATGATGAATTAGGGGAACTCAGAAACGCTGCAACTGAGATTAAATCTCATATTGTCGATACAGTCTCAAGCATATCCTTAGTAAAAATGGATGTTGAAACAGCCTTTTCGTTACTAATTGAAGTAAGTAAACAGATCTCAAATGGTTCTGATGAACAACTCCACTGCACACAACAAATGGAAGAAATTATTGAAGAGCTTGTGCATATTGCCAAAGAGCTAGAGCAACAGAGTGATAATGCTCATCTTTCAACAAATACCGTACTTGAAAAATCAAATCAGTGTAATCAACAAATGATTGACTCCTCTAAAGACATGTTTGCGTTAGCCAAACAAGTTGAATCAACATCACAAATCATAAAACAGCTCGATCAAGAAGCTGGCTCTGTAAGCTCAGTACTTGATGTCATTACAAGTATTGCGGAGCAAACCAATTTACTTGCGCTTAATGCGGCAATTGAAGCTGCAAGAGCAGGTGAAGCAGGCAGAGGCTTTGCCGTTGTTGCTGACGAAGTAAGAATGCTCGCTACAAAAACACAGCAATCAACATTAGATATTGGCGAAATAATAAAGTCTTTACAAGTTGCTGCCAAACAAGCTGTTGAGGCAATGAATGAATCTGAATCTATTACCGCAAAAAACCACGAACAATCGAACTTGGTTCGCGCATCATTAAACGAGATTAGTGAAGAAATGGGTAACATGACCTCGCAAAGTCAGCTTGTGTCAGACATCTCTTCTCGCCAAGTTAATATAAATAATCAACTTAATGAGAATTTAAAGCACCTCAAGTCAGTAACTGATAACTATCAAGAAATTGCAAACAGCAATACCGTGAGTTCAAGTGTCAATAAAGCTACTGATGACCTAAATAAAATGGTTGAAAAGCTTACCGGCAACCTCGCCCATAACGAAGTAGAACTCTTTTAATTGGCGTATTTACTAATAAATACGCTTAAGCTTTAGAGTAAATACTTCATATAAATGTAAATTAGTTGTAAAAATAACCACTTAGTTTAGTACCTTTATTAACAACAAAAATAAGGGTAAATATGAACATCAAACTCACCTCGCTACTGCTGGCAAGCTCTCTTGCTTCAGTCAGCCAACAAGCTAATGCATTCTCACAAGAAACACATAAACGTATTGTGATCGATGCTGTCAATTATATGCAGCAAAACCCTAATTCCACAGAATACGCAAAATTAGCGAACTGGGCGTCACAGCTTAATCTAACGGTAACTCAGTTAGCAAATCTGCTAGGGCAAGCTGCTTACGACGTTGATGATTTTGAAGATACATTCTTTTGTGGCGCAATCACAGGCTCTTGCGTACAAGCGCCTATTTGGGGCGCAGCAGAAAGCATTGTAAAGTACACTAGCTACTGGCACTTTCAAAACCATACCCAAGGCCCAGACCAACACGGCAATGACTTTGGCGGTTATAACTACCAGAAACTTACAGTATGGGGTGACATTGATAATTTAGCGGCCACTTGGTTAAAAGGCGATTACTTGGATGATGGCCGCGGTGGTGAAACAGGTTGGTTTGGTTCTGACTCAACGAAATACAATAGCTACGGCATTACTGAAGCAAACTACCGCATTGATGGTCACTCACACTACAACATGTATGATGACTTTGAAGAAATGCCGTTCCAACCAATTGATCATTTAGGTCAATATTGGTTTCAAAAGTTTGTCGAAAGCAAAAACCCACAGATTTTAGGGTTTGTATTTCACACCACTGATTTACTACAACCACACCACACTTGGGTAACATCTGCATTAAATCACTCTGGTTGGGAATCGTGGGTAAAAGATTACTACGATAAAGAGCAACTAAACGATTTTAGTAAAGTCAGCCAAGCACTTGAATACTACGCAGCACTTGATGCAAGCCAGCAAGATATCCGCCCTATTCTTACTCAAGGTGGTGCGCTTTCATATTCACAAGGTGGCATAGTCCTTAACTCAAAAGATCACTATGACCGCGTAAATACCGGGCAAGTCGTGATCCCACATGCCATTGCTATGGTAGTTCATTTACTTAATCATGCCGTGGTACAGCTATAAATGAAGTTTTTAGTATTATTAAGCACGCTTTTAGCGTGCTTTGCACACGCTAATGTGCAATTTAATAACGATGAAATTGCTTTTATGAACCAGTTTTATATCAAGCAAGGCGAGCAATTATCCAAGCAGCAAACACAACAAAGGCTTGAAACCCTGTACTTTCACCTTGTCCTTGCTAAACAAAAAGCACCAACATTATTGGAGCGTGTTGCAAGTGTCGGCTTTAGCACTAACTATCATAAAAAACGCTATATGATCAGCTTATTAAGTAATGAAAATACCAAATTTTCAGTACCAAACATCACTCTTAGCAGTGCTGAACTAAAACAGCTACTGGGTAACTACCCTCATAATGGCGTAGCAACAACGCAACTTTTAGCTAAGTTAACTCAGCCCTTAACTACAAACTATACATTGGCAGATGCCTATAATGATGCATCCATGCAAGCGCGCTTTAACTTGCACCAAGGCGACATAAAGCAACTAACTGAACTTGTAAAAGTAGAAACCCACTACCAAAGCGTAAAGCAACAGCATCAGAACCCAAATATTCGCTGGCCAGTGCTAGAATCACTCAGTACAAGTCAGGCTATCACGCCAGCACTACTTAACTACTTTGGTGTAAAAGCTAGTATGCATAATGAAAGCCCATACCTCGACAGTTTGAAACAGCAAATAACATCCTCAGAAATAGCTAATTACTACAAACAAAATAAACAACAATTTCGCTACAGCTCAGAAGTAACAGCCGCATCGCTTTCCTTTAGCTCGCAAGAAACCGCACAAAATGCCTACAAAAATAACGCGCTGCCACAACAGCTTAATAGCAAAAAAACAGTTATAAAACGTAAATCACTTAACCATACCTTTGTTAATCAAGCTGCATTCAATATATCTACAAAACAAGGTCCAACGCTTTTACGCACACCTAAAAACCAGTGGGTGATCATTCAAGTATTTGATAAGAAATATGATTACTACCCTAAAAACAGTGAGACTGTTGTCTATCAGGCGAAAACCTCGCTTGCAGCAACATTGGCTAAAAAGCAGTATGCCACTGCTAAAAATCAATGGCTAAAAGGCGGCCAATTATGAAACTAAAAGTACTATTTTCTAGCATAGTTATAGGGTTGATTATCGCGCTTAGTTGGTTTAGCCATTTGCCAATGAGCCCAAGTACTTATACTGAAATTAATGCCCCAAAAACAGTACATTCAAGTGAAAACCCCGCAGCAAAAATACAAACCATTGAAACAAAAACACCAGTATTAACCGTTAACAGCAGATTAAAAACAACATTAATCAGCCCTGTAAAAACGCATGTTAAGGTGGATATTCCGCCGATATCACCAACCAAACTAAAGACAACATTTACCGGTGATTTAGATGATCACGACGCTTACTTAGCGTATGAAAGTGAACAAGAAATCGCTCTTAAAACAGCCTATATTCAAGCAGCGAAAGAAAAGGTGGAATTACTAAATAGTTGGCTTGCTAGAGGGTTAGAAGCAAAAATAGATCAAACACAAATCGAATTTGCCAAAGAAAAAATAAAAGCACTTGAACAACTAAGTCAAACCTTGGAAGAAGAACTAAAAAAGGCGAGCTAAATACTCGCCTTTTTCTATATCAATTTTTAAGCCGGTTTTAAATCAACTTTACGCTGATTGTAATAGGCAATTAATTCATCAACTGTTTTTTGACAATACTCACGAATGCCTGAAACCAGCATATTCTTCTCGCCTTTGCCAATTACTTTGTCGCCATCTTTAAATACAAATGGTAGTGTGATCTTGCCACGCTTACCTGACAGCTCAAATTCAGGCGTCACAAACTCTAACACAGGTTGTTTAACATCAAGGTTAGAAAACTCAATCGACATTGACTCGTACATTACCATAGGGCGTGCAGGGTTAATCATTACCTCTTGCTCACCCATTAATGGAATAATCACATGCGGGAACGCTTTACCCGAAAACTCCACATAGTTTTTAATTAAACTATTGGTCAGCTCTTCACAGGTTGAAGTATCACCTTCACGGTTTACCGATAAGTACACTTTATCATCTTGTGTTAATGCAATATCACTGTCAGCTTCAGGGAAAGTAAGTGATACTTTCTCATCGACCATACCAGCAAAAGTAAAGTGCATTTTTTCACTTACACCGTACTTGTTTAACACCATTGAGAAAAGTAAATCACCTGGCACACAAAAACGCTTTGCATCAATATCGTGAAGCGGGTTGTAATCGTCAGCAATCAGTTTCGCAAATCGGCTTGCCTGATCACGGGTAAACGATACTTTTCCTTCAGATTCTTGATAGAAACCAGATAACATAAAATAACCTCAATTTTAACTTGGCCGCGCATTTTATCAGCGTTTTTATAAATAATTGGTCATACCTGTTGAAAGGCTAAAATAGTATTTAAAATCGATACTCCATATTCAAGTAATATTTATCCATTGATAAGAAAGTATGGTGACTATAGCCCGCTTTTAATCCCCAGTTTTTAGCAAAATCATATTGCACACCTAGGCCTAAATTGGCACCATAATTTGTTGAGTTTTCTCGAGTAATCACTTCTCGCTGATTATCTTTCCAATAAGACAATTTGGTCGATACATGAGTAACTGCAAGGCCTGCTAAACCGTAAAATGAGAGTTTGTCATTTACTGAATAAAAGTGATAGATACCATCCAAAGTGAGAATGCTCGCATCACTGTCATGGTAAACATTGTTTTCACAATCAAAAAAACAAAAATCTAACCAATCCAACTCTATGCCATAGGTATAATTACCACGTACAGCAAAATCGTTAGTCACATAGTAACCCAAACCAACACTTGCATTCACAATATCGGCATCGTCGCCATTTAAATCATATTCATCTAACAAGTCTTGAAAGTTTTGATCTAGTTCATCTCTTGCATCTTTGCTGTTGTAGTTATAATAGTTAGAAGCAAGACCAAATTTAATAAAATATTGCCCTTGATTCTGATTATTTGCCAAGGTGGAAATAGGAAGTAACAGTGCGAGAAAAAGAACTAAAGAAGAAACAGGTTTCATAACATATCCTTTTGTATTTGAATGAAAAATCAAAACCGGATATATCGTACCTAAAATCAGTAAGAAAGCCAGCATCATGCTGGCTTTTATAAACAATAAATTAAAACCTAATTATTATTGCGCTTGATACGCCTTGTAGGCTTTTTCTAATTTCTTGGCCTGCTTTTTCGATACACCAATGTGGTTTAACGCTACACGTAAACGTGCACGCGACATATCTGAACCTAAAATCTCCATTGCATCAACAACCGATGTAGACGATGTTTTACCTGTGATAGCAACAAAAATAGGCTCTAAGAAGTCTTTAATCTTAAGCTCAAAGTGGGTAGCAACTGCTTTTGCAATGGCAAAAATCTCTGACTTTTCCCAAGTACGCAGTGCTTCTAGTTCCCAGATGAAAATTTGCAGGGCTTCACGTACCACATCTTCTTCAGCTTTACCTGCTGTAAGTAGTGCTGGGTCATATTCTGGTGTACCCGCAACAAAATGACCTGCTAAATCAACTAAATCTGATAACGTATTAATACGCGTTTTTGCCTGCGGTAATACTTTAGCAAGTAGCTCAGGGTTAAATTTCCAGTCAAAGAAACGCGCCATTAACTCTTCATCAGATAAGTTTTCGCGGATCCATAAACCGTTTAACCAGTTAAGCTTGTCGATATCGAAAATTGGACCACCCAGTGATACACGCTTCATATCAAAGTGTTCAATCATTTCATCAAGCGTGAACTTTTCACGCTCATCTGGCATTGACCACCCCATACGGCCAAGGTAGTTAAGCAATGCTTCTGGTAAAAAGCCCATCTCTTTATAGTAATTAATCGATGTTGGGTTCTTACGCTTAGATAATTTTGATTTATCAGGGTTACGCAGTAGTGGTAAGTGACCCAATACCGGCGGCTGCCAGCCAAAGTCTTCGTAAAGTTTTAATAGCTTAGGTGCTGAGTTAATCCACTCTTCACCACGGAAAATATGGCTAATTTCCATATGGTGATCATCTACCACATTAGCTAAGAAATAGGTTGGGAAACCATCCGCTTTTAAAAGCACCTGCATATCTACGTTTTCCCACGGGATTTCAATCTCGCCACGTAGGTAATCGTTAAACTTAAAAGAGCCCTCAGCAGGAATTTTCATACGAATAACGTAAGGCTTACCCGCTTCAAGGTTTGCTTTAATTTCGTCTTCAGATAGGTTTAAACCACGGCCATCATACTTAGGACGAAGACCTTCCGCCATTTGCTCTTCACGCATTTGGTCAAGTTCTTCAGCTGTGGCAAAACAGTAAAACGCTTTACCTTCATCAACCAATTGGTGAGCAAATTTTTTGTACATATCAGAACGCTCAGACTGACGATATGGGCCAAACTCGCCACCTACATCAGGACCGTGATCCCAGTTAAGGCCTAACCATTTAAGGCTATCCATAATCGCTTGTTCTGATTCACGCGTGCTACGCACTTGGTCTGTATCTTCAATACGCAGTACAAATTCACCACCTTGCTGTTTCGCAAAGCAGTAGTTAAATAGTGCAATATAGGCCGTTCCTAAATGCGGATCACCGGTTGGTGACGGTGCAACACGTGTACGAATTGTCATCAAATGTCTCTTATAAATCGATAGCGATAAAATTGGCGAAAAGATAGCATACCACGGCTATTTTTCGAAGTGTCAGTATGAACTTTTATACTTAAATAATGAAATATTAAGCTTTAGAGTATCAACCCCTTTGAGCATTAAGAGTTATTTATTAATTGCTTACTTTGTCAATGCTTAAGTGTTTAACAACAATAAAGTAAAATAATGTATAACCTAACCAAGAAAACCACAATGTTAGAAAGAACCAAATTATCTTGTGATATGAAAAGGCCTTATCAGATCGCAATACTAAATAAATTGGGATTGCCCAGAGTAAGGTAAACATCACCAACATTGGGAAAGTACCATCAAAGCGAGACATATTTAACTCCATTTAAGACTCTTTAAAATATTAAAAATAAGGTAATTAAAAAATAAAAGCTATATTTAAGAGCAATCAGTTTACGCCTTTAAATTACCACTTCGATACCACCATCACGATGCCGTAGCACTTGATCAACCCGAGCAAGACCAAGTTCAAATGCTTGTCGTGAGCTGGGACCACCCAAAGTAAATCTAAGTGCATTGCAATTCGTGTTGCCATTACGTGTGAATACATCAACGGTTCGCACAATTACGCGATTTGCTTTTAATTGATTTGCCAGTGAGAACATATTGATATGATCAGGCAGTGGTAAATACACATTTAAGCCCGAAAACACTGCCGCTAAGCCATGTTTTTCAAAAAGCGCTCGCAGTAAGTTGATACGCGCTCTTACTTCATCTGCGAGCTGTAATTGGTTACGTTTAAATTCATCATCATGTAATGCAAGTGCTAACAACTCAAAATTCATCATAGATACTGACCAACACTGACTATGAATTTGCTTAAGCACGGCTTGCTGCCACAAAAATGGCGCAATTAAGTACCCTGCCCGCAGGCCACCAGCAAAGTATTTTGAAAAGCTACCAATATAAAACACTCTGTCGTTGGCGGTTTGCCAAAGCGGTAAACGCCAGTTTTCAGGCAAACAATAGTTAACGTCATCTTCAAGAATAAAAAAGTTGTAACGCTGACTGAGTTCAAGTAGTCCATCTAGCGTTGCTTGGTCATAGCGAATATTGGTGGGGTTTTGGCAGTTTGGCGTTATGTAAATCGCTTTTATCTTATGCGACTTACAATAAGCCTCAAAGGCATTTAAATCGATACCTGCGGGCGTAAGGGCAATCGGTTTAGTATTTAAACCGAGTGAATCACATGCTTGATAAAATCCCGGATAACACATTTCCTCATGAAGCACCGTATCACCAGATTGGCACAATGCAGCAAGCACACTATAAATCGCTTGCTGAGCACCTTGGCAAAAAATCAGTTCCTGCTTGCCAATTTGCAATCCTTTATCGTTTAACCAAGCTTTAAACGTACCTTGTAGTTCATCGCTGCCATTGAGTTTGTAGCGCAAAATATCTGTCAGCGCAGAGGCGTTATTTGCTAGCTTGCGCATTTGCTCGGCCAATACATTTTGCTGCCCCATAAGCGGCATCATGCTCGATGAAAAATCGGTATCGTCTAATTCATCCAAATGAACTGACTGTGCTTTTATAAACGTGCCTGCCCCAAGTTTTGCCGTAGCAATGCCG
This sequence comes from Pseudoalteromonas sp. G4, assembly GCF_028875915.1. Lineage (GTDB taxonomy): Bacteria > Pseudomonadota > Gammaproteobacteria > Enterobacterales > Alteromonadaceae > Pseudoalteromonas. The sequence continues at coordinate 27,219 of NZ_JAPEHW010000039.1, forward strand.
CGTTTAACGAGTAAATCATAGGCGCGCGTAACCGTGCCATGAGTCACACCAAGGTGATCGGCCAAAATTCGTTGCGCTGGCAATTTTTGTTCAGCAGAAATTACCCCAGATTGAGCGACACGCTCAATTAAACCTGCAAGCGCTTGATATTTTGAACTTAATTTGCAGAGCTTTTGGTACTCCGCCACATCTGGTAACCAAATTGTATTCATAACAATATTTTAATTGATCCTTTTTAACCAATATGCCATTGCTAACAATATAAATAAACATGAAATTGTATTGATACAATTGGAGAATCAAAATGGAAAGTAGCACAGTATTATCATTATTGCCTGCACTTATATTATTTAGCATTAGTGCCACACTCACACCTGGGCCAAATAATATTCTGCTCGCCTACTCAGGGGCGAATTTTGGTTTTCGTAAAACACTACCGCATATTGTGGGCATTCGTATCGGCATGACGTGTATGCATTTAGCTATGTTGCTTGGCCTTGGCAAGCTGTTTGAACAGTATCCAATGCTGCATCAAGTATTAAGTATATTTGCTGCCAGCTACATTATTTATTTAGCGATTAAAATTGCTCGCGGTAAGCCAAATAGCAGCAACAGTAACGCATCTCCCATGACCTTTAGCCAAGCAGCGCTATTTCAACTGGTGAACCCTAAATCATGGGCAATGTTACTCACTCTAGTAACCGCACTTACTTTACCCAATGAACAGTACTGGCCGTCAGCCTTGCTAGGCGTAATCGTATTTAACTTAGCGACCTTGCCCTGCTCGTTTTTTTGGGTTGCTGTTGGTCGTTTCCTAAATGGCTTTTTACAAAATCCACAAAAGCTAAAGCGTTTTAATTTGGTTATGGCGAGTCTGTTACTACTGACATTACCACTTATCTTTTATTAAGGAGTAAACAATATGAAGGTGTACCACACAATTGATGAGCATGATTTTGAACACATTCACCAGTTTTTATCGCTTCATGCATATTGGTGTTTAAATATTCCAAAGCACATACTAAAAACGGCATTAAGCAACTCATTATGCTTTGTTGTAAAAAGTGATGAAGATGAACTACTCGCATTTGCACGGGTGGTCAGTGACTATGCGACATTTGCAAATCTACTCGATGTCTTTGTTTTACCAAATAACCGAGGCTTGGGAGTTGGTAAAGCGCTCATTAAAGCCATTGTTGAACATCCTAAGTTACAAGGATTAAGACGTTTCACCTTAGCTACTAAAGATGCTCATGGGCTGTATCAACAATTTGGCTTTAAAGCGCCTAAATTCCCAGACGCAAATATGGAAATCTATTTACCCAATATTTATCAAGATTAAGGCACAATAATAGTGGGTGCTTCAGGTTCTTCTTTACCTAACATGCGGCGAATAGCATGCAATTTTTGCGCATGCTCGTTCTCTTTGTGATACGCAATATACACATCACGCTTAAACTCAGGTAATGCATCTAATCGATGCAATGAGCCTTGCTCAATGAAGGGCTCTACGAGGACATCTGGTAAATATGCCATGCCGCCGCACTGCAGCATTAAATCAAGTGCGATACGTGCCGTACTTGTTCGCATTAATGGAGTTGCCATGCCCTTAAGCTCTTTACCATGCCATGCGGTGAAATTAGTGCCCCAATCAACACGAATATAACGGGTTACATCACTTGGGCTAGCAATTGGCTCGCTTGACGTTGATACTGGGATTAATGCGAATGTATGCAACAGTTCAATTTTCAATTCTTCTGCTTTGGGAGGATCAAAAATGATTGCAATATCAAGCGAACGTTCCAGTAACTGCCGGGTTATTTGCTCTCGTGCTAATATTTCAGCGACTAGGCTAACATCCGGTTGAGACGCGTAAATCTTTGAAATTGCGTCATGAATATAGGTGTCCCACGTATTTGGCGTACCTGCAATTGAAATTTGCGTAACCTGTTCAACTGATAACGCCACATCTTGTTTAGCCATGCGCAGTGTTTGCATCATCACTTCAGCGTGTGAAACAAAACGCTCTCCTGCAGCGGTTAATTGAATATTGTTGCGATTGCGTATAAATAATTCAACGCCAAAATACTGCTCAAGTTGACGAATTCTCGAACTTACAGCAGCTTGCGTTAAATATAAATTTTCAGCAGCCTTACCAAAATGGCGACAATCTTTTACTTCAATGAAAGTTTTAATTAATTCAATATCCAAAACGGTATCTCTTATCGTGACGATAAAATTTTATTGTTGTACTTAGCAAACATAATTCACGCATACTCCGCCAAAATGGGCAAAGTTGTCAACATGAGAATATCACATGGATTTATTACATGGTTTTGTAAAAACAAGCAATTTCTATGATGACCTGAATTTTCCACAAGGATTTAACCGTAGCGGCCACTTTACAATTCAAGAAGCAGAATTGTTAACTGCCGTTGGTAAGCGATTATTTCAACTAGAGCATCAGCTTGCAGAGCCTCAAAATCATACTGAGCAAAACTTTTTAACTATGTGCCAAACTAAACGCGAGGCAGAAACGCGTATCGAAAGTTTGTGGCACAAATATAAGTCAGTAACACAAGGAAGAAAAATTCATACACTTACAGGCAGTATGCCTGTAAGTGTTGGCAACACTATTAATGAATTAGAAGGTAATTATTAGTGCGTGGTTGGATAATTTACAAACACAATGACTTGCTACTCCGTCAAGAAGCATATGAAATTAATCGCTTAGTTGAAGTCGCAAAAGAAGAAAACATCGATCTTCAAGTTTTCTCGCCAGATCAGTTTGATCTTACGGTTACCCGTGATGATGAAAAAAGTATTTTGATCGATGGTGAGCGTCAGAAACTGCCTGATTTTGTAATGCCGCGTATGGGTGCTGGTACAACGTACTTTACCCTTGCTGTTGTTCGTCACTTAGAGCGACTAGGTGTGTATTGCGTAAACAGCTCGCATTCAATTGAAGTTGTAAAAGATAAATTATTTGCTCAACAAATTTTAGCTGAGAAAAACTTACCAACACCCGATACCATGCTAGTTAAGTTCCCTGTAAATGTGGCGCTAGTTGAAAAACAAATTGGTTTTCCTGTAGTAGTTAAAACCCTTTCGGGTTCACAAGGCAGTGGGGTATTTCTATCAAAATCCCCTGGTGAATTTGATGACTTAATGCAGCTAATTGAAGCAACAAGTCCAAAAGCCAACATTATTCTTCAGCAATTTGTCAAAGCCAGTCACGGCCGTGATTTACGTGTATTTACCATAGGTGGACGCGCAATTGCCTGTATGGAACGAAATTCAAATGGCGAAAACTTTAAAGCCAATGTAAGTGCCGGCGGCGTGGGCAAGCTTTACCCAATCACCCCAGAGATAGAATGGCTAGCAACGCAAACTGCTAATGTATTAGGTTTAGATGTTGCTGGTATCGATTTATTATTTGATCAAGAACACTTTAAAATCTGTGAAGCCAACTCATCGCCAGGTTTTGAAGGGTTAGAAAGCGCTGTTGATATTGATGTACCACGTGAAATCTTCCACTTTATTCGTATTCGCTTAGGAATTTTTGATAAAGCGGCTGCGAAAAAAACAGTAAAAGCACCTACTGCTAAATCAACTAAAGAAAGTAACGACTAACTTTCAGCTTAATAATAAAACGCAGCTACGGCTGCGTTTTTTGTTTGTTCGAAAAGTATTTTTGAAATTGTGTTGGTAACTTGCAATTTTTGCTCGAGTTACGTTCGCTATCACAGTCGAGCGCAGCAACTTTCATTACCTTGCTATCAGCCATTGGCACTATGTACTTTTCGCAGCGCGCTGCTTTTTTTACATAACCTTCAATACAGCGCCAGCTACCTTTACCATCATCTATGGCAAACTCAGGTAGCCCATTACTCACACATTTTCCATAGCGCCAATCTTTACCAATTGGACATACACAACCACCACCAACTAACGATGCATCCATGGTTTTGCCACATTGTTTAGCGAACACGCTAACAGGCAATACTAACAGTAAGAGCAACCACTTCATTTATCTCTCCATGATAAAAACAAACACTGTATATCATATACAACTAAAGAGAAACAAAAAAACGCAGCCGAAGCTGCGTTTTGTAAAACTCTTTACTACTTATTGAAAATTAAGCAGCTTTATTGGCTACTTCATTTTCTAAAAAGGCAATAATATCGTTCGACTCATATAGCCATGTTACTTTGTCGTCTTGCTCAATACGCAAGCACGGCACTTTTACTTTACCGCCCTCTGCTGCAAGTGTTTCACGGTGAATACCTTCGGCTTTTGCATCACGTAACTCAATATTTAAGCTATTGCGCTTCATTGCACGGCGTACTTTTACGCAAAACGGGCACGCTTTAAATTGATACAAGCTTAGGTTTTGGGTTTTTGCGTCAATTTCAGCCTGTAGCTGCGCATCACGCTTAACACCACGTGGTGTTGTAATAAAATCAAAAAATAAAATAATGCGGCCTAATAGCCAACGAACAAACTTCATACAACCTCCAATCAATTTGGCGGCATTCTACTGTAAATATTGGAACGAATAAAGATTAGCCCTAAGCTTGTTTTACTTATTTATAACCAACGGCGGACGTTTGTTTTGTAACGTGTAAACTGATCACCAAAGCACTCGGTTAACGCGGCTTCTTCTGGTTTAATTTGAAAGCGCTCAATAAACAATACAAATACCAAAACACCTAAAAGGCTTAACCAACTGCCAAGTAAAATAGCAAAGCCTAAAATCGCTACAGCCATACCTAAATACATTGGGTTTCGCGTGTATTGAAAAATACCGCTTGTAACTAAGCAGGTAGCGGTTTCGGGTTTAAGTGGGTTTACTGTGGTACTCGCTTTGCGAAATGAAATAACACCAGCAAGGGCAATCGCTACTCCAAGCAAAACGGCGATTACAAACAGTTTAAAATTAAGTGTGCGAATAATCTCAAATGTGAATTCAGCGTCTGACACTAAATACATGCCCAGCATACAAAACAATCCCACCACAGGGGGTGGGATTTTATTATTGAGTTTATTGGCGAATGAGGTAATCACCCTCACCTACCCATTTATATGTAGTTAATGCCTCTAAGCCCATAGGCCCGCGTGCATGCAGTTTCTGTGTTGATACTGCAACTTCAGCACCTAAGCCAAACTGCGAGCCATCAGTAAAGCGCGTGCTCGCATTTACATACACCGCCGCAGAATTTACCGCTGCAACAAACTTATTGGTGTTACTTAAACTCTCAGACAAAATACCATCTGAGTGACCTGATGAATGCTCACGAATATGCATTATCGCTTGGTTAATATCATCAACCACTTTAATACCAAGCGTTAGGCTTAGCCATTCTTTGCTGTACTCATCATCAGCAATTTGGCTAACGCGCTCACTCAGCGCAGCTGCTCGTTCGCAGCCTTTAAGCGTCACTTGTTCTAAACGCTTTGCTAATAATGGCACTAACTGCTTTGCAATTGATTCATCCATAAGCACGGTATCAAGCGCATTGCACACACTTGGGCGCTGTACTTTGGCGTTTTCAATAACATCCAATGCTTTTTGCAAATCAGCAGAAGCATCAACGTATAAATGACAAATACCAATACCGCCAGTGATCACCGGAATTGTGCTGTTTTCCACGCATACTTTTTGCAGCGTATCGCCACCGCGCGGAATAATCATATCGATGTACTTATCTTGCTTTAAAAGCTCAAGTACTAAGGCGCGATCTGGGTTGGTAATTAATTGCACTGCGTCCTTATTAATGCCCGCATCAACAAGTGCTTTACCAATTAATTCAACTAAGTAAGTGTTGGTATTAAGTGTTTCTTTACCGCCGCGTAAAATACTGGCATTACCGGTTTTTAAACATAAACAGGCAATGTCTAAAGTTACATTGGGGCGCGCCTCATAAATAACGCCTACCACACCTAATGGCACAATTTGTTTTTTTAAGCGCAGGCCATTTTCAAGCGCTCTGCCATCATATTCACCGCCAACTGGGTCATCCATTGCAATTAAGCTTTGAATATCATTGGCTATGCCTAAAATGCGTTCTTTATTTAATAATAAACGATCAAGTAAGGCCTCGGTTAAGCCATTTTCTTTACCTGCGTTAATATCGCGCTGGTTCACTTGTTCGATTTGTTCGGCATTTTCTAAAATGATGGAACGAATATTTTCTAATGCTGTATTTTTCTGTGCTGTTGTCGCCACAGCGAGATCAAAACTTGCTAACTTTGCCTGCTGTGCTAATTGCGTAATCACGTTAATCCTCCAAAAAGTACTAAATCATCGCGGTGAATCACCACCGCCCCATAGTCGTAACCGAGCAATTGATTGATTTGCTCGGAATGTTGCCCTTTTATCTGGGCCAGATCGCTTGATGAATAACGACAAATGCCCCGTGCTATTTGCGCCCCATTTTGGTCGCATAATTTCACCATGGCACCGCGTTCAAATTCACCAAGCACATCACTCAAGCCTTTTGCTAACAAGCTTGATCCTGAGTGTTTCATAGCGCGAACAGCGCCGTCATCTAATATTAGCTCACCGCTTGCTGGCGGCCCTGCCATTAACCACTGTTTACGGCTTTCGGTCACTGACGCTGTTGCTACAAAACGTGTGCCAACATCTTTGCCAAGTGCCGCATCTACAATTACATTGTTTTTATGGCCTGCGGCAATAATCACTTCAACACCTGCTCGGCACGCAATATCGGCTGCTTGCAGTTTAGTTGCCATGCCGCCGGTGCCTAAATGCGTACCCGAGCCGCCTGCCAATGCTTTTAAATTAGCGTCAATTTTATCGACCAAGTTAATCAACTTGGCATCTGGGTTAGCGCGCGGATCGGCGGTAAATAATCCCGGCTGATCCGTCAGTAACAACAATTTATCGGCCTTAGCGAGAATGGCAGCCAAAGCCGATAAATTATCATTATCCCCAACTTTAATTTCTTGTGTTGCCACCGCATCATTTTCATTAATGATCGGCACAATATCGTGTTTAATCAGCGCTTTTAACGTATCGCGTGCATTTAAATAGCGCTCACGGTCGTCTAAATCTGCGCGCGTTAACAACATTTGCCCCACATGCATACCGTATAAGTTAAATAAGGTTTGCCATGTATGGATCAAGTGGCTTTGGCCAACGGCTGCAAGCATTTGTTTATTGTTCACATTGCTTAAGTCGCAACTTAAATGTAAATGCTCTTTGCCCGCGGCAACCGCACCGCTCGAAACCAAAATAATTTTATGCCCTTTCTTTTTTAATTGGGCACACTGGCGCACTAATTCAACCATATGCGCTTTATCTAACGTAAAACTGCCACCGGTTAATACACTTGTACCCAGTTTTACTACGATTGTTTTTTTCCCGTCACTCATTCCCAGTACCAAATACCTCAGGCAACAACCTTTGTTATATCAAAGCTGAGAAAATCAACAAGGGTAAAATGGCCTCACACAAAAAAATATCATGCAAACAATCAATTCAACCAAATTTAAACAAGAAAAGCTAATCGATAGCAGCATAAAATTTTGCGTTTTTATGATCCGCTATTCTTTGGTCGAGACTTATCGCACAGTGCTTATTACCCTGTTAAAATTCACCGCCCCTTTAATTTGAGTAGTCACTATGCCCGCTAGTTTATGTTTGCTTATCGCCACTTTTTTGTGGGGAAGCTCGTTTATTGCCTTAAAGTATGCCATTGATTTATACCACCCTGCGGTAGTCATTTTTTTACGCATGCTCACCACATTCACTTTGTGCTTAATGCTTTGGCGCTATGTGAAAAAGTTTAATTACCAACAAGGTGATTGGAAGTACCTACTCGGCATGTCACTTGCTGAACCCTGTTTGTACTTTTTATTTGAAGGCTACGCCCTTGAATATACCTCTGCCAGCCAAGCCGGCGTCATTGTGAGCTGCTTTCCACTTATCGTAGCGATTTTGGCGTTTTTTATGCTGAAAGAGTATTTATCGAAATCCATCATTACCGGATTTGTTTTTTGTATTGTCGGGGGGATTACGTTAACCCTTGTATCGCCCGATACCAGCGCCGCACCCAACCCAATTTTAGGTAACTTTTTAGAGTTTTTAGCCATGGTGTGCGCCGCCATTTATGCGGTGTGTGTAAAACATTTGGCTCACCGCTATTCGCCACTTAGTTTAATTGCCTTGCAAGGCATTAGCGGCACCTTATTCTTCGCGCCCTTTTTGTTTTTTGTTGAATTACCAAGTGAAATGTCGCTCGAAGGCATTGCTGCCATTATCTATTTAGGCTCGTTTGTAACCTTGGGTGGCTACGGTATGTACAACTATGCCATTTCAAAAGTATCGGTATTAACTGCGGCCGCGTTTTCAAACCTTATTCCCGTATTCACCTTGTTACTTGCGTCATTACTTCTTCATGAGTTCTTAACGTGGCAACAATGGCTCGCCATTGGCTGTGTATTTATTGGGGTTGTTATTGCCCAGCGCCATAAGCCAAAACCACACGAGGATATGGAGCCGCAAATGGATACCATGCCGGTAGAGGTTGGGAGTGAGAGGTAGTTTTTATTTTTAGCAGTTACTTTTACTTTTGAGTGGCTGCTAAATTGTGCCTCCATGCGTTTCGAAAAAGCCCATCCTTGGGCTTTATGTTACTTTTCTTTGCT
>NZ_JAPEHW010000003.1 GCF_028875915.1 Pseudoalteromonas sp. G4
CGCTTTATCGGTGCTGCTGTAATGCAAAAAGTGTCTGGTGGTAAAGTACTGGCCTTCAATGCGGCCCTAGCTATCGTTCTGATTGTGGTATCAATGCTAAGTTCTGGCCCTATCGCGATGTGGACCATGCTCGCTGTCGGGTTATGTAACTCTATTATGTTCCCTACTATTTTTAGTCTTGCGATTAATAACTTAAAAGAGCACACCTCGCAAGGCTCTGGCATTTTATGTCTAGCCATCGTCGGTGGTGCCATTATCCCTGTTTTCCAAGGGATCGCTGCTGATACCATCGGCTTAACGCTCTCATTTATTATTCCTGCCGTATGTTACGTGTTTATCGTATTCTACGGTGTGAAAGGACATAAAACAGACGCTTAAGCGTTCAAAAATCCAGTATTTTAAAGGCCACATTATGTGGCCTTTTTTATCTAGATTATGGTTAACACATGAGCAGTTTTAATAATCAATGAGACCCTTAGTCTAAACGCAATCTGATTAGCATTCTTATTTATCAGCAAATCGGAATTATGGCCCATTGCCAACATTTAAAAATTTTTTGAATAAAAATCAGCCACAAAGAAGAAAGTTCGCTAATGTTGTCTAAACTTTAAGGAATTATTTGTTTCAACAATGGACAGTATTAATGAGATTAAACTTTTCACATAAGCCCCTAATAAATAACTATAAGGGCTTTACGTTAATCGAAATAATGTTAGTTGTATCGATTATCGGTATTTTAGCAATGGTTGCGCTTCCTAATTACCAAGGCTATGTGAATGAATCAAAAGCCGCCTCTCTTTTATACCGAGTTCACTCTATAGGCCTTGCCTACCAAGATGTTATTGCTACAGCTCCAGACGCATTAGCAAAGCCGGATGAGCTATCCAGTGAGAAATTTGGGGCACCTCCTGCCTACTTACCAGGCTTAGCGAGTCAGTTCACAGAAGAGTTTAATATTGAATTTTCTGCACAGTTGGTTAATCACTCTGGCTATTTTCACTACACGGGCCATGAAGCTTTCCCTGTTTTGTTTTTAAAAGCCAATGACCAAAACGGAAAAAATGTGCTTAATGCCCTCGATCATGTCACTAAGTTACAACATTCTTTTGTAACACCAAATATAATGATTATTGCATTAGCAACTCCATTTGAAACACACCAAACAAGTGGGCAAACTGTAGCAGCTACAACGAGTCAACCACAGCCCGACCCAATCACAACACAAAAACCACAAAAACCACAAAACTCTCCATGTAATCCAGGATTTTATCTTTGGCCACCCGAGCAAGGGCAACAATATGGAACGTGTCATTCATCACCTCCACCAAGTAATGCAAATAACAATGGCGGAAGTAGTAATAACGGCCAAAGTACCTCTTCAGGGCAATCAAGTTCAATGACTGTAAATAATGGTAATAGCGCGAGCAACTCAGGAAGCCAATCAAGTACATCAAGTAGCTCCAACAGCCAAAGCAATTCTGGCAGCTCTAGCTCATCTAGTAGTGCTAACAGTCAATCAAATACAGGCAGTCAAAGTAATGCGGGTTCTCACTTAAATTGGCCACCTGGTTGGGTAATGCACCCAGATAAACATCAGGGTCAACATCATGGTCATCATTAATTAATTGGAGTGTTAAAAATGGATTCTACAAACAAACGCTGGCAAGAGAATATTGCAGAGGCGATGAATGAAACACAAAAGAATCAGTCAATGAATAGTCGCACAACAATTATGTTACCAAGCTGGATAACATACGCTGTGTGCATTGTATTCGGATTTTTAATTGCTAAAACAGCTGTTACTGGCGTAAAAACACACCATACAAACTATGACAGGGATTACCAAACCGGCAGTTCTGTTGCATTATTAATGGTAGCCGAAGACGTAGAGCACTATAAAACAAACTATGGCAAGCTTCCCGACGAATTACCTAGTCCTATTGCCGCAGTGATCGATGTTTCTTATGAGAAAATTAGCAAAGATCATTTTCGTCTAACTATGCCTCATGGCGATTCAACGATTACATTTGATGCCAAAGACGATAAAATTTACATGGACTAACTATGACTGAAAATAATGAAATACATAGAAGTAATCAAACATTTCAGTGGCTTCATCGTTTTTGCCTTGAGCATATAAAAAATAAAGAACTTAATATTGATGAACTCTTTGAAAGCAATTGTGCTCTCAAAGTATGGGAAAATGCAGAATCAATTCTTCAAGTCGATGCGAATACACTAACAAGAATGGTCGCCAAGCATTTTGAGCTGGATGTCGCCGATAGTCCACAAAATATAACTGAAGAGTTGTTGCATTTCGTGCCTCTAAAAGTAGCCAAAGAATATGGTATTTTTCCGCTAAGTTTAACTGATGGTCAACTCATAGTAGCTTCACCCCAACCATTTGATTCAGATATGGAATCAATGGTTGAATTTTTAACAAGTCTTCATGTCACATCTCAATTGGCTCATCCTAGTGTTATTGCAAAGTGGACCGAGTTATTTTATGAAGACAATGCGTTGTCTCAGAACGATATTGTTATCAAATCCAATCAAGCAAATACTTCATTCTCACAGTCAGAACCTATTTCTGCAAACTCAGCCATAGTTAAAATTGTTTCTGAGATGCTATTGGAAGCATTTATTCTAAAAGCGAGTGACATACACATCGAACCTTTTCAGGGAGGTGGCGTAGTTCGTTATCGCATTGATGGTATGTTGCGGGTTATTTCAGAGTTACCATCTCAAGTATTCATTCCGATTATCCAACGTATTAAAGCAATTGCCCGTCTAAATTTGGCTAAGAAAATGGTTCCTCAAGATGGTAGTGTAAGTTTGGAATTAAAAGGTCAAGATGTTGATTTACGTGTATCCACATTGCCGGTTCGAGGCGGTGAAAAAGTCGTCATTCGCCTTCTGATTAAATCAGCGGTAAATCAACTAAATATGATTGGCCTTCAAAACAAAGAACTCGAAACGTTTAAAAACTTACTTCATAGCAGCGAGGGAATTTTTGTCATAACAGGCCCTACTGGATCCGGCAAAACCAGCACTCTCTATTCTGCCCTTAAAGAAATAAATGCCCCCGAAAAATGCCTTGTCACCGTTGAAGACCCCGTCGAATACGAGATTGAGGGTATTGCCCAAGTTAATATCAACCCAAGCCAAAATCTTACTTTTTCGAGTGCACTTAGAAGCATTTTAAGGCAGGACCCAGATGTCATTTTAATGGGCGAAGTGCGTGATGAAGAAACCGCAGAAATTACGTTTAGAGCAGCTATAACCGGGCATTTTGTTATGACTACCTTACATACCAGTGATGCCATCACAACAATCCCAAGGCTGATTGGATTAGGAATCTCCCGACCTATTCTAGCTGATTCATTAAAAGGTGTAGCGGCGCAGAGACTGGTAAGAAGGCTTTGTTCTTGCTGTAGTAAAGAAAATACTGAAAATGAACATGGAAAACGCCTTAAAAGTATTTTTCCAAAACTTAATATTATGGCTCCCGTTGGTTGCAATAAATGTAATCAAACTGGCTATAAAGGCCGTATGCCTTTGTTTGAAATCATCACGATGGACCAAAACTTAGCTGATGCAGTCAGAGCTGGCGAAAGCTCAAGTGCTCTTAGAGAAATAGCATCTAAAAACGGTGCCAGAAGCCTCTATCAAGTAGCTATTGAGGCTATTTCTAATGGGCACACTTCCGCTGAAGAAATTAATAGAGTATTAGGAGAATCATTTTGGAAAGCATGCAGTGAAAACCCATAACTGCAATTGCATTTTAAATCACAACAAAAAATTGACGATTTATGGGCAGATTACCTACTTAGTCCACATAAACATAATTTCATTTAGTCGCTATTAATGGCATACAAGATGATTTTAACGTTCTTGGGTGATTTGGTTTAAAAAATGCATACAAAACCTGTATGCATTTAACAAATTTCAAAAGTTATCACCATGAACAAACAAGCAAATATAGTGTATGTATTGAGCGGCTACGCAAAGTGCGCAACTTCAAACAATGATAAGTACAAACTTGGTAATAAACACTCTATCGGTCTATTAACAACCGATAAAAATTATCAAAAAAACATCAAAAAGCTTAAAAGCTTTATAAAAGGGCTGGGTTGGGATTCCATCATGTTTTGTACAGTTGAAGAAGTAGAAGATATTAACTCGTTATCAAATAACGTATTGATCTCTAGTTTTATTCGCGCTCAAGAAAATGGTCAGTCGCTAGTGGTAAACGATCAGGCCATTACAGTGCATTAACGGAAGAAAATTAATGTACTTTAACTGTAGATAGTGATTTTAAAGGTCATTATCTACTTGATGTTCTATTTAAATATGTGCGGTACGAAATTGAGAGCAATAAACATAAAATAGCAGGTAACAGTAACGCCATAAATTGATAGCGAGAAAAGCATAAAGCGCCTAATACCCCACCAGAGATAAAGCCAAAAATAATAAAAGTGAAGAGTTTCACTTTTCGCTTATCAAGTCTGTCTCCTCTAAAAATTGCACCTAGCATAATACCCAAATCCGTAAAAATACCTGTTACATGCGTCGTTCGTATAATAGCGCCGCTGTAGGTTGTTGCGAGCGCATTTTGTAAGCCACACGCGGCTAACGCAAAATAGTAACCATTGTGTGAGCCAGTACTTAAAAACCACGATGAGATAAGTAATAAAATAAATTCAATAAATAGCGCGGTATCGTAGTGTCTTCCTAATTTTAATGTGGAGCCATGTAATAAAAATCCGGCGATAGAAGCCCCAAGTAAAAATGAAAGTAAGATGCCTAAAAACTGAAATGCTTTTTGCAATGAACCACTAAAAATTTCAGTACCAAGCAACGTGGCTGTGCCAGATAAATGAGATATAGATTGATGGTCAAAGCCAAGCACACCCACAGCATTAACAAAGCCCGCTATCAAAGATAAAATTAGAGCGCCGAATTCTACCCATTTAGGTAATTTGGAAATCACAACATTTAATCCCCTGAAAACACACTCGTTTGAAATAAATGATAACTAAAACGTTAAATAGTTTTTGTAATTAATATCAAGATTTATCGATTGTTTTTACTATACATTGACTTGGTATGTTAAATCTTTCACGTCATCGCCAGTCATGCCACGAAATCCCCAACAATGCTTTGGTTGCTCTTTGATAGTGATTTCTATATCCGTTGGTGAAATGCCAAGTGATGATTCAATATTCTGAAAAAGCGCCATTATTAAGGCTTTTTTAGTTGCGGGTGTTCTACCTTGCATCATATTGATTTCAATTACAGTGTAAGCATCTGTGCGGCCATCTGGATAATAGAAATTTGATCTATCAAGGGGCACAATACGATGGGCACGTTTACTTTCTGGAAGGCCCAACACGTCAGTCATAGAAGCCTGAATAACTTCAGATAACTGCGCTTTAATTGGGTTTAACAGCTCGTTAATTCCATAAATTACAACCATTTTTCTTCCTTAAAAATTTATTCATAGATTGTTTAGCTAAAACTCATACTCAATGCCAAAGCGCAGAGTATGGTGTTTACCCGGTTGTGATACTTCAGTTACAAAGCTTGCTTCCCACTTTAATTGCTTTTGCCCATCAAAGCGATAGGTGCCCATAAAGCCCGGGCCAATGGCAGCAAAACGCTCGCCCACATGAAACTCAACGGAGGGTTGAAAGGCACTTAAATAACGGTAACGCACTTTGCCACGCATTGCTATTTCAAGTTCATTTTCAGCCGTATCGCCCCATTCGTACGATAAAATACCATTTAGTGTGGCACTCACTTTGCCAAGCTCTTTTTCAACAATCAGGCCACTAGAAAACTCATAATTAGCCTCGCCATCTTGCTTTTCAATTTCAAAAAATGCGCCCCAGTCTGAGCTGTATTCGCCTTGCTCGGTGAGCATCCAGCGGGTTTCAATTTCATAGCCCGAAACAGTAAAGTTATCGTCACTATCACGTTCGCCAATCACATAAAACTCGATGGATTTATTCTCTGTAAACGCCTGCCCGTAACCTAAACGCTGCGCCAGTAAATTGCCAGCATCGGTGTTGCTCGACATTAATCGCCATTCCACTTCACGTTCGTTGGCCAATACATAAGGGTGGTAAATTTTATCTACCGTCATATTGTCAGCCAAACAGCTGGCACTCACCAATAATAGTAAACAAGCAACAGATTTAGTCATTACTATCCTCACTTGAGCGAAGCGCTAAATTTGATTTAAAAAACGCAATTAACATAATTACCAAAGACACGCTATAGGTGATAACAAAGGCGAAAGTGGGCGATGATTCATACCCCATAATGGCGCTTAATACGCGGCCATATTCCGATTTATCTGACAGCCAATTTTCAAGCACAAAAGCGGTACTACCGGCATCGATTAAATCTACTTGAGATAATAAATCAGACACCTCAGCTAAATGCCCAGCCACAAAGCTGGCAAATAGCACTGCCAATAATACACGGTAGCCTTTGGCCTTTAATTCGTTTAATACAAATAACCAAAGCACCGCAAAACTTAACGTAATGCCGAAGCCTAAAAAGCATGCCAATAAAAACTGCTGTAGCGAACCAACAGAGTTAACACTTACTGTTAGATAGTGGAAAAACCCAGCCAGCTTTAAACTTGAAAGTGATATCACAGCAACTATCACCGCATATTTAATGATGGTGGTTTGCCCACTTACCAGTGAAATAAATAACCCTACCCCGGAAAGCATCAATAAACTTGAGCTCACCACTTCCACCCCAGCTCCATCGAACAGTGAGCTAATACTTGGTGCACCTTTTAATAGTGCGATTACACAGCACACAATGGCCAGCAATGCTAAAAAAAGCGAGCGTGGCGAATAACTTATATGGTTAAACAACACTTTTAGATAACAAAGCAATACACATAAAGGTAAAATGTCGCGCAAAAAGATTATGACCGTATTAATCAGCATTTTTTGGCTCCTTCGCAATCACCTTACCGCGAGCGGTATCTGGGTGAAATTCACCAAAAAACTCGTATTCACCAGGAGGTAGTGGGCCAACAAAAATCGTTGCTTTGCGCTTCGCAAAAATAACCTTCTCACGGTTCATATCAAAACTATCAAACTCTTCGTCAGAGTCATCTAAGTTAGTGATCACCAATTTTATTTTTTTATTAGCAGGAATTTCTAGCAGCTCAGGGTAAAACACATGATCCTTGAGTGTTAAATGAAATACCTCACGCTCGGCAAAAAGTGAAAACGAGCAAAATAACAAACATACAATTAGGCGCTTCACTGCACCTCCTTATTATCTGTTATTGGTAGGTAAACTTTCACCGACAAACCACCTAACTCCCCGTTTTCAAGTGTCATTTTACCATTTAGCAAATCCACAATATGCTTAACAATGGCAAGCCCCAAGCCCGACCCTTTTACTTTAGTTTGCTTTGATTCTTCACGGTAAAATGGCGTTAGTAAATCTTGCATTATAGTGATATCTACCCCGCTGCCAGAATCAGCAACTTCGATGCCCATCATATTCGTTTCAGCAGGGATTTGACGAATTAAAATGTGCTGCTTTTTACCAGCATATTTAATGGCATTGCGTAGCAAATTATCAAACAAGGTTTTCAAAGCAAATTCTTCGCCAATCACCATGGCATGTGACATTTGCAGTTCAATTTCTTGTTGCTGCGAAATAATCTCATCATAACGCGCAGCAATTAATTCTTGTATTAATGATTCAATATCAATGGGTTTAAGTGTTTCATTAAAGTTTTCAGGGGTGTAGCGCGATAGCGCAATAATTTGCTCAACCACTTGTGCTAAACGCTCAACCTGTTGCTTCAAATCTGCTAAATCGTTTTGTGTAATGTCTTTTTGGTTAAGCTGATAACTTAAATTATGTGCGGTGATGGATAACACACTAATTGGGGTGCGCAGCTCATGGGCAATATTGGCGGTTAAACGTTTTTCGCGATCAAACGCCAATGCCAAGCGCGCCAATAAATCGTTAATTTTGTCTGTCACCGGCAAAAGCTCAGTAACCATGCCTTGGCTTGCCACAGGCGTTAAATCGGTATGGTCTTTTTTGCGTAGCGCATTACCGAGCGCCCTTAACGGCCTGATATTTTTACGCACCAAATAAAACACTAACAAACCAATAATAGGTACCACCATCACCACAGGTGAAATACTTACCATCAGTAAATTTTCAGAAGCCAATTGACGTTTGCTCAAAGGCTCTGCCACTAGCACCGAAAAAGGCGCACGTTCAAAACGATATAAACAACCCGCTTGGCAGTTCATTTGCTAAATGTTGCTGGAACGCACGTGGTAAGGTTTTAAAGTCAATTTCTAATTGCTGGCTTTGCCTAACAAGGCCGTGTTGATTGGTGATTTGAAATAAACGATGTGCGCTGCTTGTTTGTGTTTCGCTGTTATTAAGTGCCAACGCTATTTCTGCAAATTCTTGTAATTGTGCATCAAAAAGCTGCATTAACTGCTTGGAACTGCTGCGGTAACTGTGCAGCGCAGCAAAAAACGTTGCCAGTACCACGCTTGCCAAAATTAAGCTTATCAGCTGGCCTTGCATCGACTTAGCATTATTCTTTGACAAGATAGCCAACACCTCGCACCGTAGCAATAAACTGCGTTGGTAAACGTTTTCGTAAGTTACTAATGTGCACTTCAATGGTGTTGGAGCTAATTTCTTCACCCCAATCGTAGAGCTTTTCTTCCAAGCTTAATTTAGATTGAATGCGGTTGGTGTTTTCCATCAGCGCACGCAGCACCATGTACTCTTTTCGAGATAAATCAACCGCTTGATTATCAACCAACAGCTGATTATTTTCAGTATTTAATGTGACGTTTCGAACTTGAATAAGCGCCGCATGGTTGGTGCCTGCACGGCGTTCTAGTACGCGAATGCGCGCCATTAATTCGGCAACATCAAAAGGCTTTGCCAAGTAATCATCGGCGCCCTGATCAAGCCCTGTTACTTTACTGTCAATATCGCTGCGCGCCGTTAAAATAAGTACAGGCACCGCAGCATTAATTGCTTTTAGTTGAGATAACACCAACAGACCATCAATATCAGGCAAGCCTAAATCGAGGATCACTAATTGATATTCCGCCCCCTGGAATGATTTAACCGCAAGCTCACCAAGTGCGACCCAGTCCACTGCGTACCCTGCATTTTGCAGCGATGTTTTAAGGCCTCTGGCAAGAGGCCCGTCATCTTCAACTAATAACAATCTCATTTATTATCTTTTTGACAGTTTTTTATTCACTTTAACCAATAGCGCATTTATCTCTTCTTTGCGACCTTCATCCGCCAGAGGGCGTTCACTTCGCGCTGGGGCATTTAATGCTTTTTCGAGAAAAACTTTCGCTTTTGCGTATTCTTTCTCATCATACATAAACTCACCATAAAAGTAATTGGGATCAATACCTTCTGGATTAATTTTAAGTGCCGTTTCAAGCAGAGATTGGGCTTTTTTATCACTGCCAAAGGCAATCGGCCAACCCGGTACTTTATGATACAAAATACCCAAACTGGTATAGGCAGAGCCACTCAATGCTTGCTCATCAATGGTGAGCGCTTTTTCAAATGCCGCTTTGGCATTTTTTGCATGTGTTAACGCACCTAACCCGCCTTTTGCGCCAGCATAGCTTGATTGCACAATGCCATACCAAATCCACGACTCTGCCGAGCCTGGGTAAGCTGCTTTTAAGTTTTCGGTTTCTTTAATGAGGTTTTCATAGGCTTTTAACTGAGACTCTTCTTGCAACTTATAGTTGGTGTTTGCCCAATTATGTTGAATGTTAAGTAGTTCATTGGTGAATGGCTGGCTTGCCTGTGCCACTGAAAAGTGACTTGCAAACGCAAATGTTGCCGCAACAAGTAAAGTAGATGTTTTCATAATTAAGCTTCCTTCAAAGATTGCGTAAAAAAGGATTTAATTTTTTTGACCTTGCGCGCTAACGCATTGTCAACCAGTTCAGGGAATGCACCGTTTAAGCGCACAAACAGTTTTTCAGGCCAACCCAAAGTTTTGCGCTTTGCTGAGCTATCTAACAATGCGATAAGCGCACTTGCCACTACTTCAGGTTCATCCATTTGGTTACCAAGTAGCTTGTTCATTTGCACCACTTCATTAGAGTTGATAGCGGTATTAGTCGCCCGTGGCGCAAGGTACTTAATTTGCTTATTAGAGTTTGCGTATTCACGGCCAAGCGCTTCACTAAAACCACGTAGGGCAAATTTACTGGTGCAATAAGCAACGTAACCAGGGTGGCCTATTGCACCAAGCGCTGAGCCAACGTTAATAATGGTCAGTGGGTGTTCGCCCGCTTCAATTAACGCTTCTTGGCTAAGTGCCATTGCCGCTGTGACGTTTAATTTTAATAAACGCTCAATTTCATCAAGCTGGGTGTCAGTGAAAGGTTTAAACAGCGATAAGCCAGCGCAATTAATCAGTAAATCGAGTTTGCCAAGTGATTTAACAAATGCCATTAAGTTTGAACGGCTGGCGCTATCGCTTAAATCTGCCAACTGGTAAAAGTGCTCGCCCGGCAGTGCATTTTTAAGATGATTTAATTTGGTTAAATCACGGCCACTGATCACTAACGTGTAGCCACGAGCTGCTAGGGTTTTGGCAATTGCTTCACCAATGCCACCGCTTGCACCTGTTAGTAAACATAATTTTTTAATCTGACTCATAAGATACACTCCGAGCGGTGTTGGTTAATTAGGCGACTTGTTGCAAGCGAGCTTGATCAAGCGCGCGGAAAATATTGCCATAAAGCACATAAAAACGTTTTGCTGCATGAATAATGGCATCTTGCTGCTTTTCATCATCAATGCGGTTCATAAGCGTTTCAAAAAACTTCACATGTTCTTGGTCTAGTGATCCGTGCGAACGTAAATAGCTAAATGCATTATTTGGCAGTGACAATTTATCTTTAATGGTGGCTGCAGCTAAATCTGCAATTGCGACGCTGGTGCCTTCAAGCACATGTACCATGCCAAAAAAAGCCACTGGTTCAATGCGGTTAATGGTATCGTAGGCGTAAGACACCATCAGCTCGGTTTCAAACAATGGCGTGTTATTACGCACCGCTTCTTTATCAAAACCACATGCTGCAATGTCATTTAAAATCCATTCTTGGTGGCCAAGCTCTTCCTCAATATATTCTGCAACCGCGTCGCGTAACCATTCTTGTGAATGCGGCAATTTGGCACCTAAATTCATCAATAAAGGCACGGTGTGTTTTACGTGGTGAAATGCTTGACCTAAAAATGCCACATAATCATCAAGGGCAATTTCGCCTTCAAAACAACGCTTAATAATTGGCGCCGATAATAAATAGTTTTTTTCAGCTTCTGTTTCGCTAATTAATTTCTCGAAAAAGGTCATGGTCAATTCCTTCTAAAATTGCTTTAAGCAACAAGCAATGATGCTTGTCGTAAAAATGTTTGGTTAATGGCTGGGCGTTTAAAACGGCCATTTTCAGTCAGCATGCCTTGCTCATAGCTAAGTGGGGCATCAAGTAATATAAAGTGATTTAGTTTGGCGTAATCAGGTAATGCTTGGTTGATGTGTGCAAGGCTTGCTGCAATCTGCTCATTCGCAACCCCTTGCAATGGCATTAAAAGTGCAACGAGTTGTGATAGACCGTCACCAATTACTACGGCTTGTGAAAAAAGCCCTGTAGCATCCAGTAACGACTCAGGCCACTCTGGCGAAATATTACGCCCCAAACTATTGATAATTAGATTTTTAGCGCGCCCATTTAAATAGAGTTTATCGCCTCTAAATTCCGCAAGGTCACCGGTGTGAACAGTGTTTTGATACCAGCTGTTTGGCTCACCTAAGTAGCCTAAAAAAACATTTCCTTTTAGTACCAACTCACCATTTTCAATGGCGCCAGTTACGTGTGGTAATAACTTACCCACGCTACTATCGCTGTTATCTTCAAGGGTATTTAATGCAACCACAGAACTTGCTTCTGAAAGCCCGTAACCTTGGCATACTGGTAAACCACATTCACGCGCTGCGGTAATTAAGGCTTTATCTACTTTGCCACCGCCAACCGCGACAAATTTAAGGCTTTGTGGCGGTTGCCAACCTTGTTTGCAGGCAACAACTAACACCTTCAATAACTCAGGGACTAAATTAAGCGTATGCGCATCGCTTTGCGCTATTGTGGCTAGCAATGCTTGCATATCCACCAAGCGACTGCCTGAAAAACCACGCTTACTATCACTGATGATTTTGACCGTACCACCACACAGCAGTGGCGCATAAATCCCAGCTATGTTCTCTAACAAGGTGCTAAATGGCAGTAAACTCAAGTGCTTTGGATTACTTAGCCCAATTACATCAATTAAGCTTTTGGCAACGGTTAATTGATTATCGCGGCTTAAACACACGCCTTTAGGAGTGCCCGTTGAGCCTGAGGTAAAAGTAACTTTTTGCGTGCCTTCAGGGATCGCAACATCACCGTGATAACCGACTTCATTGATAAATAGACCAGTTCCTAATAGTGGTTTGCTATCTGCTGTTGGCTTTTCAGAAATTACATGGCTCACTTTGCAGCTGTAAATAACATGCTGCTTTTGCTCTTCACTAAAAAAATCAGGTACTGGCACAATCAGTAAATTGCTGCTCATTGCCGCCAAATCCACCACTAGCCAATCAAGCGAATTTGCAGCACAAAGTGCGATGCGCTCTACCCCTTCCATTTGCAAAAAATCACACACCATTGTGATTTTTTCATTGAGTGTTAAATAATCAAATGATTGCTCATCGGTTATCACTGCAATGTTGCTTTGATTATGGTTTTTAAGAACATTTAACATGAGAAACGCGCCTCAAACTTGTTTGCTAAACGGCCAATTGCAGGCGATAAAAAACGGTAAAGCTGCAAATATTTAGTGCGGTTACGGATAACCTGATTTAGCTGATCTAACGACAGTAAATACACATGTGGGTTTGTACGGTAGTAGCTCCCCCAGTTATCTCCTTGATTTGGCAGACGTTTTGCCTCCGCTTTTACCAGTTTAATTAGCTTTAAACCATAGCGTTCAAGAATGCTCGCAACCTTGTGCGTTGCGCAAAAAGCCAATGCTTTTACGTTCTGATGCACTAACGCCAAGGTTGAAAGCATGAAAAGTGGTGTTGATAAATTACGACCATTACTAAATAAGCTGCCGTATTCCACGATTTGCTCACGATTGATTTCACCAATATGTGCTGTTGCATAAGACTCAATTGGTGCATCTAGGTAATGTTCTAAAAACAGCGGCTCTGTCGCGCGGCGAATACCGATTGCAGCTGTTTTTCCAGCAAAACGTAATTGCAGTAGCAGTGGCATGGAAACACTAATTTCTGCTTGGTAGCGGTCTGCATAGCCTTGTTCAATAAAACGTGCAATATGCGACGCTTGCGCCAGTGGCGCTAACTCAAAGCGAGGTAATAACGACGCTGTAAAACTGAGGAAATTATCTTTAGGCTTTAACATAAAACTGCTCTCCATCTTGCGATAGAGTAACTTTATGAAAGAAACCTTAAATGAAACTTAAGAAATGTTTGGTTTAAAATTAGCAATCAAGAAATCCAAATTTTACCTTTAAAAACGAGTGCTTAAATTAAAAGCTAGCAAAATTAGTTTATTAACATGTCAAAATGTTAAAGGTTCACAACATTTTCAAACAATTTACCCAAAGTAGTTAAAAGCATGCATTGATACGCTAAATGCAATTATTACAAATTGAGTAAACTAGGATGTTAACCACCAAACCGCTTTTTAAAACTCTAATATTTACTGTTGTGTCGCTTACCCTTGTTGCCTGTTCAAGCGATAAAGAAATCGAAGTCTCGAAACCAAATGATGGGCAAACTATCGCTGAATACGTTGCAAGCCAAGACTTTTCTGGCGCAGTGTTAGTAGCTAAAGATGGACAAGTTTTGCTGAGCCGTGGCTACGATTATGCCGAGCGCTCAAACAAAATTGAAAACAGTTTCGATACGGTTTTTCGTATTGGCTCAGTTACAAAACAATTCACCGCAATGGCCATGTTAATTTTAGAAGAGCGTGGCCAGCTAGCGCTCACTGATACTGTTGCCATGTACCTAAATGATTATCCAGATGGTGAGAAGATTACACTGACACATCTGCTCAATATGACCAGCGGCATTAAAAACTATACCGAGATGGGGAATTTCTCATCTTACAAAAACACCTCGCTAACACCGCTTCAATTAATTGAAAAATTTAAAGATACACCGCTCGAATTTACACCGGGTAGCAAGTTTAAATACTCCAACTCAAACTACGTGATTGCAGGTTATATAATTGAACAAGTAAGTGGTCAGTCGTATGCAGCGTTTATTGAGCAAGAAATTTTTCAAAAACTCGACATGAGTAACAGCAGTTATGGCAAAGACAAAATTGGCTACGATAAATTTGCACAAGGCTACAGCAACAATAAGCCTGTTGGCGGTATTTCAATGACGGCGCCTTATGCTGCAGGCGCATTAGCATCAACAGTGGAGGATTTATATAAATGGCATCAAGGTGTTACCAACCGCGCTCTCATTTCAGAAGAATCAACGCAAAAAATGTACACTGTAGGGTTAAATGGTTATGCCCTTGGCTGGAATGTAAGTACTAACCGTCACAATGAAAAGTTCTATCAACATGGTGGCGGTATTGATGGCTTTGTGAGCTATATTTTGCGTTCTGAGCAGAGTGGTTACTTTGTTGCCGTGCTTGCCAATGAAGAAGAGTTCCCATCAGGAAACTTAGCTAATAATATTATGAGTTTAGTGGATAAAGACTAAGCTTTTTCGCCGCATTGTAAAGGTGCGGCGCAACCTGCCAATTTACCCCATCACATGTTGGCTACGACACTTTGAAACTAAATCAATCAGCGGCTTTTCTGTTTGTATGTTTATCGACAGTAATCCAAGTAAACTACCAAACAACGCATCATGAGATGAGGGTTTGGTAGCCTCATTTGAAAGGCAGTTATAATCAAATTTAGCCTCTTGCTGATAAGACTCTGAAAGCCACACCAGCATCGGTACCTCAGTTTGTGCTTTTGGCGCAAACGCATAAGGTAAACCATGCAAAAATACACCATTTTCACCTAGTGATTCACCGTGATCCGAAACATATAACAGCCCTGCATTAACATTGTTAAGAGAACTTAATTTGTTAATCAAATCAGCTAATAATGAATCTGTTTCAAGCAAACTATTGTCGTAGGCATTAATGATTTCTTGTGGTGTGCAGTTTGCAAATGTCTCGTCTTTGCACTCAGGTAAAAACTGCTTATTTGCTTTTTCACTTCGGCGAAAATACGCAGGTCCATGGCTGCCTTGTTGATGCAGCACAATAAGAGTGTTTTGTGGCTTAACATCAAGTTCGTTAAGCGATGAAAAAAGTAATTTGTCAGGGCAGCCATCCTCACATTGCTCGCTTTTAGCTACATCGAATGTCTTGACCCGATTACATACATCTTTGCAGCCGCCGTCATTTTCGCGCCACATCACATCAAAGCCAGCACGAGCAACAATGTCGATTACGTTTTCACTGTGTTTTGCCGCAAATTCGTCATAATTTTGTTTATTCATCCAAGAAAACATACATGGCACTGAGTGGGCCGTTGCAGTTCCGCAACTTGTCATCTGACTAAAATTAACAATAGGCAAAGCGCTTAACTTTGGATTGGTATTACGGCTATAACCATTTAACGCTAAATGATCGGCACGCACCGTTTCACCTAGTACCACAATAAATACCGTCGGTTTTTTAGAAAACGCATTAAATTCGACATCACTTGCAATAGTAACAAACGCTTCATCGCCTTTAGGAAGTCGGTCTTTTACATAGCGTTTTGTCGCAGACACCACATTTAATGGAGCCGCGTAATACCGTAACTCTTTATGCATGCGGAAATATCCCGACAAAGATTGATACTGCAAAAGTGCAAATCCGCCAAGCAGTATCAAAATACTGGTTAATGCCGCGCTGTATTGAAGTGTTCGCTTGAGAATTGGCTGTAAACGAGGCTTATTAAGTAAAACAAGCAGACTTGGCAAAATGGCAAATAACAGCAAGTGACGAACAAACGGCCAAGTAATCAGATCGTTCGCTTCAGATACATTGGTTTCAAACATATTTTGAAGCATATGGGCATCAATCATAGTGCCAAAATGGTGCGAAAAGTAATTAGCGCTGACACTTGCGAAAATCAATAAAATTAACATTGGTTTAAACATGTAGCCAGGGCTTAAAAGTAAAACTATTAAGCTGTTAATTAACAGTAATAAAAATACCGAAGGTATGAACACAGATGAATCAAGTTGCTGGAAAAATACATTATTACAAGCAAAGGTTAACCACAGCACTACCGCAAATCTAACAAAACTTTTGCTGGCAAAGAGTCCATTTAGTTTGCCAAATGAAAAATGCGAATTTAATCGCTGTTCAAAGAAAAACGCACTACGCATCATTTAATCAACTCAATACATTAATAACACAACGCGTTTGAGAGTAATCCTGCTAGCTTAAGAAAAACTTAAGTTATTTTTTTATACATTTAAATCAGCGTATAAATATGCCTTAATACTCTCATAGAAGCTGTAATAAAAGGGATAGCATGTTTATTGGAGAATTTAGCAAACGGGTTGGCACTACCACCAAAACCATTCGTCATTATGAAGCAATAGGGTTATTACCAGAAGCAAAGCGCCAAGGCCGTTATCGTGTGTATGACGAACGCTACATTGAAACCGTAAAGCAAATTCGCTTGGCGCAATCCCTAGGTTTTTCACTTAATCAAATAAAACAATTATGCCAAGGCGCGAATATTAATTATGGTTTGCCCAAACACGTATTATTAACCGCGCTAAGCGAGCGTGAAACGCAGCTAAAAATACAAATCGCCAAGTGCCAACAACAACTCAACGAGATAAAAAGCTTTAATCTCTTACTCGAAAATTCTAACTGCGCTTAATTAACCTTTGACTTTGCCCTATAGGGCAAAGCGTACACTTGTGCTCGATGTTTAATAAGGAGCACAAACACAATGCAAAACTACAATAAATGGGTAGCACGAAGCGCCTACTATGATTTAATTATCACGACACCGTTTGCCATTCCTGGTGTTGCCGGCTGGGTAATCAGTTTGTTTGCCAGTTTGCACCAAACACTTGGCTTGCCGGGGGAGTTTCCCGCTTTTCAAATACAGCATTTACTGTTTGCCCATTTACTGGGTTCAGTTGTGATTGTGTGGTCGCTGCTTAGAATAAAACATACCAGTCCATTGCTTGGCTTATATGATGGTTTTGCGAGAGTACTTTTCAGTGTGTTTTATATTTATGCAATGACCCTTGGCGCAAGCCCGCTTATTTTGCTGTTTTTAATTCCAGAGCTATTTTTTGCAGTCGTGCAAAATGTGGGTTATTACCAATTAAAAAAACATCACGTTCGATCACCGAGTATTGCTTAATCAACACATTTATTAATTAAACTTGAGGTTAGTTAGAAAAAGTATTTATCAATTTCCGCTGGCGTCATTAAATGAATATCGTCTGCAGGGGCCGCATTTATCGTGAAAAAGTAAAACTCCGGACCAAGCTCTTTACCTAGTATTTCCCTAAAATAGGTTAACTGTGCACCATGAGCAGAATGGTTCTTGCCAAGCTCGCCAGCGTCTTTATTACCTTCACAGCACCATGCATGTACGCCGAGTTTTCCACCAGGTTGATACTCTTTAGTAACGCCTGCCGCATATAAGTCAACACCGCCCGAATAGGCTTCGCCATCGCTGTTCATCACTGTAGTGTATTGAGCTTGGCGAATTAATCTACCGGTGTGCATGTTAATATCATCATTCACTGAACCATCAACACTGCTAAACACAATGCGATTAACACTCGGGTGATCGAGTAATAATTCTTTAAATTGAATATAGGTTTTGGTGCCAAGTGTGCCTGAAAGAAAAGCGGAATTATTTTCAACCACCAGCTGACTATTACCACCCGAGAACAAACTGTCGTTTATCACCATTTCAAAGCCATACTGCCCCGTGGTTTTTTGATCAACAATAACCCCAGAAAGTGTAAATTCTGCGTCTTTTTCCAGCAGCTCAATCCCTTCGCCAACCAGTGCATTTTCATTGTCGTTGTGTCTTACCACTGCAAGTTCATTTTTCGGTTTTTCGTTCTCAAAATCAAAACCGAGCACAATAATGCCATCATCATAGCGAATGTAAATTACACCTTCTTCCATATCGAAATCGAGCATCTCAAGCGCAGAACTTTTACCATCAATTTGCACAGCAAGTTTTGCAGCGAGTTCTTTGTAGTCAGCCACATAGGCCGCAACATCAGCAGGTTTAATTGCATGTACTTCGGTTACTTTGGTATCTACAGAGTTTGAAGATGAAGAGCTGCCACAACCAGATAATAAAATGGCTGCGGCAATCATTGAGGGTAAAAATAGCTTCATAATGCGTTCCGTTATGCTTAATAAAATTCGCCGGCAAGATTAGCATTTAGGCCTGTAAGATAACGTTTAGCTTTGTGAGCAACTGTAGTATGTCGCTACATTTTAAGACAGCTTTTAACAAAGAAGTACTTGCGTATTGGCTGTTTAAATAAAAATGGCAGCCCTTGTTTAATGTTTAAACAAGGCTCTAAAGTTTGCTTATAATTGATTTAAGCCATGTCGATTAATAAATGAAAACACATGACCAAGCACTTGTTGTTGAAGCGCTTTACGGTCAACGCCTTCACGGTCTTTACATAACAACACACCTTGCGCCTTAAAGTTATGTTCGCACTGGTTAATGTAAATAAAGTGCCCTGCACCTTGTTTAATACCAACTAGCTCGGCATTTTTAATATGCTCAGCATAATATTGTGCATGTTGCTTGAACGGCAAAAAATCATTTTCAACTGAGCCAATCACCAAGGTCGGCACTTTAACATCCATTAAACTGCTTTCATTTACGGCGTGGCCAAGGGCAGGATCAAGTGAAATTACGGCTTTAATGCGCTTATCCAGCATTTGTGATTGCACTTCACTGATTTTGCTTATTTTATCGTTTGTGTATGGCGTTGCTTTTTGCTTGTTATAAGCACAGCTTTTATCGTTTTTAGCCTCAGCTAAAGCGCAATAACGCTCTGACTTTCCGGCTTCTAACTTTGCACCCGCAAGCGCCAATGCCGTAAAGCCTCCGGCGGAGTGACCTAACATCAATACATTATTTGTATCGATATTTAGATTAAACAACCCTTTATTGGTTAATTGCTCAAGGGCAAAGCTAACTTCTTGTGGGCGCTGCCAAAAACGTGCAAGTACACTTGGGTCAATTGTTTCTTTGCCGTACACCCAAGATTCGCCATAGTGCGCAACGCCTACCACCAGCCAGCCTTGTGATGCCAAGGCATAACCTAACCAGTTCATTTCAATGGGTGAGCCAAATGCACCGTGCGAAATTAACGCAATTTTTCGTTTATTTTGCGATTCAACTAAACACACTGTTGCGCCACAGTTAGCATCGCCTGACAAGTACCACAGCTTCACCTTTACAGGCTGATTAGTTTGCTTATTAAAAAAATCGAGATCGTTCGATTGCAAAGTATTTTGGGCGACTGCATCATTGCCTTGTGCGCTCATTGCGTTATTTGTGAAAATTAACACGATAACAAGTAACAAAAATCGGATTGGCTTCATTTAAGGTTATTCCATTAAGCTAAGATGATTTTACTTTAACCAATGAGGTAGTCGTGTGTCTGTGCAGAAAGTGCGATTTGTGAGTGTAATCTCACTTTAAATAGCATCGCTTTCCACCGCAAAATAAAGCTCAGTAATGAGTTTTTCAGCATCTGTATCTGCTGGGTTGTTTAAATAACGCTGCACAATATGCTGATCTTTCAATCGTATTTGATTAGGCAACACCCAATGAGCATATACCTGAGATATGGTTTGCCACATTGTATTGTGCGGCCCTTGATGGCTAAAACAAGCGTAGCGCCCACCTTGCAGCGTGTAATGCTCTAATTGCTGCTGTTGAGCTAACCCTTTTAAAAACCCTGCAAAAAATTGGCTTTGCGTTTGCTCGCCTACCCAAGGGTTATCAATCGCTACACCAATAGGTTGAAGCTCACTAAAATCAAGCAGTGCGGCAAGTTCGCTCAAGCGTTTATACAGCTGCCCTGCCACCTTTGAAAACGATTGATCATTAAAGCCAACACCGTAAAAACCAAGCACGGTGGTTTGTGGTAATTCGCGCCATTTTGGTTCAAGTTTAAACGCTTCAGCTAATTTTTTTGGCGGTAAAGTGCCAGCGCGTACATTTAGCGATGATTTACCATTTAGAATATCAGTTGGGGTGCAAGCAAAATTGTTTTTAAACGCACGGGTAAAGGATGATGGCGAATCATAACCAACACGCATTGCGACTTCTAATATGTTCTCGTTCCCGCTTTTTAATAAAAACATCGCTTTTTCAAGCTTTTGCCTTTTTATAAACTCGCCGAGCTGAAACCCCGTTGCGGCAAAAAACATGCGATTGAAATGATATTTTGAAAAACCAGCATAATCGGCAAGCGCTTCAACATTGATTGCTTCATCACTGTGATCATAAATATATTGTGCCACCTTGCTGATAATCGCGGCATTAAACTGCGTGGGACTGCTTGCCATACATTAATAGAATTTTTTTATAATGATATTAGCAAGATAGCGAATGTTAATCAGTGAGTCGAGTGAATTTTTAAAGGTATAAAAAAGGCCTTATTGCTGTTTTTCAATAAGGCCTTTTTTGTAAGTTTGCCTAGCTCAAAATTGAGTAAGGCAAATTAACTTACAGTGTTTCTTCTAACCACTTAAAGAATTCACGCTGCCATACAATGCCGTTTTGCGGCGTAAGTACCCAGTGATTTTCTTCAGGAAATAGCATAAAGCGGCTCTTTAAACCACGTAATTTAGCTGCTTGGAACGCCGCAATACCTTGCTCAAGCGGTACGCGGTAATCTTTTGCACCGTGGATCACAAACATTGGCGCATCCCACTTTTCAATATGGTTAATTGGATTGAACTGACCATATGCTTTTTTCGTTGCTGCATTGTCTTGCCAATATGCGCCTCCTAGTTCGTTATTTACAAAAAACAGCTCTTCGGTTGTGCCGTACATGCTGCGTAAATCGAAAATACCACAGTGTGCGATAAAGGTTTTAAAACGACCTTCGTGGTTGCCTGCTAAATAAAACGCAGAGTAACCACCGTAACTTGCACCCACAGCACCAATACGTGAGTTATCTACGTATGACTCTTTTGCTACATCATCAATTGCTGCAAGGTAATCTTCCATTACCTGACCGCCCCAATCATTGCTGATATCTTTGTTCCATTGCTCACCGTGACCTGGCATACCACGACGGTTAGGTGCTACCACAATGTAACCCTGTGATGCCATTACTTGGAAGTTCCAGCGGAATGAGTAGAACTGAGAAAGCGCAGACTGTGGACCACCTTGTAAATAAAGTAGCGTTGGGTACTTTTTGCTCTTATCAAAGTTAGGTGGGTAAATTACCCAAGTAACCATGTCTTTACCGTCAGTTGTTTTTACCATGCGCTTTTCAACATTTGGTAAATCAAGCTCAGCGTAAAACGCATCGTTTTCTTTGGTAAGTGCAGTAAGCTTTTTGCTACCAAGATCAAAACGGTAAATTTCACGCGCAGCGTTCATGCTGTTACGTGTAACAACAATCTTATCTTTTAATACCGCTACAATGCCGTTTACATCATATTGGCCGTTGGTAAGCTGTTTGATTTTAGGCTGTGCTTTGGTTTTGGTGTTTACCGACACTTGGAATAACTGCACAGTACCACCCACTGGTGCTACAAAATAAATGGTTTTACCATCAACACTCCATTTGAAGCTATTTACGGTGCCATCCCAATGCGCAGTTAAGTTATAGTCGCGGTCGTTAACACGTACAATTATGTCTTGTTTATCGGCTTCATTACCCGCTTCGTCCATTTGTAACCATGCTAAGTGGCCTTTTGGTGAAAACGCTGGGTACTTATCGTAACCTAGGTTTTTCTCGGTCAGGTTAGTGGTTTTTTTGCTTGCTAGGTTGTAACGATAAATATCGGTATTGGTGCTTTGCACATATTCAGTACCCGTTAACTTTTTGCTCACGTAGTAAATGTTTTCACCTTTTGGACCCCAAGTGTAATCAGACGTGCCACCAAACGGTGCGGTTGGGCTTTCAAATGGCATGCCCTGCATGATGTCGACTTTTTCTTCGGTTTTTAAGTCTTGATAAAATACGTGCTTAAAGTTGCCGTCTTTCCAAGTATCCCAATGACGGTAGTTTAAGTCATCAAATACATAGGCATTTGCTTTGCCAAGTTCTTTATGGCGGTCCGTCGCTAAAATATCTTCTAGTTTCACTTTTTCGTGGAAGAGCTTTTTGCTGCCATCTGGTGAGATACTTTTATCAATCACCACGCCTTGGTAGGCCTCTAGCAGTTGTGATTCACCGCCTTTAAGCGATACTTGGTACACCTTGCTGCTGAAATCATTTTTCTCAACGCTTGGTGTTGTTACTTTATAAATAACGTGGGTTTTTTCTTTGTTTAAGCCAAGTGCGCTTACACGCTTTAATTGCCAAAGTTTTTCTGGTGTCATTACCTCATTGGCGTATGCACCCGCGCTTAGAGCAACCCCCAAGCTTACAGATAAAATAGTTCGCAACATCGCGAAGCTCCTTTAAAGAATAGACTTGCTAAGACTACAGAATTATCCCCATATTTGAAAAGTGCTATGCGATTAAAAAAAACAAAAAGCGGGTATAAAACCCGCTTAAACGTGTGTACTTAAAGTTATATGACTAATTTTCAGACTTTTAGCGCATAAAATAATAACAACAAAGAAAAAACCTTATCTTAAAGCTTAGGCTGCCTTAAGGTAAGGCTCTCGTCCTTTATGTTTGTTGTTACGCTGGTAGCTACCCTTACCTTTTTTCGCCTTTTCAACTTTGCTTTTAAATAACACGCTTGTGACTAACGCTTTAATTGCGTTGTCTTTTATCTCACCACGGCCATGATCGTGATGCATTTTTTTAGTTTTACTCATCGCTGTCCTCTTGATTGAAAATGAGTCAATTAATTCGCCGCAATACTAGCGAAAAATATGTAAAGCACAAGTGTTTACATTACTTTTTTTAAATATTTTTATTGCGGTTAAAAAGTGTTTTAACTTGCCAACAAATACCCAACACTTACTTACATTTTTCGCAATAATCATCGGTAATAATTACACCTATAGTTACTTTATTTATAGGCTCAATATGACGTTTTTAACCAAGACTACAACCCTAGCAGCAGCGCTATTACTAACCGCATGTGCTCACCACCAAAACGTGCGCCCAAGCAGTGACGGCAACCATTACGTTGACTTGTACGGCGAAACAAAAACAGAAGTTTCAAAACAGGCATTTAAGCAAGCAAAATCGTACTGTAAAGAGTCAAAGTCGAAGCCTTATGTGGTTTCTGAAAAAGTTGATTACATTGGCAATATGAGTGAACAAGACTATTTAACTAAACGCAATATCGCTGATGCCGTTGAAGCTGCAGGAACTGCTATGTGGATTTTTGGCCGAAGCCATGTAGATGATGCGGGTGCAGCTCTTAGTATTGGTGGCGATATTGCCGGTGATGCCCTCGGTGACCCGTATCAATTGCATTTAGTATTTAATTGCGGTTAATGCTTGTAAGCGAATTTATTTTCGCAAAGCTCACTTAACAAAATAATGAAAAAGCGAACAATATTTATTTCTACACAACACATTACAACTTAGCAGATTTAACTTCTTGCACTTCTATGCGGTAGTTGCCTTGTTTATCTTTCATTTTTAGCACGATATCTTCTTTGCCATCTTGGTTAAAATCGGTGCTGTATATATTCTGAATTGACTTGGGTAGCGGGCGTTCAATGTAAACCGCTTTTCGACTCAGTACGCGTTTTTTATCACCAAGATAAATACTTAACTCATCGTTATCTGTTTTAACCATTAAGTCTGTTTGGCCATCACCGTTAAAGTCTTTTAAAAATACGCCTTTGCCACTTTCACTGTTTGATTCATTTAGTTTTATAGCAATATCAAAATCTTTGCTCGCAGATGCTTTTTTGGCAAATTTATTGCTGCCAGTTCCCTTATAAATCGCCACTTCAGTATCAAGTTCAAACTCTTCGTTATTCATCGCAGCGCTCGCCATTGAAAGAATATCGGTAAAGCCAATATCAATAGAGGTTAAGGCTAAATCGGCAACGCCATCGCCATTAAAATCACTGATATTTGAGATAGCACTTGCCCCTTCTAGCGTTAATTTAATATCGGGGCTAGTCGTAAACAATTGCTCATTGTTTGCAGGTTTTGCAAAATAAATACGGTGGATAAATTTTGTGTCAAAGTCGACTTCACCTTGCGCATTATCTGCTAGGCTCTCTTTAGTATAAATATCCGCAAAACCATCACCATTTAAATCTTCAAATTTAGTAAGTTGCTGCTTACTTTCGTTGTGCAATACATCAAACGAAGTAAACCTTTTCACGCTGGTGCTTACGCCATCGATTGTTACGGGGAAAAACGTAATTGCAGTTTTATCAAAAAACACCAGATCACGTATCGAATCATTATTTAGATCAAGCAATACCGGCAACTTCGGTAGTCGGTTACTTATGGTTAAGTGACCACTATTAAATTTTGCCGTGGTTTCAGCCTTTAACGGCAGACTTGTAAGCAAGAAGCGCCCATCGTTTTGCTGAATGTAAAGAGATTGGTTTTCAATACCGGTTAAATAAAAGTCAGTAAGACCATCGTTGTTTACATCAAGGGTAAACGGAAATGATTCAAATTGTTCCACTGAGTTTTGAGTGAATACTGAAGATGCTGTAACAATTAGGTTTGGCACTTTCTCAGTTACATGAAAAATGCCTTGCTCTGTTAACACAAACGCCTGAGGGCTTTGTTCTGCTGCCAAATATCCCGTTGAATAAACAATTGAATTTTCAGGCAATTGCAGCTGCGTAACTTGGTTATCTGTTAAATTAATTTTATGCAGCGTCGTCTTTTTTTCATTACCTGCAACAAATACCGTATTTGCAGAACTAAATTCAAGCTTGCCATTAGCAAACTCGCCTAAATTAAAAGGCTCGCTGGCACATACAGCACTACTTAAAAAGGCTAAAGGAAGTAACTTTTTCATTTTTATCATCTTCATGCTTATTCATATCAATTCTATGCAATCTAATACGTTTAAACATTTCACGCCTTTTTAAATGATAAAAGGCGGATTTAAGGGATAAAAGCACAAAAGAACGGTTTTTATTCACACTTAGGAGCAGACTAAAGTTTATTAATAGTCAGGAATACCAAAGCTTATCAACTTATCACGATAGTTTAAAAGCGGATTTATAGAGACTTAATCTTTACTCATCTCAGTACTGTCTTTTATGGCTTGGTCTCGCTTGTTGGCTTGATCTTTCGACATAAACGCAATTCCGGTGGCATATATTCCAAAAAACAAAGTTAAACCACAAATAAGAGCAATATTATCTTTTATGTTTTCGCTAAATGAATAGTTTGAGACCATGATAGCTGAAAGCACAATATGAATTCGGTTTCGGGTTTTTCCTAGATTATGTTTAATCAAGCCATCACGTAATTTTGGAAAGAAATCGATTAAAAAAGGAATTAGCACAATTCCAATGGCAAGTACTTCAATTTTTGAAAAGTCCATTTCAAGTTTATCTATTTTTTAAAACAACACAGCGAAACTTATAACAAACTGAATTGATAAGCAATTTACCTCTCTACTAAAAGCTAAAAATTCATTATTACAGCTTTATTAAATACGGCACTGGGTACATAACATAAAGCATACACAATACACACTTTAAAGCTTAAAAACGTTATTTTGCTATTAAGGTGTTTATTATTTAGTCTAACTTCTAACTGAGCAGGAATCACAAAGGTAGGCAATGACGTTATCTTATTATTTAAAAGCCATACTCATCACACTTAATGTAATAAGTTTTAGCCTAATGGCAAACGATGACACGCTTTCAGGTACGTTAGTGGTAGTAAATAAAAAAGCAGACACGGTGAATTTTATCGACTTACAAAGTCGAAAAATCAAAGCTACTCAAAGTACCGGAAAAGGCCCTCATGAAGTTGCAATAAATAACAATGCAACCACAGCCGTTGTCACTAACTACAATGGCGGTAACAGTTTAACCGTATTCGATATTAAAACCGCAAAAGCGACTAACACCATCAGCCTTGCCAAACATCCCTATCCCCACGGCATTTTATATTTAAAAGGTACAAATAAGGTTGCAGTATCCGCAGAAGGCTCAAACTCGGTGGTAATTGTCGATATCGATTCGGGCAGGATTGAGAAAGCAATAAACACTTTTCAAAAAGGCTCGCATATGGTCGCACTCGCACATGCTAACAACCGCGTTTACACGCCCAATATGCATGACGATACTGTTTCTGAAATGGATAAAAACACGGGCAAATTATTAAGGACAATTGCCACACCTGAGACGCCCGAAGCTATCACCATTAATAAATCGGGCACTGAGCTTTGGGTCGGTAGCAATAAAGATGGCTTAGTTACTGTTTTTGATCTATCAACCGAGAAGGTAATTAAGCAATGGCGGGGCTTTAAATTCCCTTACCGTATTTTACTCACAAAAGATGAAAAATACGCCGTTATCCCCGATTACAAAAACAATACCTTAACCATTTTTGATGCTGTAAATAAAACACAGCTACACCAAATCACATTCGATGATATCGGGCCAAAAGGCGTTGCTTTTCACCCTAATGATCGCACTTTGTTTTTATCGGCTTACAGCAAAAACAAACTACTCGCGATAGATATTCCAAGCGGTAAGACCTTATTTGAACTACCCACAGGCAACGGCCCTGATGGTATTGGTTATTCACCGATTGTTTTGGAGTAATTTTTGATAAAAAAAGACTAACGAAGTTGCTAGCCTTTTATAAAGTTTTAGAAGCAGAAAGAACTCAATTTTGCAGTTCAGAGTAATTAAAAACGGCTGTCATTTTCACAAGGGTTTCCGTCCCTATCACCATCCATTTTTGTGTTTGGGCAATTTCTTATAAAAAAAACAACGGCTTCAGCTCGTGAATTCATCTGGCTACAATATTGACGCCCATCACATTTGAATCGGCTAGGCTCTCTTTTAGCCTCAAAAGGTTCAACTAAATTTGGTTTTTGAAAATAACTATCTTTCTCCACCACTGTGCTTTGCGCACTAAACCTATCATATAAAGAAGTTAAAATAACGGTTAACAGTACAATACTTATTAACACGCTCAAAAGCGAAGATGGCTTCCTGCCACTTTTCATTTTACGGGAGAAATCAACTTTTTTTGCAGCGACTCCTTCAATGCGACAATTTACTGCTCTGCTCTTACCATCATTCTGTTTTTCAATATCGAAATGAATGAAATCACCAACTTTAGGCTCTCTGGACATGTGTTTAAGGCTTGAAATATGTATAAAGGTGCGCTTAACTTGATTACCCTCGCTCTCAATAAAACCAAAACCTTTATCTATTTTCCATACAACAAGGTTACCCCGCATTTAGCAACATCCTTATTAAAAGTAAAAACACGGTTATGATAGTCACTTATATGAATTTAAACAATTGAAAATTAAGAGTTTAAATTAAATAGTATTTACAAAGTAGCAATCACATCTATTAATTTATGACCTTTCCCCTAAACTTTCCCACTTTTAATTCCCATTCCCGTTCAAGGGAAAACCCAACTTTAATCAAAGACAGTAAGCAAATGATTTTATTAACTTTAATTTATGGCACAGCGTTCGCTATAGCTAAACTATCAAAAGTTATGAAGTTAGTCAGATGGATATTAAACAAAGCCTTGCAAGTAATAATAAAAAGAAACGTTGGCCAATGCCGCTTGCGATTATTTTATCGCTCAGTTTAGTAGTGGGGTTTGCATCTTCCTTTAGTGATGGGGATGCCAGCATAAACCGTAATGAGTTACTGCTTGCAGACGTAAGTAGTGGACCACTTAAGTTAACGGTGTCGGGGTTTGGCCAACTGCGCTCTAAATACAGCCGCTTTATTACCGCCCGTTACCAAGCACAAGTAGAACAAGTATTTCACCTACCGGGCAGCCGAGTTGAAAAAGATACGGTGATTTTACGCCTTTCAAATCCTACACTTGAGCAACAACTAAACCGTGCTCGTTTAACGCTCGCTCGTCAAAAAGCTAATTTTGAAGCACTAAAGCTTAGCCAAAAAAGTGAAAAACTAAACCTTGAAGCAAACCTAACTTTGCTTGAAAGCGAACTCGCCAACGCCAATTTACGCGCTAAAGCAGAGCAAAAACTCATTGAGCAAGGCATTGTTTCTACCCTAGATTACAAACGCTCGCAATTAGCAGTATCACAGCTGAGTAAACGTGTTTCTCTTGCCAAACAACAGCTCAGCCAAGCGAGTGATTTACACAACCAACGATTACAAGTTGAGCGCGAATTAATGCGCGAATTTGAGCTTAGCTTTAATGCAGCACAATTAGATGTCGATAAACTCAATGTCACCGCGGGCATCAATGGCATGTTACAAGCGGTCAATGTAGAACAAGGTCAATCAGTGCAAATGGGCGCACCACTTGCAGTAGTCGGCAGTGAGCATCAGCTACTTGCTGATTTAAATGTGCCAGAGCGCGAAGCAAGCCGCATTGAAGTCGGTCAAAAAGCAACGGTAAACACCTTCGCAGGTACAGTTTCAGCGGTGGTTAATCGTATTAACCCAATCGTTAGCGATGGTCGCATTACGGTAGAGCTTGAGCTTACAGGCACCTTACCAAGCAATGCCCGCCCACAGCTCACCATTGAAGGTGATATTATCACCGACGAGCTTAATCACGCCCTTTATGTGCGTCGCCCAAGCTTTGTAAGTGGCGATACACAAAACCATATTTTCATTTTAAACCCAGCCGACAATCAATTGGTTAAAACCCAAGTTGAGTTTGGTAAACTAGCCGGCGATAACATTGTTATCAATTCAGGTGCAAATGCCGGTGACACCCTTGTAATTTCAGACAGCTCTGATTTTAAACACTTGCAAACAATAACGATTACAAATAATTAAGGAAGCAATCATGGACAATACACCGGTAATTGAACTGACCAATGTGTCAAAAATTTACTTTAGCGACGACGTAGAAACTCACGCATTAAGCGATATCAACTTACAAATTCACAAAGGTGATTACATTGCCATTAGCGGCCCATCAGGCTGCGGTAAATCAACCTTATTAAGCGTGATGGGGTTGCTTGATGATGTCACCAGCGGCAGCTATAAAATTGAAGGTGTTGATACCAGCAGCCTTAATATGGATACCCTTGCAGAGCTGCGCAATTTGCATATTGGCTTTATTTTCCAATCGTTTAACTTAATTGATGAGCTTAGTGTTTACGACAATGTAGCGCTGCCGCTGTTGTATCGCGAACCCGCTTTAAGCAAAGCTGACATAGATGCCCGCGTGAATACCGCACTTAAACAAGTGGAGATTGATCATCGTGCAAAACATAAACCAAATCAGTTATCAGGTGGTCAACAACAACGTGTCGCTATAGCCCGCGCCCTAGCTGGCAGCCCAAGCATTTTATTAGTGGATGAACCAACGGGTAACCTCGATTCGAAAAATGGTGATGCGGTAATGGCATTACTTGCCGAACTAAACGAACAAGGTACTACCATTTGCATGGTAACCCACGACCCGCGCTACGCCGGCTACGCTAAAAAACAAGTAAAACTGCTCGATGGTAAAGTGCTCAATTCTGGCAAAGAAAGCGTATCTGCGGTTGATGTAACAACCCAATTGGAGGCGCATGCATGAGTGTCCAACGCCTAACCAAACAAATAAAACATGCCAGCAGTTCGCTGCTGCAAGCGCCAGGGTTTACCAGCGCCATTGTGCTCACTCTTTCGCTCACGCTTGCCTGCTTTTTTGTAGTGATGAGCTTATTTAGCAGCTACTTTATTAAACCACTTAATGTCGATGACGAAGCACGCCTTGTAGTGGTGGAACAAGACAACGTTTATTCCGATAAAAATAGCCCAGGCTTTCAAAGCTTCCAGTCGATTATTCACTGGTATAACAACCACGACAATTTTGACAAAGTCGCTGCAATTAACATTGGCGAAGACGTAATTATGAACTTGCCGGGTCAGCCTAAGTTAAATATGACCTTTGCCAGCAACGACTATTACGACATTACCAATATGCAACTTGCTGCTGGTCAACATTTATCACCACAAAAACGCCTTGATGATAAAAGTACCGAAGTACTGATCAGCTATTCAATTTGGCAAACCTATTTTGATGGCAGCAAAAGTGCAATCGGGAAAACGATCGAACTCGTTCATGGCCAATATAAAATTGTTGGTGTAGTAGCTAAAGACTACGCAAACCCATTTATGTTTAACCGCAGTAAAAGTGATTTATGGTTTCACTTTAGCGGTGATTCACGCTTTTATAATGACGATCGCCCAAGCCCGTGGTGGAACTTATTTGGTAGCCTAAAACTTATCGGTACGCTTAAAGCAGGTGAAACGCCAGAATCTACCAAAGCTTACTTGCATGCACGTATCTTAGAAATTAAAAGTGATTGGAAAGCGGTTTTTGATGAAGTAGACGACATTGTGCCTATCGTTACACCGTTTCGCGAAAAAGAGCTTAACGGAAACGATACGTTAGCAATTTTTATGTTAGTGGGCGTAGTAAGCCTAGTGCTAATTGCACTATTAAATGTTAGTAACTTGTTTATTTCTCGCGCCGTTGTAAAACATAAACAACTCGCACTGCAAGCAGTTTTAGGGGCAAAACGCAGCGTTATTTTCACCAGCATTTTAGTGGAATCAAGCCTGTTGATGGTGGTATCGGCACTTTCTGGTTTGTTTTTTGCGGCGTGGGGTATCAAACTCTTTAAGTTTTTAAGTGAAGGTCATTTACCACTTGTTAGCGCCATTAATCTCGATCTTACCGTAGTCTCTTCTGCCGTAATTTGCTGTGTGGTATTTGCTTGGTTATTTGCTTTTATTACCAGCCGATTAATCAACTTTGGCCAGCTTAGAACGCAAATTCAAAGCTCAGGTAAAGGCGGCGTAAGCCAAATTAAAGGCAGTACTGTAAAACTGTTAATTGCGCTGCAACTGTTTTTAGCGACAGCACTTGTGATTGGCGCCACTATGGCATTAAACAAAACCTTAGAAACGCTGTTACGACCGCTTGGCAGTGAAGTAGATAATCGCTATAGCACCATGCTTTTTATCAACGATAGAGAACGTACTCTCGAACAAAAATACAATGACTTAGAAAAAATCCGTGCTGCAGTGGCAAACATTGAGGGTGTTGTTAAGGTTGGCCACGGCGACAGCCCTGTAAACGACGGACTTCGCTCAAGCACAGTAAAAGATATGTCAGGTAAAGAAACAGTCTTTATTCCACAAGCCTGGGTAGGCCGCGATTACTTTGATATTACCGGTCTTAAAATTATTGAAGGGCGCACCTTTAGCGAAGCCGCTATTCGCGGTGAAAAACACGAGTTTTTAGTTTCAAAAGCCGTTAACGATATGCTCAAACCTGGTGGCAGTTTAGTTGGCGAAAAGTTCTTAAGTTTTGATCCTGAAAACCCCGTTGAAGTGGTCGGTATTACTGAAAACTTTAATCATCCTAAGTTTTTTGATTTACACCAAGGCCGACACTTTTGGTGGGCTGCGCAGCCGTATGCATTTGGCTTAATCATTCAAATGGAGCAAGGAAAAACCTTAAACCGAGAGCAGCTGTTACAGGCAGCGCGTACAGTTGATAGCCGCATTGGTCTTTGGAAGTTCGATTTTCTGGAAGATGAATACGCCAAAATGGTTCATATGGAACGAATCACATTGAGCTTAAGCATTGTGTTGGCACTCTTTACCTTAGTACTTGCAGGCATTGGTATTTACGGTGTACTTAGCTATAACCTAGGTCTGCGCCGCTACGAATACGGTATGCGCATGGCACTCGGTGCAAAGCGCAAGCGCTTGTATCAGCAACTGTTGTCAGACACCTTACTGCCTTTAGCGTTTGCCTTTATTGCCGCATTAGTGGTGATGGTAGGTGGGTATATGTTGTTTAAAACACAATTAGCAAATTGGTTGCTTCTCAATTGGCTATGGCTCAGTATAACTGCCATAAGCATTGTGATTTTTGCCTTGTTTGCCACATTATTCCCAATGAGCAAACTAATAAATGCAAAACCAATGGCAGCACTTAGAGATAATTAACCCGAGTTAGGTATATCTATCTCTCGTCTTAACCCGTTATCAAAAACCTTAGCGGGTTAAGATTTTATATTTATAAACAATCGACCTATGAAAAAAATACTGATTATTGATGATCATATAGATGTGCGTTTATCGGCGCGCATTGTACTTGAAAGCCATGGTTACACGTGCACTGAGGCAGACCACCCGAGTGTCGGCTTAGCCCTTTTAAAAAATCAACAAATCGATTTAATCTTGCTTGATATGAACTTCACCAAAGACACCACCTCTGGTGAAGAAGGGCTCAGTTTTTTAAAAGAGCTGAAACGCCAAGAACTGACAATTCCCGTGATCGTTATCACCGCATGGGCAAAAGTGGACTTAGCGGTTAAAGCCATGCAACTTGGCGCATCCGACTTTGTTGAAAAGCCATGGAAAAACGCCAAATTACTCGAATCCATCGAAAACCAATTAACGCTAGAAAATACCAGCGACAGCCAACTTAGCAGCGGTTTTTTAGCATTAGGCGAGCAGTCTAAAACGCTCGTTAAAGCTGCAAGCCGCATCGCAAAAACTGATGCAAATGTGCTGATCACTGGCGAAAATGGCTCAGGTAAGAGCCTACTTGCACAGTACATTCACGATAATAGCCCACGGGCAAACCACGATATGGTGAGTGTCAATATGGCTGCAATTCCGGATAATTTATTTGAAAGCGAATTATTTGGTCATAAAAAAGGCGCATTTACCGATGCGAAAGAAAACCGCGAAGGACGCTTTTCTCTTGCAAACGATAGCACCTTATTTTTAGATGAAATTGGCACTTTGCCAATGCCATTGCAAGCCAAAATGCTGCGCGTTTTAGAGACCGGTGAATTTGAAATACTCGGCAGCTCAAAAACGCAAACCAGCAATGCACGCATTATTTCGGCAACCAATGCCGACCTTGAAAAAGCCATTAGCAATGGCGAATTTAGACGCGATTTATTGTTTAGGCTTAATACTTTAGTTCTCACAATTCCGCCGCTTCGCGAACGCCAAGATGAAATTGCCTTACTCGCCAATCACTTTATCGAAAAACACTGTAAGCGCTATGGGTTTGAGCCTTTACTACTTACAAATACCGCATTAGAAAAACTCAAAGCTCACAGTTGGCCGGGCAATGTACGCGAGTTATCACACGTATTAGAGCGCGCGGTGATCATGACCGATGGCGACAGTATTGATGCAACACATTTGCAACTCGAACTCAGCACACAACATGAAAGTGTGCCACTGATGAACCTAGAGCAAGCTGAAAAGCTGATGATCACCAACGCGATTAGACATTTCGATGGTAATGTTATTGCGGCAGGTGAATTTTTAGGGTTAAGTAAATCAGCTATTTATCGCCGCATCGAAAAATTCAATATTAGCGTTAAAGAGAGCAACTAATGCAAAAGCACTCGTTAGAACGTACGGTCATTGCACTTTTTACGCTACCTTGTTTGATTTTGTTAGGGTTGTTAATTTTTTTAATTGTGCACTTTAAGCTCGATTTTCTTGAAGGCACAACCCTGATTATTGCCCTACTCGCCCCAAGTGTTGTTGTATTTACGGCACTTTATCGCCGATTTTTTAGTACCCTCGACAGTGTTGCTGTGCAGCTAGATGGCTTAGCGAATGAAGAGTTTACTGTATGGCACCTTGCTAAATACTCAGCAGGTCGTGTTGCTGGGCTAAAACGCGATTTACACACCATTGCCAAGCGCATTCAAAATAAACGCCATGAATACGCACAAAACGAAAGCTTTATTTTTGACTTTATTAACGAACTTGAACTCCCCATTATTGTGATTGATAGCCAATCGCAGGTTTATCACCATAACCAAGCGGCATCTAACTACTATCACAAAACTAATTTACTGGGTAATGATTTAACAAGTTTAGGGCTGAGCGTTGATGCTGACAAATGGCAACTTGAACAAAATAATCAACGCCACAAAGTCGTTGCCCATGCACTCAAGCGCGGTAATCGTCATTATCGTTTATTGGTATTTGTTTCGATTGAACAATCTTTAAGACATAACGAAAAAGAAGCATGGCAAAAGCTAGTAAGGGTACTTAATCACGAAGTGCGCAACTCACTTACGCCAATTTATTCGATGGCGCAATCACTGCAAGAATTGCCAAAGCTAACACAGTCAGACTTGCAAACCACCATGCTTAACGTAATTGAAAAACGCGCTGAACACTTGTTGGAGTTTGTTGCAAGCTACTCCAAACTGTCTCAAATCCCAAGCGCAAAACTTGCCAGCGTTACCACAGATGAAATAGCCAAACGCTGCGAGGCGCTATTCCCAGATGTTGATATCATCATTGAACAAAATGGCAGTATAACTTGTGATATTGAACAGCTCGAACAGGCGCTACTCAACCTTGTTAAAAATGCCAATGAGGCAAATTTAACTGCGAACGCCTCTGGTGTGACTATTCGGATTAGTCAAACCGATAATTGGCAGATTGCCATTGAAGATAATGGAATTGGTGTTGATTTAAACGACAACTTATTTGTGCCGTTTTATTCAACCAAGCCTGAGGGCTCTGGCATTGGCTTAGTATTAAGCCGCGAGTTAATACGAAACCAACACGGTGAGTTAACACTTACGAACAAAACTAAAAAACCAGGTGCGATTGCGCTTATAAAATTCCAAAATTAATGGTGTTATTTTAGATCTAACACCGCTTTTGTATTGGCTAAAAAGGTCTGCGACACTGGCACTTCGGTGCCGTTTTGCAAAACAAGAATAAGCTTGCGCCCGTCTTTTTTGGTATCTACCACCGCGTCTTTGGCAACCCACCAAGAGCGATGTGTTTGAAAACCGTCATAATGCTCCAGCTTGCTAAGTGCATCTTTAAAACGCATTAATAACAGGTGTTCGCCTTTATCTGTTTTTACATTTAAGTAATGGTCGTCCATTTGCAAACAAATTAACTTGCCGCGTTTGGCAATCGGTAGCTCATTAATCAAAGATTCGATTGACTGGTTTTGAATGGTATCGACTTTTTCAGATTCAAGGGCCAGTTCTTCAGCACTTTCTTTTAGCTGTTGATGTTGCTGCAACATCAGCGATTTGATTGAACTTACCCCCGCAATAATACCGCCAATAAATAAACTCGCTAAAAACGACAACGGCAGTGATTGCCAATAATTGTCAAACGAGTCAAAAAACTGGGCAATAATAAACGGCGCTAATAACCCCATTAAAAAGCTCGCAGCAAGTGTCGAAATCACTAAGTGCATTGCTGAATTATTAATTGGTTCGGGTAACACTCGAATAAGCCATCGTGACAAAAAGAACATGGTTGGCGAATAAACCGCGTAGCCCGTAAAACAAATCACCGTCCAAAAAGTCCCTGCGTACACCATATCAACTTGATGCATGCCAAACGGTCTTAGAAAGGTTAAAAACATTACAAAAATCGCCACAACCAGCGCATCAGTGAGTATATCCCTCACTTGCCAAAACTCTGTTAAATACTGATTTTGTTGATTTATTTCACGATTCGCCAATTGAACACCATTACTTTTGACTTATTTTACGAAGTTTTCAGCTGCACTGACGAAAGCGTCATTGTTGCATTAAAAAAATCACTTTAACGTTTACCTCACGAGCAAATAACCGCTCGAATTATTTACTCAAATATAAGGACAAACAATGAAACTTTTAAAACTATGCGTAATTGCTTTAAACCTTTTTAT
Organism: Pseudoalteromonas sp. G4; assembly: GCF_028875915.1. Taxonomy (GTDB): domain Bacteria; phylum Pseudomonadota; class Gammaproteobacteria; order Enterobacterales; family Alteromonadaceae; genus Pseudoalteromonas. Next base: position 36,158 of record NZ_JAPEHW010000003.1, read on the forward strand.
TCTACCTATATACGCGCAAACCGTGCAATTTAATATTGAGGCGGTTAAACATAGCAACGGCAAACTCTTTGTGCAGTTGTTCCAAGGAGAAGAAAACTACAAAAAAGGTAAAGCGTATAACGCAACTATTGTAAGCGCTAAACAAGGTAACGTAACGGTAACATTTAACGATGTAGTACCCGGTGACTACGCCATTCGTTTTTTCCATGATGAAAATGATAACGGCAGCCTAGATACCAATATGTTTCGCATTCCCGTTGAAGGTTATGGCTTTTCGAATGATGCGACTGTGAACTTTGGCCCACCAAGCTATCGCGAAATGGCATTTGCAGTTGCGGATACCCCAGTTACTAACAGCTCAAAAGTAAATTACTAAGGAAAGTCATCATGCAGCGAAGAGACGCAATTAAAAGCTTATTAGGTCTATCAGTGGTAGCTGGCTGCTCTGCGCTGCCAGCCTTTGCAAATTTGCCGCAGGCACAAAACGACCTTTTAAAACTTAACGCCGAGCTTTTTAAAAAAGCAAAAGCTCGAAACCCCAATTTAATTGGCTTTGAAGGTGTAACTCATAATTTACATTTGCAACAGCTAACTATTGAAGGCGCGTTGCCACATGATTTTAGGGGGGCATTTTATCGCAATGGCCCAGCGGTGCATCAGCGCAACAATCAACGTTACCTGCACTTGTTTGAAGGTGATGGCATGATCCAACAATTTAGCTTTACTGAGCGCGGTATCTCCCATCAGGGTAAGTTTGTGCAAACCGCTAAATATCAAAAAGAGCAAGCAGCTAATAAATTTTTATTTTCAGGCCCAGATAGCAAACTGCAAAACAGCCTATCGGTTAATAGCCCTGATGCAATTAACACAGCCAACACTAATGTGATCCCAGTAAATGGCGAGCTTTGGGCCCTTTGGGAAGCAGGCTCTGCAACAGCACTTGATGCCACCAGCCTAGCAACCAAGGGTGTTGTCAATTTAGGCAAAAACACGCGCTTCGGCAACAGCTTAAAAGGCCTGCCTTTTTCGGCGCATCCTAAAATTGACGCCGATGGCAGTATTTGGAATTTTGGCAGCACCATCAATGGCGACATTGTGCTCTATCACATCAATAAATTCGGTATCACACAAAAAGTAAATTTGCTGCAAAGTGGCTATCGTGGTGGCATGCTGCATGATTTTCTAATTACACAGCATCATGTGCTCTTAATTTTGCCGTCGCTTGAACGAGATAAAACCGACGAGCGCTTTTTTGGTGCTATCCGCTTTAATAAACAGCAACCAATGCGCGTATTGGTAGTTGATAAAAACACCCTTACTTTAAAACGCGAATACCAGTTAGATGCTGGCTTTGTTTTTCACTTTGGTAATGCATGGGAAGATGCAACAGGCACTATTCGCTTTGATGCAAGCCTTTACCCGAATATTGAAACCTTGCATTACATGAGCGATTTAATGCGCGGTGTAACTAGTGAAGCGGCCCCTGCCAACACCGTATTGTTCAAGCTGCATCCAAATGGTACTAGCGATAAGCAAATTATTGATGGCATCAGTGAGTTCCCGCGCGTGTACGATCATTTAACAGGGTTACAAAATAATTTACTAGTGACTTTATCATCGGTAACAAGTGATGTGTGGAGCGACAGTGTGCGCGTGGTTAATGTAAATAATGGCAAACAAGATACCTTTGTTTATGGCGAAGACTTTTTAGTTGAAGAGCATGTGATTTTTGATAAGTCACAACAAGAAGGAAACGGCTATTTAGTCGGCACAGCGCTTCATGTGCCATCAAAACGCACCTGCGTTAATATTTTCAAAATAGGTCATGTTAGTGATGGGCCCATTTGCCGCGCTTGGCTGCCTTACACCTTACCACTTGGGTTTCACGGTAATTTTATGGCGGTTTAACAATTCTTGACAATGCTTTATGGTGAACTTATTTATAATTCGTATCTCAAAACAGAGACTTATTTAAAAAGGACGCACCATGAAGCCATTGTTTTATCTATCGCTATTAGCCCTTTCAAGTTTTGCATTTGCCAACAGCCCGTTGCCCAATCACCGACATATTGCCATTACAGGCTACGGTGAAACTTCAGTAAAACCCGATATCGCAATTTTGCATTTATCGGTAGAGCATACTGATAAAAAAAGTGCAGAAGCGAAAGCTGAAGTAGATAAACGCTTTAATGCGCTGTTAAAAGGCTTAAAAAAGTTTGATATCAAAGAAAGCGACATTGTTGCATCGCGCATTGCCACGTCACCACGCTATGAATACTCTCAACAGCAACGTAAACAATTGCATGTGGGTTATTCAGCTAATCGCACCATCAAAGTTACGGTAAACGATTTAAACCTGCTAAGTGATGTAATGGACTTAGCACTAAGTGTTGAAGTAAATCAAATCCAACATCTTGAGATGGCATCATCAAAAGAAGAAGAGTTACAACAAAAAGCCGTTGAACTTGCCATTGAAAACGCAAAAAGCAATGGCGCTGCACTTGCCAACGCATTTGGTGCATCAATTGGCAAAGTTTATAGTATTGATGCTCAAAATCACGAACAAATCAGGCACTATAGTAATATGGAAAAAATGGGCAACGCCCGAATGATAAGTGCCGATATGGGCTCAGTATCGCCAGGCACTTATCTACAAGATGAGTTAACCTTTAAAGCCACAATTAATGTGGTATTTGATATTAAAAGTAAGTCATAACATTTGTTTTCATCTAACCAATAGTAACTTGCTGAGCAACGCCACATCGTTGCTCAGCTAATTTTTACATAAAGAATAATGCGCAAATCAGATAAAAAAATTGATAACTCTATTCGCCAAGCGCTAACTGCTCTTTGCGAAAACCACTTAAAAGATCTTTCAGGCTTTTGTTGGATTACTCATACCGTAAACTACCAAAAGTTCCCACAAAGCCTGCAAATCACTTGTGTATTTGAACACGACGACGCTTTAAACCATTTTATGAAAAGTGATGAATTAAATAGCACCAAAGCACGTATTTTTAATGCGCTTAGCCCGTTAGATATTAAACAAAATATACTAAACCAATGCATTTACTTTACCACCCAGCAAAAAGCGCCTTAACGGCGTTTGCCATTATTAACTAGGAACTCTTATGCTTCGATTTTTTAGCCTTTTATTATGTATCTTGCCATTTTTAGTAAGCGCCAACGAAGATGTGATAAGCGTTGACCGCGTGGTACCCAATAGCATTGAACTGGCGTTTCCCAATGAGCGTAATATTGAGCCTGAACTCAGTGATTTTCAAATAAACAATTTTATTTTAATGAGTAACGATGAGGGCGAGCGCTTTGCCGTCGTCACGATTAAAAACCTATCTAGCGGTTCACGTACGTTAAATCACAACCATTTAATGGCGCAGGTAAGTAATGGTGCACGTATTAATCCATTGCCGTTTAAACACGCTTTTAATGGCGATGAAACCGTATCACTCACTATCAATTTTGGTGAAAGTAAATTTCCTTTACTGACGGTTTATACCCGTACAAAATAGCTAAATACGGCACAAATAAGGAAGCCTAAAGATGTTAAATTGCCACAATACCGGTTTAATCATTGTTGATATTCAAGGAAAATTAGCCACATTAATGGATGGCGGCGAGCAATACATTAATCACTGCCAAGCACTTATTGGCGGTGCCAAAGAGCTCAATTTACCGATTATATGGCTTGAACAAAACCCTGAAAAACTGGGTAACACGCACCCTAACATCGCTTCTTTATTAGATGGCATCAACCCGATTACCAAATACACTTTTGACGCTTGCCGCGAGCCAAGCTTTCTTGCGGCCATCGCCAAAGAAAACAAACCCAATTGGCTCATTTGCGGAATTGAGGCGCATATTTGTGTATATCAAACTGCCGCGAGTCTTTTACAAAATAACTACCAAGTACATTTAGTGAGTGACTGTATTGCATCGCGCAAACTTGAAAACAAACAGCTCGCAGTTAATAAATTGCAACATCTGGGCGCACACATTACAGGCCTTGAAATGGCGTTATTTGAACTGGTCAAAGACTGCCGCGATGAGCGTTTTAAAACCATTTTAAATTTAATTAAGTGACCTTCTCGCTGACAAAGCAATTGTGTTAGGCTGTGATGGTGTATCTAATAAGTAGTTTGAATAATGATCCCGAGTAAGTATCAACGCTTTGTTTTTGCCTTTTTTATGGCGCTTTTAATGTCATGTCTAATGTCATTTGTTATCACATTATTTAATGTTGGATTAGTTGATAACGTTCTGACCATTTGGTTAAAAGCATGGGCATTCGCCTTTGTTGTTGCCTTTCCAGCTGTTACCTTAGTAGCACCCGTTGTGGCAAAGCTTACTCAATTTGTATTAGCCAAAGATTAGACGTGTAAGGAGCACAAAATGAAAGTATATTTATCAGGTGAAATTCACAGCGACTGGCGCGAGCAAATCATTTCTGGCTGCCAAGCAAAAGGCCTCGATATTACCTTCGTTTCGCCCAATACCGACCATGAATCCAGTGATGCTGCAGGCGATTGCCTAGGTGAAGAAGATAATTCATTTTGGCGCGATCATAAGTCAGCAAAAGTAAACGCCATTCGTATTCAAAACGCCATAAAATCATGTGATTTAGCGATTATTCGCTTTGGTGACAAATACAAACAATGGAATGCGGCGTTTGATGCGGGTTACTGCGCAGCATTAGGCAAACCTTACATTACACTGCATAGCGAAGACATTGTGCATGCATTAAAAGAAGTCGACGGCAGTGCGCAAGCTTGGGCGACGTCACCATCACAAATTGTCGAAATTTTAGCGTACACACTGAATCCATGAGCCTCAGTTTATTTGAGCCAATATCACTTGGCTCATTAACACTTAAAAACCGCATAGTAATGGCACCTATGACCCGTTCGCGTGCCACGCAACCGGGTAATATTCCTAACAATTTAATGGCGGAATATTATTCACAGCGTGCCAGTGCAGGCCTGATTATTACAGAAGGCGCGCCCATTTCACCCGTTGCACGCGGTTATTCGCTTACACCCGGTATTTATACTGAAGCGCAAATAACTGGCTGGCAAAAAGTAACTCAGGCGGTACATGAGCGCGGTGGCAAAATCTTTATTCAGCTTTGGCATGTGGGCAGGCGTTCAAGTACTGCTATTGAAGGCTTACAGCCCTTGGCACCTTCAGCACTTAAAGAGCCCGATAAAGTATATGGCCCCATGGCTAATGGCGAGCTAGGCATGATAGACACCACAATGCCAAAAGCCATGGATTTAAGCGATATTCAAAACACAATTGATTACTTTGTGATTGCTGCAAAAAATGCCATGTTAGCAGGCTTTGATGGCGTTGAAATTCATGGTGCTCATGGTTATTTGCTTGATCAGTTTATGCGCCGATATACCAATCAGCGTAATGATCAATACGGCGGCTCAATTGAAAATCGCATTCGCTTAACTGTCGATGTTTGCAACGCCGTTGCCAATGCTATTGGCAGTGATAAAGTGGGGCTGCGTATTTCACCATTTGTTTCTAGTAGCTTCCAACAGCATGACAGTGAGATGCCAAAACTCACTCTTACACTTTTGAAGGCGCTCGCACCGTTACACTTAGCTTATTTGCATTTATCGGAAAATATTGGCAATTACCAACCGATTAGCGACTCATTTAGAAAGCAAATGCGTTTACTTTATCCGCACCCGATAATGCTTGCCGGCGGACTAACACAACACAGCGCGGAACAGCTTTTAAATCAAGGTTTTGCAGAGCTATTCGCGTTTGGTACAGCATATATTTGCAACCCAAATTTGGTAGAAAAAATGGCGGAAAATTTGCCATTAAACACCTTACCAAATGATGCTCACAATACATTTTATGGTGGTGGCAAAGAGGGTTATACCGATTATTGAAACATTTGCAGTTTCGAATAAAAGCAATTACTCTAAAAACTCTCACTCATCTACAAGGAATCAAGATGAATAAAAAACTCCTTTTAATTTCACCTCTTATTGCAAGCTTAACGGCGTGCGCAATGTTCCCTTTCGAAAAAGACGTGAAAGACGGTCATTTCCGCGTTGAGAATTTTAGTTACGATCATATGAATGACACCAAAGAATACGTTTATTTAATGTGTCATAACAAAAAGCCTACGAGTTGGATTGCGGCAAGGCAATACCCAGCAGGCGAACACGACCTTTGGGTAAAAGCAACATATCAAAATGTCGGTGTTTTACACTCTTACCGAGAGGCTTACGTTAACTTCAAAATGGATTTCCCCGAAGGTGGTAATTACCAGCTTGCTCACGAAATTAATAATGAAAACATTTCGGTATGGTTACAAGATGTAGAGACTAAAGAAAAAGCCTCTGAAGTAATCACAAAGCCGCTTGCTCGTCACAATGTGGGTGATAACGGTAAGCTAATACAGCAATGCAAACAAGGTACTGTATAAATGCAATTTGAGCGTTTAGGGCAACATTCTCCTACTGAAATAACAACATTATTCACTCATGTGTTTAGTGATTCAGAAGGCGCAAATGCGGGCTTACAAATCGGTACATTAACTGACGAAATGCAGCGTGAATGTAATAGCGATGAATTAATGCCCTTTGTCGCTCATCAGCAAGGTACTTTATTTGCTGCTGTATTTTTTAGCCAGCTTTATTTCAAGCACCATAGCAAAATTAAAGCGATGATCTTATCGCCAATGGCGGTAGCGTCATCGCAGCAAGGTAAAGGCATTGGCCAAGAGTTAATCCGCTTTGCCTTAAACGACTTAAAAGCTCATGGCGTAGACTTTGTAGTGACCTATGGAGACCCACGTTTTTACAGCAAAACAGGTTTTGAACCGATTTCAGAACAACAACTTATCCCACCATTTACGCTGTCTTTCCCACACGGTTGGCAGGCTGTTTCTTTAACGGGTAAACCGCTCAATGAATTGGTTGGTGAAATACACTGTGTTGCACCACTTAACCAATCTCAGTATTGGTAACACAATGAAAACAATAGGCCTTTTAGGTGGCATGAGTTGGGAATCAACACTCAACTACTACAAAGCCATTAACCAAGGAGTTAAGGCTAAACTTGGCGGTTTAAATAGCGCACAAATCTTGCTGTACAGTGTTAATTTTGATCACATCGAAAAACTACAACGGGCAGGCGAATGGCAGCAAATGGGCGATATGCTCAGTAAGTCAGCACAAGATTTAGAAGCCGCAGGTGCCAACTGCTTGCTTATTTGCACCAACACTATGCATAAAGTGGCACATCAAATTGAGCAAGAAATTAAAATTCCATTAATACACATCGCCGATGCCACAGCGGCGCAGCTTATCAATGATGGTATTTCGCGCGTTGGGTTACTCGGTACCGCGTTTACTATGGAACAAGGCTTTTATAAAAATACGACCGTAGTTTTGTGCATCGTGTTATTTATGACGAACTCTGCTTAGGTGAGATTAATCTTGATTCAAAAGAGCGCTACCTAAACATAATTAATAAGCTTTATCGCCAAGGTGCACAGGCAATCATTTTAGGCTGCACTGAAATTGCATTATTGGTGTCACAAAACGATACCGAAATTCCGCTTTACGACACCACGACTATTCACGCAGATGCTGCAGTGAAATTTGCACTCAAACCTTAACGAGTTATTGGTGTTTACCTACCTCCCAGCCATTATGTGTTAGGTGTTCTTTGCCTGCGGCAACAGCGCCATCTTCCATGGTTGTACCCATGCTATCATTCCAACGGTTTAAATAACCAAACAGCGAAATTACACCTAAAATTTCAACAACTTCACCATCATTCCAGTGTTCTTTTAAATTAGCCGAAATCTCGTCATTAACTGCATTAGGCACGCTGGATGCTGCCAGTGCAAATTCAAAGGCTGCTTTTTCTGCATCACTGTATAAATCAGATGTTCTAAATTGCCAAATATGCTTTAAACGCTCATCGCTGCCACCATAACGCTCGGCCGCTAAAATGGTATGGGCTTCACAATAACGACAGCCCGTATTTGCACTGGTGATATAGCCAATTAATCGCTTTTGCTCTGCTGTAACGCGCCCTTCGTTTGCCATTACAGCTTTATTTAAATTAATAAATGCACGGGCAATTTCTGGTCGAATTTGCATGGTTAATACGCTATTTGGGCAAAAGCCTAAAGTTTCGTTAAAGAACTTTGCAAGTTCTGCCACTTCGCTGTCGTGATCCGGTGATAAAGGGGTTACTAACGCCATGCTTGTCTCCTGTTGGTTATATTTATGTTGCATATGCAACATAAATATAACCAGACCAGTTTCCTCTGTCTAGCCAAAATATTTTATTTAGACACACTCAAAAACAACATTACTGATTCATCAATGCTGAGAAATTGCTTGGATGTAATTATAAAAAATATTTTTTGGGGGTTTATAGGGAGTCTAGTAAGTCTGAATTGTTGCCAGTATTCTTTATATAAATTTGTTCAATGGTGCCATTGTCAATTAGTAGCTTAAGCGCATCATTAACTTTTTGTTTTAACTCTTTTAAGTGAGGTTGAAAACGGATAGAAACGGGGGTTCTTTCAACCGTATAAACCAAGCTCAAGTTACCGTAATGTTTATTGATATAATATTGCGCTGTTGTTTCACCCATTAGGGCATAATCAATTCTTCCCTTAGCTAATAACTTGAGTAAATCGGGTTCAGATCGGCCTTCCAACTTTTCAATCTTAAAAGGGCCAAAATGTTGCTCAAAATCATTGTACTTATATCCCCTAACAATCCCAATTAACTTGCCATAGAGACTTTGAGGGTTTTGAATCTTACTCTGCTTATTTGAAACAATAACTTCTTGAGAGTAAGCATATGATATTGAGTAAATTCCAGATACTGCGCGATCAACTCGCCAAATTGGATTAATGCCTGGCTCAATATCAATTTTGCCATTATCAAATAGTAATTGACCCCGCATCACAGAATATGATTCAAACTCAAATTCAATTCCCGTTAACTTACTAATTTCCTTAAACAAGTCAGGGAAAATTCCTTTTAGTTTGCCATTTTTTGTATAACTGTAAGGAGGGTTGGCATTATGATAAATCAGCACAGAATAGCACCAGCTTTTTACGCTAAAGCACATAGCAAAAAATACTAATATCAACCTAAACGATATTATTTTTTTCAAAATAATACTCCTCAGCCAAGTTACTGCGCTCTAAGGCCAACCTCTAAACAAATTACCAGCCTAAGTGTTTAAGTATTGCACATCCTTCCAAATTTGTTTTACGACCATTTATAGCTCCAAACATATATGGCAAAACTAACAGATGTAAATAAATTGTTACACAACATCTTTAGGCACTCTCTTGCCTGTATAAAAATAAAGCAAAAATACAAACTGGAATGACCAGTTTATTAATTAAGCTAAAAATTGATTCTGAGATGTATCTGAGATTTATTTGTATGCAACAATAACAACAAAGGAAATACCATGAAGATTAAACTTCTTTCGCTGTCCTTATTCTCAACTTTGCTTGCGTCAAGTTACAATGCAAACGCATTTATTGAAGTAAAACCAAACATTGTTGGTGGATCAGAATCAACACCTTACTCTCGCCCTTATCAAGTTGCACTACTAATGAATGGGCGCCAAGGTTGTGGTGGTACATTAATTAGTAAAGATTGGGTGTTAACTGCAGCACACTGTCTTGATAACGCTTCAACAGCATCGTTAACAGTACGTGTTGGCGCACACAGCATAAGCCGTAACGATGGCCAAACCATCGCTGTATCTCAGATAATAAATCATGAATATTGGCGCGGCGCTAATGGCATTCGCAGTGGTTATGATATTGGCCTACTGCGCCTTGCATCACCTGCTAGCAGCAAATATACACCTGCCAAACTGCCAACACAGCAAATTGAACAAACTTATGCCGATGTTGGCGACCGCGTAACGGTTTCTGGTTGGGGACTTACTTACAATCAAGGCTCACCAAGCGATGTACTTCGCGAGGTGCAATTGCCTGTTATTTCTAATAGCAGTTGCTCTAGCCAGCTCAACTACAACATACCAAATTCGGTAATTTGTGGCGGTGGTACAGGGGGCGTTTCAGCGTGTAATGGCGACAGTGGTGGCCCATATGCGGTAAAAGTGGGTAATGATTTTTACAGCATTGGTACGGTAAGTTGGGGCATTGCATGTAGTGGCGCTACGGCATTTACCCGCACGACCAGTTACCTTGATTGGATCAAACAAAAAACAGGCATAGGTGATGACACAACCGACAACGCACCAACTGCTAATTTTAGCTTCACAATTAATGGCTTAACTGCACAGTTTAGCGACTCATCAAGTGATGATAATGGCATAAACAGCTATCAATGGGACTTTGGTGATGGCAGCTCAAGCCAGCAGCAAAACCCAAGCCACCAATATCAGCAAGCGGGTACCTACACCGTAAAATTAACCGTGGTTGATACAGCAAACCAAAGCAATAGCTTAACCAAGTCGGTTACTGTGTCTGAGGGCAATCAATCTGGCTGTGATGGTTTAACTTCATGGTCATCAACGCAATCGTATGCACTGGGTGACAAAGTAAGCTTTAATGGCCGTAAATACGAAGCAACTTGGTGGTCTACAGGCGCACAACCCGATGTTTACAGCAATGTATGGCGTGACTCAGGTACCTGTGGCACAACAGGTGGCGACCAAGCACCTAATGCTGATTTTAGTTTTAGCGTAAGTGGCTCTACTGTGCAATTTAGCAACCTTTCGTCAGATGACAACGGCATTACAAGTGTCGATTGGCGCTTTGGTGATGGCAATACATCACAAGCGACAAACCCTTCTCACAGCTACGCTGTAGCGGGTACTTATACAGTGACGTTGACAGTGGTTGATAGCAGCGGTCAAACCGACAGCATTGCAAAAACGCTTACAATTACAGACGGCAACCAAAACAACTGCCAAGCACCAACATGGGACGCGTTACAAGTGTATTTTGCCGGTGATCAGGTATCGCTTAACAACAAGGTATACCAAGCAAACTGGTGGACTCAAGGCGAGAACCCAGAACAAACAGGTCAATGGGGCGCATGGTCATTAGTTGGTCAGTGCCAATAAACTAAAAGGCGCCAATTGGCGCCTTTTTTCATTTTTAAACCTGCGGTTATAACTGGTGTTCAAAGTACACACGGTAGGTTGACGACCAAATTGGGTGCTCCACTTCCAGTAAATAACAGCAAAAGTCATTGGCATCTAACTCAGCGAAATTAAACAAATAATCTGTCATAGCTTGCATATCACCTTGCAGTGGCGTGCCATTTGGCACAATTTTTAACTCAGGGAATTCCGGCAGTTTTTCGGTCCACATATCATCGGCGCGTAATTTACCTTCTTCTACCTTTTGATTGCCTGCATAACAGCCCACATTTACTAAGCTTTGCATCGCCAATTTCTTTTCTAAAAACACCAGCATAAACAGCTTTTTCGTTGGTGTTTTAATAGAGATACTGGTTGAACTACAATTGCTCGATGAGTTAAGCGGGTTCGATAGTTCATCTGGGTTACTAAATAAAAAAGTGGCATCAAACTGCGTGCTTTTGGGCAAGTTATTAAACACAATACCCGAATTACTCGCAGAGTAGCTCGAATACGCGTCAATTAACCCAAGCGTTGAAAACTCCTCAACCACACCCACCTGAAATGCCCCTTTTTGAACCCGAGAATCACCACAAATTGGCTCTGGAGATGTAAAGTTTTCAGGTTGCGGATGCGAATAAAATTGAATAAACGGCTGCGCTTCAATGGCGCGAGAAATCCCTTTTTTAGAAATAAGGGCAACTTCATGTAAATATTGGGTGTTAAGCTCGTTCTCACGCAAAATATAGCAGGCAAATAAACTATTAATTGAGGCACCTAACAACTGCTTTGACGCCAAGTAATGTTGCTCGCGTTTTTCATTAGATGTAAGCGCGCCATGGTTAGCTTTGCTTTTAACAACACTGCTACCCAATAAACGCTTTAGCTCAGCGTGGCTGCGCGCGTATTTTTTAAGTACTTTAGCAAACACTTCAACAGCTTTTTGCGCCTCTAACAGCACGCTATTTTCAATATTTTGCTGCGCTGCTTTTTGTAAAAACTCTTCTAAGCCTGCTATGCCTGGGAACAAACACAAAGCGTCTTTGCCATCTTTACTTTTATTAATGCCTTCTAAAATGCGCTGACAGTTTGAGCGGTTAAAATCAAGCCAACGCGACATGCCATTAATAGAGCCTGCCGATTGCGGAAAATGCTGCACCACCTGCCTAAGTACGCTTTTTAAATTATCGCCTGTTCGATTTAATAAAATCAGATCTTCTTTTTCTAATGTCATTATTATTAATAAAAAAGTAATTACCCCAATAATCTATCACGAGCTTTGTGACCATTCACCCTTAATCATTAAAACCGTAGCGATTAAAAATAAAGCAAGCAGCAGCCACTTTGTCGCAAATTGCAAAACATTTAGCTATGCTGCTGCAAAGAAGTCTAAACAAAAGTGCCAATGCACTTTTATTTTGGGAAAAAGCATGACAAGCAATTCGCGTAAAACGGCATTTAATTTAAACAGCAAGGTATCTGGCTGTCTCGATCTATACAACCAAGTGCCCTATCGAATTGCCACCGCAAGTAACTTGCTCGCGCTCGATAGAGACGCCAACGTAAAACACATCACCCACCTAGATACACGCGCCATTCGCGTACTATTAAATATTGGCTCGTATGGCCCAATAAATGCGGCTGATATTGCTTACCAAACACGGCTTGACCCTTACTCAGTTACGCGCGCAATCAATGGGCTGTTAAAAGAAGGGCTTATTCAAGCCGCCAACGACCATTCCACCAGCCGCAGTAAATTTGTTGAATTAAGCAAAGCTGGCATACCTATTTACCAAAATATTGCTAACTACATGGCCAAACGCTGTGAAGATGTGCTCGATGGCATTAGTGATGAAGAACAAACATTACTGATGACAGTACTTGAGAAAATTGAACTCAATACCGAGCGCATGCTGGCACAAAATGCGCAAACACTCAAAGACAATGGCGGCACACCCACACGCGACCAAAGTGAACAAATCCGTTGGTTTAAACGCACACAAAAGACTTAATCAGAGCACTAATCAAAGAGAACTATTAAAAACTTTGATTCAATATAAACACGCTGCATAAAGTAAGCATTGAGTCTTCCCAACATTTAAAGAAAACTAGCACCTTATGCCATTCCAATGTTCGAGCGATTAAGCTAGGCCAATCATATAATTGCCAAGCCTTACGTTGTAAGCCTAAAGCTATACTGATAATCTACTGAAATAATTAAATAAAAAATGATTAGTCTGCAAATTTTAAGGTCTAGATAACACGCTTAAATCGTTATGCACACTAATAGACTGTTATGTTTTAAGGAGAAAGAGATGAACCCTGCAATTAAAGGATTAGGCGAAACAGTACTTAGAGTGCGCGATCTGGACAGTATGAAAGCGTTCTACGCCAACATTATCGGACTTGAACTGATTAAAGAATTTCCCAAAGTCGCATTTTTTAAAATTGCAGAGGGCTTTGGTGGCCATACACAAGTAATTGGCTTATTTGCTGAAGAGTTACCGAGAGCATTTGTCAATGACAATACCTCAACCATTGAACCAGCTTGTTCAAGCCTGCATCATTTTGCGTTAGAAATTTCATCAGAAGATTATTCAGCCGAGAAAACAAGGCTAGAAAATGCCGGTTGCGAAGTAATAACCGCCGAACATCAATGGTGTCAGTGGCGCTCAATTTACGTAAAAGACCCTGAGAATAATGTTGTAGAGTTAGTGTGTTACGATAAATCCGTGGTGTAAAAAAACATAATAAGGGCTGTTAGCTTTACTACTACCGCGCTGCAAATTCAACATAGGGATATACGTTTTGACATTGAATACCTTTATTTCGCTCGTACTAATTTTTGCCACAACTGCGGTTAATGCCATTGTCATCAGGCACGATGTAGACGATAAAAAGTACCTAGCGCTTGGCGAGCAGTATTCACCGTCTGTTGCTTATGTTGCTGGTTGCGCCGCTACCGTAATCGACAAAAGCTGGCTGTTAACCGCAGCGCATTGCGTAGCAGGTAAAGAAAGTGACACTTTTACTGCGCGGCATATCACCAGCCAATACCGCGTCGCAAAAATTGTTACCCACCCCAAATTTAAACGCGCCAATGACGAATTTTACGATGCCGCGCTGGTTCAATTAAAAGATCCCCTAAAAAACGCAAAACCAGCGACGCTAAATCAGCAACAAAATGAAGTTGGGCAACAGGTTATTTTTGTTGGCAGAGGCACCTTTGGCAACGGGCAAGATGGCCTGATTCGAGATGATGCTAAGCAGCGAGGCGCTACAAATATCGTAGCAAGTGCTAATGAGCATGTAATTGGCTTTACTTTTAATAAACCCGAAACCGCTACCCAGTTTGAAGGGATCAGCTCGCGCGGTGACAGTGGCGGCCCTGCATTTGTTATTGTTGATAACATACCAATTTTGATTGGCATAAGCTCGTATCAGGTTGGCAATGGCATCACTGAGGGGCACTATGGCGTTGGCGAATATTACACCCGAGTGTCGTCTATTTACCCTTGGCTACAAGGCGTTATCGAAAGTACAGCACCCGCTTTAGTACCAAATCACCCGCTGATAGATGCGGTGGTAAATAATGATTTAAGCGCACTTAATAACACAATTACTGACTCCACACTCAATCAACACGCCATAATCACCGAGGCTTTTTATCAATCGGTAATACTAAACCATGTTCAAATGGCAAAAGCCTTGATTGACCATGGTGCTAAGTTTGAAAATATCATCATCAATAAAGATTCATTGTTTGCATTTGCGTTATCAAACAACAAGCACGACTATTTTCGCATGCTACAAAATGCCACAAGCAACAAAACTCAGCTGCATAATTCAAACAGTACCGTTCTGCCATTGTTTATAACAAGCTTTCGTAAAGACCCTTATTTATTGGCAGGAGCGAAGCTACTAATACAACAAGGCGCAAACCTAAATGCCCAAACTAAAGCTGGTGATACCGCATTAATACTTGCAGGCTGGAGCACCAACAATTTTGAATTAGTAAAATTACTGGTATCAAACGGTGCCGATTTAAACATCGCAAATAATAACGGCGACACACCCACCATTGATGCGGCGTACTTAGGCAAAATTGATAATTTGCGTTTTTTACTTAAAAACGGTGCCGATACATCACGCAAAAATAAGCGCGGCAAAACCGCGTTAGACGTTGCTAAAAGTAAAAATAATAAATTGGCGATTGCATTATTAAGTGCTGAGTTGCCAAAGTAGTAAAACGCATTTTATATAAACAAGCTCGATACATTTAGCATTTTGATAAACAAGGCAAATTGTGTAACACCACATTTAGCGCGTTCATCTAACTGGCGTTTGTAATACCTTGTTATAGTCAAATAAATTTATCAATATAAAATTACACAACTAGCCTTAAAAGGCATAATTAAGTGGTGACACACTAAAACTTACCAAGTTTTACATTGTTAGTGAGAAGCCACACTGATAATCTATTGAAAAAATTAGATAAAGTAACTTATTAGCCCGTAGGTTTTTGGTTATCGATAACTTCCTTAAATCGAAATGCGTACTAATGAGCTGTTAGCAATCAGGTGAAATCTACTGAGAGGGAATTGTGAAAATATTTGTAAGTTGGTCGGGACAAAGAAGTAAAGCTGTAGCAGAGCTAATTAGCGATTGGTTGAAGTGCGTAATTCAAGCTTCTCAGCCTTGGATTTCGACAAGGGATATTGATCGTGGAGCCATCTGGTTTTCAGAAATCAGTGATAAGTTAAAAGATGTTTCTGTTGGGGTTGTCTGCTTAACACAAGAAAATAAAGAAAAGCCTTGGATTCTATTTGAGACAGGAGCCTTGGCAAAGGGATTAACAACCAATAGAGTTTGCACCTTCCTCATAGACCTTAGCCCTGAAGATCTTCAAGATCCTCTCGCCCAGTTTAACCATACTTTACCTGATAAAGCCAGCGTTTGGGAGCTGACAAGAACCATTAATGATTGCCTCGATAATAAATCTCTTGATGAGAGGATCTTAAAACAAGTCTTTGATACTTACTGGCCCCAATTTGATCGAGATTTCAAAAATGCTCTAAGTGACAACCCGCCGATTGAAGTGGTTCCACCAAGAACAGAGCAGGATATTCTTTCTGAAATCTTAGCTAATACCAGAAGCCTTTCTCATAGAATCCGAGATCTTGAATCGGAAGTTCATATTAAGTCTAATAATCGCTTTATTAACCCAATAAACTCGATAGAGTATGACAAGAATGTTAAAAAGAAAATCATGTCTATGATTGATTCAGGTAAGTTTAGTGAAGATGAAATCATTTCATCGCTCATCGATTATGACATGCCGGAATCTTATGCCAGAGATCTCATAAAGAAATTGATGCTTAATCTAAATCTCAACAACCGAGCAAAAATTGCTAACAAATAAATTCAGCCAGCGCAAAAATCGCTCGCCTGATTTAAGCGTTAGAGCTATTAAGGGAAAACCATGGATATATTGAATAACTCATGGATCATAGGGATCGGAACTGGGATTCTTAGTGGGATCATAGTTACTTTTATCACAAGGAAAATATTTACTAAAAAAGACGAAAGAGAAACCGCACAAAATATTGCGAGCGCCAACAGGGAAATTATGTATGCTCTACGACCAGGTATTTCCGATGGACATATTCCCGAAAAAAGTGTTTTAGAATCGTTGCGAAATGCTACTGCTAGGCACTACAAACTTGAACCACACTTATTATTTAGCCCTAAAAGTATTTCTGAGGAATTAATTAAAGAGATTATGGATTCGAGTTTTATTTCTTCAGAAACAAAACGGCAATATTGTGACTCATTAAATCCTTTGTTATCACCGGAAAATCCTGTCCATGAACAAGCTGAACAACTAGAAAATACAAGGTTTGTTGCCAGAATTGAGTATCGAGAGAGAATGACGATGTTGTTTAGTTTAACCATTGGATTAATAGCTGCAATGGCTACAGTCTATACAACAATAAAGTCAAAAAGCAGTGGGAGCATTTTTTCGAAAGCATTCGATTCATTAATGCCAACCATTTTCGTTTTAGGTGGAACAATCCTTTTGATGAATGTCTTTATTGCAGCATTGAAAATGCGGCATAAGCGGCTCCGAGAAGAGTATGGCGTTCCGGCAGCAGAAAGTTCTAACAATCAAAGGCAATCGGACACTTAATGCGGCGCTGCTTTAGGCGGAAGAAGTTAATTTAATCATCATTAATAAAAGAAGGAAATCGAAATGCTACATGAAGCAGTAGGGGTTGTTACTATAGGCAGTACAGTAACCACGATAAGAAAGTATGAAAATGGAATGTATGGGGTTGAGGCTGATGGTAAAGTAGTATATTCAGGCGCTACACTAGAGGAACTAACAGATAAACTTGATGAAAATAACTTAAAATATTCAATCAAATAACAAGAACCATTGGGTCTGAGTCCTTGATTCCACTTACCTAATCAAACCAATGAGGTCAGAGTCGTTGATTTTGACTTCATGATTACAAACCAACAAATCTAAGACTCTGAGTCCCATTAATCTATATTTTTAGCTATTTATTAAGGCACTACTAAACCAACTCAGGAAACACCATGCACAAAAAATCACATTGGGAAACGGTTTACACAACAAAAGCATCAAATGCGGTGAGTTGGTTTCAGCCCCATGCGGTGACCTCGTTAAAGTTGTTAAACCGTTTAAATTGTGAAAAAAGTGCTGCCATTATTGATGTGGGTGGTGGTGCGTCCACTTTGGTTGATGATTTGCTGTTAAATGGGCATACAAATGTATCGGTGCTTGATCTATCTGGTGCTGCCCTTGAAACGTCTAAAAAGCGTATTGGCGAAAATTCAGCAAATGTAAAGTGGATTGAAGCGGATATAACAGAGGTAACACTGCCAAAACAGCAATTTGATGTATGGCATGATCGCGCGGTATTTCACTTTTTAACAACGCCTGAAGAGCGCAGCGCTTATATGAAAAACGTAATGCATGCGGTAAGACCACATGGCCACATTATTATTGCCACATTTGCAGAAGATGGCCCAGAAAAGTGCAGTGGCTTGCCTATTGTGCGTTACAGTGCAGAAAGCTTACACGGCGAATTTGGCGAGCATTTTGAACTAAAAGAACAACTGCTTGAAACCCATAAAACGCCGCTTGGTACTACGCAACAGTTTGTTTTTTGTCACTTTGTAAAAAAGGGCTAGCAAGGTGTAGCCACATATCGCGTTCTCGCCCTCTCCCTCTCGCCCTATTTACTTTGTTTGCTCTTTGCTTTTCGCAGCAAACATATTATTTACTGCCTTAAATAAGTCACCAAATGTGGCAAAAGATAAGCTGAACGTGGGAAAAAGTATTTATTTTCCGATTTTAGTGAATTAAGCGCTAAAAAAGCGGATAATTACACCCATTATGTTTGCCTTGCTGCAACCACCTATTCGCGGCGACACACTTGGAACCTAATTCATGGAAATCAAAGTAAATTATCTTGATAACTTGCGCTTAGAAGCGCTGTTTGACGACTTTAACGTTATTGCCGATCAGCCTATTCGCTATAAAGGCGATGGTAGCGCACCTGGTCCATTCGATTATTTTCTTGCCTCATCTGCGCTGTGTGCGGCGTATTTTGTAAAGGTGTACTGTAACGCGCGCGATATTCCAACTAACGATATTCGCCTGTCGCAAAACAACATTGTTGACCCAGAAAACCGTTACAACCAAATCTTTAAAATTCAGGTTGAGCTGCCAGAGAGCATTTCTGACAAAGACCGTGAAGGTATTTTGCGTTCAATCGACCGTTGTACCGTTAAAAAGGTAATTCAGACAGGCCCAGAGTTTGTTGTAGAAGCAGTTGAAAACCTAGATGAAGACGCGCAAGCCATGTTAATGGGTCAGCCGGAAGGCGACGCCAATACCATGATTTTAGGTAAAGACTTACCGCTTGAGCAAACCATTCAAAACATGACCAAGATTTTAGAAGACTTGGGCATGAAAATTGAAATCTCATCGTGGCGTAACATTGTGCCAAACGTATGGTCGCTTCATATTCGCGATGCGGCATCTCCGATGTGTTTTACTAATGGTAAAGGCGCAAGCAAAGAAAGCGCGCTGTGCTCGGCACTTGGCGAATTTATTGAGCGTTTAAACTGTAACTTTTTCTATAACGATCAATTCTTTGGTGAAGAAATTGCCAATAACGATTTTGTCCATTACCCAAATGAAAAATGGTTTAAACCAGGCCCAGAAGACGAGCTACCAAACGAGATTTTAGACGACTACACGCTGGATATTTACGACCCAGAGCAAGAGCTGCGTGGTTCTAACCTGATTGACACCAACTCTGGTAATGTTGAGCGCGGTATTTGTTCAATTCCGTACACGCGTCATTCAGATGGCGAAACGGTTTATTTCCCGTCAAACCTGATTGAAAACTTATTTTTAAGTAACGGCATGAGCGCGGGTAACAACCTTGCCGAGGCCAAAGTACAGTGTTTATCTGAAATCTTTGAGCGCGCGGTAAAACGCCAAATCATCGAGCAAGAAATTGTATTGCCAGATGTACCAGAAGACGTACTGAATAAATACCCAAGCATTGTTGCAGGTATTAAAGGGCTAGAAGAGCAAGGCTTCCCAGTAGTCATTAAGGATGCCTCACTTGGCGGCCAGTTCCCAGTAATGTGTGTTACCTTAATGAACCCGAAAACGGGCGGCGTTTTTGCCTCATTTGGTGCGCACCCAAGCTTTGAAGTGGCGCTTGAGCGAAGCCTTACTGAGCTATTACAAGGCCGCAGTTTTGAAGGCTTAAACGATGTACCTAAGCCAACCTTTAACTCAATGGCTGTACAAGAGCCTGAAAACTTTGTTGAGCACTTTATTGATTCAACAGGCACTATTTCTTGGCGTTTCTTTAGTGCTAAGCACGATTACGAGTTTGTGGAATGGGATTTCTCAGGCACTAACCAAGAAGAGTGCGATGCCCTATTCGGTATTTTAGAAGACATCGGTAAAGAAGCATATATTGCTGAATTTACTGGCCTTGGCACAGCATGCCGTATTTTGGTACCAGATTATTCTGAGGTTTACCCAGCAGAAGACTTAATTTGGGATAACACCAACAAAGCACTTTTATACCGCGACGATATTTTAAACCTGCATTCACTGTCAGACGACGAGCTAGCTGATTTAGTAAATCGTTTAGAAGAGAGCGAGCTTGATAACTACATTGATATCATTACCCTAATTGGTATTGAGTTTGATGAAAATACAGTGTGGGGTCAGCTTACTATTCTAGAGCTTAAGCTATTAATTTACTTAGCATTAGGCGATTTAGAAGAAGTGAATAACCTCGTTGAAAGCTTCTTACAGTACAACGATAACACCGTTGAACGCGGCCTATTCTACCAAGCGCTACATGCAACACTGCAAGTAGCACTTGATGACGAACTTGAGTTTGAAGACTACCAGCATAACTTCACGCGCATGTTTGGCGAAGAAGTAATGAACGCGATTATTGGCTCTATTAATGGCGATGTGCGTTTTTATGGTTTAACACCAACTAACTCGCAGCTAGAAGGCCTTGATAAGCACCTGCGCTTAATCGAAAGCTACAAAAAGCTGCACAGCGCTCGCGCAAAATTAGCGGGTAAATAAAATAAATTGGGGTAAGTCCATTAGGGCTTACCCTTTTTTTGCCCGTTGTTTACTAGAACCTATTAAACAAGGCGATTTGGTCTAGCCAACAGCCTCTGAGCTTTGCTGCTTAATATCATCCTTTAAAACCAATACAGCAAGGTAAATAAAACCAAGCGGTGGAATTAATGAAAGCAATACGCCAATTAGCGCGGTAAGTTTTGGCGAATTGGTTTTACGTTTACCTAAATAAAAACTCAAAAAGCCAACAACTAAAAAAACAGAGATAGCAACTATTTCACCAATCAGTGTAGCATTAATATTCATGTGTTAATGTCCTTATAAACAATATGAAAAATTACTATACCTGCGTTTCTATCTTTTGTGAATTTGTTGCTGGGATAACCACTTTTTCTTGGCCTAACCCGCCAATTTCAAATAGTTCAAAGCCATATTGCTTGGCTTTAAAATTTACAAAGGCGAGTACCTCGGTACTATCTAAATCAAACAAGTTTAGCTCAATGCCAACTTCGCGTTGTTGGTTTTGATTTTCAAACCATACCGTAGTGTTGCCTTTTATTGTTACAAACCCTGCTCGTTTAACGTCTTGCCAAGCGATGGTATTTTCAGTGTTTTTTTCTCTTCGAAAAACACCTGTTTGGTCAATTTTACACACATCTTTTTGATGAACCTTAAATTTCTTTTTACCAGAGCAGTAAATAAACGGTAAAGCCACCAACAATATCGGCCCGCCATATCGCCTGATATCATTAGGGTTGCCGTACAAAAAACCATAAACCCCAATAAGACCAGCCGTTAAAACAAGCAAAGCCATTGCAAGATTATTATCTTGATACTGAGCATTAAATTCAGTGCTTTCAAACCACTGCTGTATGCGAGACTTAATTTCAACCACGCGCTCTGGATAAGCGTTTTTATCTATGCTGTTTAACGCTTCTAAGAGTGATTTATAACTGTAGTTTTCGTAATTTGGTTTCATCAAAAGTCTTTTTAAATTATTTATTTATAAGTGAAACTACCGCAAATTTAAGCGGTATTTTATAAATTCATCCACCACTGCATCATTTTTTGATCGTTCGCTTGTTCAGCAAGCTTTATATTATCAACAATGTAGGGTTTTAAAATCGCGTAAGCATCTTCACGGCTGTGGGTTTTTAATAGCACATTGCGATATGCGCGGATCAAGGTGTAGCGCTGATATGGAATAGCTCTGTCGTATTTTAGTTCAAATAGCTGGTCAATAACTTGCTGTGCGCGGGTGAGCTCGCCGTCTTTTGTTAAACGGTGAAGCCACTGCGTACCAATATTTATCGCGGCGTTAGCATCATTACACTGGCCGCAGTACTCACTTTGCCAGGTTTCATGCATGTAATTTGAGATATAAAACGCATATAGGGGGTAAAACTCATCCACTGTACCACGGCCTAAAAAACCCGCCATCTCTTGCACATCATTGCCGCGATTTTTCAACATTCGGGCGTATAGTACTTTAAAGTCGCGTTTATATTTATCAATGCCGTTATTTTTATCATGATACGCTTTCATTTCTTCGGGCGTATAATTCATTGGATCTAAATACTTAATCGGCACCGAATGCCACCAATCTGGCTTTGGTACAGCAGCTTCAAACTCAGGCCACGATGGCCAACTTTTTTGCTGCTCTTTTTCACGCTCAACCAGCTCTTGATAGCTTTCACCACAGCCTGTGGCAAGTAACAACCAAGTAAAAGACACTAAAAAAGTAACGAGTAATCGGCTATGGCGCATAAAATTCCTTGTGGCAACCAGCAAAATAGTTATCGCCAGTATATAACGGAACAAAGAATAATCGCGAAAGTTCTTTTTATTTCTAAAATCTAGCCTTAGCAAAAAAGAAATTAGTAAACAAAATAAGCCTCAAACCCCATTAAATATTCAAATTAATTAATACCCGTTAAGGTATTATCGATTTGGGTTTGTTCTTCTTGGCTTAAGGTTGAACCATAAAATTGCGGCTTAGCTAATAAAAAACCTTGGTAATAATCAGCGCGATAGCTTTGCAGGATTGCCAGCTCATCTTCACTTTCAATACCCTCAGCAATTACTTTTGTGCCATTATCGTGCGCCAGTTGAATAAGGTGTTTAACTATCGTTTGTTTGTAAGGATCGTTATGTAAGTTACGTACTAAATCCATATCGATTTTGACGTAATCAGGGCGGTATTTATGTAGCATATTAAGCCCCGACCATCCCGAGCCAATATCATCTAATGCCACACCGAAACCAGCATTACGGTAAAAGTTTAATATACCGCGCATTACCGATTCATCTGTGGCAGTTGTGGTTTCGGTAATTTCAAATACCACATCTTCAGGGCGTATACCTAAGGCATTAATAGCAGAGGCTGTTGCTCGTAGGCAATACGATGGGTCGTAAATACTGGAAGGGTTGAAATTTATAAACAATTTGCCGTTTAAACCTGACTTTCTAAAATGCCCTACCGCTGAGCGCCTCGCTATTAGGTCAAGAGAAAAAAGTAAGTCAGACCCTTCTGCTAATTTAAACGCATGTGATGGCGGCACAATATTGTTAAACTCGTCTTTAATGCGAAACAGGCCTTCAAATGCAAAAGGCGAAGGGTTCCCTTGCTCATCTAATGAAAATATCGGCTGAAAGTGTGTTTCGTAACTATGACTTTCTATGGCTTGAATAATCCATTCGCTGTTTAAGCGATTTATTAACACACTAGCTGGCACAATACGGCCAATATCGCTAAATGTAGGCTCGCCACCATCGGTTGTGGTGATTTTGGAAGCATTTAATTCATTTGGCTCAAACTCACCAAAAAGCCCCAGTAAAAAACGATTTACCTGCTCTTTTTTTACCTCAACACGAATGCTGTGTGAGTCTGTTTGTGCTGCTGGATAATTTCCGTTGCCACAAAAAAGAATGGCTTTATTTACACTCTCAAAAGTAGGTAAAAACAACCAAAACGTTGTTTCAGGGAATAAATAATTTTCGATTCTTTCACAATCAGCACAAAACATGAGGAACCTCCAAACGTTATCATACTGACGTAATACGTGACAGATAACAAAATGGTTTAGTGACAGGTATGTGCCAAGGTAAAACACCAATTAGACATGTTTCATGTTACGATTCGCCTTTTAAGTAAACGCCAATATGCTTGCCTGAATATCTATGGTTTTTAAAGTTCCCTTGTTTAATCATTGGAAAAGCGCCCAAAGATTCTGAAATAAATTGTTGAATTCGTTGAGACTCTAATTCCATTTCTTTAGGTGTCACAATAAGTGGGGTGATAAGAAAATGGGAAAAATCCTGTTCACCATAAACAACTCGATATCCCTTGGCCTCAAATACTTGTTTTATGGAGCGTATTTTTTTATCGCTTAGCGAGTTTGTGTGAAGATGAATAGTCGGCTTTTCAACTGAAGAGCATCCCACTAAAGTAAGTATTCCAAAATAAAGAAGTGCGTTTTTCATCCTTGCTACCGAGTATGTTTCCTAAAAACGCAAAAATCGCGCCCCGTTCTTTTATATTTTTACCAAATAATAGAGTACACAGCTATGAATAGATGTTTCACTATTTTGATTTTATTTTGTGGTAGCTCAGACAATAAAAAGCACCCTTAGGTGCTATGTTATTCGATTACGCTGGTTGTTAACGCATTAAACCGTGCTAGTAGTTTGTCGAGCACAAATGGGTCGCTATTTGCGTGATCAAAGCTAATGCTTAGCGGCACAAAAGGTTCGCCATTTATAGTTTTACGTTGACCAAAATAAAATAAAGGACGCCCTGTTTTTAATTTATTACGATGAATTTGAAACGATGAAAACGCCATGTTTGGTAAGTTACCAATAAATGGGCAAAGCGCCCACACTTCTTGTGGTAACACTTCTAATTTTGCGTCATTACAATCCACTGATTGACGGTAATAAAGGGCAAATTCAAGCCACGAAAGCGACGTTACATTTTCTAAAATCACATCTTTAAAACGCAGGTCACCACCCACCGCTATTGGGCAAAAAATGGGTAAATTATCAAAACGGTACCATTTACCGTTAATGTTTCGGGTAGAGAAAATCCACTCGCTTTTAAGCGCTCTTGCCAAGCACCAAATCAAAAAACCTTGAAACGAAGCGCCTTCTGCCGACGAATAATAACACTGATATGTCTCTCTTGCTTTTGCTAAAGGCAAATCAAGGGTGATAGATAAGTAAGGGTCGCTTACAAGGCTATCATCATGAAAATAATCCATTGCCCAGCGCTCGTAAAACGAGAGATCTTGCTTTGTTAATAATTGGCCTTGGTAAGTGTCTAACAGCATGTTTAGTTGCATTTGTTTGCCTCTAATTCAGTCATTAATTTTCGCCACGCTTTTACATTTTGCGGCCCTTGCAGACGGATTAAACTATTACGTATAAATCGGCCAAACCTTGATTTACCCAATTTTGCTAAACGAATAATTTTATTGGACTCAGAAACAACCCACGTAATTTGCTTTAAGCGTTTGCTTTTAAAATCAGCCAGAGCCATATCAATGCTGTAAGCGTTTTTTAAACAGCGAGATAGCGTCAGTACATCACTTAGTGCCTGCGCCACCCCTTGTTGTAAACTAGGCGGGCATCCATGAAGTGCATCGCCTATTAACACGCAGCGCTTGTTATAAACTTCTTTTGACATCACCGCGCGTAAACGCCCTTGGTTGATAACCGTTGCCGACTCAATTGCCTTAACCACTGACGGGTGATAATGCGAAAACACCGCGCGCATGCTCTTTTTAGGGTCGCTATAAAGGGCGTTAATTTGTTGATTTGCAGCTTGTCCGTAACAGTAAACTTGTTGTTTACTGATTGGGTAAAACATAAATGCATCGGTATTGCCAACAAGGTAACTTGGCTCTAAATTTTCACTTGGCATATCCACTAAAAAGCGCCAATGTGTTACTTCTAAATCGGTGAGGTCAGGCTCGGCAAATTGTAACTCTCGCACACTTGAGTTAATGCCATCGGCACCAATGATAAGGTCGTAGTCAACTACAGCACCATCATTAAAACACACCGATTGTGTAGTGTTGTTATTTCGGATGTCGACAATGGAGCGGCAAAACTGAATATGCTGACTAATGCCATCAGCAAGTACCTCAATAAGATCCGAACGCGTTAATGCCACAAACGGTTGGCTTGCTAAAACCCCCTCGTTTAGGCTTGCTTTAGCTAACAACTCACGTTGATGTGTTTCAAACCGCACTTCTTTAACTTGATAAGCTTTGGCTAAAATGGCGTGTTTTAAACCGAGTACTTCAAGCTGCTTCATCGCATTTCCAGGTAAACAAATGCCCGCACCTAAATTATTCAACGCTGGCTGCTTTTCTATAAGATCGGCTTCAATGCCTTGACGTTGTAACTCACGATACATCAATAAACCGGCGATCCCTGCACCTACAATTAATATTTTCATGTTATTACCTAAAAAAAGCCTCAGTAGAGGCTTTGGCTGGGGGATCCTGTTGTGAACAGGGAACTACTAATCAACATCTGCTTTTAGTGACGAAGCAAAATGTTCGAGCTGATTCGCTAAGCGAATTTGTGCGTCAATTTCCATTAACTTAAGAATATGATCCATCACTTTACTTTTATCCGATTGAATACGGCCGTATTGCCCTTGCTCTGCAATATATTGGTCGGCGGTACGTGCCACATCGGTTAATTTGTTTACCATATTAGTTTGCATTGTTAACCTCACTTGCGAGCAATGAAATGCCACACTTTAAAATTGAAAAATAATCGCCGTTAAAGGCATCGATAATTTGCTTTACACGATCTTCACCGTATTGCTCAGACACTGTTTTAACCACAAGCTGATACAGAATTTTTGTTTGCATTGGCGTAAGTTCTTGACATTGCGATGATTTAAAACACAGGCTCACCTTATGCATAATGTGGCCTTTGAATAATGCCTATGGCAGGTGAATTTAAAACATGAAACGTCTCAACTAGTTTTTCATTGGTGTAAAACACTGAACGCGAAAACCAAAAATTTTTATCTGCTGATTGTAAAAACTGCACTATTTCATCCACTTTTGTGCTGCTTAATTTTTCACAATGACTCAAACTCACTTCTTTGTTATTAATCATTAATTTGAGCAATTTGTGCCTGTGATAAAACACTGTAAGCTGCGCTTCATAATGGGTTTTTCTCGACAGCACTACTTGATAATACTCTTTGCTAAATAATCGCTCGAGCAAACCTTGTGTATGTAGCGCAAGCTCTGGCACTGACACACCTGCACAATAAACCTCAGCACTTGGCATAATACATTCCTTCATTTATCACCTGAGATAAGCAGGCTGAAAGCTGCTTTTTTTGCTCATCAGTGGGTATATGAACACCCTCTTTTAAGTGCTGAATATTTAGAGCCGCCAAACAAAAGTCTTCATCAAACGTTACTTTTACCGAGTAATGAAGGCCACAATACAAGAAGCATTTAACAGTTAGTTTGTGATTATTAATGATTGTTATCTCTGTACTAACGCTGTCATTTTCATAGTTTTTTAACGCTGCTTCAAAGCGTCTCGCTGCTTTTTTTATTAACAAACCTGTACCTCATTCGTTCCCCAAGGCGGCGCATTTTGATGATCACGCTGTTAAATTGCAAATAGGTAAAAACGCAAACGAATGAAACATTTACAACATTTTTTTTACAGCTAACAAAAAATGATAGCGCTTACATAAAATGTAATTACAACAAATTACAGATTTAAAAATGAGCAAATTGCGCAAAAATTGTATTTGTTTGAAACATGTGAGAAATAGAGGCTAAAACCATAGAAAAGGTAGGGATAAATAGAGTACTGAAAAAGAATAGTAAATAACTAATAAAAAAGGCTGAAAACAAATCCATGGTTAAAGTTAACAGGATGAATATAAAGAGTTAAATTCCATATTAACAATTAAAGACGGCAATACGACAAAACTTATCGCTAAGAGATATAAATAATTACTAAATGGAATATAAATAAAATATAAAATAACTAAAAAAGTTTCAAACCGAATGAGAAACAAACAAAAGGCACATTTCATTTACATAAATTAAATATAAATCGTCAAAATGCTTTGTAAAAAATTGTAAACACATACCGCTTGTAAGGTTTTTAACGCTCGCAATTTCACCTTCTTTTCTAACTTTATTAGTTTA
Source organism: Pseudoalteromonas sp. G4 (assembly GCF_028875915.1). Lineage (GTDB taxonomy): Bacteria > Pseudomonadota > Gammaproteobacteria > Enterobacterales > Alteromonadaceae > Pseudoalteromonas. The sequence continues at coordinate 64,169 of NZ_JAPEHW010000003.1, forward strand.
TCAAACAGTGGCGACTTTTTTTGTTAAACACGGCGAACAGAATGTTCAATGAGATGAAAATAATGCACCCATGCTATATGTTGGCAGACAATAACTGGGCACATTATGTTAAGGAACTGTTTTTACTTGCGCGTTATGGCAATGAGTAGCGCAAAATGCGTTTTACTACCGAGCCATATTGTTTAAAAAAGCTACCTGTGTTGTATTGAATACCGTGTTCACGAAATACCTTTTGCACTTTAGGCGCAATTTCACGGTAGCGCTTGGCTGGCATATCAGGAAATAAATGGTGCTCTATTTGAAAGCTTAAATGCCCGGTTAATATATGAAACCACTTTCCACCTTTAATATTGGATGAGCCCAATGCCTGGCGATAATACCATTGCCCTTTTGTCTCGTTTTCGCATTCTTTTTCACTAAACGTTTTTACATCGCCAGTAAAATGACCACAAAATATGATGGTTGATGTCCATAAATTACGTAGCAAGTTGGCAATTAGATTACCCACTAATACCCATAAAAAGAATGGCCCTGCTAACAGTGGAAATATTAGATAATCTTTAATTAATTGGCGCGCACCTTTACTAAAAAACCGTGTTTTTAGCTCACTATGTGGCACTTTGTAGTCGCGATTATCTTTTTTCTTACCAAAAAACACGCGCTCTGCGGCGAGTTCGTGATACGACACGCCCCACTGGAACAACACACTTAAATTTAGGTAAGTGATAAATTGCCAAAGGTTTTTAACACGCCAGCGAAAATCGTTTGATAAGCGCAATAAGCCATAACCAAAGTCACGATCTTTACCAATAATATTAGTGTAAGTATGATGCTCAAAGTTATGTACGCGGTTCCAACTTTTGCCGTCACAAGCAATATCCCACTCATACGCTTTGGAATTAATATGCTTGTCGTTCATCCAGTCGTACTGGCCGTGCATTACATTGTGGCCTATTTCCATATTGTCGAGAATTTTAGCCGTTGCAAGGGCAAGTACACCTACAAGCCAAAGCCACGGCGAGACAAAGCCAAGCACCAATAAAATACGGCCCGACCATTCTAAAATGCGCTGCGTTACAATCACACGGCGAATATAGTTTGCGTCTTGCTCACCCACTTTTGCCATAGTTGTTGATTGAATTTCGTTTAGCTGCTCGGCTAATAAATCGTAATTTGGTTCTGCTACTGTGTTCACGCTTTAAACTCCACATCTGACACCACTTGCGATACACATAATTGAATTAACTCTTCACCGTAATCTGATAATTTACCGTTGCGAATATCACGCACTACGCCTTTTTTCTTTACGCATTGGCATTGATGGCAAATGCCCATGCCACAGCCGTAAGGCACGTTAATTTTATTTGCTTGAAACTGCGCTAAAAGCGGCTGTTGATTGTCGGCTGTAAATTTAATGCCACCATGATCCACCTGAAAATGCGCTTTTTCGTCACCTTGTGTGTGCAAATCTACAAGCGAGAAATGCTCACTTTCAATTGATTGCTGATGCGTATCTGCATAGTTTTTGATGGTTTTATAAAAATCTTGCGGCCCACATACCAGCCACTGGGAACCGATAAATTCTGGCAATTTTGCAGCAACATCCCCGTCAGTACTTCGGCTAAGTAACGTAAACGTGAAGTTTGCTAAGCGGTTGCGCAAACTGGCAAGTTCGGCCACCAGCAAATGCTCATTTGGTTTTGCGTAATACACCAAATGAATTGGCGGGATTTCGTCATGTAATGCTTGATGCAACATCGCAATAAACGGCGTAATACCTGAACCCGCAGCAAAAAAAGTCACAGCGTTAGACTGTGGCAATAAAAATGTGCCTTTGGGTTTTGAAATATTAACCCATGAATTCACAGTTAAACGGGATAAAAACGGCGTAAATGCACCAACATCATGCTGCTTTATCACTAAACGGATCACGCCTTCATGCATTGCCTGATTTGGGCTAGAGGCAATGGTAAATACGCGCGTTACTAAGCGGCCGTTAATTTCTATTGTTAGCTCAATATGTTGCCCAGCTTTATGGGTAGGCCAACGAGACTCAACTTTGAGCTCTATCGAAACTGTTTTGTTAGCAATGTATGTTACCGACTGCACATTTGCACGGTAATAACCATCGCGCCAACTTGGCTTAAATATTTGAATTACAGGCTCAAAATAGCCAGCCATCGAACGATGATGGAAAAACTGTTTACTAAACCAATTTGTTAAGGGGTTGAATATAAAACTCATTTAAACTTACACGTGTACGCTCACTCAGCGCACAAGTGTAAGCTGAACAGGTGTTTTTTTTCAAGCCCCCTAACAGGTAAAAATAGAGTTTTTACTTTAAAGCCTGAACTGCGTGCAATGAGTAAATCCTGTAAGGAACATTCAAAATAAAAATTAAAGCCAATTAAAACAATGAATTAAAATTTAAAAATATTTAAAGGCGACTATTGTAAAGCCGCTTTTAGTTATGATTATTTTTTATAAAAAATTTTGATGTGAGTGATTTGGTAAAAGCTGAAATGAGAATATTTAAATTAAATAAAGGCCCTCTAATGGCGCGATCATCTAATCCCAACTTTACATTGATAGAGCAAAAATATGCTGATAATCTACTGAAAATATTAAAAAATTATTAGCGTAAAAAATTAGGTTGTGGGTAACTTCCTTAAATCGAAATGAGTACTAATAAGCTGTTATATGCCTAAGGAAGTCAATGAGTAATCAGGTAGATATTTGCGCGAAATTCAATGCAGAATATACGCCTTGTAATGGTGAGGAAAAATTGGGAATTGCCATTGAAACAATCGGTAAGCTTCCTATAAATGGCCTAAGGCACGTTGCAGAAAATGGAACTTGTGGTTGGTATATCTGGTGCGGAGAAGAATGGAGCGATGAACCTGACTTCTTCAAACCATTACACGTCAGCCATATTGATAAATACCTTCCTCAAATAATGCCTTATTTAGCATTACCTCCAGGGCATCGGTTTTTAATTGCTGATGGTTACGAGGATGTGTGGCCAGACTTGGCTTTAATCAGCATATAACAATTTAATTAAACAATGGACGCAAAACAGCAGGCTTGCGCTCATTCTTCGCTTAGTTTAGCCTGCTATTTTTCGCCTATATTGCGACGTTATATGCCAGTAAAGTATTGGGGCTTTCATTGAATTTTAGTGTTAAATCGAAGTTGTTAATCAGTGCTGGAGTCATTGCATCAGCTTCTGCTATTTGGCACCTTCTTTGTATTGTGGGAGGGCCTAGTTGGTTTGCATTTGCTCGCGCACCTCAACCGATCATAGATTCTGCAATTCAAGGTACTTCACTTGCTTTTTTTAGCACTGTAATAGTTGCATGTTTAATGTTTGCTTGCTCCGTTTTTGCTTTTTCTGCGGTAGGCTTAATTCGAAAACTACCTTTACTACGTCCTGCTTTAATTACCATAGCAACCCTTTGTACGTTGCGTGGTTTAATCGCTATTCCAACATTTTTAACCTCTTCGGGCTTTGATATCTGGCAAATTGTAGCAAGCACTATTTGGTTTTATGTTGGTATTTGTTTTATGGCTGGTAGTATAGAGCAATATAGGCTTGGTAAATCAGGCATATAAAAAGCCATCAAAAGTGGACGTTATATATCAAGGAGGATTTTGTGGCAAAAATTGCAATAGGGATTTCTATAGCGCTTTCAATACTATGTCTGTTGCTAGCCACTGCACCATTTACTCCAGCTATTGGAGTTTCTTTTCTAATGCTTTTATTCGCAGGATTCATTGGTTATAAGGGCTATATTCAATCTGGTCTGGTTTTATTATTAATTAATACTCTGGCTGTTATTGCAAGCCCAAACATCGACATATCAAACCAAGTAACACTTCTATTCGTTTTAGTTCTCTTCTCTGCTTTATTTGGTGGTGTTCTAATAGGTATAAGGAAACTGGTTGCAAGCATAATTAGTGAATAGATGTAATACTGAGGGGTGTACTCATTTTTCCTATTTTGAGCCATAGATTTGAACTTACTATATTGAAACGTTATGAATCTAAAGGAATAGTGAATTGGTAGCGAATGTTGTATGGATTATACCGTCATTAGCGATACTGTGAATATTACGGCACGTTTAGAAAGGAAAGCCAAAGAGCTCAACCTAAAAACCTTAATCAGTAAAGCAACTGTGGAACAATCCGCGCTAACATCATTAACTCAACTTGAAGATGTTAGTTTAAAAGGAAAAACCAATGAAATTACGGTGTTTACTGATGAAGATTAAACTTATCTCCCTTTAAGTAAAAAGATTTCAGCTCACTTACCGAATAACACTTGTGTTACGCTTAGCTCTGTAGCGTTTAGCCTTAATTCGCGATAAGTTAACTGCATACTAAAAACGCTTTTTTAAATTATTACTTTTAATTCATAACGTTAAACTCTCGACTAGATGCGTAATAAATGAAGTACGCGTTTTGCTCGCGTGCAAGAAACCTTAATCACTTTTAAAACAGGAACAAATATGAGCAACAGTTGGGATGAATATGCCGATGGTTGGGATACCAATGAAGATGTGATGCTTTATGCAGAAAATGCTTTCAAGTCACTAAGACAATTTACTAATCTAAGTGGTATGCGCGTTCTCGATTTTGGTTGTGGCACAGGCTTGCTCACTGAAAAAATAGCCCAATCAGCAGCTGACGTCATAGCTATTGATACATCAGCAAAAATGATTGATGTGCTCAACGCTAAATCGCTTACTAATGTAACGGCGCTTAGCTTAGAACTATCAGAACATGAAATTAAAAATAACCCATTATTGCGTGAAGGCTTTGACCTAATTGTTGCATCATCCGTGTGTGCATTTGTACCAGATTACCAGTACATTTTGGCGCTCTTTAAACGCTTGTTAAAACAAAACGGTACGTTTGTACAGTGGGATTGGCAGCGCAATGAGCAAGATGATTTTGGTTTTACACCAGATATGATCAGCCAAGGCTATGAAAACGCAAACTTGCTTGTTGAAAACGTGACTAACGCATTTTCATTAACCAGCAACAATAGTACGATGCAGGTGTTAATGGGCATCGCTAAAAACAATTAAAGCGTATTGGCCTTTTCGCGCTAATAATCAGACTTTACTTTTATAAATCAAGGACGACATATGTTTATTATTTCACTCACCTATCAAGTGCCACTTAACGAGGTTGATAAATTTATACCTGAGCACATTGAATACCTAAATGCCCAATATGAAAAAGGGCATTTCATTTTATCCGGCCGAAAAGAACCAAGAACAGGTGGCGTGATCATTTCAACCATTAACGATCGCAAAACACTTGAGCGCGAACTCGCACACGACCCTTTTTATCGTGAAAACATAGCCAGCTACGAGATAACAGAAGTTACACCGACTAAAGCAGCCACCGAGCTGAAGTTTTTGATTGATTAAACAATGTCATTTAGGCATGGCCGTAAAGTAACAAAATCACACTGCTAGTGCTCAAGTATTAATACACCAGAGCAAGGTTAATATGCGTATCGCCAAAAATAATGTGTTGTTTCACATTTTGTCATCTTATTGTGCTGTAATGGAAAAATCTTAACCACAAAGGCAATATATGCGCGCGATAATTTTAATAATGATTGCACTTCTTAGTGGCTGCCAAAGCATGTCACACACGCATAACCAAAACGTTGACGTGGGTATTCGCCCTTATTATCTCGTCTCGCAAATGGATCAGTCGCCGCTTAAAAGTCTTCTTGAAAATTGTGATGCAAATAGGTTTAAGCAGTCTGATTTTTCAATAGGTCATCGCGGAGCACCGCTGCAATTTCCAGAACACACCAAAGAGTCTTACCTTGCTGCAGCAAAAATGGGTGCAGGCATTTTAGAATGTGATGTCGCTTTTACTAAAGACCAAGCCCTAGTATGTAGACATTCACAATGTGACCTACACCAAACAACAAATGTGCTGGCAAAGCCAAAACTTGCTAAAAAATGCCGCATACCTTTTACCCCAGGCGATAAAACGCTTGGCAAAAAAGCACAAGTAGAATGCTGCACCTCGGATTTTACTCTCGCAGAATTCTTACAATTATCAGGCAAAATGGACGGCGCCAATGTGTATGCCAAAACGCCGCAAGACTACCTTGCTGGCACACCTAATTGGCGAACAGACTTATACGCTGCTAAAGGTACCTTGATGACGCACCAGCAAAGTATTGAGTTATTTAAGAACCTTGGCGTAAAAATGACACCTGAGCTTAAAAAGCCCCAAGTAACAATGCCGTTTGATGGACTGTCACAACACGAATACGCAAAAAAGCTAATTAGTGAATATAAACAAGCGGGCATTTCACCCAATGATGTTTTTGTGCAATCGTTTGAACTTGCTGATTTGCAATATTGGATTAAACACCATCCTGATTTTGCCAAACAAGCCGTGTACTTAGACGATGGCTATGAACAAGATAATTTTGATCACAATAACCCCGCAACGTGGCAACACAGCATGAGCGAATTAAAAGCCATGGGCATCAATATTATTGCGCCGCCGATTTGGGTGTTGGTAAGTTTAGATGAAAACAATCAGCTGATTGAGTCTGCCTATGCGCTAGAGGCAAAAAAAGCAGGGTTAAAAATAATTACATGGACATTAGAGCGCTCGGGGTTACTTACCGAAGGCGGTGGTTTCTATTATCAATCAGTTAAATCGGCCATTAAAAATGAAGGCTTCGCTTTTGAACTGCTTGATTTTCTAGCCAAACAGGTAGGCGTAATTGGAGTATTTAGCGATTGGCCCGCCACTACTACGTTTTACAGTAACTGCGTATTAGAGCAGTCACTGTAAGTAATTTTTTATAAACGATTATTGCAGATGCGCTAAAAAATACTGCGTATATTCTGAAAGTGCGTTTTCCCAGGCATTTTCTACTAGCGAATCAAACTCGCTATCAAACTCGGCTAGTGTTGCTAATAAGCACTCTTTCCAAAGTGTTAGCATCGCATCATCAATGCCCATGGCTTGGTGTTTTTTGAGCATGGTTTTAGCATCAGGTGAATGAAAAATGACATCAAGGTTACCTAAATTTTCTACCATAAGATTGATCGATTGCAGAATCATTGTTTGTTGGCGAGCTAAATCCACATTAGCAAATAATCGCTCAACTTTAGCGTCGCTATTGATCAGCTTGTCATGAAATGATGAATAAAACTGATAGTTATCCAAAGTAGCTCGACTAAAGCTGCTTTTAAGTAAATTTCTATCTTCGTCTGAGGTGTCAAAGTTTATACGAACCTGAGTACCTTGATTAGGCGCACTTTCAATCACCAATTGCCCGTTTAATGAACCAGTCACTAGGTTGTGCACGATATTCATGCCTAAGCCCATGCCACCAGCAGCCCTACCAGTAGTAAAAAACGGATCGAGGATATGTGATTTTGTTTGCTCATCCATGCCAATGCCATTGTCAGCGACTAACAGCGAGTAATTAAATGCTCTGCCAGTAAGTGCAATTGTGATTACCTTGTCATCAATAGCAAACGTTTCTGGAAAAGCATGTTTAATTGCATTCGACACTAAATTGGTGATCACTTGTGCTAAACGCGATGGATAAGATGTTACTACTAGTTTTTCACATGGTAATTCAAGGTTTAAGCGAATTCCGGCACCGCGTAACATAGGCTTTAAGCTGTTTGCAATTGAGTTTACCCACTCTGCTAAGTTAACGTCACTTTTAGGGTCTGAATGAAAATCGGTTGCCATTTGTTTAAAGTTAACAACCAATTCACTGGCTCGATTTAAATTAAATTCAACTCCGCTACTTGCCTCTTTTGCATCGGCAATAAAAGTGGTGAGATCGCTTTTGCTAAGCGTGCCATTGTTCAGCTTGGCTTCAAGTGCTTGAATGCCTGAAATCACCGTAGAATTGCCAAGCACCGCAACTCCTAACGGAGTGTTTACTTCATGTGCTACACCTGCAACTAAGCGGCCAAGTGATGCTAGTTTCTCTTGCTCTATCAATTGTTTTTGTGATTTTTTAAGGCGCTCAAGCGCATTTTCAAGTTCAAAGGTACGGTAAGCTACTTTTTGCTCAAGTGACTGATTAAGTTCAAAAAGTGCTTTCTCTTTTTCTTCACGCTCTAATTCAGCAGAAATACGCCCTGCAAATAATTCAAACAGCGCGGCAATCTCTTTAGCATGAGTGATGGGCTGGCTGTAAAGCGCCACAACTAAGCCAAACACAGCCCCTTTAGAATCGTGTAATGGTGCGCCAATATAGCCATCGATGCCCATATCTATTAAAAGCTGATCTTTAGGGTATAAATTACAAATTGCACTTGGGAAAATACAGGTCGAATCTTCACTCACATCTGCACAGGGGGTGTGCTCTAAGGAATATTCAAAATTGTCAGCAAAATCATCCCCTGCCACCAGCGACATGGTTTTAGACACATTGCGCTCGGTATCTAACTTTGCAATAAAGGTAAATTGCGCGCCGATAGACTTATGCAGTTGCATTGTAATGGTATCTAAAAAGTCTTTACCATAGGTTGATTTAAGTGAGGTGATTATGTTGTCTATGTCAAAATTTAACATGGTATTTATCCCGTCACTTTACTTATCAATTCACATACATGCTCTGTAAAAATCTCGATAAGTTCAATGGCGTCCTCCCACGACTGCTTCTAAGTCCTCTTCATTGTTATAGTAAATTCCTGCAAAATTGCCATCATAAATAAGTGATTGAGCGGTTGCCACTCTATCAATAAACGCAGGCAGATTAATGCTAGGCGAATCGTCAGCTTGTGCATTTACAACTGTCGTATGTGTGCTTTTAATGTTAATCATGGATGCTTTTCGTTTACTGATAACCAGTTCAGCTTCATAGGCATCCAATACATCACTTAGATAGGTAAGTAAATTACTCGAAAAGGCTTCCAGATCATTGAGTTTATCTACTTTCAGCACAGAATTAAGCAGCGCTTTAAGGGCATTTTTATAATTACCTAAACGAGAGATATCGCGGTAAGAGCGAAGTGCGACATAAAATAGATGGGTTAGGCTTTCTAAGGTAATTTCTGTTTTTGCTTTATAGCCATCAATGTCGTAATTTTTAATCACTTCACTTTCTGGAGCCATACCGGCTTGACCGGTTCTAAGCACTATTCGCGTTTGCGTATTTTGCAGGGTATTACGAATATAATTGACTAATTTAAGGCCTGCATCATCCGTTTCCATCACTACATCGAGCAATATCACCGCAATATCATTATGCTGCTCTAATAACGCTTTGCCTTCCAAACCACTGTAAGCGCTATAAAACTCAAGCCGACGCCCCATAAATTCAAATGACTTCATCGCCAGCTTGGTCGCTTTATGCACTTCAATATCGTCGTCTACAATGACCACTTTCCACGGTTTGCGATTGTTAACTACTGTTTCGGTTTCTGCTGCGAGCCAATCCATTTTGAGTCCATCATTTTTTATTATTGTTCAAACTTATCAATAAAAGGTGACTATCAAAAGGACTTACATCAAAGCTAAGTGAAAAGAAGCAAAAAATTTGTGATTAAAAAAATATTTTGGTGTTCAGATATGTCATTTAACGAACAACAATCGCCTTTTCATAAAAGCCAAGTGCCATACATTCAATGCATATTACTAATGACTTTATCAAACACATGTAAGACACTGAGAAAATAACAAACAACAACAAAACTACGAAAATTTGCTAAATTTCTAATAAAAATAAGCAAATGCAACTGCCAGTTGACAAAATTCCACGCCAGCTTGCTAGTGTGCAACCAGCGTAATTACTAATCTGAAGGCAAGTTCACACACAGAGTAAAATAAAATGATCCTATCAGAGAAAATTATAAAATGCCGAAAGCAACTAGGCTGGTCACAAGAAGAATTAGCCGAAAAAATGGCTGTTTCTCGTCAGTCTGTTTCTAAATGGGAAAGCACAAACAGCATTCCTGATTTAAATAAAATAATTAAATTAGCCGAGCTATTTAATGTCTCAACTGACTTTTTATTAAAAGATGAAATTGAAGCGGTTGAGCATTTAACAGAGCAAGACAACAACGAGGTTAATCAAGTAAGTCTTGAGCAAGCTTTGGACTATATCAAAGCGAAAAAAGAGCAAGCGATACTCACAGCAAAGGGCGTTGCATTTTTTGTTTGCTCAGCCGTACCATTATTTTTCTTATTAGCATTATCAAACACCGCAAGCGTTGCATTAGATAAAAAAGTAGCAACGGTTATGGGCATAATTTCTATTTTTTTAATGGTTGCAGTCGGTGTAAGGCTGGTAATTCAAACTAATGGATTTAAGCGCAACCTTACATTCATAGAAAAGAATAAGTTTGAGCTAATGTACGGTGTTCACAGTGCAATTAGCGAAAAACTCGATGGGTTTACACCCAGTTACAACAATAAAGTATCGCTCGCGGTTACTTTGTTTATTTGTAGCACTGTCCCTTTACTGCTTGTTGTGATGTTGATTGGTCGCGCTGATCTCACCTTACTTATGCTCGCGGTATTATTATTTTTAGTCACACTAGGCCTTTGGATAATTATCCCAACATCAAGCGAGTTCGAAGCATACAAGCATATTTTGAACGAGGGCGATAAAAACCGAGAGCTTACTCAAAATGAGCGCAATGCGATGAAACTAGCGCCCTTTTATTGGCCACTGGTACTCGCTATTTTCCTAGCGTGGAGTTTATGGACGATGAACTGGGGTGTAACTTGGATTATTTGGCCTGTGGCAGGTGTTCTCTTTGCAGCCTTGGTGGGTTTTATGGGGCTTTTAACAAAAGAAGAATAGCCACGTGATAAGTCGCTTAGTTTTATAATACTGAGCGACTTTATTAAATTCACAGCGATTGGTAATCCGCCAAACTTAAGTTTTCTTTTTCACACACTGTTTGTATAGCCGGATGCTTCGCAAGTTGTTTTAAATAACGTGATAAATGAGTAAAAGCGAGCGGCGGCTTTTCAAATTCATCTGCCCAAACACAAAGCATAAACAAGAAAAAGTCACAGGCACTTATCATTTGCCCAAGCAAATAAGGTTTATCGGCAAGTTCGTTATCAAGCAGCGCTAACATTTCGGTAATTCGTGCTTCTTGGGCCTGAATAATCTGTGTTGTGTGCTGAGGCTCCAGTGTGTGTTTTTCAGGGTAAAAATACAGCATAAGTTCAGCTTGAACTGTATTGGTTAAGTACATCATCCACTGGAAAAATACCGGGCGATTACTATCACCTAATGGCGGGATCAAATTAACATCTGGGTGATTTTCAGCTAAGTGAATGCAAATAGCAGGGCTTTCAAAAATGGCAGTGCCGTTATCAATTAAAGTGGGAATACGCCCCGCAGGGTTTAATGCCAAATACTCTGATGATTTTTGTTGATTACTTTTTCTGTCTACTTTTATCAACTCATACTCTACGCCTAACGCTTCAAGTATAAAATGCGGTGCCATACTGGCATTAAGCGGATAATAATATAACTGATACACAAACCTTTCCTTTTAAATGAGTAATAAATTTAAATCATACAGTTAGAAATATACGAGTTTATAGCTGGAACTAATTAAGCATTACGATGTAAGTCGATTAGTGCGACCACAAAAAAATCGAAGGCTACAATTTGGCCCATTGCTGCCTTAGGCCGGATAAGTGAATCAAACCGATTGTAAGACAAATGGTTGAACTCCAAAGCCAAAATTCAGCACTTCTTCCCATAGGTTGATAAATCAAAAAAAAGCCCGCTATCCCACGCGCCAAATAGATAAAGGTGATTAAAATCAATGCTAAGCGAATCAATGGTAATTTTTTGATAAGCCCAGCAGCGGAAAATGCATATGCTGACCACGTTGTAAGAATAATAAAGATAACGCTGGTGACGATTGTTGGCTGGATGCTGCCTTGTTCGGCAAGTTGTGCCATCTCTTCACCAGCGCCAAAAAAACGATACCAAGGTGCACCAAAATAAATACACCCTAAGTGTAATAGCGCAGCAAAAGCACTTAACGAGCCGCCAATAACAAAGTATTTATTCATTAACTTCCCATCCTTTAAAACATTTATGCAGTTACCAGTTTTTATATAAACTTACACATACCTAAACCAAGCGGCTCTCCTGTCCGTGATTGATAGCCAAATTGCTGATAAAATGCCTCTTTTCCATGAGCGGCTAATAAACCAACTGTCGCTCCTGGAGTTATCTGCTTACTCAAATAGCGTTCAATTTCTTGCATTAGGCTTTTACCAATTCCTGCGCTTTGAAAGTCGGGGTCAACGACAATATCTTGTAAGTAAAAATACATTGCACCATCGCCAACAACCCTGCCATAGCCGACTAGGGTGTTATCTATTTCTATGCAAATATGAAATAGCGAATTTTCTAAGCTCTTTGCGACAACTGATTGTGCGGGGGTTTGCCATCCCACTTTATTTCTGAGCGCCATAAAATCAGTAATATTGGGAGCTTGATAATGTTTAGTGAATGACATCTTGTTCCCCCAAATACATTGCTAGTTAAATAGGTTTTGCCAAATAAAACAAACTAAAAATAAACTCACGCCTGCAAAAAGAAACGTTTTTTGCACTGTACTTTTTACGAGAGTGGGCAATCTAAACGAAGAAGATAACAATTGATTTAATGGGGTAAAAAAGAATTTAGGGGCCAGACCAAGGCTAATTAAAATAAGAAAAATTGAAAAAAGGGTTACTAAGTCAATTAGGTGCAGGCCGTTATAAACAAAGTCATATGCACCAGTAGATAGAAACAAAAACCCAATTACAAAACACAGTGCGGTTGCCACACTTTCTCTTTCTGATTTCACTTCGAACACCACTTTCCCTATTTTCGGGAAATTTATATCACGTTTTGTAAGGCATTGTCAGCAAATTAGTTTTTTGTGAATTGTTACTAAATATTAAGGTTAACAACAAAAATAAAGTTGATTTCATGGAGGCATGTTTTATCAAGGTTACTTTCTGTTATGCTAGCCATTCTTTTAATTGCACAATCAACGTATCTAAAGACCCATGAAGTCGCTTAAAATCTTAATTTTTGCTTCAATATTTTTTATAAGTCCAGCTTTTGCCAACCAGCTAAAACCTTTTACTAGCGATGGCTGTAGCGCGTTTCCTGATGGCACATTCGAACAAAATACGTTGTGGTTAAATTGTTGTGTGGCACATGATTTAGCTTACTGGCAAGGTGGCACATATCAACAGCGAAAAGACGCCGATATTGAATTAAAAGAATGTGTTGCTGCAGTTGGTGAAAAACAAATTGCTAATTTAATGCTTGCTGGCGTACGTGTAGGCGGTTCGCCGTTTTTTCCAACCACATTTCGTTGGGGGTATGGTTGGCCCTACCCAAAACTTTATGGTGAATTAAGTAAAGAGGAAATGGCGCAAGTCACAGCTCATCTAGATGAAAATCCAACTCTTAAATCATTGATAAGTACGTCTGAGAATAGTGAAAATAAGAAGAAAAATCGGATGTTCTAATTCTCAATTGAAAATAATTATAAAATCACTCAATTAGCAATTTCAATATTTTAACTTTCCTTTATTGCAATTTACCTAATATTAAAAAACATATAAATACAAAAACTTACACTTTATTGAAAGCCATATAACCAAAAGTAAACTGCTTAAAACTATAAAATTGTATACATTATATAATATATGCTTTACATTATTTTTACATTCACAACAACAGGAAGCTTATAATAATGAAAGCAATTGCACCTATTGCCCTTGCGGTATCCACCCTACTGTTCTCAAATTTAGCCGATGCGAAAGGTCGCCCAACTAGCGATTCAATTTTGCCTTACCAATTTACCTGTAGCGCTAGCTTAAAGTTTCAAGCGCAAGATATGACACAACAACAGTTTATTGATAGCTGCGCGCTTGTTGGTGCAGAAGAAGAATATTTCCACCAACGATTAGAAACGGGTTATCAACCTGTAGCAGGCGATTTAAACGAAGATTTATTAATGGTGATTTTTGACAATTATCGTCAATACGACCGTTATGGATTCCGTTTATTTGGCATCAATACCAATAATGGTGGTATGTACATCGAAGGTAATGCTGAAGACCCGAATAACCAAGCAACTTTTTATGCGCATGAAGCTGATTGGTTGAGACCTGAGTTTTCAATTTGGAACTTAGAGCACGAGTATGTGCATTACCTTGATGGCCGTTTTGACCTTAAAGGTAATTTTTCTGATTACCCTGAAAACACAGTGTGGTGGAGTGAAGGCCTGGCTGAATATATCTCGCTAAAAGACGCAAACGATGACGCAGTTGCGTTAGTTCAAGGCAACTTCCAAGACCGTACACTAGATCAAGTATTTAATACTAATTACTCAAATAGCAGTGATGAAATTTACCGCTGGGGCTATTTGGGCGCACGTTTTATGTTTGAGAATCATATGGATCAAGTACGTAACATTCGCGCTGCTGCACGCGATGGCAACTGGACAGATTATCAAACCATTCTAGCGGATACCGCTGCCAACTATGAACAACAATGGCAAAGCTGGTTGGTCGCATTAGCTGGTAACTAATATTAAATTTTAATCACAAGGATGTGATTTTCATTGGAGTTTATATGAAAATACGCACGTTATTAATCACAGGGTGTTTATTAAGCAGCACATTTGCCCTTGCAAAACCCGTTAGTACAAAACAACTCGTTACTTCGCTGAGCGCATCGTTGCAGCAAAATCATACCAGCGAAAACCCTGAACTTATGCAGCCAATATCGCGTGTAAAGGGGCATTACAACCCATATACAGGTGCAACCTTGGTAATTAATTTTACGCAGATTGAACAAACTGAACAACTCAACAAACAACTGCTCAACTTAGCAACTGAAGATAAAAAGCAGCAGTTTTTATCATCTCAACAACAAGCAAAAGCGTTATCTCATCATATTTTCCAACTCGAAAGAAAGCTCAGTATGCTTGAAAAATCAGATAAAAACTCAGAGCAAGCTGAAGAAACGCGTCGTAAATTAAGTGAACTTACCATCGCTAAAGCTAAAACTAACAATCAATATCAAAGTGCTAAAAAAGGCGTTTTAACCGATGTTATTAGTAGCAACACACAACAAAATTTGCAGAAGCATTTATCGGCGTTTATTTGTCATTTAACAGACGATGAAAAGCGCTCGCTTAATATGGTTACATTGGTGTTATCGGGCATTCAAAATAACCCGCAAGAAATCACATGGCACTTTTCCAATTTACAAAGTTGCCAAGATAACTCTCTGTCTGAGCAAACTAATTTTGCAAATTCACGGCTCACATCAACATTTTAACTAACAAAGTCACCTTGTTGTTCTACTAAGCATTATGCTCAGCGAAAATGTAAATCTTTACCTATACTAGTGTTAAAAGTGCTCTGTGCCATGCACTTTTCTCTAACACTTTTATAGGCGTGTTTATGATTAATTTTGTAGCGCGAAGTTTGCGAATAAAGTTACTGCTGATTTTTATTATTATGCTGCTCGCGTTTACTAGTGTTCACTTAATTATTCGTGAACATTGGACTATTCCTCAATTTATCGCCCTTGAAGTAGAAAAAGATAAGAAAGACATTCAAAAACTCAATTCAGCACTGCTACGTGTATTTAATGAACTGGAAATGCTCGTTTATGATAACGCCGTGTGGGATGAACTTTATAATGTTGTTCTAAACCAAAACCTTGAGTATTTAGAAGAAAACTTCTTCATTACAAAGTCATTTGTCTCATTAAAAATTAATGGCATGAGTTTTTTTGATAACCAGCAAAACCTTATCGACGAACTCGCAATTGATGAAAATAATCAACCAATGAGTAGCTCGCCATTTACTGCATTGCCACCTAGTTTAAAAAAACAATTACTAATCAGCAGACAAGAACTCATCAATAACGGTCAACAGATTCTTTTTAAAAAAGGACTTGTGACCATAAATAACAGGCTAGTACTTTTTGTTAGTGGAAGTGTTCTCCCCTCTTCAGGAGTGGGAGAGTTGGCTGGTACTATGTTTGTCTGGAGTTATTTTGATGGCAAAATTGAACATCAATTATCTGAAATCACACAAAATCCGATTACTTCAACCCCTTTTAGTCCATCGCAATCGTTTGATCCTTTAATTGATTTTTCAAACTTAAAAAATACTGACCAAATTAGAACTTCCTCTCCATATATTCATGTGCAGTTTAACGACATTTTTGATAAACCCGCGCTCATTCTCAGCTACCCAACACCAAAAAGAATGTTCAACGACAGCGTTTTTGAAACATCTATGGTTGTAGCCCTTATGCTTTCTTTGCTGATATTGCTGGTTATTTACTTTATTCTCACGTTTATGATTATTTACCCATTGAGAAATCTTCGTAATACAGTAAGAGAAGTAATGGATAAAGGTGATTTTAAGCTTTCCACAAAAATTGAGCGAGCGGATGAAATAGGTCGATTAGCATTATTAATTGATATTCTGTTTAACAAAGTAAATGTGCAGCAAAATGCATTAAAACAAAACAACCATCAATTAAAGCGCTTAAGCGATACTGATCCACTTACTGGCATTGCTAACCGCCGCGCTATGATGCACGTACTTGAGCAATTAAACGAAGATGCCATGCCAATCAGTGTAATTATGTTAGACATTGATCACTTCAAAAAATACAACGACAGTTATGGTCATCAACAAGGTGACTTAGCACTTAAAAGCGTTGCTAAAGTGCTAAAACAACATTCTCGAAGAGAAACCGATGTTGTTGCACGTTATGGTGGTGAGGAGTTTGCAATCATTTTACCTAACACATGCCAAAATGATGCACTGGCGATTGCCCTAACCATGTGTAATGAATTAGAAAACCATGGTATTGAACATAAAGAATCAAGTGTTTCAGCATTTTTAACGGCTTCATTTGGTGTTTCAAGCTGCAAAGAATTTGATAACTTTTCAATTGAAGTACTGTTTCATCAGGCTGATAGCGCATTGTATAAAGCAAAAGAGCAAGGCCGAAACTGCGTAGTGGATTACAACAGCGAAATGCACAAACATGCAGTTTAACTATCTGCGTGCCAAAACGTTAAGTGCTAGGCACACATCGACCCGTGCAAAAATAATCTCTATTTAATACTTAAATGTGATAAACGACTAAACAGCCACATTAGTTACCAGCGTATTATATAGAAGCTAAGGTGTACTACTTATCTCTGATAAATAAGGTTTTAAAATTGGTGTCATATGCTCTGGTAACCAACGCAACATTACTGATTTAAATTGCTCACTTTGGTTAACCTTACTTAGCACCGAATTAATAGCTTTTACTGCTGCTTCACCAGCAACATTTTTACTGCAACCAATATAGCCTTTAGCAACGGCTTTAGCCTCTAACACCGTAATTTGCATAAGCTCATCTTGCTTGTCCATCACTGTTTTTAAATAAGTGTGTTCACTGGGGTAACCTAGAATAATATCGACTCTGCCTTTAAGCAACATATAGGTTAAGCTTTCAAGCGTATCGCGCCCTGCTCGCGCTGATATTTGTTGCTCTGGTGAAAGCGATATAATCTCGTCAATTTCTTTACCAAACGAGCGATTAAGTGTCGTGCCTATTGTTAATCCGTTTTGCATAATCAAACGGGTTAATGACACGGCCTCACTACTTTCCAGTTGTAATTTATCGGCCAGCGATTTTCGCATGGCTATTGCTGGTGACAAACCTAAAGTAGAATACTCATCAGTAAAACTAATAGAGGCTTCACGCTCTTTATTGCGATACAACGACGCCATACAATACACAACATCATCTTTGCCAAGCGCTTTTACCGCGCGACTTGCCGGCATTACATGACGTTTAAATTGATACCCAACTAAATTTGCGGATACTAAATCAATTACTAGCTCATCTCGTCCTTGGCCCGTTAAATCGCCTTCTAAAATATAATAGGGTGGGTAATCAACCACTATCCAATTTATCATCTCTGCTAGGCAAACAGTGGGGAGCAGCAACACAAGTAACAAAATTCGCACTTTTCTCGCCTCTAATACAACCACCTTTTAAGTCTAGGCTATCATGTAGAAAATTTTCGGTAAGATTTATTTTTACTATTAAATAAGGCACTTATGCTTTGATGGTATTAAAAATATTAAACGCTTGTAGCGCCACTGATTTGAGCAATAAACAACTTAACGCATGGCTTTCTAAAAACATGTTTGCTACATTGCTGTTTCGCGGCTGCACATCAATTTCAGTTATACCAATTGCATTAATTAGCTGAACATTTAACTCGCTAGAGTAATCAAATGATTAATAAAATTGGGCTTACAAAGAGAAAAACCATGATTGTAGAAAATGTGCTTCCCAGCGACTATGCTGAAATGCTCGTCGTGTGGGAAAACTCAGTCCGAGCAACGCATGACTTTATTACAGAAGAAGACATTGCGTTTTTTAAACCCATTATTTTAGAGCACGCGTTTCCAGTGGTAACGCTAAAGTGTATTAAAAATGATGTGGGTGCAATATTAGGATTTATTGGCGTTCATCAAAACAAAATTGAAATGCTGTTTGTGCTAAATGCAGCACGCGGCCAAGGCATTGGTTCAGCATTACTAAAGTTCGCCATGGATTGTTTAGCGGCCACAAAAGTAGATGTTAACGAACAAAACCCAAGAGCAGTTGGTTTTTACCAACACCATGGCTTTTGTATCGCGTCACGTTCGCCACTAGATGATATGGGTAAACCCTTTCCAATATTGCATATGACGTTATAAACCATTGTGAATAGCTCGGTTTGGCGTAAACACTTTGTGAGAACTAAAGCCCAAAGCTAATAACTTTGGGCTTTTGCGTTTTGTGCCACAATCAAACAATAATAAATGGAATAGAACATGCGAAAAATTGACGTTTTACCTTACAACCCAAGCTGGGCAGCACAATTTAAAAGTGAAGTAGCGTTAATCGCCCCAATTCTTTCGAGCAATTTAATAGCAATTGAGCATATCGGCAGTACAGCTGTGCCAAATCTAGCAGCAAAACCGGTTATTGATATTTTACTAGAGGTAAACTCGCTCGATGTGCTCGATACGTGCAACGAAGCGCTTCAACACATTGGATACAAAGCCAAAGGTGAAAATGGCATTACTGGCCGCCGCTATTTCCAAAAAGGTGGAGATAATCGCAGTCATCATATCCATGCGTTTGTAAAAGGGGATGAACAACTGTTTAAGCACCGTGTTTTTCGCGACTACCTTATTGCATTTCCGTCAATCGCTAACGACTATGCAAAAGTAAAACTTAATGCTGCAACAAATTGTAACAATAACAGCGCGTTATATTGCACATTAAAAAATGATTTTATTGATGAGCATTTAGCGAATGCAGTAAAGTGGTTCCATAAATAATAAAACGGAGCTCGCGTATTTAACCAAATTTAATACGCAACATTATCATGGTCGACCTTACTCAATATCACCCTACATTTTTAGCACTCGGTTTAACTGCACTATTAATGTTATTGCAGTTACTGATTGCCGATGTACTTGCAATTGTTAAAAAACAAACTCCGGGGTTCCCCATTGAAAACAATCATGCGAGTTTATTATTTCGTGCCAATCGCGCGCATTTAAACATTAATGAGAGCATTGCCATTTTTATTTTAAGTATAGCCTTTGCTATTGCCATGAATGCCAACAGCAATGTGGTTAACGGAGCCGCGCTCAGCTACTTTGTTGCACGTGCCCTGTATGCAATTTGTTATTACTTAAATCTAAAATTATTGCGTAGTGCATTATTTGCCATCAGTTTAGTGGCGCTTATTGTGATAAATATCGCAGGTTTTATTGCGTGGTTTTAGAGGAAAACATGGATAATAACGCCCTTTCAGTCGATACATTTAATCGTTTAGCAAAGCAATATCAAGATAAGTATATGGACTTCGACCATTACTTTGATAGCTACGATACCTTTTGCCAGTTATTAAAAACTAAAAACGCTAGCATGCTCGAAATTGGCTGCGGTCCAGGTAATGTAACCCGCTACCTGCTAAATAAACGAAGCGATCTTCAGATCACAGGCATTGATCTGGCACCCAATATGATTGAACTTGCCAAAGCGAATAATCCAACAGCTCACTTTAGAGTGATGGACTCACGTAATCTAAGCGATTTAAATCATCACTATGACGCTGTATTTAGCGGTTTTTGTACGCCTTACTTAAATACCCAAGAAGTTGAAAATCTGATCAAAGACGTGTCGAACTGTTTAAACGTGGGTGGCCTTTTCCATATCAGCACAATGGAAGGTGAAAGTGCTTGCTCAGGCCTGCAAACATCCAGCAAGGGCGATCAAATGTACATTTACTATCATACCTTTAGTGACCTCACTACCATGCTTGAAAAATATGCGTTTGAGATTATTAAGGTTGACCGTAAAGTGATGAATTCAGATAAAACAACACCTGATACAGATCTCTTTATTTACGCTAAAAAACGCGCGCAATAGGAAATACCATGTTTAACCAACACGTTCTTTACGTCACTATTAATAAAGATCACATCACAATCGACAACTTTGACGCTATTAAACAGGAAGTGATCACTGGCGCGTTTTCTAATGCACGTTTAGCTATCGCACATTTTCAAACTTGTGAAGCCAAACTCAAAGAGGCCATCAGCCGCGTACAAAGCAAATCGCTGTTGCAAAGCCTTACATTGGTAATGCATCAACAAGTACTCAACGACGGTGGTTTATGTGAAATTGAAGAGCGTATTCTACTTGAGCTGGGCTTAGGCTGTGGGGCAAGCAAAGTATTTATCTGGCAAGGGCAACCACTTACCAGTGAGCTGATAGAGCAAAAAATTTACGAAAAAGGACAATCATGAAACTTGAAATGCACGTAGTCGACGCGTTTACAAATGAGCTATTTAAAGGCAATTCTGCGGCTGTCATCATTACAACTGAATGGCTGCCAAAACACAAAATGCAAGCCATTGCGAGCGAGAACAATTTATCCGAAACCGCTTATTTAGTGAAAGATAGTAAAGGTGTTTTTCATATTCGCTGGTTTTCACCGCTCACTGAAATTGATTTTTGTGGCCATGCAACGCTTGCATCTGCATTTGTTTTATTTGCTAAGCACCCAGAATTATCAAAACTTAAATTCTTCGCAAGCGCGGTAGGCGAAATGACTATAGTTAAGAATGCTCTTGGCCGCATTGAAATGGATTTCCCAAATCGCAAACCCGTTTCTATTGCCACCAGCGACATTCCCAAAGCCTTGCTTGAAGGGCTTTCACATCCGCCTATCGAAGTGCTTAAAAACAACCAAGCTTACTTCGCCATTTATGATAATGAAGACATTATCAACGCTATAACCACAGATTCTGACAAGCTCAAACAGCTTGCGCCATTTGATGTTACGGTGAGTGCACCAAGTAAAGACTTTGATTGCGCATCACGTTATTTTTGGCCAGCCAATGGCGGTGATGAAGACCCAGTAACTGGCTCTATTCACACAGGCATCGCACCTTACTGGGCTGAAAAGCTTAATAAACAACAAATTGTAGCGCTACAAGCATCAAAACGCAGCGGCATTTTGTACTGTGAAGTAAGCGCCGAGCGCGTCAAAATCTCAGGTGATGCAGTGCAATACCTTACAGGCACCATTAATGTTTAAGATTAAGAGTAACAAGCTTCCATTAAACTTAGTTTGCGGCTTCTTTTTAGCGTTTGTCAGTCACGTCACGCTGGCTGACAAGAATGAGCAAAGTATATTCGATAAATCACGCGACCGTAATATTCCTGTGACGGTATCTAAGCCTATAAATTCAGCAAGTTGCATGCAAAAAAATCAATGTCCGGTCGCCATAATTAGCGCAGGCTACGGCATTAAGCATACCGAGTATCAATTTATTGAAACCCTGCTTAAACAGCGTGGTTTTTTAACCATTGCCGTTGGTCATGAGTTGCCAAGCGACCCACCTCTATCGGTGACAGGCAATTTATACCAAACACGCAGTGAAAATTGGCAACGTGGCGCAACCACTTTGCGTTTTGTCAGATCTTTTCTTGGCGAAAAATTTGTTGGGTATAACTTTAATGCGCTCACGCTCATTGGCCATTCAAATGGTGGGGATATTTCGTCGTGGCTTGCAAATGAAAATGTCGATTTTATTGAGCGTGTGATTACCATTGATCATCGCCGAGTACCACTTCCGCGTAATCACAATATCAAAGTGCTATCAATTCGTGGCAGTGATTTCCCAGCAGATGAAGGCGTGCTTTACATACCAAGCGAATTGAGTGAATACCCGGTCTGCGTCGTTAAAATTGATAAGTCACGCCATAACGATATGTACGATGGCGGCCCGACTTGGTTAAAAGAAGCCATTACCGACAAAATCGCGCTATTTTTAACTGATAAACCCTGTAGCAATAAGCACTAATACAATGACAAAGCAAAACGTGTTCAATACCAAACGTCTTAATATAAAAACACTGGGTAAAGCGCTTAGTAGCAGTGAGCTTTGCCAACTAGTGTGTATTTTAAGCGATGAGGTTACCGAACATTTGCCGCCTAGTTTTCAGGGGAAAACAACCGAGCATGATGCAAAAACATGGCTAAACGAACAAATACAAAGTAGCCAAGTGTACGGTCTTTACTTAAATCAATCGGAGCAACTTGTCGGGCTTTTAATTATCTATGTTGAAAATCATCATGCCCATATTGGCTATTTGTTTGCAAAATCACATTGGGGTCAAGGTTTAGCAACGGAGATGCTGACGGGTTTAATTGCCTATGGCAAATCACAAAATGACTGGCATGTGATCAATGGCGGCGTAAGCACAAAAAACACAGCCTCAGCCCATGTGCTAACAAAACAGGGCTTTGTTGAAACACCTTCAAATAGTAGCGATATGCTGCACTTTGAGTTAACTCTGTAACACTATGCAAAAATTACTAATTAGCAGCTGCTTGATGGGCAAGCCTGTGCGTTACAACGCGACTTCAGTATCGTTTGATTTATCAAAACTTAAAAGCCATTTTACGCTTGTACCATTTTGCCCCGAAGTAAGCGCGGGTTTACCCACACCAAGACCTCCCGCCGAAATCACTCGTTCAAACATAACAAATGCGATTATAGTGAAACAAAATGATGACCTTGATGTAACGAACGCATTTCAACTTGGCGCAAAACTCGCTTTGGCACATTGCCAAACACATCATATTAAATTCGCATTATTAACTGAATTTAGCCCCAGTTGCGGCAGCACTCAAATCTATGACGGCACATTTAAAGGCATTAAAAAACGTGGCCAAGGGCTTACTGCAAAGTTATTAAGCCAACATGGCGTTAAAGTATTTAATCAATTCCAAGTTAATGATTTAATTAAGCTAGCTCAAAAGGACAAGGATCATTTCAGTGCTCACAATTGATTACCGCGTTGCTACAAAAGAAAACGCAATGGATATTGCAGCCCTTCATAGCAAAAGTTGGCAAAGCACTTACCATACAATGCTAAAAGCGGAGTATTTAAGTGATATAGCACCGAGCGAAAGGCTCGCAGTATGGCAATCTCGTTTTAGTCACGATAACGACAAACAACATGTGATTATTGCAAACCATAACAGCAAGCTTGTCGGCTTTATTTGTGTTTATGCTGATCATAGCGAGGAGCATGGCAGCCTTCTTGATAACCTACATGTCGATAGCAACTACCATGGCAACGGCATAGCCAAACAATTAATTGCTCTGGCAATGACATGGCTTAAAGAAAACGCTAAGCACCCAAGTGTTTACCTAGAAGTGTTATCTGGCAATCAGCACGCCATTAAAGTGTATGAAAAACTTGGCTCTAAACGCATTAAAGAAGGTGTATGGCATGCGCCTTGTGGCTCGCAAGTTGATGAGTATGTTTATTTATGGCCGACACTGCCGCTTTTAAATTGAACCTTGTATAAGGATGATTATGTATTCAGCAAGCTGCCTTTGTGGCGAAGTTAATATGACCATAAACGGTGCAATTAGCGATATTATTCATTGCCATTGCTCTCTTTGCCGCAAATCGAGCGGCACTGCGTTTGCCACAAATGGTTTTATTGCAACAAAGTCGCTTAGCATCACTAAGGGGCAAAGCTTTATAAATGCATTTGAAGTAAAACCAGGCAGAAAACGTCATTTTTGTAAACAATGTGCATCTCCACTTTATAGCTCAAACGCGGATGACCCAAAACGTTTACGCCTTCGCCTTGGCGTGCTAGATAGCGATATAACTGAACGCCCAATGTCACATAACTTTGTCGATTCAAAAGCAAACTGGGATAGCCTTAATGAAGAACTCCCGCATTACTCTGAATTTGAACCGAGTCGTGCAAAGTAACTGGGAGCCACTAAATGAGCAAAGTTGTTTTAATTACAGGCGCATCGCGTGGTATCGGCGCCGCCACCGCCAAATTACTTGCAAAACGTGGTTATAATGTTGCTATCAACTATGTTAAAAATGCCGATGCCGCAACAGATGTTGCCAATGAGATAAAACAAAACGGCGGAATGTGTGACACATTTTGTGCAGATGTAACAAATGAGCGTGACGTAATTCAATTGTTTAACGATGTTGAATCTCGCCTCGGGCCAGTTACTCACTTAGTAAATAACGCAGGTATTCTTTTTAAACAAAGTACACTTTCAGACATTTCCCTCGAGCGCTTTTTAAATACCGTTAACGGAAACCTTACCAGCACGTTTTTATGTGCCAAAGAATTTATAAAACGTTGCCCGAGTGATGGCGCAATGGTCAATGTCTCGTCGGGCGCAGCGCAGTCGGGTGCACCCTTTGAATATGTCGATTACGCAGCAGCAAAAGGCGCGGTCGATTCCCTAACCCGAGGCCTTGCGTTAGAAGTCGCCGAGCGCGGTATTCGGGTAAACGCTGTGCGTCCTGGGCTAATTTATACTGATATTCATCGTGACGGTGGTGAGCCAGAGCGTGTTGACCGTCTTAAAGAAAAAATTCCACTTAAGCGTGGCGGGCAACCTATTGAAGTGGCAAAAAGCATCGCCTATTTATTATCAGACGATGCATCGTTTATTACGGGTAAAATCCTTGATGTAACTGGTGGAATATAAGGTAATTTTCTCTTTTCAATTAATCAAAACCTTTACCGATATCACAATGGAATTTAAGTAAGGAGAATGGTATGAGTTTGAATGTAACTGAAGTGGACGGATTATTAATCAAACCAAAGCATCTGGCATCTTGCCACTGTGGTACAGTTCAATTAGAACTCGATTTACCCAATGGACTTATTGATGTTCGTCGATGTGATTGCTCTCTTTGTCAAAGAAGAGGGGCAATTGCAGCATCTGTCCCGCTTGATGGAATCCGGATCTTAAAAGGGGCTTCATCTCTAACCTTATACCAATTTAATACCCACACCGCGAAGCATTATTTTTGTAAAAAATGCGGTATCTATACCCATCACCAAAGACGCTCTAATCCGCATTTATTAGGTATTAATGTTGCCAATTTAGAAGGTATTAATGCACTTAAAATTAATAACATTCCAACGTACGATGGGGTAAATCACCCTGCGGACAAATAAAGGTTAAAAATGGATTTACTTTTATACATTGCAGCTATTGCTTTGTTAGTGCTAGCCATCGCGCATTCTTATTTAGGTGAGCGCTATATTTTGATCAGGCTGTTTAAGCGCGATAACTTACCAAAATTGTTTGGCAGTGATAATTTTACCAAACGCACATTGCGTTTTGCGTGGCATTTAACGTCGATTGCTTGGCTTGGCCTTGCTGGTATTTTAGTGGTGTTAACCCTGCCAACTATTGAGCCAAAACTGATTTTACTTATTATTTCAGCCACATTTGTTATTCACTTTATAGCGGCTTTATTTGGTTCTAAGGGTAAGCACCTTTCGTGGATTTTATTTGCTTTGATCACCCTTTGCACAGCGCTTACGGCCATTCACTATTTTTGAGTTCACTTTTCTAACTCACTGTTTTGTATAACTTACACTCTTTAACATAAAACAAAATGACCTGCAGTGTGTTGTATTGTGTAATAGCCACACAAAACAGGTGAGGGATAACATTTGCAACGGTTTTTACAACAACTCTTAATCACATCAAGTATTGCTCTTCTATTTGGCTGTGCCCAATCTTACGATTATGAAGAAGTTTATGATGCGCGCTGCGATTATGTTTATAAGGAATATCACAACCCCGAAAAAGTGGCTGTTGTGAATAAGAATTGCACTGCATCAAACTGTGTTTTACCTAGCATTGCAATAGGCACCAGCATTAACGCGCTTAGTGCATCATCACATGGTGCTAAACAACATTCAGAGTGGCTTGCATATAAAAAAGCGTGCGCCAAAAAAGGCATTACCGTAACTGAAAAGCCAACAGGTGAAGTGATTTATACTAATCGGAAGCGCTAGTTGAAACTTAGAAAGATGTTATAAATCAACAAAGGCTTGTGCGCTTACCTTGTTATCTGCATTTGCGGTTGACACACACCACATCGGCAATAGCATTATGAAGTAACGAAAGTTTTTCAAATTGGCCCCTTAATATTTTGAAAACAATGTGTTGTGTAAACCACTTCTCACAAAAGATTAACCTTGCTATACGTTCAATACCTGCCTTGTGGTTTATTTATTTCATAGCTTTTAATCAATTTTAAACTCTCAATGCCAAAATTTAATTCGACCTCGAATTAAAAAACCATAGTGGCCGCCTAACAATATATTTAAAAAAAACTTAAAAAAATAATTTATCATCAAAAAACAATGAGTTACCCAATCAAAACAACATGATTAAGATTTACACACTTGAAGTTAGAGTTCAAATCATTAGAATTGTAATTGATTTTAACTGAATGAGGTAAATATCATGCGTACTAAAAGGGATCTATTTGGTTACCTATCTTTTAAAGCAATTGCTGCGCTAAGTTACTTATTAGCAATGGGTTCTATAGCTAAAAAGCGTGTTTTTCAGGACTCTAAAAAGCACTATTCACACCAACACAGCAAATCACACAATTAATTAGTATTGAAATAAAATGTTCGATTACGCTACTTTTTCTATTTTATTATATTTCGCCCTGTTAATTTTTATTGGCGTATACGCCATGAAAAAATCCACCTCAGATAATGGCGAGTATCTACTCGGTGGGCGCAATGTTAGCGCCAAAGTGACCGCGCTTTCTGCGGGTGCCTCTGATATGAGTGGTTGGATGCTAATGGGGCTGCCAGGGGCTGCCTATGTCAGTGGATTAGGCAGTATTTGGCTTGCTGTAGGGCTTGTGATTGGAGCTTATGTTAATTACCACATTGTGGCGCCAAAATTACGTGTATTTACTGAACTTGCAGATAATGCATTAACTATTCCCGAGTTCTTTTCAAAGCGTTTTGCCCTTGAAAAAGGCAGCGTAAGGCTGATCTCATCCATCGTAATTATTGTGTTTTTCACAGTTTATACCGCATCAGGCCTTGTTGCTGGCGGTAAATTGTTTGAATCAGCCTTTAATATCGATTACACCATTGGCATTGTAGCAACAG
The DNA here is from genome assembly GCF_028875915.1 of Pseudoalteromonas sp. G4. Classification (GTDB taxonomy): domain Bacteria; phylum Pseudomonadota; class Gammaproteobacteria; order Enterobacterales; family Alteromonadaceae; genus Pseudoalteromonas. The sequence goes on from NZ_JAPEHW010000003.1 coordinate 91,771, forward strand.
TGAGCATTGTAGTGCTTTACACTGTATTGGGCGGTTTTTTAGCCGTCAGCCTAAGTGACTTTATCCAAGGCGTAATTATGCTAATCGCATTAATTGCTGTACCAATGGTGACCTTTAGCCATTTCGATGCGGATGCAGCAAGCAATTTTAGTCAATCATTGTCGTTTGATTTTGGCAATACTGAACTTATCGCTGCCATCAGCCTAATGACTTGGGGGCTTGGCTACTTTGGCCAGCCGCATATTATTGTGCGTTTTATGGCGATTGATAGTCACGAAAACCTTGCCAAAGCGCGTAAAATTGGCGTTTCGTGGATGACAATTTCAATTATCGGCGCGTTAGTAACAGGCCTTGTTGGTGCGAGTTTTATTGCTAACAGCACGCAGTCAGTATCGGACCCTGAAACTATTTTTATCTTCTTATCGCAGTTTTTATTCCACCCGTTTGTTGCTGGTTGGTTATTAGCGGCCATTCTTGCCGCAATTATGAGTACCATTTCGTCACAATTATTAGTGTCGTCGAGCTCACTGGTTGAAGATATTTATAAAAGCTATTCCAAACGACAACCAAGTAGCCAAGAACTATTAACCATCAGCCGTATTTGTGTATTAGTTGTTGCTGTAGTGGCATCGCTGATTGCGCTTGATAGCAATAGCAGCGTGCTTAACTTAGTGTCGAACGCTTGGGCTGGCTTTGGTGCTGCATTTGGTCCTTTGGTGATCTTTAGTCTGTGGTGGAAAAAACTCACCCACAGCGGTGCGGTGGCTGGCGTTGTTGTTGGCTCGCTTACAGTATTACTTTGGGCGTATGTGCCGCTGCTTGAAAATGGTGAAACCTTAAGTGTTTATTTTTACGAACTACTACCAGGTTTTGTGGCAAGTTCAATCGCCATTGTATTGGTAAGCTTAAACACCCAACAACCTGATCAACAAGCGATGAAATGGTTTAACGCAACACATAACAAGCTTCAAGAGGCTTAATTTATGCAAAACACACTTAAAAATATCGGCTGGGAACGGATTGTAATCAAAGTAGGCAGTGCGCTCATTGCCCCCCATCGCGATGGATGCAGCAGCCAATATTTATTAAGTATCGCTAACTTTATTGTGCGCTGTCGCGCTGCTGGTATTCAGGTAGTGCTTGTATCTTCAGGCTCAGTAGCCGCAGGCGCGCATTTGTTTAATAACGTCGATAGCTCATCGATGACTGTTAAAAAAGCCATGGCAGCAGCAGGTCAGTCTGAAATGATGGCAACCTGGGATAGGTTATTTGATTTTAATACTGCTCAAGTCCTGTTAACCCATGCAGACTTACGTGATCGCGACCGCTTTGAAAGTGTGCGCGATACATTAACGGCACTGTTAAATAACGATATTTTACCTATCGTAAACGAAAACGACACCGTCACGACCGACAAGCTAAAAGTGGGCGATAATGATAATTTATCAGCCATGGTTGCCAGTGCCGCATACGCTGATGCACTGATTATCTGTTCGGATATTGACGGGCTTTACACTGCTAATCCGCATGTAGATAAAAACGCTACGCTTATTCGCGATGTAGCTCGAATTGATGCAAATATTTACGCAATGGCAGGCGGCGCCACCAGCGATGTGGGTACGGGCGGCATGAAAACCAAAGTGCAAGCTGCAGAAAAAGCAGTATCCCATGGCATTAATACCTACATTGTAAATGGCTTTAGCGAATCGACGTTCAATGAGTTATTACAAGGCAATAATCCTGGTACCTTGTTCCATGCCATTGATAACCCTATGCAAGACCAAAGTCATTGGATGAAACACACCACCAAAGCACAAGGTGAGTTAGTGGTTGATGATGACTTCGCGATGCAAAAACAAAGTGACAATTTGCTAGCACCACAAGACTTAGTGAATGTGATTGGTGACTTTTCAGCTGGCGAAGTGGTGTTATTGCGAAAAGAAAACGGCGATAAACTTGCCAAAGTTAAAAGTAACTACAGCAGTTGCCTACTTAACTTTGTTGCCGAGCAAGATAATGATGATTTATCAGAAAAGCTCCATGATGCGTCGGCGCCAATCTTATCCAATCAGTTTGTGCCGTTAGGCAGTTAACGCGTGTAATTGTTATACCCTATCCAATGCAATTACTCCCCAACAAAAGGGTTAGCAATCAGCTAACCCTTTTTACATTAAGCGTTCATTGTTTATCACCTTGATGAAAAGGCGTTCTTGCAATAAATTGAGCTACTTGCGCATAGAAAGTGTCGTTGTAAGCAGCGTTACTTATGGCAAAGTGCACATTACGCGTAACTTGCTCTGGCAATAAGTCCATTGCAATGTGCTGTTTTACCTCTGGCGCTAAATTGACCGAATCAAAAGCAGCCTTGTTGTTTAATAGCAACGCCAAGCGCTCTTTTTCGAGCAAAACAAACGCCCGCTCAACATCATTGTAATAGTACACCCGCTTTCCTTTTAACCATTGCTTTTCATAAGTACTAAGCACTTCGCCGCGCAGCACACCTACGGTTAAAGATGACTTATCATCATCTGTAAATGCATTTTCAATTGCCCCGCGTTTATAAAATAACACGCGTTTTTGGCTGGTACCGTAAGCAATAAAATGCGCATGTTGTTGCCGCTTTGGGTTTGCTATAAGCCCCGGCAATATATCAATTTCACCTTTTTCTAATAACAGTAGGCAACGGCTAAACGGCGCTTTATTTATTATCACCAGTTCGCGCTCAAGGTAATGGCTTAGCTTTTCTAAATAATGATAGTGACTGTTAGGCGCTGAGTTAAGCTCGGAATGAGTGATATCAAGGCAAGTGGTAAGCGATGTTGGCGTTGCACTTGCCAAAAATGAGACGGTTGCAAGTAGAACAAAAATACAAGAAGACATCATGGTGAGCAATTAGATTAAACGCGCTGTCCCCCTAGTGTATTTAAAAGTGTCAGTGCAAGTTCACGAAAAAATTTCATATAAATAATCAGCATAAAATTACGCATAAATACGCAGCGCACCACATTTTATCAATCACTTACGCTTGGTTCTCGAAAAATTATTCCTAACAAGCTGCATTTCGATGTTAATTTGTTGTAAACGCATTATTTACTTTTTTGCTCACTATGCTAAAACGTACAAGAACACTTCACACTAACTAGGAGAATAAAATGACATTACGTACTTTTGTTACGCCTAGTGAGCTACATGAATGTTCGTCTGACTATCACTTAAGTGAGTGGTTTGACGAATAACCAACCCTAACAATTTCAACAACACACTTTCGTTTTGCGTTTTTTAGCGCAGGCGCTTTATTGATTTTTGTTAGGAAATTCCTATGAATAATAAGAACTACTTCATTGTAGCATCACTACTATTGGGCTTTTCGCTCTCTCAAACTGCTTACGCATGTACCTCTACCGAATCTGAACCAAATGACCTTGAAAGTCAGGCCAATGTAATCGACTGCTCAAACACCGTAATTGCTGGTAATTCAGCGCGTGGCGACATTGATTGGTTTCGCTTTACCAGTGGTGAAACTGGGCAAATCAGCATTCGCTTAGATCACGACAGCCGTGACGACTTTGATTGGGCATTGTATGGCGAAACTGGCAGCGCAATTTTAACGGGCGAGACAGGTAATATACCCGAACTTGGCAGCATTACCGCAGCAGCGGGGAATTATTATGTAAAAGTAACGCGCTACTCAGGCCGTGGCTGGTACGACTTAACCGTTAATTTTCCAATCGAGCCAACACCACCTGCTGAAGATTGTGGTTATGGTTTTATGCCCGCTATTCCAAGCGACTTAACTTATTGGCAAACAGGCAATGCTAATGATGCGTGTGGCGCACTTACCAGCGGCCAAGGTGCAACCTTGCTGATGGGTGGCGGCACCGATGTTGATAGCGCATTTACAGGCCGTGTTTTACCACATATTGGCAGCAATCAAGATGTCGTCATTTTAAGAACATCAGGCACTGATGGTTACAATGACTATTTAAGCGGGTTACTTAATGCCGATTCGGTAAATACCCTATTAGTTGATTCGCGAACGCTGGCTAACAGTGACTATGTTGCATGGGCAGTAAAAAGTGCCGAATTTGTCTTTATTGCTGGTGGCGATCAGGCTGATTACCTTAACCAATGGCAAAATACGCAGCTGCAAGATGCACTTCAGCACGTTTATGATAAAGGCGGTGTTATTGGTGGCACATCAGCAGGTATGGCGCTGTTAGGTGGCTCGGTTTACGACCCTGATGGCACACTTGGCGCAATTTCAGATGAAGTAGTGACTGATTTTTGCCACAGCACCATCAATATTAGCCAAGGTATGTTTAGCAATAATTTGCTTGCAAATACCCTCACCGACACACACTTTGCCGAGCGCGACCGCTTAGCACGTTCAGTGGTGTTTTTAGGGCATTTAGCTACTGGCAGCAATGTGATTGCGGCAGATGAAAACACCTCATTGTTTGTTAAAAGTAATGGCGAAAGCTTAGTTGACGGCAGCGGTGCTGTGTATATTTTTAAGGAAACAGCAGCCACCGAGCGCCAGCAGCTAAGCTGTAATGCCCCTGTAATTTACAACAACATTGAACGATTAAAGCTAATTGCCAATCAGCAAATTAATCTAAACACAGGAAGTCATAACGGTGAAACGCTGAACGTGTCGATAGATGGCACCAGCAATCGCTATTATTCGCCACTTAACCCTTATTAAGTAGGTGGGTTGAATATGGATCACGAAAAATCCCTTATTCAAACCATTAAATACCTAATTTTACAAAAAGAGATCCGCTCGCAGTTTGAACTCTCTTACGAATTAGGTTTAATGGGATTTGCTGATATTTCGCAGTCACGCGTTTCGCGAATGCTTACGCGCTTAGGTGCGGTGCGTATGCGTAACAGTAACCACCAGCTGGTGTATCGCCTACCTTCAGATGTGGGCATGCCGGGGCTAAAACAGTCGATTGAAAGTGTGGTGTTGGCGTGTGATAAAAACGAAGCGCTGGTGGTGATAAAAACCCAAGCGGGCGGCGCTAAAATTGTTGCCCGCGTGCTTGATCACTTGCACGATAGTTTGGGCATTAGCGGCACAGTCGCAAGCGATGATACCTTGTTTATTATGCCAAAACCCGCGCAGTGCACCACGCTACTGTGCAATAAAATTTGCGACATTTTAGACTTTTATCAAGCAGCATAAGAAAAGGCGTATCACACAGTGATACGCCTTTGTTTTACGTAATACAACAACCACATCGCAAAACGTACATACCTCAAAAAATGCAAAGCACAATTAACAAAACTGACCGTTAAAAATTAGCGCTTAAAAACACCTTAAAAGCATGTTGTCTATCCGCTCGATTGCCATGGGTTAGGGTTTCCACAATGAATTTATATTGTCAGCAAAAGTGAAAATAGCGCAAACGTGAGAGTCAACGGGCAGAGCTTATACAACACACAACTGTGTTAACGCGCCACCATCACCTTGCTGACAGGCGCTACAATAACAAGGCAAAACCCCCTGCTCAAGCAGCACTTTGTACAGTAAACCAGCAACTGAATAAATACTGCATAAAATGATTGAACCACCCAAAACAAAACCATTTAAAATCAATTTAATAATTACAAATCAATAAATTACACTCATTAATGCATTATCAGATGGGATAATTATTTGTGCATATTTTTAAAAATATTTATATCAGCCCCAAAAAAAGAGCTTTAGAAATAACAATAAAAAACGCAGCGTTAAACAAAGCTGCGTTTTTATATTTGTATATGTTTAGCTTTAACACATTGAGTTAATCACTTTGCAGTGCATCAATCGGATCAAGCTTAGATGCCTTAATTGCGGGGTAAACGCCAAAAACAAGGCCTACCAACGCACAAATGCTAAACGATAGCACAATTGCGCTTAGCGACCACGACACCGCCCACTGGGAGTAAAAAGCAATCAGCTCTGACAGTGCAATACCAAAGAATACGCCCAATAAGCCACCTAAAATGGAAATGGTAAAACTCTCGGTAATAAACTGCACTTGAATGTTCTTTTGCGTTGCGCCAATGGCGCGCAATAATCCGATTTCTTTGGTGCGCTCAAGCACAGTGGCTAGCATAATGTTCATAATGCCAATGCCGCCCACCAGCAGTGAAATCCCCGCTACACACGACATTACAATATTAAAAATTTGCTGAGTTTGCTTTTGCTGCGCCAATAACGCGGCAGGCACAATCAGCTTGTAATCATCAATATCGTTATGACGCCCTTTCACCAAAGCATCAATAGCTTGTGCAGCCATCACAGGGCTAAAGCCCGGTTCGGTTGCAAGTTTAATGCGTGTAATTTCGGGGTCGAGTAATTCGCTTTTAAATCGGTGAATCGCAGTTTTAAGCGGAATAAAAATCTGATTTTGTTCATCGCCTAATTTAACGCCCTGAAACTCTTTTTTCTTTAAAAATGGCGCTTCAAGAATACCCACCACTTCAAACCACAAATGGTTAATTTTGACTGATTTGCCCACCGCATCGCCAAGCGGGAACAAAGTACGCGCGGTATTTGCTCCTAGCAGCGCCACTTGCGAAAAGTGTTGCCCATCTTGCTGATTAAGCAAACGCCCAGCACTTAAATCAAAATGTGCAAGCTCAAAGTAGTTTTCACTTACACCTACCGCTTGGCCATCAAATTTGGCGTATTCACTAAACACATGATAGGTTTCAACCACTTTTTCGGCGGCAAAATCGTTGATAAACGGCAAGGCTTCAACTGTAACTTTGCCATCGTTAAGCGATAACCCGTCCGAGTGCTTACGCTGCTCTCTAAGTTCATCTTCTTCAAAGTCTTTAGCTTCTACAATTACGTTATTTAGGCCCATTGAATCAATCATTTTCAGTGCTTCACGCTGTGCACCTTCACCAATGTTCAACATGGCAATTACCGCACCTACACCAAAGATCATACCGAGCAAGGTTAAAAAAGTGCGCATTTTATGCTGTTGCAATTGCACTGCGGCATCTTTAAATAATCCGACTAAATTCATAGTTTGCCCTCCTGCTCAACTAGCGCAATTACATCGCCTTTGGAAAGGCCCTTTACAATTTCAACATGGCTTAAATTACTTGCGCCTAAGGTGACTGGCGCTTTGCTGTAACCCGATGCCGTTTTAAGTTGCACATACGCGCCTTCTTCGTCAGCAAATACGCTAAATTTCGGTACGATTAGCTTTTCGGCTGGCTGATCCGCAACTATGTTTGCCACCACTTTTAAGCCCGGTCGCAAGTAGTCGCCTTGCTCATCAATACTGGCGGTGATCTCGTAATACTTTTGCGGATCTTGTCGCTTAATTGATTTAGGAAACGGTGCAAGCTTGCTTATTTTGCCAGTAAAGGTTTTATTGGGTGTTGAAATAAGCGAAAACTCAATTGCTTGATTTTGCTTTAAATTAATCGCTTCGCGCTCTTTTACAAACAGCTTGATTTGCATAACCGAGGTATCGGGCAGGCCTGCAATTTTTTGGCCCGGCCACAGGGTTTGCCCTGCTCTTGGTTTTTCACCATGCCAATCTACGCTATGGGTTAACAAACCATCGTGCGGGGCAACCACCTCTAACGACGACAAATTACCATCGAGCATATTAATTTTGCTTTGATGCTGCTGGCTCTGCATATTTAACAGGTCTAACTCGCCTTGCGCGCTGCTATTAAACTGTTCAGACTGCCAATTAAAATAGGCCGTTTTGGCATTTAAATAGTCAACTTTTTGTGCTTGCTCTAAAATCTCAAGTTTCGAGATAATACGGTCATCGTCGATAGAGAATTTTTCAGCAAATTGCTTTTCTTCTTCAACAATTTCCATATCAAACCCTAAGTGTTTTCTGCGCGTGTCGATTTCAGTATTTTTACCCGATAAATCTTGCGACACTTTTTGGTTTGAAAAGTCACTCTCGCGCTTTTGCTTAATCATTACACGGCCATCAAACCGTGCAATCACTTCACCTTTTTTAACTTGAGAATATTCAGGCATTAACCACGCCAGCGTTTGTGGCCCGCGCGATGACGCAGGGGTGCTAATCACGGTTTCATTGGCGGCGATCAGTTCACCTTTAGCCTCTACATAATTTTTAAACGGGGCTTTTTGCACAGTGAACGTAAGCTCGGCAGCTACATCATCGGTTTTTGAGCACGCGGTTAACAAAAACGCGCTAACTACAATAGCTAAATACTTCATAAACGCACCACCTCTCCTTGCTCAATGCCGCTTTTAATTACTGCAAAACCATTACTTATGTTACCTACCGTAACAGGGGTTTTATCACCATTTTTTTCAATTACATACGCGCTTGATTGGTCGCTATGCAGGGCGCTTACAGGCACAATCAATACATCGTCAATTTTATCGGTAGCAATTTCTACGCGGGCGGTTAACCCTGGGCGCATTGCAGCTGCGTTGATGTTATCGAGTTTAATTAAGGTGTCGACGATTCGGCGTTTATCTTGCGGCGATTTTTCACGAAACGCACTGCCAATACTGGTTATTTTGCCCGACGTAATAATCGGCTCAGAGCCGTCAATGGTCACTTTAACATTCTGATTAAGTGCAATGCGGCCAAAGTCAGCTTCGTCAATTTGCGCTTTTACCTGCATATCTTCAATCACCGCTAACTCAATTACCGGCTGACCAAATTGCACACTTTCACCTACCGTTGGCTTTTCACCACTGGCGTCGGTGTAATACATTACAATGCCATCCATGGGTGCTTTTACTTTGAGTTTTTCAATGTCGTGTTCTAGGGCATCAACTTCCGCTTTTAAGCGCTCGGCTTTACCTTTAGCTAAGCGAATATTGAGCGCTTTAGTTTCATCTTGAAAGGTCAGTTTTTTCTTAGCCAGCTCAAGATCATTTTGCGCAATGGTAAAATCAATCTGTGCCTTGCGTTTATCATTATCCGACATTGAATCATCGTTAATATCGGCCTTACGCTTGGCAATGTCGTAATTCATTTGCGCTTCGGCAAGGGCGAGTTTTAATTCTTCTTGGTTTTTAATCTCTTGCGCTTTTTGGTTTTCGAGCTCTTTTACCGCGCGGTCATATTCGCTGGTTTTTTCAATTAAACGGTCGCGCACGGGTTTATCATCAAAAGAGGCAACAATCTCGCCTTTTTTCACTTGTTTATTCTCAGGCGCTAAAAACTTCACCTTGTATTGCCACATTCGCGAAATAGACGGCGGTGCAATAAGTGATTGCTGTGCCGACTCTAATTCACCATTGGCTTGCACAGCCAATTGCAGGCTAGTTTTTTCAATAGTGTGATAATCAAATTCATCATCGCCACAACCGGTTAGCGAAAACGCGATTAGGCTTGCAACTAAGCCAAGCTTAAACTTATTCATTACTACCTCCTTGCACCACAACGCGCCCCGTCATACCCGGTAAAATTTTTAACTGTTGTGTATCATCAAACGTAAACTTAGCGCGATAATAGGCATCTTTACCCCACTCTTTACGCTCTTCCGGTTGTGTTGAAATATCGCTTAATTTTGCAGTGAGTGGCGTATCTTGATACGCATCAAGCGTAAGCGACATTGTTTGCTCTCGCTTTAAGTGCTTATAATCAATTTCGTGCACCCAAGCTTCTAAATAAAGGCCTGTCATCGCTGGAATTTCAGCAATTTTCCAACCAGGCTGCGCAGTAACCCCTGTAAACAATTTAGTGCCATACCAAGGGTGATTACCATACAAAATGGGGCCTTGATTGGTGGCTTTATGGGTAAGCTTTTGCAAACGTTTGATTATTTCAATTTCCTGCTTGCTAATATTGACCTGTGCTGAGTTTTGTTTTTCCGCTAAGCTCGCTTTAGCTTTATGCTTTTGAATCACCGCTTGTTCGAGTTTTAGCTGGTTTTCTTCATAATCAAACGCGCTTAAATGGCTTTTAGGTACTGCCGCATCAATTTTAGCTTTTTCAAGTAATAAGTCAGCACGGGTAAGTGCAAATTCGGCTTCTAAAATAGATTGCTTACCCTGGTTTATCTGCCGCTTTAATTCATCTAGTGCAGTATTGAGGTTTACTTCGTCTTGCTCAATGTTGCTGGCAATTGAGCCGCCTTCAAATACCACAACCACATCGCCCGGTTTGGCAACTTCTCCTTCGGGTAACATCCATTCAACTTGAATGCGCCAAGTATCACTTTGCGGTGCAAAAAAGGTTTGGCTGTCGCTCGCTTTTATTTCCCCAGTAATAAAAATATTTTGCGATGCAAACACCTTCGTTGTAAAAAGCGCGCTTGCAAGCATCAATGGCAGCGCGCTAAGTTTAAGTGTTTTCATTGAACGCTATCCTCTATTTTCACACCGTCTTTCATGCGAATAATGCGCTTGGCGTACTCGGCAATATCTTCTTCGTGGGTCACCATTACAATGGTGTGGCCTTGGGCGTGTAAATCACATAACAGTGACATAATTTCGTGGGATGTTTTGCTGTCTAGGTTACCGGTTGGTTCATCGGCAAAAATCACTTTTGGCTCATTAACTAAGGCTCTGGCTATTGCCACACGTTGCCTTTGCCCACCCGACATTTCATTTGGCTTATGCCCTGCCCTGTGATCAAGCCCAACCTTGGCAAGCATGGCTAAACCTTTTTGTTTTGCTTGTTCTGGCGATATATCACTGTACCTAAGCGGCAAAATAACATTTTCAAGCGCGGTTAAACGGGTTAACAAATGAAAGGTTTGAAAAATAAAGCCAATACGCTGGTTACGTATTTTTGATAAGTCTTCATCGCACATATCTTGTATTGATTGGTTAGACAAAAAATACTCGCCTTTAGTTGGAGTATCTAAACAGCCCAAAATATTCATTAGCGTTGATTTGCCCGAGCCCGACGAGCCCATAATGGCGACGAACTCCCCTTCGTCGATGGTGATAGAGACATCGCTTAACGCAGTAACGCGCGTTTCTCCACTGCCGTACTCGCGATACAGATTCTTCACTTCAAGCACTGCACACATTCCTTGATTATAATTTTTAGCCGTTAACGGTATACAATCTGAACAGTTCAGTCAACTGATATAACCAACTGATTTTAATGTATAAAAAAATATTATGATAAACACTCAAAGCACTAATAATTACAGCTCAATGCTACTAAATTACTGCTTATTTGAGTTGTTAAAAATCATGGCGAAGAAAGCTCAAAAAACCTGTACTTAATGAGGTGTAATAGAAAGTAATAATTGAAAAAAACGGTTATAGAAATGAAATAATGCAACCAATTGAAATTAATTTATTTTTACATTTAAAACCGAGAGGAGTGGCATAACAAAATACAATTCATTATTACAATGTGATTTTGAACTCAGACACACTGTAATTATTTTGATAATGTAATGACTTTATTAGTAAATGTCATCTATTAAAATACTATCTCAGTATTCATAAACGTATAAAACCACTTTGAGAGCCAAAACAAATGAAAGAACACTATGTAATAATTTATTTGAATGAAAAGGGCCCTAAATTTACAGCGACTGCACGCAAAGAAAGCTCAAGCCTACCTGCAGTAAATGAACAAGTAAAATCGATGGGTTTCGACAAACAAAAAATAGTTGCAAAAAACCTTTCCAAAAATGATGCAGAGAAATTAAAGAAGGAGAAAATAGCTGAGTGCAAATCTAAAGGTTATGAGTATGTAACACGCCCAGCGTTAAACTAAAGCTCAAAAATCCTCACATCTTTTGAAACCATTAAGCATCAAAAAATTTACATTATAATGCAAAATTTAAATAGTTTAATGCAAATAGTCATAGCATTTTTTCCTTGTGAGTTATTAGCTTACCTATTATTTTATTAAAATAAATATGCTAATTTTAGTATTGGTCAAATACTATTTTAATATGTTTACAAGGAAGTTTATATGAAGAGTATTGTTGCTTTATTAATTGTCATTTCGCTTATTGGTTGTGCAAGTACCAAGAAAGATTACATTTTCGACGGAAGTACAGAAGCTTCAACTAAAGCTGGTGTTGAAAGAGTGATGAAACGGCTAAATGAAGATGAAAAAGTTGAGTTTTTAATGGCGTTGTTGGCTGTACAATTTTCGAATGTTGAAAGTGCATATGAACTAATTGGCAACCAAGAGATGATGAAAACAAATTACTCTCTAATAGGCGAAAAAATTGATGGTTTAAATTACTACCAAGTTATTGAACTTTCAAAACAATCCCCAACAAAGGTTCAACGAGTGAATGCTAATTAAGTTTTAGCTTACCCAATAAAAGTAATATTTTTAAAATTCACTTTTTTCAGTTCACAAAAAAAGCTCCGTAAACGGAGCTTTGATCTTTTCAAAAAACTACAAGAGTTATTCAGCTAAACCAAGTGCTTCAAGGCGCGCTTTTGCAAGTTGGTAACGTGCGCGTACATCATCAATTTGCGCTGCCGTAAGCTTTTTACCTAATGTGCGCAGGCCACCTTGTTCGTCATTGTGGTGAATACCAAATGCAAACTTTAGGTATTCTAATAACAGTGGCTGTGCATCTAGGTATGAAATTGAGTTCATTGCTTGCGAGATTTTATTCGCTTCAGCCCAATTGCCATCATTTACATACTCTTGCATGGTTACACTTGCTTTCGGGAAGATGCATCCTACACCTGTAATGCCGCCACATGCACCAGCAAGGCCTGCGTGAACCGTTACTGTGTCTACACCTGCTAAGATTTTTGCATCTTTGTTTTCTAGCATCAGGGTTTCAATTACTGATACGTCAGTTGTTGAAATTTTAAGTGCTGTAACTTCTGGTAGCGCTGCAAGCTTTCTTAAAATATCGGTTGAAAGCGCATGGTAACCCGCTGCATCTGGATTGTTGTAAGGCATAATCGTAATGCCAGCTTCACGTGCTGCATCTGCTGCAAGCGCGTAGTATGCATACATTTCGTCATCAGAAGGCGCTTCTTTGGTTTTTGGTGGCATTACCATTACCGTATCTACACCTACTGTTGCCAGCTCTTTTACAATAGTTGCAAGGGCTTCTTTGGTTTCTGCCGCAGCGCCACTAATTAATGGCACGTTAAACTCTTTAGCAACCTCAGAGAGCGCACTTAGTAGAGAAAGACGCTGCTCAGCGCTTAGGTAGCTGTTTTCACCTAGCGTGCCCGAACCAACAAGGCCACCCATGCGTGTGCCAGCTTTACCTTCAACATGTAAAATATCTGCTGCATACTTTTGTGTTGCAACTAGGTCAATTTCAAGTGCGCCTGTTTCAGTCTCTTTTAACCATGTAAACACGGCAGGCATAACCGTATAACGCCAATCTGTACTATTTGTTTGCATCGTATTACCTTTTGTATAAAATCTTTATTGCCTGACTATATCGTATAAAATATACAAAATAAACATTTGTGTGAAATTGTCTTTAATAAATGCTTAAAATTAGTGAGCTGTAATGAGTTTAGTAAGCATACAATTTACTTTAGCTTAAAGCATATTTGCCGTAAAACATCTACAAAACCCTCCATTTATAAACATAAACCTCAGTTTTTAAATGCGTTTAGTTATTGAAAGGTTTACTAATGCACGTGCGCTATTTATAGTTTTGTAAAATTTTGGGCGCACTTACTTTGCCCTTAGCCACTTCACTAATGCCCTTTTGCACTTTTTAAATGTAAATACGTGCTGCTTATTTATGGAAATATCATGGATGTTATCGATATAAAAACATTTATCCCGAGTAAAGACTACGAGGTCTCTTTATCTTTTTATGCTGAAATTGGCTTTAAGTCTGAATATGTGAGCGACGATCTTACCCTTTTTGAAAATGGCGATTGTCTTTTCTTCTTGCAGCGCTTTTACAACGAAGATTTAGCAAATAACTTTATGTTGCAAATTTGCGTTGCGGATATCGATGATGCGTTTGAGTTATGTAGCAACTCAAAATACAAAACTAAAATATCACCAATCCAACAAATGCCTTGGGGCAACGTATTTTATCTATGGGGACCTTCGGGCGAACTTTTGCATATTACCCAATTAGGCAGTTAATTAACAAAATATGATAGCTCAACTTGCCCATTCAAATAGCGATATTGCTTCGCACATTTACGCTGTGTTTCAAGCTTCTTATAAAATTGAGGCGGCACTAATTGGCACCGATAATTTTCCACCGCTATCGCGCACACCACAGGATATAGCAAGCTCAAATACTCTGTTTTATGGTTTTTATGAGGGTGACAGCCTTGCTGGTGTTATTGAAGTCAGATACCAAAACAACCTATTAGAAATAGACAGTTTAACCGTAGCGCCAGAGCATTTTCGTAAAGGTATTGCCGGAAAACTGATGGAGTATGTGTTAAATGCGTTTGATTTTACCAAAGCCATTGTTGAAACCGCGGTAGTCAACGCGCCTGCTATTCGCTTATACCAAAAGCACGGCTTTAATGAGTTTAAGCGTTTTACACCCAGCCATGGCATTGAAAAAGTAGCGTTAGCACTTGATTTTTCGAGCTGAAAATTAGTTTTCGGCGCATAACCCCGAGGTTTATTTTACAAAAGACTGCATTCAATCTTCCTTTTTAAAGGCTTCACAAATATCTGCGTGATAAAAATAAATAGGCTATGTTTGTTAAGCGAATAATCAGCTAAAAGCTTGTGGTAATAACTTTGTTAAATCGCTCCCACGCGTACCTAGAGGTAAAACATGGAAATTAATGTTTCAACAGAAGTAAATTGCGCCAAAGAAAAAGTGTGGCAAGCAATCACAGACATAGCTAACTGTAAAAATATGATTTCCGCGATTATCGATTTAGCCGTGATTGAAAAACCAGAGACAGGGTTAGTTGGTTTAAAGTGGAGCGAAACACGCGAGATGTTTGGTAAAGAAGCAAGTGAAACCATGTGGATAACCGAAGCAGTAGAAGGCCAATATTATTGCACTCGCGCCGAAAACTGTGGTGCGGTATACCTGACTAAAATGGCTGTTGCCGAAGACAATGGCAAAACAATTCTCTCCATGTCTTTTTCTAGTGAGTCGATGTCATTTATTGGCAAAGTGTTTTCAGCATTAATGGGGCTATTGATGAAAAAATCGTTAGTAAAAATGCTCGAGAAAGACTTACAAGATATTAAGAGCCACCTAGAGCATGATAAAAAAGGTGCATAAATGCACCTTTGGTTTTTCGAAATGATAGAGCGAAATGTACTCTATAGTTTAAAGTATGTTCAAACCTAGTCGTTTTAATCGAGGCGACGAGTTGCAGACCTAGTGGACTAAGTCAAAAATCGTCAACAAAGATAAAAGCGACTAGGCTTGAACCCTTTGGGCAGCGCCTCTATGGGTTTATTACTGCGTTATCGCTAGAATTATTTGGAGAACCAAACTTCACTAGCTCTGCCTTGTACTAAACCCATACTTGCAGCTGCATAGTTAAACAATAGAGTTCATTTCGCTCTTATTCGAATCGGTAGCGAACATTCACGCCTATCGTTCTAGGTTTTAATGTCACTACGCGGCCAGGGTCTGAACTTACATCGCTATAACGGCCGCCGCTGTAACTTACACGCGGTTTTTCTTGGCTTACGATGGTGTCTTCGTCGAACAAGTTGCGAATAAACACGCTAATATCCCAATTTTTGTAACTAAAACCACTCGCAAGAGTGGTCATAGCATAGGCATCACCAGTAGCTGCAGCGATTACTTCTGGTGAATCGTCTTCGCTCACGTAATCACGGATATAATCGCCAGTGTAGTTCCAATCTAGTCGCACATAAGCGTCTTGTTCAAATACTTCAGTGTAGTAGCTAACAGCTAATGCAAAACGCTCATCTGATACGCCTAACATCGCATCGCCCACATTAATATTTTGCCCAAGTGCTGCATCAGAAAGCTCAGTTACTTGATGATCAAGCAAGGTTGCTGATGCTGTGAATTCTAAGTCACTTGTAGCCTGCCAAAGTGCACTGACTTCAAGGCCATTAATCTCAGCTGTACCGGCATTAATATTAAAGTCAAACGAAGTAACAGGATCAGTTAAACCAAACTGAATATCTTGCCAATCAATTTGATACGCCGACATATCAAGCGTTAGTGCGCGGTTGAATAATTGGCTCTTTAAGCCAAGCTCGCTCGACACTAAACTATCAGAATCAAACGTTTGCGGTACCGTTAAACTACCATCACGAATTGGAAATGCGCGGTTTACGCCACCAATACGGTAGCCTTCGGCAATCGTTGCGTAGACAAGCGTATCCCCAAAATCGTAGGAGGTATTAAACATAAATGAAGCGTCGTCTTCTTGCTGTAAAAAGCGGGCTTCTGTGTGGTAATTGCTGGCAACGTTGTCGGCAATAATTTGATGATACTGGTTTTCGCTAATTAAGCCGTTTTGGTAATCGTCTTTTGCAAGAGATACATAAGTACCGCCAAAAATACCACCTTGTTGATAGTTATTGCTTACTTCAACATCAAAAAAGCGACTGCCCACACTGATTTGCCACGCGTCCGTTACTGAGTATGTAAGATTAAGATAAGCGGCACTTTCTTCAATGACTTCTTCCCTGTCAGAGTAAAACCACAGATCGGTGCCGATAATGCCAAACTCGTTTGGATTATCTAGCGCAGCTTGCTCATAGTTAGTGCTAAAGCCAAAAGGTACAAACGACGAATAAGCAGACTCTAACCCTTCGTACACCTCGCGTTGTTGCCATAAGTTGTCGCGCTTGGCATAAATCGCACCTGCAACCCACTTAAGCTTGTCGTCAAATGCACTGCCGACAAAGCGTAACTCATGACTTGTGCTTTTATAGTCAATCGGGCGAATACGCACTGACGATAGAGGCTGGCCCGACTCATCCACGTGGCTGTCTAGGTTGTAATCAAACTTTGAAGAGAAATCACCGACCCACCAGTCAATACCATGGCGCTCGCGCGACACATCACTAATGCGCTGATAATCACGCTTACTTAAACTTGAGATCCAGCTAATTTCGGCAAAGTCCGCATCATAGGTAGCGGTAAAATTTAAAATCGTGTTGTCATCTTGGTAGGCTTCTTTGTCGCGCACAGCTGCTTTGTAGCTGCCATAGCCAGCGCCATTATTACCTTTGCTAATTAAATTTGGGTTCCAGTTAGCTAAACCATCTACCTCAACATTATGTATTGCCGCCATAAAATCTAAGGTGAGATTGTCGCTTGCATCCCAACGTAAACTAACGCGACCGCCTACGGTGTTTTCGTCGTTGTAATTTTCTTCGCCGGTGTTTGGGTCAATAATTTCATAGTCACCGGTGTGAATGTAGCCAAGGTTATCAATCCAACCGTCTAAGTCTTTGCGATAAGCAACAACTCTCAGTGCTGCATCATCACTTAACGGAGTGTTAAACATCAGCGATTGCTTGTTACCTAAGCCGCCGTTTTTAGTTTGCTCAAGTCCTGCTTCAAACCAATAATCAATGCCGCTGGTGTCCGCTTTATTGGTGATATATCGCAGTGCTCCACCCATGGCGCTACCACCATAAAGCGTACCTTGTGGCCCGCGTAACACTTCGACACGTTGCACATCAATCAGGTCAATATCTGGGTTACGACCGTTTTGCGATAAATTAATTTCATCCAAATAAACCGACACTGTTGGCATTTGAAAACGGTTACTTGGAAAGTTAACACCACGAATAATAATATCTTGGGTACCTGGGGCTGCTGATTCAGAAAAGTTTAAGCCAGGTACCGTGCGAATAAAGTCGGCAAAGTTAGTTGCACCAAGTTGCTCTAGTGATTCACCACTTACCGCACTCACAGACATGCCAGTGTCTTCAATTGACGTTGCGCGGCGTGATGCGGTGATTTGAATACTTTCCATTTCTTTTGTGGCTTGATCGTTACTGGCAGCCTGTACGTTTGGCGATATAAAAAGGCCTGATAATACCGCCAGCGATACCGATGAAAGCGAGGCAGTTAAATGCGTTAGATGTTTCATGTTTTCCCTTAATAGAATGATGTTTAATTGCGTGGCAAAGTCATTTTTTATAATTAACGGCGACCTTGGCACAGGCCATCTCCATGGCAGTTCAATTCCTGGGCTTAAATTACGGGGCCGCAGGCAATAAAACAGCATCATTCAGCGCATAGCAAGCGCCTAAAAAAGGAACAATCGACCACTTTGCGTAGCCAACTTTTAAACATGAATTTTTATTCAAAAGCACTCATTTAAAAACAATAAAATCATTTTAAATCAGAAAGATAAAACACAAATAGTTATGCAATCAGAAATAATTATTTTGCTAAAACAACGTGAAGAAAATTAAAGTTAGGCGAAATAAGCAAAAAGGCTTAAAGCTTAGCGTTTCAAAAGGCGTTTTCAGCCAATTTCTGTTAACTTAAAGTGTAGAAATCAAACCAGTATTTTGACTTTGCATAAACAATAGAAATGAAAAAGGGTTAGCTGTCGCTAACCCTTGGGCTTATATCATCAAGTTGATTTATTAACCTGAATTCAGTTTGCGCTATTAAAAAATCCATTGGCAACAATTTGGCTGTCTTCAATCATTTTCTTGCCATTGCACCATACGCTGTGCACGGTTAAATCTGATTGACGAAGCAGCACCACATCGGCATCCCCATTTTGTTTAAGCTCGCCCTTATTTAGACCAAGAATGCGCGCGGGGTTTATCGTAATCGCACTTAATGCCTTTTCAATCGGCACATTAAATTGTTTTACCGCCTGCTGAAATGAACTTAGCAATGACAGCTCAGTACCCACTTCAAAACCGACTAATTCATTTTGCTCATTATAAATTGGTAAACTCGCGTGACCGTCTGAACTCATGGTGAGCTGCGCAACATTCACCCCTTTATCTAAGCAATACGCAAGGGCTTCGGCCGCGGCAAGCTCACCATTAGCCAAATCGTATTCGGTCGTGCTGGTAGTAAAATCGATGGTGCCACCTGCTCGGCAAAATTCAATGCCCGTAGTTAATAGCTCGGCGTTACGGTTCATATGTGTTGGGTAAAACTGACTAATTGGTATGTCTGTGTTATTGGCCACATCATGAAGCAAATTAACATGCGCTTTGCCTGAGCCAACATGAATCGATACGGTGCCGCGTTTACCACTTAAAAGGCCTGCGGTTCTGGCTTCGGCGGCAACTTCAGCGAGTTGCTGCGTAGTAATTTGGCGACCGCGATGATCGCTAATGGCCACTTCACCCAAACCAATCACTTCATCCACATACATAATGTCGTGGCTAATGCTTTCGCCCAGCGTTTTTGCGGGTAAATGATACGACCCCGTATGACAAAAAGCGTTTAAACCTTCTTGCTTTAACCCTTTTGCTTTGGCGATTAAGTCGCTGTGAGTTCGGCTAACATCATCGGTACCAAGCGCACCAACCACTGTGGTAATACCTGCAATAGTGGCATCCGTTAAGTTCATTTCTGGTGTGCGGCTGGCAAAACCCGCTTCGCCACCGCCGCCACTAATGTGCACCAGTGAATCAACAAAGCCAGGCGCTACAATTAAGTCGCTGCCATCAATCAGCTCACATGCAACATTGGTATCGAGGTTAATGTCAGCTTCGATTGCAATAATTTTTGTGCCTGCAATAAGCACGTCTTGTTTGCCGAGTCTTTTAGGGGAATAACACTCGGCCTGCTTAATTAGAGTTAACATAATGTTTTATTGATAATTTATAAGATGCGCAACAATGACCACTGCGCTTGCTAAAGAGAATAAAAACAACATAAAGCGCCAAATGAATTGCGCCCATTCGTTCCATGAAAGTTTTACAACGCCTAAACAGCCAATCAAACTCGCTGACGTTGGGATAATTATATTCGTTAGGCCATCACCTAGCTGAAATGCCAGCACCGCTGTTTGACGCGATACGCCAATTAAGTCAGCAAGTGGTGCCATAATTGGCATCGTAATCGCGGCTTGACCTGAACCAGATGAGACAAAAAAGTTAAACACTGATTGGAATAAATACATAAACCAAGCAGCTATCACATCGGGCACATGCGAGATAAACGACGCCGCATAATAAAGTAGCGTATTGAGTAACGAATACTCGGCCAAATCACCACCGCCTAGCAATAGCACTAAGCCTTTTGCAAGGCCAACTAATAGTGCAGCTGGCAGTAGTTCGGCACTGCCATGTTTAAACGCAGCCACTGACTCTTCAATACTCTGCCTGTTGCCAAGCTTGGCAATAATCGCCACAACTAAACCCAAAACAAAAAACTGGGTAGCAAGTTCAGGAATGTAATAGCCTTTTGCCGTAACGCCATAAATCACCCAAACAATCACCGCTAAAAAGCTAACTAACAGCAGTTTGTCGGTATGAGTGAGCTTCGTTTCTGCAGTATTTTCAGGCAGTTGTTCAATATTGCGAATGCTCGATGCGTAACGCACAGTAAATACCATGCCAACAAAAATAAACAATGCCGCAATGGCAGTACGCAACTCTGCACCTGAAAATACAGGTAAGCCTGCAATACTTTGCGCAATGGCAATACTAAACGGGTTCATAGGTGATGCCGCAAAACCAATTTGCGTTGCCACATACGTCACCAGCACAGTTACTTGCGCGTTATAACCAAGCTTTTTCATGATCGGAAAGAGCACAATACAAAATGCAATGGCCTCTTCACCCATACCAAAAATAGCGCCGCCTAACGCAAAGGTGATAAACAAACTAGGTATAAACAGCCAATCAATACGCGTAGTCGAGCTAATTAGCGCCATAATGCCGTTATCAATGGCTTTGGTATGCATCAGCACACCAAATGCACCACCAGTAATTAAAATAAACGCAATTACGCCAATTGCTGCGCCATTTCTATCACCGCTGACTAGGCCTTCAAACAGAATATTAAGTAAGCCTGCATCGCCGTTTGTTGCAAACAGCGCCGCGGGCTGAGGGCTTACCGCTTGGCTAAATTGCGCCAGCGATACGGTAGCACCTTGGCTGATACCGTCGAATTTTCCCGGCAATACAAAGAAAGACACGAGATAGCAAAGCCCTGCGATCATTAACAAAATAACGAACGCATCAGGCATTTTAAATTGTTGTTTCATGTGTGTTTTAAAAAGTGGGGTTGCCCCCACTTGCCCATTAGAAACGGTAAGTTACACCAAGGTTATACGTAGTACCGTAAGCATCGTGATTAATTGAGTCAAAACCACGTGATGAGCCGTAAACGCTCGGTGGCTTTTTATCGAATAAGTTATCGATACTGGCGCGGATCATTACTGAATCTGATACTTCATAACCCGCACTTAAGTCCACCACAGTCCAGCTTTTCACATCGCGCTGTTCGTTGTCATCTAATTCGCCAAGTTCAATTAACTCGTCGATTTCACGGCCGCGTAAACCTTCTATATCATCTTGATAACTACCAGTATAGTTTGCACCAAGCGAGATGTAATAACGCTCTGCATCAAATGAAATTGAAAAACGACCGACATTTTCAGGGTAGCGGAATGTGCCAACAAGTTGCTCAATGTCGTCTGAGCCCGGCTTATTACGGTCGTAATCAAGGTAGCGCGTGGCGTCGAGTTTTAACGTCAAATCACCCGCATCAAAACGAAAACGCTGATCAATTTTAATGTCTAAACCACGAATATCTTGGCTACCAGTGTTTTCTAATTGAATCACATGGTCGCGATAAAGCTCTAGGCTGTAAGAGCGCGGATCATATTCATTGATGTAAGCCGCTAAAATTTCATCTAAGTTTGCACCTGCTTGATCAATGTAAAGGCCGCTATTATCGGTCACACTACATACGTCTTCACCGTATGAAATACCCATTTCACCATTAGGAACTAAACCACAGTGGCGTAATGATTCATCAGTAATAGCACGGGCAAGTACCCCCGTCATATTGGTATCAATGACATCGTCGTAATTAAATTGCCAGTAATCTAATGTGATGGTGGTATCGCGGCTTGGGCTCCATGCAAAACCAAGTGAGAGTGACTCAGATTCTTCAGCATTTAGTGCGCTGTTACCTAGCTCTAGGCTATTTACCGTCACTTGTGTGCCGTCACCTTCGCAGTATAAATCAGCTACCGCTTGGTTAGCGCCACAATCAAAAGTTGATGTGGTTGTTCTTAGTTTTACACCTGCTTGGGTAAGCGAAGGTGCTCTAAACGAGGTTGCCCACGCTGCGCGTAACATTACGGAATCAACTGGGCGATAGCTTATGCTCACTTTAGGATTAAAAGTCGAGCCAAAGTCATCAAAATGGTCATAACGACCTGCAAGTTGCATTTCAATTTTGTCACCTACTGGTACATAAAGCTCGGCAAATGCACCAAATTGCGTGCGCTCAGCTTCAGCAATGCTCGAACCATAACCAAATACATCTACTAAGTATTCGTTGTCAGCATTTGCTACTGCGTTAGCAGATGGAATATCTGAAAGCTCTTCTTTGCGGGCTTCTAAGCCAAATGACGATTGAATATCACTGCTGCCAATTGACATTAGTTCACCAGAGAGTGTGAAATCCCAACCGTAAACACGGCTTTTACCGTTACGCGTTGGTGTTTCTTGGGTAAGCGCTAAGGTTGCATCGTTAGTGCCATTACCCACTAAAAATGGGTTATAAAAATCAAGTAACGAACCTGCACCACAGCTAATATCGCCATTGTTTTGCTGTGCAATTGTGCCATCTGAACACAATTCACCTGCTAGTGCTGCATGGAATTTATAGCGGTTGTAAACGCCCTTTACAGCCACTTGATCTGAGCGTGATTCAGAAAACATGATGCCTGTTTCCCAATCCCAATCTGCTAACTGCCCTTCAAGGCTAGTAACAAAACGCATATTTTCAGATTCAACTTCAACGGTGCGAGGGTCGTTAAAGCGCGCATCAAATTGAAAACCCCATTGTTCTTGCCCTAGCAAAGTATCAAACGGGTCAATGTACAGCGAATCAAGTAATGGGTTATTACCGTTAGCATCGTCATAAATAAACAAGGCATCTTCTTTTACCCACGGGCCTTCACTGTCATCAAGCTGGTTAATTGCAGCAGGCGTTGAATACGCGGTAGATTTAGTTTTGCTGTAGAACATCTCGGTATTCCAAACAAGGTCACCCACAGCTTGGTTAAACATGAAACCACCCGACATACTTTCAAATGGTGCACGTAATACATCGTCTTGATTACCATAGTAAGCACAAATTTGCTCGCCGTATTCGGTTGTAACCGTCTCAGTTAAGCAGCCAGGTGCAGGCTGCTCATTACCATCACGGCTGCTGTAGTAATAAATATTTGGCGTGTTTTCAAGCTTTGGTAAGTATGAATAGCTGTTAACTAAATTAGGTGATGCAAGGTAATCGCGGTCGCTTGCATTAAACTGGTTGCGGTCATAATAATCGGCAAATACCGTTAAATTACCTTCGCCAATTTGGGTGCCCCAAATAAGGTTGATTTGCTTTTTACTTTCATCTGAATCTTCAAAGCTATCACCGTAGCTCACCTCAACTTCACCGCCATCGAAGTCTTTTTTCAAGATATAGTTAATCACACCCGCCACCGCATCTGCACCATAAATTGCCGATGCACCTGTCGCTAAGATTTCAACACGCTCGATTGCTGCTAGTGGAATAGAGTTCACATCGACAAAGTTTTGCGTGCCTGCGGCAAATGAACTTGGCGCAACGCGGCGACCATTAATCAGCGTAAGTGTTGCCGATGGCCCCATACCACGTAAGCTTGCTGCGGCTTGTCCTGCTGGTGTAGAGGTTGATGTACTGCCACTTTCACTGGTTGAGAATGTGCCTGCGCCGCCTTTTAGCTGCGGAATATCTTGCAGTAATTCGTAAATGGATGAAGCGCCTGAACGCTCGATGTCTTCTGCACTTAAAATTGTGATTGGCTGGGTGCCTTCAAGGTCAACACCTTTAATGCGAGAACCTGTGATCTCAATGCGCTCTACTGATTCTGCTTCTGAATTTTTGGCTGGTTGCTCTGCAGCATGTGCTGAAACTGACAGCGCTGCAAAAATGGCTAAGGTTAACTTGTTATACATACTTCACCTGTTTCTGATTAGGTGATTAAACAAAACAGACATATCCCATAAATTTGAGGGATCGATTACGCAATTTAGACGCAATTATGCCGTGTTTTAGCCAATGTAATTGTGATAGAGCACAGTCAAAAGGCGTGTTTAATCAAAGAAATTTTATTTTTGTAATTTTTTTGGGGTGGGTTGCATACCAATAGACAACACCACGGTTAAAAACCGTGTGTCTACTCGTCGAACCACTCAGAAAGGTAGTGTGGTGAGTAGAAGTAACAAACAAGCTGATTCGCTTTTTTTAACATTTCTTCATCTCGTGTTTTTTGACATTACAAACTGGCGTGTGCTAGTTTGCATCCCGCAAAGTTCATAATTTTTATATCACAGCTTTTTTTGTGATGACAAGCCATTTTTTAAAAACTTGATTGGAAATTAATCATGAACTTTGTGTCTTTTGTAAAAAATTTCACCCTCGCGTTTTCGCTTTTTTATAGCCTAACATCCTCTGCGCAAACACTTTATTTAGCGGGCGGCGCACTTAAAACGTGTTCGAGTTTAGCGCAAAAAAACTGCATTGAAAAAACTTCATTTTCATCCCATGCAAAAACCCATTCACTCTATTTGATTAACGAAACAGCCATCACTGCAATTAACTCAAATTGGCCAAACACCAACACACAGCACAAAATTGCCACGCGTAAATTACTCAACAAAATAAAAAGCAAACACGTCATTTCCAAAGCAGAGCTTATTGATAAATTTAAAAGCGAAAATGCCGCGTTATATCGCGCTTTAAGCAATCAAGAATATTACTTTGTATTTGATATGCTTGAACTACCACTCATTGTGAATAATAAACGTATTAGTGAGCAAGTACTCACAAACAAAAACAGGATTAAAAGCACAACTGAGATTTTAAACGCCATTAGTTTAGATATTAAAAACGCGCCAAATAAAACCCTGTATTTAGTTACGGCGTCTTCTCGTGACCCCTATGAATCGGCGGATTTTTATAACGGCTTATTTAGCCAATACAAGATAAATGCAAAGTGGTTAGCGCTAACACCAGCACTTGCTAAAGCCATTGCAAAACAAGATTGCGAAAACCTTGATAACTACCGTAACAAAATTAATTTAGCCTATAACCGCGACACGGTTTACCCCGATTTAACAACGCAAGAAAAAGCCTTGTGTGATGCTGGCATCGACAATTTAATCACTACCCTTAAAAACGCCGATGGCCTGTTTTTTAATGGCGGGGATCAATCGCTTACTAAGCAGGTGTTTGTTAATGCTGAGACAAAAGAACCTTACCCTTGGTTTGAGGTTATTCAAAGCCGAGAAATTTTAGTAGGCACAAGTGCTGGCACGGCCATGCAATCAGGTGGCCAAAATAATTATGGCAATGTACCTATGATCACTAACGGCAGTAGCTTAAATGCTCTTAAAAATGGCGCATTCGATGCACCGCCTCCAGCTGAAAACTGTCAAAACCAAGGCGGCTGCCAGCACCTTGAGTTTGATGCGCTAACTTTTGATAAACACGGTGGTTTAGGTAGTTTTGATTTCGGTATTTTGGATACCCATTTTAGTGAGCGAGGTCGCACCCCACGTTTAGCCGTTTTAATGCAAGCAACCAAGCAACAATTAGGCTTTGGTGTAGATGAAACTACTGCGCTTAAAGTGGAAAAAAACACAGGCAAGATGTCGGTCATCGGTAAAGAAGGCGTTGTAATATTAGCGCACACGGCAAAGAACACTTTTCGTTATCACTTTATCCCTAATGGTGAAGAGTTTACGCTCTCAAGCCTAAAACAGAAAAAAACCGAAAATAAAAAAGCAAATTCTGGTGAAGAAAACGTTTTTGAAAATGCCATTTCAAACGGGCAAATTCGACGCGCACTGCAAGACTTTTGTAACAGCGAAAAGCAGGCAATTACACTCGTTGAAACCGCGCAAAAAGACACGCCAGTCACATTTACAAAAGATGCAAACACGACTTGTGTTAAAACGCATTCAGGTGTTTACCGTATTGAAAATATGCTAATGAGACTTTAAAAAGTGATTTATCGCTGTCAGAATTTTTTGCCTTTCTACTGACAGCGATAAATTTAAAGGGTTACCAACGGGCGTTAAAACCACGATTATCAATATGCACAAAACCGCCATGACGCGCATTTGGATAATACTTGCCAACACCGCCTTGGCGGTTGTCATGGTTTAAAAACGCGACAAAAAGGGTGTATAGATAGTCCACATCTTTTTTGTTTTGCACACCATCCCCATTTAAATCGTCCATTCGTTGATCACCATTTTCATCAATGTATAAATCAAAAGCATCACCGTATTGGTGCCTGCTGTGCTTGCCATTGCCAATCATGCGATTGTAATACGGCGTACGATAGCCACTAATGAAAGAAAAACGTTTAAATTTTATACCTTTAGAAATTAAAAAATCCTTCAAACGATTAAGCATTTTTAGCCCTTCGGTGGTGGCTAAAAAGTACTTAGGAAAGTCGGATTTTTGTTTGCTCAGCATATTTTTAACTTGCACAAGGTCTGAAAGATAAATGTTCTCATCACCTTTTTTCACCTCAATTAATCCTTTGGGCTGTGCGTACTGAGCGAGCGATTTATATGCTTGAGGATAGGTATTAAAACGGTACCCTTTTAGAGCGCTTATTTTTGCCGTATCGATAGGGGTTTTTACCACAAGTTGCAGCAAGGTTTTGCGGTTTGCACGATCACCGAGCGCCACGTGATAAAAGCCAGGTTCAGATGGCGCAGTTGCCAAAAACACATGCTGCGATTTTTGGCTAAGCCACTGCACTGTGTTTGAAAGCGCAAACTCATCTGATAACACAATATGCAGGCGCTCATTAGGCATCAGCACCACGCTATTAATGCCAGATTCAACAACAAACTCAGGCAGTGAACTTGCCTGAGCTTTGCCCATTAGCATCACACAAACCACTAGTCCAAATAAAAAATAACGAGCCATATTTTGCCTTACAGCGGTTGATTAAGCTTTGCTAATAGCTTTTTATCACGCTGATATATATCAGGATAAAAGTGCAAACCATCAAAGTTATGCGACACCGTCCAATACATTAAAAATACATCGAGTGGTTTGTTTAAATTAATACGCGTTGTTTCACGGGTCTCTAAAGTATTTTGCAATGCTTGTGCTGACCATTTTTCATCATCAGCTAAAATTGCTTCCGCTAGTTTGAAGGGCTCTTCTACCCTAACGCAGCCATGACTAAATGCACGTTGCTCTTGACCGAATAAACTTTTTGCAGGCGTGTCGTGCAAGTAAATTGAATACTTATTTGGCAACATAAATTTAATTAAACCCAAGGAGTTTTTCTCCGATGGACGCTGCACAAACCAATAGGGGAATGAGCGCGAAGTGATGTTTTCCCAATTAATTTCATTGACATCTACAGGGTTGCGTCTACTGTCGACCACCATAAAGTCTTTTTTGTCTAAATAACCAATATCTTCTTTTACTTTTGGAATAATGCCGCGTGCAATACTGCGCGGTACAGTCCATGTTGGGTTAACCACTAAATAACGCATTTGGCCTTTAAATACGGGGGTTCGCGTATAATTTCGGCCTACTACTACATTAGTTTTCCAGCTCAGTTTGCCTTGCTGATATAAATACAATTCATAGCCAGCAATATTCACAATCAAAAACTCATCATCAATGCTATTCTCGACCCAACGAATGCGCTCTAAATTGGCATTTATGGTTTCTATGCGCTGCTTTTTTGAGATATTTAAAATCGCGAGTGTGTCTTTACCTATTATGCCATCTGCAGCAAGTTGGTTGAGCGATTGCAGTTTTTTAATGCCCATCACAAGGTCATGTGAATAGAGCGTGCTATCAACACTTTGCGCTTGTGTTACAAGTTGAAGGTCATACAATTTTTGACGAATAAGTGGCACCGCGTCATCACGTTTTTGCGGTTTTAACACACGCCCACTAAGCGCTATTTCAGCACGTTCGGGTAAGTTATGATAAAAAATAAGCGCATCTTTTAACAATGCATATTGTGGTAATTTAGGTTTTAGTTTTGCTAACCCTTGTGGAATTGAATTGCGCGAAACATGGTAAAGCAACTGTTCGGAGGCTTTTTTCGGAGATATTGCATATTGCTGATAATTCCAGGTATTTGAAATAGCCTGTGGGTTAACTTTGCCTCTAATTAAATGAGTTGCATAGGTCATTACCGCATCTGTCAGCAGTAAATCAAACGTGAGCGTGTGCTGTTTTTTACTGTGCCAGCTATGAAGTGAGTTAAGGTGATAATCTTGTGGCTTTAAACCTTCTTGCCATGCATTTTCAAGAGCCGTTATTAGCTGAGACACTGCGACATCATTTTGCCAAATCAACTCGTAGTTATTGGTTTGGTAGGCGTAGTTAACCAGCTCTTTGCTATGAAGTTTTTGCCCTTCGATAACTGGCGTTGGCGACATTAAAATCAGTTCTAATTGATCAAGATAAGATGCCTTGCTTGAAAAAGATGCCAGCAAAGCCAACATTAAAGCCATTAATGCACGCATAAAAGTCCCTTTTTTGTATTTAACTTAGTTACTTCAGAACTAAGTTGATTAGTTTTATACCTTAAATAAACTGCCCTTTACTTAGCGCGTAAAAATACAAAACGCGCTAACCTTCAAGGCCTAAATATGAAAATGCACAATTAAGTGCATTTAGTCTTTTTTCGCCTCAGGTTTAAAACCTAGTACTGTCACTTTCGCTTTTTTGCTGATCAGTATATTGCCCATCGAGTCGTAGCTTAATAGCACTTTCTTCAGTTTAATTTTTTCGCCTTTTGGTAAGGTAAGTACACGTGTTTCCATGCCTTTATTGAGCACGCCTAAAACATCGTACTCTTTTTCTTGGCCATCACTCATTACAACTTTGATATTTTTAATATGCACCGTGCCCTGATCTACATGTAATTTAATTTTAGTAACATGACTTTCAGAATAACTCGGTTTCACTTCATCCGTTTCAGCTTTGAAAGAAACTAATTTATGGGCAACCTCAATCCATTCGCCTTCAGTTTTAGCGATTGCTGAGTAGCTAAAAAATAAAGCCAAAATTATTATTAAACGTTTTATCATCATGATCCCTTTTGATATCTAGTTATATTAAGTAATTAGTTTAATTCAAAAATATATCTATTAGGTTGATTAACATCAACGAAAACAGGTACAAAAGATACAGTACATAAAATCAGCGATATATAAAAGAACTTAAGCACAAACTTTGCTTTTTAATTAAGCGAATAAAAAAGTATACTGACCCCAAATTAAATACACTGATATTGCAATGGTTGCTCACGGTAAAATTAAATGCACTTGGCAAGATAATTTACTTCGCTTGGATGTTTTTGGCCCTTTTAATGTGATTGGCGTAAATAAAGCATTTGACGAATTAAGGCATATTGCACACCAAGCAAAACATGAAACTTGGTTTCGCATTGATATTATCGATGAGGAAACGCTTGGCTGCCCGCAGGTAATGAAAACCATTGGCCAATCTTATGTGTGGAGTTTAAATAATCACTGCCAAATGATTGCTATTGTGTGTGCTAATCGCGTACAGCTGAGCTTGCTAAATTCATTTATTGAAACCTCAGGGTTAAATGTAAAAGCATTTACAGATACTGACGAAGCGCTCGCCGCCATAGCAAAATTGAACCCTGATAATACTGCACACACTCAAGAACAGCGTGAAGTTAGTTAACACTTTCACTTTAATTTGCACTTAACGTTTGTGCTGGTTCTGATTTTAATTTGCAACAAGGAAGTCGCTGTTGTCATCTATTCAAATTGCCCGCTTTATTGTGAGTTTTAGCTGGCTTTACCATGGTATTGCACCAAAACTAATACAGATTGCCCCACTAGAAAAACTCATGACTGCAAGCTTAGGTTTTAGCGAAGACATGTCTTATTACATCACTAAAAGTGCAGGGGTTGGAGAGCTGCTTTTTGGATTGCTGTTGTTTTTCTTTTACCGTTCTAAACCATTGCTGATATTAAACATTTTGGCACTTATTGGGTTACTACTATTTGTTGCAGTATTGCAGCCACAATTACTTTTTGAAGCCTTTAACCCTGTTACCACTAACCTTGGCATTATTGGTTTAAGTATGGTGCTATTGAATGACTTAAAAAATGACGCTGTAACAACGAACTTAAAAGGTCAACAGACCTAATAACATACAAGAATAAAAAATCAGCTTACAGTTTAAGGCTGTAAGCTGATTTTATCATTTCAAAGAGGCATCACATCAAAGTGGTGCCTTTTTGAAATAACTATTAGTTATTCGTCGCATCTTTTAACTTTTGCAGTTTATCTTTGGTGTCTTGCGATAAGTTTTTATCTAGTTCGTTAGTAATAGCTTTTTTCGCCTCTTCTTGCGCCTTTTTCTTAAGCGCATCGGTTGCTGCTTTTTCTACCGAACGCACGAGACGTTTTACCACTTCGCTGCTCAATTGCTCTGGTGTAAGGCCATTATCAGCAGAGCCTAAATTATTCATTACGATATTTGGTACAGATAGCACCTGTGGCGCCCACTTTTCGGTATGTAATTCAGCCTTATTATTAATAAAGCTAAATTTGGTAATGGCTAAACGTACTGGTTTTGCGTTTGGATCGGCAGGCTTTTCTTCAGCTGGCGCACTCTCTGATTGCGAACCTGAGCCATTTTGTTCAAGTTGCTTAAGTAATACTTGTAAGTTTGTTTGCTGCCCTTTTTGTTCGGCGATGATATCTGCGCCATCAATTAACACCTCGTCAATCACAATAACATCACCAAACAAGCTGTTTGGTTTAATATCAAGTGCCACTTGGTTTAAATGAAATAAGTGCTTGCTGTCGAAACCTGTTGGATTTGCTAAATTTAAACCGCTTATTTCACCGCGCCCTTCTTTTAGTGAAATACTCACAGAATCAACGGCAACTTGTGAGCCTGTAACATTAGTACCAACCTGCACAATGACATGCTTCACAATGGCATCTAGATTTTTAAGGCCGTAATAGGTGATTGCCAATATTATCACTAGCGCAGCAGCAAATATAAAACCAATGACTTTTTTCATAAAATATCCTTATTAAATTTAAACAGCTAAATTACCCGAATAAGCTACAAGGTAAACAAGCTATTGTAAAGATGCTAACTCATTCAAAAATAAAATTTTCTATTCAAAAAAAAAGCGCTGAAACCTCAGCGCTTTAATAACTTAGCTTGCCAATTATCTACTTTTTAAAGTCGATAAAGGTACAACTTAATCTCTAGTTATAATACGTACCTTACAGGCCTAAGGATTAGTTTTATGCTTTACAAATTAGCTTTTCTGCTTGTTTGGAATCAATTTTATTAAACAATAAATCCATTGATAGCGAAATACGCTCAGCAGCATTACCAAATTTACCAAAACCGCCACAACCAACAGTGTCTACTCTCACGTTACCGATACGGTTATTTTTGTTATATAAACTAATATCTGCATAACGCATGTAAGTTGTGATGTCCCACGACCAATTCGCTTGATAAACAATCGCTTGATCATACTCAAGTACATAGTTTGGCGTTTCTACCACTTCAAATTGATAACCCTGCTTTGTTAACCAACCTGTGATTGAGTCGCGCACACCATCACGTGTACGTGTGTCGTCAATTACGGTTACTGTTTTATTGGTTTCAAGTGAAGCAGGCTGTGAGTTTTGCACTACGGTCATACAACCTGAAAGTAGTAAAGTAGAAGTAATAGCTAGTGCAGATGCTAACTTTTTCATAAATTCAAAATCCTTTGAAATATTGAGGGTCTTTTAGTCGCTTTTGCATTTTTGTTGATTATTGTAAGCGTTAAATGAACAGCCAAGTATGCTGTACAAACAAAGTTTTAATTAAAACAGTTTAACCACTACAAAACTGCTAAGAAAACCTTTTCGACCTTATGATTGTTATAAAAGTTGCTTTACTAAATTAAAGCAACCGCATGATTTATATCATATTTAAAGTCTAAATTCACAACTTATTATTAGCTTTATATCAACAGTGGGAATATTTTTAGCCGTTTGGTTGCATGGGTAAAATATGAAAGGCAAACGGATTACTTGCAGTAATTTTGCGTTTTGCAAACAAGGTTATTTTTAGATACGTAAAACTTAGCGGTTAGCTGCTTTGAACTTGATTTCGACCAGACTCTTTGGCGATATAAAGTGCTTTATCTGCGCGTTTTAGCAGTGCTTCGATATGTTGATCTTCTTTTTGGAGTGCGCTCACACCAATACTCACGGTAAATTCAACCATATGCTCATCACAACTGAGAATTTGCTTTTCAACACCTTGACGGATCCTTTGGGCTAACGCTACTGCACTTTCTAAATTCGACATAGGTAAAAACACCACAAACTCTTCACCGCCGATACGCCCAACAATATCTGAGTCACGGGTATAAAGGGTGAGTATCTTCGCTGTGGCTTTTATTACCTCATCGCCTGTGGCATGGCCGTATTTGTCGTTAACCGATTTAAATTTATCTAAATCCAGTAATAACATGGCGCAATTCCCTTGGTGCCTAAGGTATTGGCTAAACACTTTATTAGCGGTTTTAAAAAAGCCACGGCGATTATAAATTTGGGTTAAAGGATCTGTCACAGCTAATTTTAGCGCGCTTTCTTTTGCCCGCTCCAGTTCATGTGTGCGTTCTTCTACTTTTTGCTCTAACAACGTTGTGAGGTGCTCTTGCTCATTTTGTCTTTGGCTGAATACAGCTTGCACTAATAAGACGGCAGTAAAAATAAACAAAAAGAAAAACTGCATTGAAACTTCTGCTGTTGCAGAATGATGGTAATAAAAATATCCCCACCCTTGATTGCCACCAATCCACGCCAAGAAAAATACCAACATATTCATGCAACTGGTTGTGGTTGGCGATAATCTTATGGCGCAATAAAGTAATGGAAACAGTAAAAGAGATGGTTGCAAAATTGGTAAATCAAGTTGCTTATAGCCAGGGCCAAATACTAAATAACAGGTCGCGATAATAATTAAGCTTAAGGTAACTGATTGAGTGATGGTTTCTTGTGCCATTTGATATGGCCACCGGCGCCACAAGAAATAAAGTGCAGGGCTAATAACCATAGCTGCCAGTGAATTACTGATACTCCAATTAAGAATGCCCTTAAACAATCCATCAATCCACTGCTCGCCGATAAGAAAATAAACACCCACACCAAAAATGGCTGAAATAAGCCCAATAGCTACGCAGGCTAAAATAAAATTGCCAGCAACATTTGCAACCCGTGTAAATAAATCTTGTTTTTTCAGCTGTTTGTCTATGATGATAAAGGCACAAAGTGCTGCAAGTGTATTTCCGGTTGTTGTTGCGAAATTAATTGCAATATGAGGCAGTGTAAATGGGTTTAAATCGCTTAAGTAGAAATGATAGATGACCGTAAAAAAGGTGCCAAGTGCAATACCCAGCCATGCTCCGCGACCAAAAAGTATCACGGCCGCCAATGCAACTCCTGCAGGTGGCCAAACTGACAGTGTATTTAGCACCTGCATGGTAAACACTGCAAATAGCAGGTAAACAGCACAAGTGAGCAAATTATATTGCCAAGACTTTAACTTTGAGAGCATTTTATCGCTTTGTTAAACATCATTTAAAATCCCTTTTCAAACGACATTAGAGGCTATTTAATACTTTCATACTACCGTTAAAAAAAGAATACAATCAATCAAAAAATAGCCTTTAATAAAAATAGTATTAAAACTAAGTTTTTATAAAAAATAATAGAGTTCAGCGCCCTGCTAATACCATTTCTTTTATTTTTTTAGCTTTTTCGAAGTGATCTAGCTGATGGGTTTCTATCCACCACCTAGCAACTTCCATTAAGCGTTCTGGATCATTATTTTTTCTCTGAGTTCCGCTCTCATTACAACTTAATCCTATTATTTGAGCAAATATGTAAAACCCCTTTACAGCGGTTTGTTTTTTAATCTGAGTTTGGATTCATTACCAGTTTTGGCCAACGATTTTTCCATCCTTTACCTTCAACACGGGCTAAAAACACACTTTTATCACGTTTAGGGTTGTGGTTTAACTTTAAATCGAATAACG
This sequence comes from Pseudoalteromonas sp. G4, assembly GCF_028875915.1. Taxonomy (GTDB): domain Bacteria; phylum Pseudomonadota; class Gammaproteobacteria; order Enterobacterales; family Alteromonadaceae; genus Pseudoalteromonas. Next base: position 125,922 of record NZ_JAPEHW010000003.1, read on the forward strand.
AGTCAAAGCCAAATGCAGCAATAAATTCGAGCTTGCCTTTATCATTTAATTTAACCGCAACTGCGGTTTCTTTTTCTGGCCAATGCGCCATGGCATCAATTACATTGGTATACGCGGCATCATTATTTTTTATATGCATCAGCGCTTGGTTTTTCACTTGCCAGTTTAACGTTGGCATTACTTTAGATAATTCGGCTTCAAGTTGTTTATCATGACTGTGACAGGTTTGGTTGGCATCATAGTAAATCACATCAACATCATTAAGTGGCGTGTTTATATCGCCATGTAATTTATCCCACACTAGATTTCGTAAAAAACCCGCTGCAATATAACCACTTGGAAGATTAAGCTGCTGCAAGGCTTTAAGCGCGCTCATGCGCGTGAAATCGCTTTTTAAATATTGCTGCAAGGTATGCAAGTGACGGCGGGTATCTGTTGGCCGAGACAATAAATATTCATCTTGTGTTTCACCCACAATTGAAAAACCAAGCTTAAAATACAAAAAACGGGCTGGATTTTGCTTGATTACACTTAGCGCCACATTGTCTTCTTGTGTGTTAGCTGTTTCAATAATCTCGCTAATAACCTTGCTGCCAAGGCCTTTATTCTGAAAATCAGGGTGTATTTGAATTTGATAAATATACCAAGTAGCTTGATCTGCCAAATAACCATACTTCACCATGCCAACAACTTGATTATTCAAAATAATTAAATGTGTGAGTGCAAATTGGTAGTTTATGCGCGCAAGGTGCGCTTCATCTGTACAAGGTAACCCTGCTTGTTCAAGGTACTGATGCATAGTTAGTTTGCGAAGTGTTAATAAATAGCCAACATCTTCAAAAGTTGCTTTTTGCAGTTTAATCACGCGTGGTTCCTGTACCAAACGCTTCTGGGTGTAACATGCCATTGTCGCCAATTTCATCCCAATGAGCTTTTGAATCAACCCAAATATGATGCGTCACCGAAAGCGCCTTATCTTCACTAATTAAGCCCACCGGAATAAATTTTCGTTCACTGTCGTTGTCGCCAGGCACTTTAGATCCACAAATTTTACAAAACCATGTTTGCCAATCGCTATTGGGCTTTTTCCAAGTGGCAACTGCGTCTTGCCCTTTTTGCCATTGAAAATCACTATTGCTCACAACCAACACACCAATACCATTGGTACCCGTAGCTTTTCGACAAATTGAGCAATGACACATGTAAATATCTTTTGGCTCACTTAAAATCGTAAATTGAACCGCTTCACAATTACATTTTCCGGTGATCATATCTGTGCCTCAGTCATTAAACTTAATTATTTCCACTTTAAATCAATTTATTAGATGATGACAGCCAACTAAGGATAAAACAGCAAATATCAACAGGAACCACCATGAAACAATTAATGATTGTTTTAGCATTGCTCTTTTTACTGCTAAACACTGTGTTTACCAATGCATTAGCGTCTACTCACCAACGTATTTCTCAGACATCCAGTATTCTTGGTGAAGAACGCACCATTCAAATTGCATTGCCTGAAAATTACCTAGCAAACCCAACTGCGACCTACCCTGTAATTTATTTACTTGATGGTGATTACAATTTTAAAGCAGTTACAGGCATGCTCGATATGCTGGCTAATAAAGGGCAGCTGATCCCTGATGTGATTGTGGTTGCAATTTCGGATAATGGCACATCGTCATATCGAAATTACATGACACCAAGTTTTAGTGATAAACAGCCTGACAGTGCTAGCAAATTTGCTGATTACCTTGAAAATGAGGTTAAACCCTATATTCAAAGCCATTATCGCACCGCTAATAACCATATTTTAGTGGGCCAATCGATTGGCGGATTATTTGTACTCAATACGCTTATTGAAAATCCCGCTCGCTTTAATCATTACATTGCCATTAGCCCATCGGTGTGGGTAGGTGATAACGCGATTGTAAAAAAAGCTAAAAACACCTTACATACAAAAACATTTTCAACTGTGTCACTGCATTTATCGTTAGCTGATGAAACCCGAATGGGCCAATATGATTTGATTAACTATTTAGATTTAAACCCACAAGCATCGCTCACCTGGCAATTTACCCACTATCCCGATGAAAACCACAACTCTGTCGGACTTATCGCATTGAGAAACAGCTTAAAACAGATTTTTAATGGTTGGCATATAAACGAGCGAGCACTGGCAACTAAATCACCACAAAGCGTATTGACGCATTACGCTAATTTGCAAACGCAGTGGCAATTAAAACAGGCCATCCCAACGAACGTGGCGCACAGCTTAATGCGCTATCACTACCGTAATAATTTGGTCGAAAAAGTGCCTGAATTTATTAAAAATGCGAAGCTAACATTACCGCAATCAAGCCAAGTATTAACTGCCAAACAAGCCAATTATGTTGGTCATTTCCACTCGCCAAAAAATGCATTAGCACTGCTAAAGGATGCTGAGAAAGAGCATGAATATTCCATTGAACACTTTAAAGCCATTGCAGGTGTTTATGAGCAGTTAGGTGAACAACAAAACGCGCAAACATATTATAAAAAAGCGCTTGCCCTAGCTGAAAAACAACAAGTGGCACAATGGCAGTTGAATATCTTAGCGGCAAAAGTGAAGTAAATTAAACCCTCTTAGAAACACAAAAGGGCGCTTTTTGTGTTTATTAAGGTATTTTGTTGTAACTGGATTTAGTGTCGATTTGAATTAAACTCAAAAGATAAGCTCAATTTAATACGTAATTTTATGGCAATTGAACACGGAACTTTCACGCTGACATTACTGCCCAACAACATTATATTAGCTGATGCTAAAGGTCCCTGGAACATCGAAGCGGTTGAGCACTACCACCATGATATTTCTGAAATAGTAGCAAGCTTTAATGGTGCGCCATGGCGACATATTGCGATTTTACGAAGCGAAACCTTGTTTATGCCAGATGTAGTTGCACGCCTTGAACAACACTTTTTATGGCGCAAAAAACACAATGTGCTTTCAGACACCACCATTCTTAGCGACAGCTTCAGTGAAAACATTTCTAAACAGCAAATTCATCGCATGTTTGAAAAACTCGATATGCCCCACTTTTTTGCAAATGACTTAGATGCTGCTTTAAAGCAGATCAATGAATTAAACGCGCTTTAATAAATTTACATAACCTGATGTGCAGTTATGTAAAGAAAAAACGCTTGCAATATCTACACATGTAGAGATAACCTATATCTACACATGTAGATATATAATTAACATATGGCCCTTTCAAATTTTGAACTAGAAGTGATGCAGCTGTTTTGGCTACACAAAGAAGCCAGCGCACCTCAAATACATAAATTGGTTGCCCAAACGCGAGATGTAAAATACAGCACCGTTAAGACCATTATCGATAGGCTTGAGAAAAAAGGCAGCTTAAAACGCAGTAAGACCCATGGTCGTACAATTTTTTATGCCCCAACCACAGAAAAGCAGTCAGTCAGCGTGCCATTAATTAAAGATTTTATAAATAAAGTGTTTCTTGGAAAAAGCCGCCCACTCGCAGCACATATTTTAGAACAAGAAGAGCTCTCCATGGATGATATTGAGTATTTAGAGTCCATCTTAAAAGAGCGTAAAAAGGACTTGAAGCAATGATTTTTTATTTGATGATAAATACCTGTATTACTTTGCTTGCAATGGCTTTATTAAAGTTAACGCATGGGTCAAATAACGTTAATTACTCACTAACAGTATTTGCACTTTCTGTTTGGCTTTTACCTTACCCAGTATTAGCTGAAATACTGTCTTCAAATAACTTGGTGAGTCCTGTAATTTTGTCACAAACATTTACGACGATTAGCCAACAACAAGATAATTTAAACCGCTATTTAATCGATTATCAGCAGTTGTGTTCAATTGCGCTATTTTCCTGTTTTTTAATAGGCTTTTGTATATTCGCAACGCGCTTAAAAAATCAATTAAGTAGACAAGCAATTATCAAAAGTAGTAAATCATTCCGCTATTGTAGTGCACTCTCCGAGCAATATAATACTTCGGTATATCGTGCAGATAATGTACCAAGCGGCATGCTTATGGGCATTTTTACCAGCAAGATTGTGGTCGCAAATGCAATATCCCAACCTAATCAGCTAGCACTGATTATTAATCACGAAAAAACCCATCAAACAAGAAAAGATAACTTACGCCTAATGCTATTAACCCTGATGGAATGCCTTTTTTGGTGGAATCCACTGGTTAAAAAATTAAGTGCACATACCCGCTTTTATATCGAAGCTCTTTGTGATGAACAATGTGCCAAGCACTACGGCCAAACCAAATACCAACATGATTTTGCAGAGTTAATTTTACGCAACCATCAAAGCCAAAATTTAGCATTCAATTGCACTGCAACCTCAAACAAAAATAACAATATTCAACGACTAAAGCGTCTCAAGGAGCAAAGAGAAATGACAATAAAAAGCAAACTAGCTTATACACTTACAATTACAACTGCTTTATTGCTAATGGCTTGGCACACAGTTGCCCTAGCAACACCAAATAAAGAGCATCAACCTAATGACTTAGGTGCGCTTGTTAACTTTGAGTTGAATGTGACAGATCGCACTGATACCAATCAACCAAGCATTCATTCCTCAAAAATGGCCATGTGGGTCAATTTTGACGAAAAAGCAGCATTTAAAATTAGTGATAAATTTCATTTCAACTTTAAAGTTTCTGAGCGAAGCGATGTTGCTGACGTTGAAATCGAAATACTTGAAGTTACAGCTTCCGGCAGAAAAATTGTCGAAAAACCAAAATTGTCGGTTGCCTTTAACCAACAAGCAAAAATTGAAATTGACAACTATCAGTTAAGCGAAAACGCCTATTCAATTTCTTTTGTACCGAGCAAGGCAAAAAAACCAGAATAAATAGCTATACCTTCATAAATAAGCACAAATCGCAGCTTCAAGATTTTCAATTTACTAGGCCGTTATAACGGCCTTTAACTTTTAATTAAAACCTTCCATCATCACCACAACAATAATCCAACAGGTTATTTCACTTGTTAAATAAAAGTTCATTTATAGCAATAAGTTACAATTTTTGATAAAAGTACATAAATACAAAAATGATAACGTTTTTGGTAAGAAAACGACTCAATTGCTCACGATTAAATACATAGCACTCAAGGAGGAGTATTGGTTTTTGTTCAATCACGGATTCAAGGTGTAAAGTTTAGAATTTACACTTATATAATGAAATTCGGCCTTCCTTTGCTGATACCGTTTATTGTTTCTATGGTAAAAGGTGAAAAGACGTTTGCGTTGCAATATCTTTGCTTTTTGTTAATCGTCGCAGTGCTAGTTTCCGTTTGGTTAATGCTTTTTAATTCTGGTAAATCCAAAATAGTTGAATATTCGTTAGAGCTAAACAGTGATGGAATTCACCTCACCGAGTTTGGGAAAACTAAATCCGTATTATGGAATGATTATGCGGGTTACAGTGTTGGCGGATTGCCAAAAACTGTCAGTATAAAAACGCCTTTGAATGGTGAGTTAGAATTTGGCTATTTTGTATTTAGCCAAGGGCAAAGAAATAGAATATTTGAAGCTTTAAAATTTAAAGAGCTTTAACAAAATATTCTGAGCAGTATGTTTAGCACATTTGCTATTTATGATGATTAAAATTAGCCGCATTAATAATGCGGCTAACTGGTTATTTTTTCGTTTGAAAAAAACCAGTTACTTTTTCTGCTTGTAAGCCTGCTTGATGCCACTTTGTTTGCTCTTCACAAAAAATGTTTGCGTCGACTTCTTTGCTTGGCTCTTGATCTAGGCTGCCTGCAGGTACAATTAAAAACTTTTTATTTTGCGTTAAAAACGGCAGCCCTGAGCCACACTCGGTACAAAATACCCTTGAAAAAGCACGGGTAGGATGATCGAATCGCTTGGTTAGCTGCTCACCTTTTGTCCATGTAATATTTGTTGGCAATGTGAATAGGTTGGCAGCATGCGCGGTACCTGTAAGTTTGCGGCACTGTTCACAATGGCAAAAAAAGAATTTTTTAAAGTCATCTTTAACACTAAAGCTCACTGCACCACAGCAACAACCACCGGTTAATTGTTCGCTCATCTTCTCTCCAAACATTAAATTTCAATGGACTACAAAACACTACGCTAACCATTAACTTTATTTTGTTCAATCCCGACTTTTGGATACATTTTGCAAGGTAAAGCTAAGCGCAAATGCAAGACAACTGAACACAGTGAAAAGTGCCATGACTGCCACTAACGAAAACTGCGCAATGACTCCCGATACCAAACCAATAACTAGTAGTACCACACCTATTAAGCTATTACTTAGCGCAACATAATCGGTGCGCTTATTGCCTTGTGCCATATCAACTAAATAGGTTTTACGCCCTTGCCTTACACCTTCATGTACCACCAGCAATGTAAAGAATAGCACTAAGTAATACAGGCTATGATTTTCATTCAGCCACATTAGTGTCGCTGCCACCGCGCAAATTACACTATTAATTAATGCTGTAAAGGTGATTAAAGATTTACTGTTTTTATCCGCCAACTTCCCCCAAATACGGCCACTGATAAAACTTGCAATACCACCGAGTAAAATTAAACCAGCAAGCGAAACATGGCTTGAGGTTTGGTTGGCTTGCGCCATTAAAACAAAATAGGGTGCAGCAAGACCTGAGCTTATCATTAAGCTTCTGACCATCACAAAACGGCGAAACTGTGGGTCGTTTTTTAACAAGTGCAGGTTGCTTTTGAGAACCGATTTAGTATCCGATTGCTTATCTGTATTACCTGCAAATTCTTTAATCGCACCAAAGCTAAGTGCACTTAGTAAAAAGCAACACGCTGCAAATCCGAGTAAAACATCTATGCCACCCAATTCACTATCACGAAAATATAAGAACACAGCTAAAACGATACTTGCTAAGCCTGCGATACTTGCCGCAGTACCCGAGAGCGTACCGCGTTTACTTTTATCGATAGTTTTACCAAGCACATCTTTATTGGCAATAGATGAAATTGCGCGGGACAAACTAAACACCACTGTGAGTAACACAATAGCGATACCAGCACTGATGCCTGAAAAATTAAGCGCAACACACAATAAGGCAATCACAATTGCGCTTTGTAGTAACGCACCATAAATCAAAAAGTGTTTACGTGTGGGAAAACGACGAATATAAGGGCCAAGCATAATTTGCGGCAACATCGAGCCAGACTCACAAATTGGCACCAATAGTGATGTAAGAAACACCGGTGCGCCAGTGCTTGCCATAATCCAAGGCAATACTACTTTTGCACTTGTAAGCGCGTCGGCGATTTTGCTAAACACTAAAGCCATTAAAAATAGCAGATAATTGCTATGCTGCACTTGGCATGCGTTATCACTGAGTTCACTACACTTTACGTGTTTTTTGGTGTTTAGCTTTGCATGGAGTTTATCGTTTAACTTTGAAAAATAAGGCATAAATCCTTTTGAGATGAGGCTATTTAATAAGGTGGTTTCAGTAATACTACGCGGTGCTTACACTAAACGATCAAACAGATAACTGCAGCACCAAACAATATTTACCTGTTAGCCATTGGATGATCGGCATTTAATTGCAACAGATCCCAACGATTACCGTATAAATCTTCAAATACTGCAACAGTGCCATAAGGCTGCTCTTTAGGCTCACGAATAAAGTGAATACCAATTGCTTTCATACGTTCATAATCACGCCAAAAGTCATCGGTATTTAAAAATAAAAACACCCTGCCACCTGCTTGATTACCAATAAACGGGGCTTGCTCTGGCTTAGATGCTTTTGCGAGTAACAAGGCTACCCCATGTGAGTTTGGCGGAGCCACTACCACCCAGCGTTTATCTTGCTCAGCTTGATAGCTGTCTTCTAACAGCTCAAACTTGAGCTTATTTACATAAAAATCAATTGCTTCATCGTAATCTTTAACAACAAGTGCAACGTGCACAATATTCTGTTTCATAGAAATCCTAAACGATTTTGAATGCCGGAGCGTGTTAACCTTCTCGGTCTAAATTCTGTTCAAATCCATAGCGCTTTGATCACAGCGTCGCTTGGTAGGAAAGTAAAAAACATAACGCTATGAGGTGAACCTATCTGGCAGCGTTTGTTTTGCATTTATACTGTGTTATCGCTCATTTATGTAGAATACTACACTACAATCGCTCTGCCTTGTCTAAATACCAAACAAACTGCCGCAGAAATTGACAGAAAAGCTCAACACGCTCTAATTCTAGATATTAATTATGGTATCTGACAATTTAATCGTTAAAACAACAAAAGCGGCCTAAGCCGCTTTTGAAAGATAAATGCCTTTTTATTTAATAGCAGTCACTTCGGGTAAGGTGTAACTGCCATTTAATACCGACTCACCTGCTCGATAGATTCTAAATAGAAAATTCCACCCAGTAGAAACATCTACTCGGTTTTTAACATTTCCACAAACGGCCTTGGACCCAAAGTAAGCGTCAAATGTGCCATTATCATTTAGTGTTGTATTTGACTGGTTAAACACATTGTTATCGCTTTTCATAAAACCATCATCGCCATACACAGTTATTGACCAAAAACCTTGGTTCTCTGGCACATTATAATTAGCAAAATAACATGTGTTTAAATTTGCTTCTTTTGGCTGATAATTTAGATAAGTTGCTTCATATTCGGGCAGTAATCCCCATGCGGCAGCTGCTGCAAAATGGCGAGTTTTCTCGTTAACTTTGCCACGTTCCCCCATCATACCAGCCCAACTATCAAACTGCTTGCTACCAACTTCATAGTTTTTACGTAATGAATCAAGGGACTCCCGATCCCAATTAAATCCGGGAAAATTACTATTACGTTTAGAGACAACTTTAAATTGATCTTGCAAGGCATTGACCAAAGCAACTTCATCTTTATTTGATGGATCTTTGACCTGAATTCGCACAATTACATATACAAACTCAGTTTCACTCTTCACCTGGTAAGTGCCAGCTTTATGAATAATATCAACCACATAATGATCATTATCAAGGATATATACTGATGCATAGCGATCATCTAGCAGTTTTGGAAAAGTAACTGATAACCCTTCTTTTGCATCAAATACACCACCGGAATAAAGCACATCCCTATTCATTCGAACTACAGTTTGCTTATCTAGTGGTGTTGGCGCTCTAAAATGAAAAAAGGAATTTGTACCACCAGCATTTTCTATCATTGCTGCAAACATATTGTCTGTTTCAGCCCGAACAAATGTATCTTCTGTAACTGACTCTCCTGTTTTCGCATGCAAAGCACCACAGAAACCAGACAACAAAAACAATCCATTAAGCACTATTTTTTTGCTAACCATAAAAACTCCCTTTAATTGTTGAGATAAACACAACTGCTATTTGTTAAGTTATGAATAAGCTATCAGCTAGATAATTAATTAACAATAAAAAGCGCTTTAGGCTTTTACTTCGCAGCTGGCTTTGTTGCTATAAAACTAAAAAGTTTATTTACGTCGCCTTCAGAGATATCAAGTAAGCAATGCTCTACTAATAATGAATACAATTGCTGTGCTGAAGTGATGGGATACACAGCTTGTTCATTTAAAGCATCATCAAAAAATGTGACTTCACGGTTACGAATTAACACCCGCTCGTTTTCCATAACGCGAGAAACCACCAGGTTATTCACAAATGCTGCGCCTTCGAATTGTGAACTATAAAAATGCCCAATATTGCAATCCATTTCTGTAAACTCAGCTAAATCAAAGCGGTATAGGGTAGTAGGCTCTGCATTTGTTGGCGTATATTCAAGCCTATAATGATTATTAGCCATTGCTTTAATGGTATAACGCCCGCTTAAAGTATCAATAGTGGCATTTTTTAGCGGCACAATAAAACGTGGGTTCATAACGCCAAAACCCACATCTACTATGTATTTTTCGCCTTCAAATTCTAATAAGGTAACACGGTGTAAGCGGCCATTGCCCTCGTTACCATCAAGTAACACTCGAGTAATGAGCGGCCTGACATTAAAACCTAGTTGCTTTAATACCACATACATTACTTTGTTATGTTCAAAGCAGTAACCGCCGGTTTTATTAAATACGAGGCGCTCAAACAAGGCGTCATAAAATCACATTGCTACTGCTAAAGGGAAAAGCAGCAATATGCTGCGCTTTAATATGACTGATAAGTAAAAGCCCAGTAAGCGATGTATTGATGTTTAATTGAGTTAAATATTTTTCGACTAATTGCTCCATCACTTATCTCCTAATTATTTAAAACAGTATTAAATTTGGCTAACGCGTTATCTTCTAAATTAAATCCTTCACGGCAGCTGACATGTAAATGTGCCAAATAGGGCATATCAAAGTAGGCAAAGACTTTCTCAAAAAAGCCATTGAAAATGGGGCATAACTCATCACTTGCCGAAGTGGCTAAAACAAAGGTTGGCTTATTAGCAAGGGAGCGCGCTTTAATTTTAAGGACCTTCACATCGGTAAGCTCGGTAATACGATCAATTAAGGCTTTAATTGTTGCGGTTGGTGCATGCCAATAGACAGGAGAGGCAAAAATTAACTTATCTGCTGCCAGTATTTTTTCGACCAATGGATAAAAATCATCTTCTGGGTAATTATTTTGATAGTTGTAAGGGGTAATTGTTAAGGCATCAATATCAATCACCTCTAATTCATGATGCTTTGCAATTTCATCAATCAGTTGCGCTGTATTACCTTGTTTATTAGCACTTGAAAATAAGACTAATTTTGTCATTTGTTGGCAGTCCTTTTTTTAAAATTTGTGTGCACTTTAAAAGCTCAGGTTAGGTTGAGGTAAAGTGTTTTTTATAAAAAGTTTCAGGCACTCAATTTAACTTATGAGTACCTGAAGAGTTGAATGATGGGTATTAATCCGAAAGCAAAGAACGAATGGAGCTATTTAAATTTTGACGACTCATAAAAACACCGATACCCGTTATAACAACAAGAATGCTAATTAACGTCATGCCAAGCCAGATAAAATCTGGCACATAGTTAAGTGAAAATTGTGATTTATAAATCAGTTGCCCCGCTAAATAGGTGCCGAGTATTGCACCTGTCGCGGTAATAAACGCGGTGACCAACCACTCAATCATATTTAGCTGTAAACAGGTTTTTCGGGTAAAGCCAAAGCTTAAAATAATGCTATTTTTCTTCTGCTCTTTTGGTTCAACCGCTTTAATAGAAGCAATAATTACCACCAAGGCTAACAGCGCAATCATTACTGCAAAGCCTGCAATTACTTGCGTCACCATCGCCAATGTTTTATCAAAACGTGCAGTAATTTCTTTTAAACTTACCATACGTAAGGTAGGAAACTGCTGCCACAATGGTGCAAGTAACTGCCATTGAGTATCAGCAAGTTCAATGCTGGCCATAGTGTAATGCGGCGCATCTATAAACTGTGTTGCAAGTTCCGGCATTTGCACCCAAAAGGTGATAGACCCTGCGCCCGGTTTAAACGCATGGCTTGCACTTATCGTAAAGTCATACGCTTGTTGATTAATATAAAATGTCAGTGTATCGCCAAGCTTTAATCCTAAGTCTGTCATTACCTCTTGTTCAACAGATACTTGCTGCCAGTTTTGTGTCTCTTTTTGCCACCATTTACCGCTTTCTATTCGATTATTGCTTGGTACCGTTTCACTCCAGTGAAGACGAATAGCATGGCTAAACGTTGCTAAGCTATCACTTGGTTTATCGCTAAATTCTTCGAGCGATAGATTATTTATATGAGTAAGCTTTGCATTAAGGTAAGGTTTTACTTGCCTAACTTTAATGCCCTCTTTAGCCGCCCAATTTTCAATAAACCCCATTTGTTTGCTGCTAGCTTGAGAGATAAACACATTACCGTCATGCTGGCGTTGATACATCGACATAGTTTGGCCTAAGTCACGTAATAACATTAAGGTAAATAGTAATAAAAATGCACATAGGCCTACGCCCAAAATTTGCGTACTTTTACTGACTAAGCGCTGCTTCATCATAAATAATGAAAAGGGCACTAAGCCTGAAAACTGAGATGTGACCTTTTCACCGAAGGTTAGTCCTCCCCAGCTCATTAACAACATAATCGCCACGGTTGAAAGCACCGCAATTAACATCATGGCGGTTAAAAGCGCATTATCAGAATAGATAAATGCCACAATAAACAGCACTAAGATACTCGCAACTTTACTTAGGCCAGTATTCACCGTATTGCTATGGCCAATAAATTGCTTTGCTACGCTATTTTTAATTAGTGCAAACCATACTGGCGCTTGAAAAATAGCAAAAATAAACATCACTGCAGCCACTGATTTAAGTGCTGGTTGCAGCTGCCATTGCCAAGTTAAATTTGTAAAGGTGCTCGTTAAAAACTGAACCAAACAATAGTGCCCAGCCATTGCCAGCACCATCACAATTGGCAACAGCACAAGTACGCCAATAAACCATTTAAACAGCGAAATTTGAATACAGCTTGCTTTACTTGCACCTAGGCTCATACACAGTGCGCTAAAGTAGCGCTCTTTTCGCATTTGCACTTGTGCTAACTGCTCTATCGCGATTGCCGCCATAAAAAATAAGATAATCGAGGCAAGGCCCATAAAGTTTTCTGTTCGTTGCCAAAAACGTGCAAGCGGATGCTCACCTTGTTTATGAAATAGCTGCGCCGCTGGTAAGTGTGATTTTTGCCATGTAATGAGCGTATTTCGTTGCTGCGTATTAGCAGCGATTAAATAACGATACTGCACTAAGTCATCGGCAAAATTTAGCGCGGCTAAATCGTGTTGGTGGATCATTGCGCGCATTGCCACTGAATGACCCTCCATTAATCGGTCGGGTTCGTGTTGAAGCACCCGCTCAACTCTAAAGCTGTGATTTCCAATTTGCAGCATTTCGCCAGGGGAAATTGCTAAGCTCGCAAGTAGGCGTGCATCAAGCCAAATTTTGCCTGGCTCAGGGCCCTGTTTGCTTACTTCCCCCTCTGATTGTAATGAAGTAGAGCTGATTAACTCTCCTTGCAAAGGGTAATCACTGCCAACAGCTTTTAACTGAGCCTGTTGATACTGCCCGTTATGGGTAAACGTGGTGTTTATTTGTTGTGTCACCACCACCTTGGATGCGATTTGATTCACGCTTTTAAACTGTGTGTCATTCAGCGCTTGCTTTTGACTTATCACCACATCGGCGCCCAATAGACCATTAAGATTTTGCGCTAAATAATTTTGAATGCTGTTACTGGTAAGCGTTAACGTAACAATAAACAGTAATAGCAAACCATGTACCCAACGCAATAAACGCTGGTGGTTGCTAGTGTATTCTTGCCAATAAAATTGCCACGCGAGTTTTATGTTTGTAACTAACATGCTTCAGCCTCCAACTCAAAAGGCAAAGCTTGCGACAGTTTGCCATTTGCTAATTGATAAACATGTTCAGCATGCTGTGCTAATTCATTACTGTGGGTCACAATAATTAGGCTTGCGTTGTTTTCTTTACAGCAATTTATAAGATGCCTTGCCACTTCTTGCGCGCTTTTGGGATCTAAATTCCCTGTTGGTTCGTCGGCAAAAATAAACTTTGGTTCAAATACCAGCGCCCGCGCAATTGCGACACGTTGTTGCTCGCCACCACTTAATTGGCTTGGTTTATGATTTTTACGATGACCTAAGCCCACTTTTTCAAGCCAATGCGCTGCTTTCGTGATTGCCTGTTTATCGCCTCGTAATTTTAGTGGCAAAGCAACATTATTAAGTGCGGTTAGTTCCGGCAATAAATGAAATTGCTGAAAGATAAAACCAATTTGATCTCTGATTGCATCTAATGAAAATCGCTTATTACTTTCAACATAATTCACTTCACCGCAACTTGGGTTTTCAAGTCCAGATGCAAGCATCAACAAGCTAGATTTACCCGCCCCCGAAGGACCTGTAATTGCGTATGACGTGCCTTGTTGAATTGTCATATTTAACGCTTTGAAAAGTGTGATTGTTTCATCGCTTGCAGCAAATGACTGGCTTAAATTTTTTAATTCAATGTAGTTATTCATAATTTGGCTCACAAAAATCGAATGTGGAACCAGCTTAAAGGGGTGGATGTGAAATAGATGTGAAGACGATTTAAAAAATAAAGTCCTCTTCACAAAGCTTTCACATGGTGTTTGTTAGCGTATTAACAAAATCACAATCTCTGAGACTTTTTATGTTTAGAAAACTCCTAATTACAATGATTACTTTATGTACTTTAAAAGTAAGCGCCGCTAATTATAAGGCACTTGAACGCACCGATTACCAAGTATTAATCAATGACGCAATTACCCAATTTGAACAAACGCCACGCGATAAATGGTCATATCAAGTGGCGCGTTATGAAAATGAAGAAGGCGATGTCACCAGCAGTATTGAGCAATTTAATGCCAACAATCAAACATGGCATTTATTAAAAATCAATGAACAAACACCCAGTGAAGCGCAGCAAAAAGCGTTTTTGCAAAAGAAAGAAAAGCAAAAAGAAGGCGTAAATATTTCAATAAAATTACGGGAATTAATAAACCAAGAATCACTTACTATTCAAGGTGAAGATAACGATTATCTTTTTCTAAATTTTGCGGTGAATTTAAAAAAGCTAGGTAAAAAGGCTAGTCAAAAACTCGCTGGTAAATTGTCTTACAATAAAGCGAATAAATACATTGAGCTAATTGAAATCGAAAATACTGCGCCGTTTTCACCGATGTTTAGCGCCAAGATTACCGACTTCAATATTCAATTAGCATTTATTAAACGCGATATCAGCATTTTACCTAAGCACAATAAAATGACGATGAAAGGCACGTTTGCCTTTTTTACTGAAATAGATGAGCTTTCAAAAGACACCTTCTCAGATTACCAACGCTTGCAACCTTAACGTTTAGCGTAACATTTGTTGGTGCTTAAGTGGTGTGATGCCGCGCCACTTTTTAAAGGCATGGGTAAATGAAGATTGTTCTTGAAAACCAAGCTCAAAGGCTGTTTCTGCAATGCTGTACTGAGTTAGTAAAAAATCGACTCGTGATTGACGCTCGAAGGTTAATAACTCTATAAAGGAGGTGCCTTGTTGTTTCAGTTTACGCTGAAGCGTTCTTGGACTAATAAAAAGCGCCGCTGCGATCCGTGTTTGATCACATTGGCGTAAACTCGCTTTTGCTTTTAACAAAAGCGTCACTTGCTCTTTGATATTGCTATGCGTATTTCGCGCTTGTAATTCACTTTCTGATACCTCAATTAACGCCCTAAACATCGCTTTGTTTTCACTTGTAAAGGGGATTGACAGTAACTCTTTTGAAAAAATAATACTGTTCGTTGTAGCGCGAATGATCACCTTACAATTAAACCAATCACTCAAGATCGCAAGTTCATCTGACGTGAGATCAAATGCAAAAGTGATTTCGTCAGGTTTATACATTTCACCTAAAATTTTTCGCACCGTTGCAATCCATGCTGTGGTATTTCTCAGCACCATATGTTTGCAGTTGGTACTTTTAGGGATCCAATCAAGCTGCACTTGGTACTCTAAAGGATAAACATGTGTATCGCCTATATCGGCCACCAAGGAGTCAAAACGGATCAGAGCATCAATCGCTTGCGAAAGGTTTTCACAGCTTTCAACAAGGTAACCTAATACCCCGTAGTCCTTTGCCTGAATACGCTTGCCCAGTTCAAAGCCAAATAAACTTTGCCCACTTAACGTTTCACCTAAACTAAGCAAATCAATGTAATGCTCCATCGCAATGCGCCCTGAGTTTTCATCACATGCCATTGCTGGTGGTGTTATCCCTAAGTCCGTTAAATAGCTTAATACACTTTGCACATACGCAGTTGAAACCGATGCCATAACTTTGTCGTAAAATAACAAAAACTATGTCGTATTAGCGCAAGATAAACAAGCAAAGTCAAATTAAGCTGCTAAAAGTCGTGATTAACATATAGCGTTTATGATTTCTGTTAACTATCAAAAAGCAATTAAAGCAACGCCAGATCAAATTTTTACTAAGTTGATTGACCACCCTAATTTGGATCAACTTTTTAATGCCAATTTTGCAGTGATTAAAGAGCAAGACGGTGGTGAACCTTTAGGAGGTAAGGGCTGTATTAGGCAAGTATCGATTTTTGGTGTGTCGTTTTTAGAAGAAATTATTACAGCAAATGAAAAGGAAATTCGTTATCGCGTTTTAAATGACTTCCCCGTTAAAAATCATGAAGGGGTTATTTCTTTTCAGGCCCAAAATCACGCCACAACAGTCAATTACTCGATTAAGTGCCAATCACCTTGGTATTTACCACGTTTTATATTGCGCAAAGTACTTGCAAGCGACATTCGTAATTGCCTAGATAAATTAGGAGCCTTATATGATCCCCGTTGAACTCATTCTATTGGGGTTAAGCCCCGTGTTTATTATTTGCGTTGCTTTAGAGTTTATTAAGGCACGTAAACATTACAATGTTAAAGACAGCATAAACAACACCGCTCTTGCGCTTTTACACCAAGGGGCAGATGCGATTATTTTACTGTTACTTATGCCTATGTTTAACTGGCTTCATCAATTTTCGCTTTTTGATATACAACTTACCGCGACATCTTTGCTAGTTGGTTTTATTTTACAAGACTTCTTGTATTACTGGTTTCATCGCGCATCACACAATATTCATTGGTTTTGGCTCGCTCATGTGGTGCACCACAGTTCAACCCATATGAACTTTACTACGGCATTTAGGCAAAGTGTTTTGTACCCAATTGTTGGTATGTGGTTATTCTGGTTGCCTATGATATTAATCGGCTTTTCACCCAGTTTAGTGTTTGCCATTGTGGCAATTAACTTAGCGTATCAATTTTTTGTGCACACACAGGTGATTGGTAATTTAGGCTGGTTTGAAAAAGCATTTAATACACCAACACATCACCGCATTCATCATGCGACGAATAAGCCTTATATCGATAAAAACTACGCTGGCGTACTGATTATTTGGGATAAGTTATTTGGCACTTTCGCGCCAGAAGATAAGTCGATTACCATCAAATACGGAATCATTGGTGAATTACCAAAAGATAACCCTCTGAGCACCAATTTTAAACAGTTATTTGTTTTGAAAGATAAGTTAAAAGCCGCAAACACCTTTAAACAAAAACTAAGCGTGTTATTTGGCTACCCTAGCCATTAGTTAGGTCAAGCTCATCTTTACCGTATAAACGGGTGTATTTATCAACTATGTTGCTTATTACACCTTGTTCATAAAGCGCATCAATCGCAGCATTTAAACGGGGTAATAAATGCTGCTTTTGTTTGTTTAAGCGAATGCGTAATAAACCTTGGGTGTGTAATTTTTGAAATTGAAGATCCACATCATACTTTTTCGCCCAATAACTTGCTGTGAGATCACCAATTAAGATGCGTGATACACGAGCTTTTTTTAGTGCTAATATGAGCTCACGTTCAGAGCGAAAATCTACGCGGTTAAAAGTGTTATCATCATAATAGTAATAACCTAAAACAGTGCCGATATTATGATGATCTAAATGATCTGTTTTGCTCTTGTCGGTTAAACCAACAAAATATTCTTTTATTGTAAATAAGGGTTTAGATAGCACAAATTCGGGTCCAACATATTGTTTGGGAAACCACTCAGCACACACAGCATCAAAATCTAATTCACCATCGATTAACGCTTGGTTGGTTCGCTTGGGCGGCATTTTCACTTCAATACCAGGGATATTTGCTTGCTCTAAAATACGCGGGATAAGCTCACCGAGAATACCTGGAGTGGCCTTATCTTGCATATAGTAAGGTACCCAGTTACTTGAGCCTGAAGAGTTATAACGTAAGCTGTTTTGATCTGCAAAGAGTTGAAAACACACCAAACTGCACAGCATAAGTACGATCCGTTTCAAAATACCTCCAGCATGTAAACCGTTACAATATAAATAATTACTTTAAAAAATAACTACCTATAGTTTAGTTCAATTTCATCGCTCTATTACATAAAACTATTAAACGAATAATGTGCTATTTGCGATCGTTTTGGCAATAAAAAAAGGCCTACATTTAGGCCTCTTCATTTACCAATATTATTTGGTTTGCTTGATTTTTTTAGCTTAGCGCTTACTTGCGCGCATCTTTAAGTAAGTCAGCTACGAGGAAGCCAAGCTCCAATACTTGATCTGCATTTAAACGCGGATCGCACTGCGTACGGTAACGTTGTGCTAAGTCTTCTTCACATAAACCGTATGCACCACCAGTACACTCAGTTACGTGCTGACCAGTCATCTCTAAGTGAATGCCACCTGGGTATGAACCTTCTGCTTTATGAACAGCAAAGAACTGGCTAATTTCGCGCATAATGTTATCAAAACTACGTGTTTTATAGCCATTGCTCGCTTTTTCAGTATTACCGTGCATTGGATCTGAACTCCAAATCACTTTACGGCCTTCTTGTTGTACTTTACGTACAAGCGCAGGCAGTTTTTCAGGTAATACATCAGCCCCCATACGCGTAATTAAGGTTAAACGACCAGGGATATTCTCCGGGTTTACCGCATCAATTAAACGAATTAGCTCATCAGGGTCCATACCTGGGCCCACTTTTACGCCGATTGGGTTTTTAATACCACGGAAGAATTCGATATGCGCATGGTCAAGTTGACGTGTACGCTCACCAATCCACACAAAGTGTGCAGAACAGTCATACCAATCACCAGATAAGTGGTCGCGACGCGTTAACGCTTCTTCGTAACCAAGTAATAATGCTTCATGCGACGTAAATAATTCTGTTTCACGAATATTTGCAGAGTTGCTAGATGTAATACCACACACTTCCATAAACTGCAGTGCATCTTGAATGCGATCCGCAAGTTCTTGGTATTTGTTTTTCAGTGGATTAGCCGCAACAAAGCTCATATTCCAACGGTTTACTTGGTGTAAATCAGCTAAACCACCTTGTGCAAATGCACGCAGTAAGTTAAGCGTTGCAGCACTATGATGGTATGCTTGCATTAAACGCTGTGGATCTGGAATACGCGCTTCTTCAGTAAATTCAAAGCTGTTAACAATATCACCACGATAAGACGGTAAACTCACGCCATCAATAGTTTCTAAATCAGCTGAGCGTGGCTTAGCATATTGACCTGCAACACGTGCAATTTTAACAACAGGGCATTTACCACCATAAGTTAAAACCACGGCCATCTGCATTAGCGTTTTAAAGGTATCGCGAATGCTCGCCGCATTAAACTCAGAAAAGCTCTCTGCGCAATCACCACCTTGAAGTAAGAAGGCTTTACCTTCGCACACATTTTCTAAATATTTAAATAAGCTACGTGTTTCTTCAGCAAACACTAAAGGCGGTGCTGAGTTAATTTGTGCTTCTACGTTTGATAATTGTTCAGCGTCTCTGTAATTCGGCTGTTGTTGAATAGGGAGATCTCTCCAACTATTCGGGCTCCAAGGTTTCACTTCATTTTTCCTCATTCCAATATAACCTCAGTTCCGAATTTACAGGGCTAGAATTAAATTTCAAGTGATAATTTGTCTAGTTCCATGATATTTGGTAATAAGCATTATTTTCATAACTTATTTGCGCCGAATTGAGCTCAAAACAATCAACAAGATGCGCAATTTTAATATCTCTTCCTGCTTTAAATTCGCCGATTAGCGAACCATTTTTCATTAATAAACAGGGGTTTTGCGATTTAAGTGCAAAATTCACTTCGTGATGGGATGCTAAAACACAAATTCGCTCACTTATTTGCTGTAAATAATTCACCAGCCACAAAGTATGTTTTATATCTAAGCCAGTAAACGGTTCATCCAATAATAACAGTGACGCTTCTGGTTTTAATATTTCATCACAGCCTAATAAAGCAGCGCATAAATAACAGCGCTGCCTTTCACCACCAGATAAAAACTGCAGCGGTTTTTCCAGTAAGTTTTCCACTTCAAGCCCGCTAATCACTGGATGATGACTTAACGCTTCCTTCAAGTGCTTTTTATCACTATCAAAACATATCGCCAGCATTTCATAACCAGTTATCGCAAAATGGGCTTGGTTCTGCTGCGTTAAATAAGCGCGGCGACGCGCTAATTGTTGTAAAGAAAGTGATGAATACACATCATTTGCAATCGAAAGCGCATCGTAAGTTTCACAATAAAGACCCGCGATGCAGTCGAGTAACGTTGATTTACCAGCGCCGTTGGCACCAAGTAAATGATAAAATCCAGGGGTTAATTGCAAATTAGCGATACCTACCGAAAAACCCAAATAAGGCGTTACGTTAAGATTTGCAATGTTCAAACATACTTGCACTGTCATTACATTTGCCCCCGATGGGCAAAATGTTTAAACAACACCCAAATAAAGAGCGGTCCACCAAGGCTTGCACTCACAAGGGCAAGCGGTAAGTTAGTACTCATTAATGAACGAGAAAGAAATTCAATAAACACCATTACTGCGGCGCCAACAAAACATAGCTTTGTAAGTAAGTACTTATTATCATTTCCAAACATCATTCTGCATGCATGTGGTACTAACAACCCAACAAAAGCAACAATGCCACCCAGCGATACCGCAATGGCCGTTAATAATGCAGCTACAGATAAACACTCAATGCGAAGGCGTTTTACATTAACACCGTGTAACGTGGCAGTGCGATCGCCTAAATAAACAAAATTAAGTAAACGACTGCGACGCTTTAAAAACCAAGTAATTGCTGCGGTTACTAGCAGCATCACAACAGCACTTTTAACGGTAACGTGTTCAAAGCTGCCTAACATCCAAACACTAAACACCCGCAATTGGTCATTATTTGAATAAAAAATAAACCAACTTGATATCGCCGAGGTGATCGTTGTAATACAAATACCCGCTAAAATAATCGCTAAACTAGCGAAGCTACCTAATTTCTTTGCAATAAAGAAGATCAAACTTATCGCCAGTGCAGCACCACACAAGGCAAATAAAAACATGTAAAACACACTAAAATCAAAGGATGCTGAAATGAGCCCTGCCGCGCCGAGAATTACAGACAACGACGCTATTCCCGAAATACCTAATAAACTAGGCTCTGCAAGAGGGTTTGCCAGTAACAATTGAAAAAGATGACCCGCGATGGCTAAACACATGCCAACGGTGATCGCGGTAATAATTTTCGGCATGCGTAAATCAAATAAGATAACTTTGTCTATCTCATTTAAATGCCAAGGAAGTATGTTTTTACCGCCATTAAGTCCCACAAAAAGACTCAATAAAACTACCAGAAATCCCATACCATAGATAAAAATGACCTGTTTATTCATTTAACATGAAAACTAATTTGTAATAATACGTTTATATCAGAAAATCAGCCATAAAGCTTGTTCTTGGCACCTGCTACCAATACTATCAATAGCATAGAAACCAAATTAACGTGTTTTTAATGAATAAACGCTTTCTATTGCGCGCCCATTTCGATACCTGTAACCAATTAGTTGCCGAACTACAAGAAGCGTTGAAAAATGCTGATCTTGAGTTTTGCCACTATTATTTACTGCCAAAAATAAAAGAAGAAGCGCACCATAGCCCGCCAACGAATATTGAAGTGCAACCATTTAAAGAAATGGAAGCGCTAAATTTTTGCTTAAATGCATATAATGATTGGTTTAAGCAACCACGCTTTAGTGGAAAATTACTGACGCGACACCCTGCGGTAATTGGCATCAAAGGCGTTGATCAAAAAATTGAAGCGTTAATTTTAGCGATCAATGCGGAAAAACACGCTTTTAAACAGATCGTACTGTCAGAAAAAACCAAAGATGCACGCTTTGAACTGGTGCACAGTACGATACCAAACTTAATTACCCTAGCGTTTTACAGGCAACTTTTTTTTGAAAAACGACCAGCATATTCGCTGCGTTTTACCTGGATGCATAAACATTCCATTCAACATTTAAACGTAAAGCAAGCATTGGCATTTCTACAAAATAATCAAAGCCAAAAACCCTTAATAACTGAGGATAAAGCCGCTTGGAATGTGTTGCTTGAAAAGGAAAAACAGCGAATTATCAACCTAAGCGATGATCACAAATTACGTATTCGTCGTCCAATTCGTGTATCACCGCAAGTAAATGTGCGTTTTAGTGCAAGTGATCGCTACCATGTAAGCGCAGCCCTGCCCTTTATTTTATTTAACGCAGAACAAACTGAAAAAGTCGGACAACTGAAAAATTACGCGAAAAAAGCAGACGCTAGGCAGAAAAAAAGCCGCTATTTAATTGAGCGACTTTTCTTAGAAACACCTTAAAAGAGATTAATCTTCAACAATTTGAACAATATCTTCTTCGTTATCAATCACAATGGCATCGTCGGCTAAACGTTTACCACTTTGGATCTCTAAGCGTTTCTTTTGTTTGTTTAAGCTAAGCATTTCTTCACAGAAATCATCCGTTGGGAACATTTCATAAACGTAATCGATGATCTTGCCTGTCTTATCTTCTTTCACATTATCGATGGTGTAATCTGAAATTACGCCTTTACTGATAAGATCTTTCATCGTTGTCGTCATATCACGGCGCAATGCTTTGAGCTTATTTTCAGTAATTTCTTCATCACCCGTAATAGAACCGTACTTTTCCATAATTGAAAGTAAACGGAAGTGATGGGTTTTGCCAGGTGCTGCATAACGCCATAAATGATACAAACGCAGCATCATCCAACGTGATAAACCACGTTTTAACTCTTGCGCACGGTTGAAGTAATACCCTTTATATTCAAGGTTATCAATCATGTTGTGTACAAAAGCATTTAAACAAGCAACACACTTTATGTTGCCGCCCTGCCCTTTCTTACCGCTAAAATGTAAAGACGATAAAAAGTTCATATTTGACTCATAGAATGAATCATCAACATCTGTATTTTTGGTGTCTTTTGCTGAGTATTTAAAGCTCAGTTTAGAACCTTGAAGTGCTTCTAATGCTTCTTTAATTTGAGGGTAAGGCATTGATTGACCAACGCTTTTAAGTTCTTGCGCTAGTTCATTCATTGAAAATACAACCGCGTATTGAATACCCGATTTAAAATTGATCTTTACAATTTTACCTTTTGACGCCAAGCGGATCAGCGCACGCTCAACCTTCTCTTCGCGATCAGATGGCCAGACTAAAAATTCTTTTTCTTCGCCTTGCTGCTTGGTACTAACAACAGCAGGCGTAATTTTCAGCTCACCTTCATATTGAATACCATCAATTCGCTCTGAAATACGGCGCGTTACAATGGTTCTTCCCGGCGCTTCTTCAACTGGCAGTTTTTTATGCCCAGAGCGCACAAAACGACCCCAAAGATCGTAATGGTTGAAAGTGTTAGAATAAGCGCGTAAATCGTGGCGAGCATTTTCAACAGGAACACGAACATCTTTATTATCGGTAAATAATGCCAAATTCTCATTATCAACAGCGCTTTCAACGCCGTGGATCTGACCACGTAAGGTATCTGGCAAATTCTCAACCGAGATATTTACTTTGTTAGACATTCAAGTTCCCATCTAAATTATTATTATCTGTTAATATCATCACAGATCATTACTAAAGTTAATTAAATTAGTTAGTAAAATTATGATCTAGCCTTTATTTTTTTGTGGAGATCAAATTTTTACCAACTTAAAATAAATAAAACGACATTTTTGCAATTGAATAGTGTAAAAAGTGTACTGACAAATCAGATTTTGACGTACTGAGATCAATTTTTTACTAACAAAGCGTTTTCAGAACGATATTTTACCAACTCAAAGGCCGATTTATTAGTATAAATCTCGTTTTTTTTACCAAAACAGCCCTTCAGTTAGTAAAAAATGGTTCTGAGCCAGTAAAAATAGGTGATCAATAGACTGAATGTGGATAACTCAAGATCGAATTAGTACGGATCTGATCTCAACCAAGTTAGGATCCGATCTTAATTAACACGATCTTCGATATTTGTTAAAATTGTATTCAATTTCAATGCATTACCTTAGTAAAAAGCTGATCTAAACGGCTTATTTTGTGAATTGTGCTGTGCATAAACTGTACATTAACGGTGAATATAAAAAACACTCAGTAAAAGGGTGATCTCGTAGTAGATATAAAACGGATCTTTACCAAGTATAAATGAGATCCAGAAAAAAATAATAAAATTATATTTTACAATTAGTTATATAAACAATTCACAGCTCTAGCCTTAAATACCTTAGTATTTAACCAGCTTTAAACTTATCTTTTATACCTTAGCAAAATAATAATGTAATAAAAGGCTATTTTTTTCTTTTAATTAAATCGATGTCGTCATAGAATAGTGAAAACAGCAAATTTAATGGACATTTGCATAATACACGTAAGTGTTAAGGTTTAGCTATGACAATCACTCAAAATGCGTTAAGCACCTATAAGCTTTTAAAAGCAACAGCAAAGGTAGCAGAAGAATCCTTAGAAGGACGTATTCAACATTATCGCGCACATATAAAGTCAGATGAAAAAGAATTAAGAACATATACCCAAAAAGCAGCTGCAGACTTGCTTGGGTGTAATAACCGTACGCTTAAACGCCGTCATGACCAAGGAGATTTTGATCACCTAGATATTAAAAAAGGTGCAAATGGTCATTATGCTTACACATTAAGTAATATTTATCAGATGGCAGATATTATGGGCATTCCAGCCGATAACCGTACACCAGATGATAAATTACAGGTAATTGTAGTTAATTCACTAAAAGGTGGTTGCGGTAAAACAACCAGTTTAGTAAATATTGCTGCTGCACTTGCAACAACTAATATCAAACGTTACCGCATTGGTATTATTGACCTTGACCCACAAGGATCATCAACAAGTTTCTTCCCACCAGCAGAGCCAGATCCAATTACTGTGGGCGATTTAATGCGTGATTGTATTGATTTAGAAGACGGTGAAACTTGGCAAGATGTGGTTTCAAGTGCATTTGTAACAACTCATATTCCAAATATTCGCTTTTTACCTTCAGGTATGGATGACTTTTATTTTGAGCACGAAACTGCAACACAGTTAAAAGAAGGTAAAGGATACGAAGTATCACAGCATTACCATAAACTGCTCGATAAAGTAATTAAGCCAGTAGAAGATCAGTTTGATATTATTTTGATTGATACTGCGCCATCATTAAATTTCATGTTTTACAACGCGTTAATGGCATCAACTGCAATGCTTATTCCTGTACACCCTGAAGCAGTTGATTTTGATGCTAATAATAAATATTTAAAACGCCTAGGTGAAATTTACCACACGGTAGCGGCACTTGGTCATAATGGCTGGGACTTTATGCAGTTCTTGGTTACTAACTATGTGAAAGGTAACCACTCGCAGCGCGATATCGTAAAAGATGTGCGTAGCGCTTTTGGCCGACAAGTTATGAGTTACCCAATTAATCACAGCTCTGCAATTACTGCGAGTTCTTCGTCTTTTAATACTATTTTCGATCAAAAAACATCCGATAGTTTAGCCAGTCGCGAGTCGCTTATTAAATCGCAAGAAAATATCAAAGATGTGGTCGATGAACTGGAAATGTTGATCCGTTCAAATTGGTCTTCAACACAATGTCAGTTAGAAACAGCTTAATTTAGGTTTAACAATGGCAAAAAAACGTAAAAATGATACTCGAATCGATCCCTTTGCAACGGCAGTGGAATCGAGCAGTTTAGATGCTTTATTAGAAAATGCGAAGGCCGGTGATCAGATCACCATGCCAGCACCTTCAGATCCTAATCGTGAAATTAAGCTTTACTGCAAACTTATTAAAAATCAGGAAATTGCACACTCTACTAATGTGTACGGTAAAAACCGCCGTGTGCAAGCGCTGTTAAATGAAAAATCAGTGTCAGATATTATCACCAGCATTAAAAATGATGGTCGTAACCAACACCCTGCACTTTGTTGGCAACAGGGCGATCAAGAAGTTGTTCTTGCAGGTTCTCGTCGTCGTAAAGCATGTATGATCGCAGGCAGTGACTATTTGGTATTAAGCTCACCTGATTTCACTGATGAAGATGCAAAAATCTTAGCGGTTTCATCGGATCAATACATTGCACCTAGTTTATGGGAGCTTGGTCAAGCGTATGCGCAAACCAAGCAAGATCTAATTGATCAAGGTCGCAAAGGCTCATACCGTGAACTTGCTGAAATTGAAGGTGTGTCACATACTGCGATTGCTGATGCATTAAAAGCATATGAAAAATTACCGCAAGAAGTTTTATCTCTTTACCCAACGGCAAATCATGTGGGCCGAGAAGTTGCTAAAAAACTCATTGAAGCACGCGAGAAAGATGCGGAACAATTTGCCGCAAAAGTAGATGACGTTAAACAGCGTTTAACAGAGCTTACTCTTGATACAGATGATAAAACGGCACTTGCGATTACCCGTGAACTTACTTACTCAGAGCCAACTCAAAGTGCAACTCGTCAAGTAATTGATATGGGTAACAGTTACATTAGTGCGCAAAAGCATGAAAAAAGTGGTGATGTTGTTATCAAAATTGATAATCGCGTACTTACCGACAAGCGTATGGAACAATTAACCAAGTTACTTGCTAACTTTAATTAGCACTTTCTCTTTAAAAGCGCATTTGCAGCCCAGTAAATGCGCTTTCTATTATCATTTTTTAACCACAGCCTAATCAATATCATAAATTCGTCATAAATCGCCAGAATTCGCTTTGCTGCCCGAGTAAATACCCATATACTGGCAGAATTATTGATTTTTTATAGCCCCGATATGTCACAGCGCTTGTCAAAAAACGATTTACTCGCATTGTTTGATGAAATTAAAAACGAAGAACAGACTAGTTTCCCTTTAACTGAGTCGTTCTTGAAACGTTTTTTTAAGCCAGCTGTGTTCACAAAAGCAAAAGACTACTTAAGTCACGAGCTAGTACTTTGGCGAGAAGCGAGTGAAGGCTTTAAATCGATTAATGGTGAAGTTGCCAATCAGCAAGGCGAAACCTTTTACCCGCAAGCCACGATTAAACAACGTAATGGGCAACCACAAGTAACTACCTCGTGCTCATGTCGATTAGGACAAAAATGTGAGCATATTGCGGCGGTATTCTTGTCTCTTAAAACCGAGCACTCTGGTGAATTTGGCAAAAACTACTTGTTGCACGATTGGTTTACCCGCTTAGAAGCATTGAAATCTAAGTCTGAAAACCAAGCTGAAAATGTTTTACTGTTTAGTTTAGAGAAAAATGGTGATGACATTGCGTTATTGCCAAAAATTGCCCCTCGCAGCGAAAATAACTATGGGTTAGGCCGTGCATTAACTGCTAAGCAGTTGTCTTCACAAGTAACGCCAAAAGATCTCGATGAAAAAGACTTTCGTTTATTTAGTTGGATCCGTTCACAAAATACCTTGGGCAAACTTATTCTCACTGGAGAATGGGGCGCATTAGCGCTAGCTAAACTCGTTGAAACAAAACGATGTTTTTGGGGTGATGAGCGCACACCGCTAAGTTTGATCCACAAAGAGCCATTGGCGATTGACTGGCAAGAGAATGATCTTGGTGCAGAACTTAAACTCAGCATTAATGATCACCATAATTGGGTATTAGTGCCAACCACACCGCCGTATTTTGTTGATCTTGAAACAAAACAAGTGGGTGAAATTGATACCAGCCTTGCCAGTGATGAAATGAGTTTATTGCTGACGATGCCTGCGGTTGAAAAAAGCAGTTATGCACAAGCGCAAGATAAGCTCAATGGCTTATATGGCTTTGGATTTGTGCCGTATTTGGTTGATAGTGATAGCCAATCCACCACGCCACAGCCCTGTTTACGCTTTGAGTTAGTGGATGAACTACCAACTTTGGCACTGAGCTTTAATTATAAAACCAAAGTGCACAATAGCGCATTTGAAAACACCTGCATAAATCAGCTGAATAACTATGGTTTGGAACTTATTTCAAGCGAAGCCAATATTCGTTATTTCCGTTTTCCACCATCCAATGAAAACCAAGTGCAATGGCACTGGTTTATTAATGAAATATGCAACGAGCTTAAAAGTCATTTATGGAAAGTGAGTGAGCCAACTAAGCAGTTGGAGATGCCAACAGATGCGAAATTAGTGGCGCATTTATCACGCGTGGCTAATAACAAACTGCAAGTGGATATAAATTTTTCAGTTGATCAGCTGGTATTAGATTTTAATTTATTACGTGAAAAAGCCGCGTTAATTAATAACAAGGCTAACAAAGGTTATTACATCAATTATCACCAAGATCGTTGGCTTGTAGTTAGTCGCGATGATGCGCTTAATTTAAAACATGTAATTGATCAATACTATGGTGAAAAGCGTTGGCCAAAACGCTTTACTTTGCCACTTTCTGCATTGACCTTGCTACGCATGTGCGAAAGCACGCTATTTTCCATTGAAGATAAGCAATTAGCCGAGTTATTTTACTTAAAACACAGTGAAAACAGTTTAACGGCTAGTTTACCTAAGGGCCTTAATGCTATGCTACGCGATTATCAGCTAAAAGGCTTGGCTTGGTTACAGTTTTTAGAAAAGCATGGCCTAGGCGGCATTCTGGCTGATGATATGGGCTTAGGTAAGACAATACAGGTGCTCAGCTTCTTGTTAAGTCAAAAAGAAGCTAAACGCAACTCTGTCCCAAGCTTAATTATTTGCCCAACCAGTTTGGTTAATAACTGGCTGATAGAAGCTGAAAAATTTACGCCTGATTTAAAATTGGTTGCGGTACAGGGAGCAAACCGTAAAAAGTTGTTGGCTAAAGCCGCCACAGCAGATGTAGTTATCACAAGCTTCCCATTACTACTTCGCGATCACGAACATTATATGCAAATGCACTTCGGCAATATTATTTTGGATGAAGCGCAAACCATTAAAAATTATCAATCAAAGGTATCGCGATTTGCCAAAGCGCTGAAAGGTGATTTCCATTTATGCTTAAGTGGCACGCCGGTGGAAAATAACCTCTCAGAGCTCAAATCACTGTTTGATTTTGCTATGCCTGGGTTACTTGGCAGTACGGCTTACTTTAAAAACCATTTCCAGCAACCAATTGAAAAAGAAAATAATGCTTATCGTGCTGAGCAATTGAACGATATTATTGCGGGTTATGTACTAAGGCGCACCAAAGCGGAAGTGGCAAAAGAGTTACCGGCAAAATCAGAAATGGTTAAAGTAATTGAGCTGTGCGATAGCCAAAAAACCTTATATCAAAAAGTTAGTGAACAAATTGAATCTAAGGTGAAGTCGATTTTTGAAGCGGGTGAACAACAGGCTAGTAAGTTACTGTTTTTAGAGTCGCTTTTAAAACTCAGACAAATTTGTTGCGATCCGCGACTGATTAATAAGTCGACTGACCCTGAAGAAGCAATTAATAGCGCTAAGCTAAACTATTTAGCCGATACCTTGCCTGAGATGTTAAAAGAAGGGCGAAAAGTTATTATTTTTAGCCAATTTACCAGCATGTTGTCACTGATTGAGCAAAAACTTAATGAGATAGGCATAGATTACAGCTTATTAACGGGGCAAACCCGTCATCGCCAAAAAGCCATTGATAAGTTTCAACAAGGTGGAGTCAGTGTATTTCTAATTAGCTTAAAAGCTGGCGGCACAGGGCTTAATTTAACAGCTGCTGATACCGTTATTCATTACGATCCTTGGTGGAACCCTGCAGTTGAGCGCCAAGCAACAGACAGAGCCTATCGCATTGGGCAGGATAAACCAGTATTTGTGTATAAGTTGATTTGTCAAAACAGCATTGAAGAAAAAGTTCAGCGTATGCAGCAAGAAAAAGCCGCGTTAGCAGAGCGCTTTTTTGATAGTAACAGCCATGGTTTCTCTGATTTTAGTGAACAAGATCTCCTGCAATTAATAGGATCGTAAATTTTTTAAAATAAATTTGAACTTAACTGAAAACGGCTAGTCTATTAATACAGATAACATGATGAATTGCTGTTGTTGTCTAAATCCATCCCTGGATTAGTAGATTTCCCGTTGATTACTAAGTTAGTAATTTTTTGGCCAGATACATTACACAATGTGTCTGGCTTTTTTCTTTTTAGCACGTCAAAATAACTGCAAATAATAAAAATTGCATTTGTAAGGCATATTCATGCGTTGGGAAGACATAAAGCGCTATCAGGTAATTGAAGCACTGTTACTGTGGGAAGGTAAGCTTAACGCCCGCCAATTAATGGATTACTTTGAAACAAGTCGCCCTACGGCACAAAAGTATATTTCAGAATACAAGCAGCTTAATCCAACAGGTTTTGAGTTTATTAGCCAACAACGTGCACATATTGCCAAGCCAGATTTCACTCCACAATTTATTGATTTTGCTTTTTCAACTTACCATGCACTCTTTAATTTACAATCAAGCCAAGCGGTTACCTCGCTGGTTGAAACTTTACCGCAAGTTCATCGTAATATTAGCCCGCAACTTGTGAGGCCAATTTTACAGGCTATTCGTTATCAATTACGTTTAGATATTGGTTATATTTCATTGTCTAGCCCTGAGTTTGAAGACCGTATAATTCAACCTCATAGCTTAGTTTATGATGGTACACGTTATCATGTACGTGCGTTTTGTGAGAAAAACCAAGATTATCGCGATTTTGTGCTGTCGCGCTTTTCAGGTGAGTATGCATTTGAAGGGGATGCGTCACATAACCACACTCAAGATACCCTTTGGCAAACCGAAGTTGAATTAGTGGTGTGCCCTGATCATCGCTTAAACGACCTGCAAAAAAAGGTTATTGCGCACGACTACCAGATGACAAATCAAAAATTAGTGCTTAAAACACGCGCTGCGTTATTAAAATATTTGCTTCAGCATTTACGGCTTGATATTTACCAAGCCGCAGCAGAGCAGCAACAAATTGTAATAGAGCCTGAGTGCCGTAAGCAGCTTACACCCTACATTAATTAATAGGTTGGCTTTTTAAAATGCCATTAATGTTAAATATGGGATCATTAATATACCAACAAAGGTGAGCGCACCTAGCATGTTATTTTGTAATAACGCTAAAAGCTGCTGATTGCGTGCTGTTCTTGCTTCGGAACATTGTTTTACTAACTCTAAAATTTGATACTCTTTCACTGCATTTTTAATCAGTTGCTGCTCGACTTTTAGCAGTCTTTTATAGCCGTTTTGTGCTTTTAAAAAATTATCTAATGTATTCATAATAAAGCCTTTTTACTATTGCTAACCCGTGGTTTAAGATTATTAAAGCCAACTTTATTTGAAAAAGAAATAGCATGTTTTTTGACCTGTAAAAGATGTTTACAGATCACTTTTTTACTAGCCAATAAAACATAATTTTACCTACGCTAATGACATATAGGTGTTAAAAAGTTTTACATGTTGCGCCGTAAATAATTGATTTATGTGCGGGTAAAAGCGCAAAAAAGGTATACTCATTATGTTGCCACAAATAGGAAAAGCCCATGCAAGCCTTGCTAAACCAACCTGAACTAGTCATTACCGCATTTTTATCGCTCTTCGCTGTGTTTTTAGTGACAGTTTTTATCATTGCTGGTCGCCATAAAAATAAAATTGCCCTGCTAGAAGCTCAGTATTTGCTAGAAAAAGCTGGGTTAGAGGAAAAGTTAGTGGGTTTGACAGCTAGTTCAGATCAAAATTTTACTAACTGGCAACAAGAGCAAGAGCGCGCCAATCAATTGCGCATTAAATACAGTGCTCTGCAAACACGCCTTACAGAGCGCGAGCTCAGCTATCAACAGCAACTTGCCAGCCTGCAAGAAGCGAAAACAGAACTGAAAAAAGAATTTTCCTTGCTTGCGAATCAAATATTTGAAGAAAAAGGGCAAGCCTTTAAGTCGTTAAATCAAGAAAGTGTGACTAATTTGCTTAAGCCAATGCAAGAGGAGCTCAGAGGCTTTAAGCAAAAAGTAGAAACCATTCACACTGAAGAGTTAAAACAGGCGATTACATCACAAGCTGAGCAACTGACAACAGCCCTTCAAGGGCAAAAGAAAACCCAAGGAAATTGGGGCGAATTGATGTTAGAGAATGTGTTAGAAAGCGCTGGATTACGTGTGGGTGACGATTACCAACGGGAATTTCATGTAAAAACCCTTGAAGGTAATTACCGACCTGATGTGGTGGTATTTTTACCGCAAAATCGCCATTTGGTTATCGATGCTAAAACGTCTTTAAATGCTTATACCCAATATGTAAATGCTGATAATGAATTAATTGCAGAACAGGCATTAAAACAGCATGTGATGGCGGTTAATGCGCGTATTGAGGAACTTGCAAGTAAAGGATATGACAAATTTCCAGGCTTAAACTCACCGGAAGTGGTGATTTTGTTTATGCCTATCGAATCGGCCTATGTTGAAGCATTAAAATACCAACCTGATTTATATCAGCGCGCCATTGAGAAGAACATTTTGGTAGCAACGCCTACGACGTTATTAACTAGTATGAATATTGTGCGTCAATTGTGGCGTTTTGAAGAACAAAGTAAGCACAGCGCCGAACTCGCACAGCGTGCAGAACGTTTTTATACTAAGTTAAATGGCTTTTTAACCAGCATGCAGGGCGTTGGTAAAACCCTTGATAAAGCAAAAGAAGGTTACGATCGTGCATTTGCACAGCTTTACTCTGGTAAAGGCAACTTAATCAAGCAAGCTGCTGAGTTCAAAGAGCTCGGTGTTGCAGTACAAAAAGAATTACCAAAAGAATTAATTGAAAAAGCCGAGCTTGAACTTAACTTTGAGCAAAGTGAAGAAGTTTAAAAAAGGTTTTAGGGGAGAATGTAAATCCCCTTTACAGTTTTAAATGATTTGCAAAATTCACCAATAATGTGTCATTTTCAGTCAATAAGCTTGTTATTGAAAATTAAATTTTAGCTGCAATTTTTACGCGCATTAAAATGCTTAGGGTTAATTAACAATTATCAGCAAAAAGCACATTATTAATTTAATCACCTATTTTAGTTGTTACTCAAAGGATTGAAAAATGAAACACTTTATCGCCCTCTTATTAGTTGGTTTTTTCTTAACCGCTAACAATCTACACGCAGATGATCGTCGGCTCGGTAACGCATTTAAAAATCAGCAAAGTGATATTCAAGTAAAAGGTTCAGGCACTGTGCTTCGTTTATTACCCGATGATAATGATGGCTCAAGGCACCAAAAGTTTATTTTGAAATTAGCTAATCAACAAACTTTACTTGTTGCACATAATATTGATTTAGCTCCAAGAATTTCAAATTTGAAAGTGGGTGACAGGGTTGAGTTTTATGGCGAATACGAGTGGACTCAAAAAGGTGGCGTGATGCACTGGACTCACAAAGACCCACGAAATAAACATGCCCATGGTTGGCTGAAACACAAGGGAAAAGTTTATCAATAGTAAAGCTTTTATTCTTTAATGTAGTTGCTTATTTAAGCAACTACATTAAGCAAAATGAAGTTTAATCGATTTTAACTTCACCTTTTACATTATCGATATCTAAATCGCCAGAGCCATCATCTTCAACAATCAGCCCACCTGCACCATTTACTCTAATATCACCGGAACCGTCGTCTACCTTTACTGTGCCAGCGACATTTCTTACAACCACATCACCAGAACCATCTTCAATAGTGACTGCGCCTTTAGTGTTTTCAACGGTGGAGTCGCCCGATCCATCTTCAATTTCAACATCACCTTGAATATTAGTAACGTATAATGAGCCTGAGCTGTCATCAATGTAAACTGATTTACCGCCATCAATCGTTAAGTCTCCCGAACTATCATCTACCTTAATAGTGTTATTCAGTCCTTTGATAGTAATGTCGCCTGAACTGTCATCTAGTTCTAATGCCAATTTGCTTGGCATGGTAATGACAAGATCAATACTGTGGCCTTGGTTGATGTGAATATGAAAACCGTCTTGAAGATCGTGCTCAGCAATTAATTTTGCAGTATCGCCATGTTGGCTTAATGACAGCTCATAATTTAAAGCTTCGCTGGTATAAATATCAGCATTTACTGTGATTTTATCACTGCTATCTGAGCCTATAATTTTAAGCGAACCAGCGCCTGTTTCAGCTACTAGTTTTGATAATTGGCTTGCGTCTAACACTAGTTCTTGCTCAATATGGGTATCTGCTGCATTTGTGCTACCGCCAATATGTACTACGCAACCAGAAAGTAATGTTGCCATAGCGATTGCTGAAAGTGTTTTATACATGTTATTCCCTTTTTTGCGTAAAGCGCATGATTCTTAATTGGACTAAATGAAATGTATTTATTTTTCATCGTCATATTTGATTTTATGATTGTGGAATTGCAATCAGTAGGCCAATTTTTAAGTGTCTGAAAAGTATGATTTTATTTTTATGTGATTAAAATTAAAAAATTATTAAACGAATAGTTAGTAATTTTTACTAACCTGCTTTTGTTAAATTGACTAACTTTGTTCAGCTATTGCCCATTCATTGTATTGAATGTTTTTTAAAACTGTCATTTATCTTTCATATTTTTTGGCTAATTTTATCGCCGATTAACAGCCCCTTTTTAAGAGAAAATTGTTATGACAAACACGATCCGCGCTGGACGTCGAAAGTTTTATGACGATGAGCATTTTGCAGGTGGCATAGAGCGATCTGGGTTTTTTACTATTTCCGAGGCTAATTTTTTAGTTGAGTACGGTGACACGTTAAATGGATTAAACGGTGGCAGTTTATTCCCTGAAACCCTTGCTGAGTCGGAATTTGTAGCGTGTATGCAGTCAAATATTGCATCTAATAGTTACGAAGTAAAACTGTGGCGTAAGTATTTAAAAGCCGTTTATAGTGTAACGCATCGCGCTAGTGCAAATAGTTCGCGATCAGAGCAAAAGTATTCATTAGAGGGTTATGATGAAGCGTAGTTTGCAAGAAGATAGTTATTTAGAAAAAAGCAAAACCAGTAAAAAAGCAAAGCGCGAAAAGCCTAAAAGTAAGTTTGAAGGTAAAAATAAGCGTAAGAAATTTGATGATTATGATTGGGATGAACGTGATTAACTAACGTGTTAATTGGTTCTTTTTGGGCAGCAAAAAATTACTTTGTGCTGCCCAAGAATGTCGATAATGTTCAACTGATTATTGGGTGTTTAAACTCTGGTTTCAGTAAACCAAAACACTTTAGATCATGATAATCGTTTTTCCAAAAACCGCTTGCTCGGCGGATCCCCTCTTCTCTAAAGCCAAGCTTTTTAAGTACTGTTTCTGATGCGACATTACCCAGCATGGTATCTGCTTGAATTCGATATAATTCACCAAATGGTGAGTGCGCTGAATAAGCAAATGCAATAATTGCGTTTAAAGCTTCAGTGGCATAGCCCTTATCCCAATGAGCAGAAGCAAATTCATAACCAATGACAGTATTTCGCATTTTTGAATTAAACGAATTAAAACCACATGTGCCAATTAGCTCGTCAGTTTCTTTAAGTCGAATAGCCCAACGAATACCCTCTAGCTTATCAAATCGTTGATTAAAAAAGTTTATTAAATCAAGAGATTGCTGTTTTGATTTAAAAGCTTCAATGTTATAAAACTTCACCACTTCTTGATCTGAAAAAATCAAAAATAACGTATCGTTATCATCGTTTGTCAACATGTTTAGTGTCAATCGTGAAGTGTCTAAATTTGGAAATGGCAGTTTAGCTTCCATGACTAATCCTTGTTACTTTCGCTCTGATTACGCTATTTGAATGAGTAAAATAACCCACATAGACAGCACTGAAATCACAGCTCCCCAAAACATCAACATACGGTGTAGTACATTGTTATATGTGAGGTGAACAATAGCTTGGGCAATTCTAAATCCAACAAATACCCAAGCAAGTAGTAACGCTAACTCATTATTTGTTTTGAGTATCACAAAGAGCGTAGAAACAACATAAAATAAAACAGGCACTTCAAACATATTGTTAAAGCAACGCGTTGATTTAGTTAATTGTTCAGGTACTTCTTGCCCGTCCATCGTGCGGTAGTATTTTATTTTTACACTACCGTTTTTAACGCTTTTTACACGGGTAACTACTGCGACAATACCAACCATAAAGGTTAACACTACCATGGCAAACATTGCATAGATCATACTGAGCCTTTTATCTTTTTAATAATTTAATGCTGATCTAAAAGATCATTTATCTTACTTAACCTGTTGTAACACACAGCACTTAGCTAAATACACATTTTTTTGTTTTAAGTGAAAATCAACCCACTTTAATCGCCTGAATACTTGGTTTGAACCTCAGCCTAAAAATTTTACGTTTGCATAATTATGGTTAATGAATATTTGTTTAGCGGAATAGCGGAATAGCGGAATAGCTTGTCTGTGTATTTCAATAATTTGATAGCTTAATCATTTCGTCATACTAGTTTCATACACTTTGCAAAAAGTTAGTTTTTAGTATTTATGCGAATTTTATTTGTATCTCGAAATAGCAGCCATGCGAAATATTATCGAAAATTAGTTGCTAAGCTTAATCTAGACGCGCAGCTTCATGTAACAGGTTGGCCTCGCTTAGGGGCGCTGCAACACCTTAATCGTTTGCCAGATTTTGATAGCAAAGAAATGCTCGAGCATCATTTGTTACGTAAAAAAGCGCGTCATCCAAAGTTATTTTCATCAAACTTGGTTTGCCGTTTGTTCTGCGGCTACTTAAAAGCAATCGAAACGTTACGCTTTTTGAAATTTATCGATTTATTCCAAGCAGAGCAGCCAGATAAAGTTGTTGTTTGGAATGGCAAAAAACTACCAAACCAAACTGTGGTATGTGCTGCTGAATCTTTAAATATTCCAGTGATGTTTTTTGAAAATGGTTTAGTACCTAACACTACCTGCTTAGATCCGAAAGGCGTTAATTACTTATCAAGCTTGCCTAAATCGCCAAGCTTTTATTTAGAGCGAGAATTAACTGGCGTGGCTTTAGCCACAATAGAACAAGCAAAAAACCATAAAAAGCGCTTGGCAGACAATCCTACCGAAAGCTTGCCAGAAGAATATATTTTTGTGCCATTTCAAGTACCAAACGATACCCAAGTGGTGGTGCATTCTCCGTGGATTAAAACCATGGAGCAATTATTTGATGAAGTGATGAAAGCTGTTGATGCACTGCCTTACAGCAATTTGAACGTGGTGTTTAAAGAGCATCCTAATTGGCCAAAAAAATTCACCCATTTACATAACGCACATGTTAAAGCTGTATTTGCTAATAATGTAAAAGCAACCGAGCTAATTCAAAATGCCAAAGCTACCATTACCATAAACTCCACAGTTGGGCTTGAAACTTTACAACTTGGTGGAAAGGTTATCACCCTAGGAAAAGCCTGCTACGCTCTACCTGGCATGGTGTTAGCAGCAAGTTCAGCAGACCAACTTGTTGAGCAGCTTAGTGCTGTGATGGAGTGGCAGCCAAATACGCATCTTATTGAACGCTTTTTAGATTATGTAAACGGGGTTTACGCTATTCCACAAGCATGGCGACGAGCGGATAAACATCATATACAGGCTATTGAGAATAGGTTGTTAGGGTGTGATGAATTTTCAACACAAATCAACCGCTAGATGGTGATAAGTTGTTCTTAAAACACACCTAAATAATAGGCAAAAAATAGATTATTTGAGCTTTAATAGAATAAAAGGGCAATTTCATGCCCTTTTATATTTCAATTAGAAAACAAAATCGATACCCATGCTAATTGTTCTTGAATCACCATGATAGGCCCAACCAGTTGGTTCATGTCCTTGATCGACAAAGGTGTCGTACTGGATTTTAAACGCAACGTTAGAATAGAAGTCATACCTTAAACCATAGCTCAACATATAGTGTTCTTCTAAGTCTTGAGTTGGGACTTTGGAACGCTCATGATCCGCCTTGGAATATGAAATATAAGGCTGAAATTCATCAATGTTATAAACGACAGAGATTAAGTAAGTTGGGAACTCTGTTCCTACAGCATCATCATATTCCACATAGTTCATATCAAAAAGAATGGTAAAGTCACTCACATTAACTTGACCACCAAAGCCTATAAACTGCTGTGAGAAAGGTGTATAAGGGCTAATGCTGCCATCTTGTTGAATGGTTTCTCTGTCTCTATCATTTTGAAAGTATACAAAACGCAGATCAAAGAAATCACCTGACATATTCCAATTAAAGCCTGCGATATCGGTCCAGTACTCATTTACTGTCCGAGCATTACCACCATAGAGCTTATCGTAATACAGCATTTCGACATTATCGTCTGAATATTCGTTACCATAAAAAGCGGTTATCGTGTTTGAATACTCGCCTAGTTCAAAGCTATACATGGCATGAGCACCATCAAATTGGGTTACTTGCCACCAGTAAAGGTTTGAAGGTGGGCGCATCCAAGGATAGGCATACCCCACCTCAGCATATTCTGAGAAGTAGTACATTGGGATATTTCGACGCCCTGCCATAAAAGTCCAATCTTCATTGGCTTGGTAAGTAACGTAATACCAATCAAACTCTGGGTTAAAGTCATCTACACCTTTAGCAACCAATTGCGCGGTAACAGAAAGCTGACTATTAAATTTATAGGTGCCCTGCACAGCAAGGATTGACTCTGCTTTAAATGTGAGATCATTTGTGTACTGACCAACATCATAAAAATCAGCTGTGAGAATTTCATCCCGTTTTTGCCCTGGATTGAGTGGATCATCAACTGTACCAAGGGTTTTACCTGCGATAATTGAACCATAACCACTTATTTTTAGCTCTGCTTTAGCTGATTGAGAGAAAATAATAAGCAAAGCTGATGCGACTAGTGAAAGCTTTTTCATTTTATCTCTCCTCAAAATGTTGCTACGACTTTTACATCGCCAGTTACAGCACTTGCATCTAAATAGCCGATTGCATCTGGATTAGAGGCGATGCTTGATATAACGGCGGCGTTTGAGTCCATTTCCTGAGGGGGCGTTCCCTTACCTGTAAATAAAATCTTTGACCAATAAGCCTTTACTTGGCTACTCGATTTACCCAGTACTTTTGAATTAAATTCTTCTGTAGCGGGATCACTGTAGTTAGCACTAATTAAAATCGCGGAACGACCATTAGTATAACTTTTTGTTTTTCCTAAAAAGATTTTTTTGATTGTACCTTGATCAAAGGATGAATCATTGGTTGGATGAACAACAACCGCAACATCAGCGATCGCATGAGACATATTCATTAATGCCATTGTGGATACTACACAAACAACTTTCCACGTTTTCTTTGGAGAAGGTAATAACATAGTTAACCCTTATTATTGCTGCGCTAGGCGTTATACATAGTGCATAACGATATTGAAAAAGTAGTCCTGCTTGTGCTTATTATCAAGAAATACAGGATAATCTTGAGTGAAATATGCCCGCTACAAAGAGCTTTTTTAGTATTTATGGCTTAGGTAGCTTTACACCAGATTAATAAAAAAATCGACGTGTGATGTCTTTGGCCTGTAAATAGGGTTTACGTATTTACTCTTTCTTTAACTGGGCTTTTTGGCTTTCCATGTTATAGGTATTAGGATTTTCTTTTTAAATTCAACCGTTAGATGAGTTTATTTAATGTTCAATGCCGCTTGTCACAAAATTGTTGCTTCTTTGTTGTTCATTTGTAATTCTTTTTCAAAAGGGCAGGAAATAATTACAACAAGGATAAGCAATGAAACATCTTTTTGCGTTAACTTTGACAGCGCTGTCACCTTTATTTGCATATGCGCAATCTTCAGATGCTGAATTGATGCAACAATGGTTAGATTTAGAAAGTCAAAAGGGCAAACTTCAACTCAGCTGGCAGGCCAATGAGCAAGCACTAAAAAATCAATTTTCACTTTTAAAGCGAGAAAAACAAGCGCTTAATGCATTACTCAAAACAGCAAATGCAGCACGCAGTGAAGTAGATACAAAACGCTTAGCCTTAACTGAGCAACAACTTGCTTTTGAAAAAAATCAACAAACAGTCGATGCTGCATTAAAAAATGCGCACCTTTTCGTTAAACGTATTACTCCCCTACTTCCGCCACCGTTACAAAACGATTGGCAAACTAAAACAACCCAAATTGAACAAACAGAGCTGCCAAATAGCGAAAAATTAGAACGCTTACTGAGCATGTATAAAGCGGCTGATGAATTTAATCAACGAATTGCAATTCACAACACTAACATGCGTTTACCGTCAAGTGAGGGCGATTCTGAGCGTTTAGTTAATCAAATTTACTTAGGCCTTTCACAAGCTTGGTATATCAGTGATGATGGTGAGTTTTATGGTATAGGTCGCGTTGAGCAGTCTGGCTGGCAATGGCATCACGGTGCAGCTGCAAAACAGCTTATAGGTTCAAACAGCGAAGGGTTATCAACTGATTTGCTAGCTATCAAAGCAATGCTTGAGAAACCAACTAATGCATCATTTATAAAGGCGCCATTGGCAATTGCAAGTATTGATAAGGAGCGTCTGTAATGTTTCGTTTTGTGAGTTTACTGCTGTTGCTAATAAGCACAACGGCCTTTAGTGAGACAAATGTTAACCAACAACTGCTTGAGCGAATTGCTAAATCAAAGCAGCAGTTAATGTCTATTGAGAAGCAAATTAACCAACAATCGCTTTCGTATCAAAAACAAATAAACCAAGCTCTTAACGATGTTAAAGCGCTTCGTGAAAAAGCATCTGCTATACAACGTGTAGCTGATGAGCAAATTTTGAGTGTTGAACAACTTTCACAGCGCGTTGAAAAATGGCGTGCGCAAGACAATTATCAAAAGCTACTTTTACAAAGTTATTTCGAACAAAATGGCACCCCACTTGGCCAGTTTACAAACGCTCATGGTGAAGTGGTAATCAGTGAAAACGTTTTTAATACCTTACAAAACCAACTCGTCGATGCGCTTGTACCACGTTGGCAACCATCAAAAGTAGTGGATGAATCTGGTGAGATAGCACATTTTAATGTGCTTGAAATGGGTCCAATTTCGCTTGCTTACAACCAAGAACGAGCGCTAGGCGGCCTTGTTGAACAGCATATCAATCAAGCAATCCCAAGTTTAGTCAAGGGGGTTTACAGGGAGAGTGAGGTTGCCCAATTAGCGCAGCTTAACCAAACAGGACTTGGCACTGTGATGTTTGACCCAACTCTTGGCAATGCGTCAAAGCTGCAAAATAAACAACAAGGTATCATTGAACACATTAAAAAAGGCGGCGTTTGGGCCTTACCTATTTTATTTTTTGGCGCGTTATCATTTGTAGTAGCAATAATTAAAGCAATACAGCTGTTAAAGCTACCAAGCGTTAAATCAGATCTTACTGCACGTTTATCAAGCGCTGACGAACTGCGCGGTGCGGAACACCAGCTGGTTGAAATTGCAAAAAATTACCCTGTTTCAAGCCAACGTGACGACCAGCTAGTGGCGTTTTTAATGAAGTACCGTTATCAAGTCGAGAATTACCTAGGTGTTGTAGCCACTTCGGCAGCGATTGCGCCATTACTTGGTCTACTGGGAACGGTATCGGGCATGATCAACACCTTTATGATGATGAACACTTTTGGCACAGGTGATGCGGCAACGGTATCAGGCGGTATCTCAGAGGCATTGGTAACCACAGAGTTAGGTTTAATTGTTGCGATTCCGTCGCTGATTTTAAGTGCATTACTCAGTCGAAAAGCAAAAAGCCATAATGCGAAACTTGAAGCAAATGCGATTCAGCTCAGCAAATATGAGTTTTAAAGTATGGATTTTTCGATTTATTTAAAACTTTTTAGTAACGCTGTGGTGTGGGCGCTTTTGGCAGTTGCCATCTTTAGTTATGGCAAGCTGTTGTCGCTGTTGTTCTTTATTAAGCCCTGTCAAGCATGGTTAATGCGCTGTAATTATTGGATTGCAGCACTAAAAACCTTACTTGCTGCTCTACCCTTGCTGGGACTACTTGGCACCATTAGTGGACTATTGAGTACCTTCAACTTTATGTCATTGAATAATGGGCTCGATATGCAAGAAATGGTAAGTGGTGGTATTGCAAGTGCAATGTACACAACACAACTAGGGCTGGTATTTGTTGTGCCAGGCTTACTGCTTCATACCTTATTGAAAAGCAAAGTAGCAACTTGGCAGGTGGAGGCTGTATGCGTTCGTTAATAGAGCAAAAAATAGAAGACAGTAAATGCCAAGAGATAGACTTAGCACCATTATTAGATGTGGTGTTTATTCTGCTTATCTTTTTTATTGTCACCACAGTGTTTGTCAAAGAAACCGGTGTGGAAGTTGATAAACCCAGCGCCGTTTCTAGCCAACAATTACAAAAGTCGGTGCTTATGCTCGCCATTACTGATGGCGGGCAAGTGATGTATGCCGGTACAAATATCGGGGTGGCAGGCGTCAGAGCCACGTTAATGCAAGCGAGTAGGACTAAACCGCGGCCATTAGTCATTCAAGCGGATAAACGCGTGCCAACAGAATTACTGGTTAAAGTGATTGATCAGGCAAAGCTTGCTGGGGTTGAAAACATCAGTTTAGCTACACAGGTGAAATGATGACGATGGTAAGTCAGCCTCAACTAACCACACAATCACTACTTTGCACAATAGCCCCATGGAGTATTAGCTTATTTTTGGTCGTTGGGCTTGTTAGTCTATTGCATTGGTTAAAACAAACACCGGAGCTTCCCGAGGCGACGCTCGCAGTGCGAAAATTGGATGTTGCATTGCCTGCGCCGCCGCCCCCGCCACCTCCGCCAATGAAAAGCACTTCGCAAAGTAGTGAAGCATCTCAAACCAGTTTAAACATTGCGGGCTTAGGTGATGGACCACAGGTAAATTACGCAGACAAACCGAAAATGACATTGCCTAAAGTGCAGTCGTTGGCACTGCCAGAATTCACTATGGACGCCAAAATGATACAGCAGCGTCTAGCGCTTGATATGCCGCTGATGGCAGTAGAGAAACTTGATCAGGTACCACAGGTTGTGAAGCAAAAGTACTTTCCTCCGCCGTTATCTATTCGGCGCAAAGGCATTAAGCGAGTTTCAACAGAAGTTGAGTTGATAATCGATCAAACTGGTAAGCCTTATATTAAGCGTATCACCGATCCCGTTTACCCAGAAATGGTCGAAGTGATCCGCAATTGGGTAGAGCATGCACGTTTTAGTATTCCAAAAAAAGATGGCAAACCTGTGCAAGCAATTTATTTATATGGCATTCATTTTAATTACGGCAGATAAACAATGAATAAACTAACTCCCTTATTTTTTGCTTCGTGCGCTTTTATTGCTGTGAACAGCTTGCCTAGTAAAGCAAGTAATTTAACCAGCAAATTTAAAATTGAAGTAGAACAACCAACATTTGTACTGCCACAATTTTCAGGACCTTACAGCGAAAAAGAAGCCAATATTGCGCCTGAAGAACTTGAAACAGCCGAGCGTCTGCGC
Source organism: Pseudoalteromonas sp. G4 (assembly GCF_028875915.1). Lineage (GTDB taxonomy): Bacteria > Pseudomonadota > Gammaproteobacteria > Enterobacterales > Alteromonadaceae > Pseudoalteromonas. The sequence continues at coordinate 169,387 of NZ_JAPEHW010000003.1, forward strand.
GGGTTATTAGAAAGCGGTGATAAGCAAGCAGTATTAAAAGAGCTGGAAGCGTTTTACGATATCGAACTGAGTGTTGCCATGCTGATGTTAAAAGCACAGCTGTATTTCGCCTTAGAAGATTATGAAAAGGCAGAAAAAACATACCTTGCTTCACTTGCAAGAAGTCCGCATTTAGTTAGAGCACACAGTGACCTAGGGCAGCTTTACTTAATCAAAGACGATCAACACAAGGCGCGAGAATATTTTGCCAAAGCCATAGCTCTGGGTGCCAATGATGCGGTGGTTTATGGTCAGCTGGCGTATTTAAACTTAACGCTGCACGGCCCTTATTCAGCGATAAATGCCTATCAACAAGCTTTGGCAATAGAGCCTGAACAAGCGCAGTGGCAGCAAGGGTTATTTGTTGCGCTCACGCAAGCAAAAATGTATCAAGCAGCGGCAGCCCTGTTAAGTGAGCTTATTGCAAAGTCGCCGAATGACAGCAAATTAAGGCTTAATCAGGCGATTTTATCGCTTGAACAAAACGACTCTCGCGCTGCACTGGCATCGCTAGAAATGGCCATTTTACTTGGTGATAAGCGTGAAACTAATCTAAAAACCGCAGCACAATTGCATTTACAGCAAGACAGTTTTGAGCGCGCGGTAGAGCTCATTAATACGCATTTATCGCAATACGACTTGGATTTAACCAGTCTAAATACTTACCTTACTTGGTTATCACAACGTGGTCTTTGGCAGCAAAGTAAAACCATTTTGGCATCTCTTGAAAATAAGCTCTCAACCTTTGATGGGCAAACCAAAAGCGTAATTTATTTGCATAAAGCCTTATTGAATAGTGAAACAGCAAACCTCAACGCAGCTGACAGCGCATTTAAATTGGCGCTGGATGCCAACCCAAATCATGGACAGGCATTAGTTGCCTATGCCGATTTTTTAATTGATAGAAAGTCATTCACCCAAGCAGAAACCCTATATTTACGTGCAGAAGCGCTAAGCGACTGGCAAAAACAAGCAATGTTAAGTCGCGCTCAGTTGTATGTAGATATTCAAAAATACGATGCGGCACTGACCGTTTTAAAAAGTGTGACAAGTCGTTTCCCTGAAACACGTGGTATTTCAGAGCAAATAGCCTTGCTTGAAAATATTATTGTGACAAAAAAACAACAAGCAGAAATTTAAGGAAGAACTATGAAAACTAAAATGTGTTTATTTATCGCAGCTATTTCTTTAGCAGGCTGTCAGTCAACACCATCAGACGATGAGTTTGTTTGCAGTACTCAAACTGATTGGCAACAGTTAGGATTGACGACTGCGCAAAAAGGAAAAAGTGTGCGCGCTTTTGATCGTTACAAAGCACAGTGTGGCGAAGCGTTACCGCCAAATGCACAAGATCTATACCTGGATGGCTTTACTGCGGGTATTAAAGAGTATTGTACTTATGAAAATGGCTTTGAATTAGCACAAAAAGATATTGAAAATCCAAATGTGTGTCCGTTTGAAATCCGTGCCGAGTTTGATAAAGGCTACAAAATTGGCTATCTCGATCGCCGTGAAAAGAAAGAAAATGCCGACTATGCTGAGCGCGAATTGGAAAGAAGAGCACTACAAAACCGAAATGGACAGTCTTCTACAGGGCAATAGGATAAGAGCTTATTATGAATAAACACCTTGTTTTAATATTGGGTATTGCAACTTTAGTGGGTTGCAATACCATCACAAGCCAAGTTGAATGCGATAACGCAATAGATTGGTTGTCGCTTGGAAGTGAAGTGGCCCTTGCTGGTAAATCGGTGCGTGATTTTGATAAATACAAAGCAAGCTGCGGTGATAGTTTACCGGGCAATGCACAAGCATTGTACTTGGATGGTTATACGGCAGGTATCAAACAATACTGTAGTTATGAAAATGGCTTTAAACTCGGTGAAAAAGGCATTCCTGATCCGCAAATATGCCCATTAGAAATTCGTGCAGAGTTTGATAAGGGTTTTCGAATCGGCGCGTTAGAGCGAAGAGAAAAGCAGCAAAATAGAGAATTAGCAGAGCGTGAAAAAGACCGAGCGCTTATTTCATCAGACTCTGCTATGTCATCGGTTGGTGGCTAAAAACGCTTCATTTAGGTTAAACGCTACTAGCGATGGCAGCGTTTAATCTCTTCAACAAGCGCTTTGGCAAGCGGCGATACTGAGCTCATTTTTTTGGTGATTAACATCACGGGAATTTGATAGTGGTATTTCTCTGGGTGAATTGCTTTAAACACCCCTTTATCAACCCAGTAATTTGCATAGTGCTCTGGTAAATAGCCAATAAAGGCACCCGATAATATCAAATGTGCAATGCCTTCATCATGATAGGCGGTCGCACTATTTTGGTAATTAAGACCATCGTTGCGCACTTCTTTATCGCGCATATAGTTTGAGGTAATCACCTCGGCTTGTTTAAGTAACTTATTGCGCTCATTCGATTTACAATCAAAAAGTGCATGCCCTTTGGCGCAGTATAAATAGTTGGTTTCGTTATGCAGTGGGAAGTAATCTAAACCACGCAAGTGATGGCGACTTACGCCCAGCCCCACTAGCGAGCGACCATTTACCACAGAAGTTTCTACTTCCCGCGCCTCACACACATTGATATCAAATTGAATATTATCGCTTTTTTGTTTTAGCTCGCGAATTACCTCACTTATGCCACAGCGCGGATCGCTCACCATGGTATCAATCACTGAAATTGTTACGCGGCCTGATAGCTCATTTTTAGAGCCTGCAACTGTGGTGGCAAACGCTTCGCACTGCTGTAATAACTCAAGGCTTGCCTGATAGGTAATACGGCCAGGCTCGGTCAGTTCAAAACCGCTGCGCCCGCGTTTACATAATTTGATGCCAAGGCGCACTTCTAAATCCGATAAATGTGAACTAATGGTCGAACGGCCAATATTCAGTCGAGATTCTGCGGCAGAGAGCCCGCCACATTCCACAATTGCAACAAATATGCGCAATAGGCGCAGATCGACGTCATGAATTTGCATCTTTTTCAGCCTTAATTGTTAGTTCGATAATATCGGAATAAGCATCGATAATTATGCATTTATAAAACTTGGGTCGCAAGCTAACATTACTTCATTGATTAATCATCACAGTTAGATGACTAAAACGTTAGGAGACAACAATGACGTTTAAATACGGCGTAGATCGCCTGAATATTGATATTGTAAATGGCATTGCCGATGGCAGTGTTAAAGCAGAGCTTAGCCAAGAAGCGATTGATAAAATTAATACTAGCCGTCAACGCGTTGACAAAATGGCGGCATCAGACAAAGCGGTTTATGGCATTAACACCGGCTTTGGTCCATTGTGTGATACGCAAATCACTCCAGCAGAAACAAACCTATTACAAAAAAATCTGCTGATCACCCACGCAGTGGGTGTTGGTAATCCAATTGCTAAATCGATTTCTAAACTAATGCTTATCACCAAAGTACACGCGTTAAGCCAAGGTTTCTCAGGTATTCGCCTTGAAACCGTTGAGCGTATGCTGAAGTTTATTGAGCTTGATTTAATTCCAGTCGTACCGGAGCAAGGCTCGGTGGGTGCATCGGGCGATTTAGCGCCATTATCGCACTTATTCTTACCACTTTTAGGTGAAGGTGAGTTTTGGGTTGGTGATGACATAGTACCTGCGGCAAAAGCGCTAGCTGATAATGGGTTAGAGCCAATGGATCTGCATGCTAAAGAAGGTTTAGCCTTAATTAACGGTACACAGTTTATTTTATCCCATGGTATTACTGGCCTAACTAAGATGCGTTACTTGCTTGATCTTGCTGATGTGGCAGGTGCAATGAGCATTGAAGGTATGCAAGGTAGCCAATCACCATTTAGAGAAGAGTTACATGCAATTCGTGCCTTTGCTGGCAATGTTGAAGTCGCAACACGCATGCGTCGTCTATTTAAAGATTCGCAAAATATGGCAGACCACACTGACTGCGACCGCGTACAAGATCCTTATTCATTGCGTTGTATTCCGCAGGTGCACGGTGCATCACGCAACGCTTACAACCACTTAAAAGAACTTGTTGAAATTGAAATGAACTCGGTTACGGATAACCCAATTGTGATCAGTGAAGAAGAAGCAATTTCGGGCGGTAGTTTCCACGGTCAACCGCTGGCAATGGCACTTGATTATGCGTCAATTGCTGCAGCTGAACTGGGCAATATTTCTGATCGTCGCTGTTATTTGTTGCTTGAAGGTTTACACGGTTTACCGCGCCTACTCACTACATCTGGCGGCCTAAACTCTGGCATGATGATCCCGCAGTACACCACAGCGGCACTTGTTACCGAGAACAAATCACTGTGTTTCCCACCGTCAGCTGACAGTGTTCCAACCTCTATGGGTCAGGAAGATCACGTGTCTATGGGCAGTATTTCGGGTCGTAAACTAAACCAAATTCTTGGTAATCTTGAGAAAATCTTCGCAATTGAGCTAATGTACGCAGCGCAAGCCGTTGACTTTAGACGCCCTAATACTTGTTCAGATATTATTGAACAAAATCATGCGCTGATCCGTACTAAGGTTGCGAAATTAGAAGAAGACCGACTATTAAAGCCTGATATTGATGCCATGGTTGAGTTTGTAACATCTCAGGCATTCACTGTTACGCTGAACTAAGGATAACTGACATGAACTTACAAGAATTTCAAAAAAGCATAAAACAGGGTATCCCAAGCGAGCTGCCAGCACCTAAAGCATATCCTGCAGGCGCTAACCGCGCACCAAAGCGTAAAGATATTTTATCAATAGAAGAAAAACAGCTCGCGGTGCGCAATGCGCTACGTTATTTCCCGAAAGAGTGGCATGCGGAGCTCGCTGTTGAGTTTGCACAAGAGCTTAAAGATTTTGGCCGTATTTATATGTACCGCTTTAAGCCTAACTATGAGCTAAAAGCACGTTCAATCTCTGATTATCCTGCAAAATGCGAACAAGCTGCGGCGATCATGTTAATGATCGATAATAACCTTGATCCAGCAGTAGCACAGCACCCAGAAGAGCTAATTACTTACGGTGGTAACGGTGCGGTATTCCAAAATTGGGCGCAGTACTTACTTGCCATGAAGTACCTAAGCGAAATGGAAGAAGACCAAACGCTACATATGTATTCAGGCCACCCTATGGGTTTATTCCCATCATCGAAAGATGCGCCGCGTGTGGTTGTAACAAACGGTATGATGATCCCGAATTACTCAAAGCCGGATGACTGGGAAAAATTCAATGCGCTAGGTGTAACGCAATACGGCCAAATGACGGCAGGCTCTTTTATGTACATTGGCCCGCAAGGTATCGTTCACGGCACAACTATTACGGTGATGAATGCATTCCGTAAAGTACTTAACAAAGGCGAATCACCAAAAGGTAAGATTTTCTTAACAGCTGGTCTTGGCGGTATGAGTGGTGCACAGCCAAAAGCGGGTAACATTGCTAACTGTATTACTGTATGTGCTGAGGTGAACCCGAAAGCGGCGATTAAGCGTCACCAACAAGGTTGGGTGGATGAGCTTATTGATAACATGCCAGACCTAGTTGCTCGTGTGCGTAAAGCGCAAGAAAACGAAGAAGTAGTGTCGATTGCGTTTATTGGTAACGTTGTTGATGTTTGGGAAAGCTTCTTAGCTGAAGATATTTTTATTCATTTAGGTTCTGACCAAACGTCGCTTCATAACCCTTGGTCAGGCGGTTACTACCCAGTTGATATCAGCTATGAAGAATCAAATCGCTTAATTCGTGAAGAACCAGAAGTATTTAAAGAAAAAGTACAAGCCACGCTTAAACGTCATGCAGATGCTGTGAACAAGCATACAGCAAAAGGTACCTACTTCTTTGACTATGGAAATGCATTTTTACTTGAAGCATCGCGCGCAGGTGGCGATGTAATGGCTGAAAACGGCATCGACTTTAAATATCCGTCATACGTGCAAGATATTCTTGGCCCAATGTGTTTTGACTACGGTTTTGGCCCGTTCCGCTGGGTGTGTACTTCTGGTAATCCTGAAGATTTAGATAAAACCGATGCAATTGCGGCAAAAGTGCTTGAAGAGATCATGGCGAACTCGCCTGAGGAAATTCAGCAGCAGATGCAAGACAACATCACTTGGATCAAAGACGCGAAACAGAACAAGCTAGTGGTTGGTTCACAAGCGCGTATTCTCTACGCTGATTCTGAAGGTCGTATTAAGATTGCAAATGCCTTTAACGATGCCATTGCACGCGGTGAAATAGGCCCGGTGGTTCTTGGTCGTGATCATCACGATGTATCAGGCACAGATTCACCATTCCGTGAAACATCAAACATTTATGATGGTAGCCGTTTTACTGCTGATATGGCTATTCACAACGTGATTGGTGATGGTTTCCGCGGTGCAACTTGGGTGTCTATCCACAATGGCGGTGGCGTTGGCTGGGGCGAAGTGATCAACGGCGGTTTCGGTATGTTACTTGACGGTAGTATTGATGCCGAGCGTCGTCTTAAGTCTATGCTACTGTTCGATGTAAACAATGGTATTGCACGTCGCAGCTGGGCACGTAATGAAGAAGCAAACTTTGCAATTAAACGTGAAATGGAGCGCACTCCTAAACTTAAAGTAACGCTTTCACAGAATGTAGAAGACGATATTTTAAATAAACTCGCGTTTTAAAATTATTTAAACATCTAGCAAAAAGGCCATTCTAAATGGCCTTTTTTTTGCTTAATCGGATGTTAAGTTAATTTGCTAATTTAAACTAAACTTCAAAGCGGTTTTTACCTGCGCGCTTAGCTTGATACATTTTTTCATCGGCAGTACGAATAAGTGCCTCTAATGTATCGCCGCTATCAGGGTAATAAGCAATACCTAAGCTAGCACTGATATTTACTTTGTTACCCTGCCCGACTGCATCTCTAATTTGATAGTCTTTCGCGATTTCGGTGATGGCTTTTTCAGCGAGCCTAACCGCGTCTTGTTTGTTTGCAAGATTTGGCAGGCAAATTAAAAACTCATCGCCACCTAAGCGCCCTACTGTGTCTGATTCTCTAAATGTGCTTTTAAGTCTATTTGCTACTTGCTTAAGTAATTCATCACCACTACTGTGCCCATAGCTATCATTTACCTGCTTAAAACCATCTAAATCGATAAACATCACAGCCAATAGTGATTCATTGCGTTTTGCTTGTTTTAGCGCGCTTGCTAGGCGCTCTTTAGTGAGCCATACCGAAGGTAATTTAGTTAGAGGATCGAAGTGCGCAATTTTCTTAAGCTCGTTTTTGGTGTGTTTAAGCTCTTCAATAGTGTCGTGAAGCTCGGTAATGTCATATTCAGTAACAAGAAACACATAATCGCCAGTTAAGGGATGGCGACTAATGCGAATATCAACGTTATGTCGTTTTTCACCAAGCTTGGTAAGCATTATGTGCTCTTGGCAACCTGCTTTGTGCTGCTGAGAGTCAATTAAGCGTTCTTTACCTTCAATCGGATTGGCAAAACGCAGCTCAAAGTCACTGATAGTGTCTTGTTTTATTGTTGAATACCACTGCGTAAACGCGGGGTTTTCGAACAGCCGCTTACCTTGCATATCGTAACAACTCACTGCAACAGTGGTGTAACGCATCGCTTCGGCAAAAAGCAGGTTTTCTGGTTGGCTGTTGGCATCCATTTGTTCGCTAATAAAGGCAATAATGCCGCGGTGCTTTTCTGGGCCCAGTAACACAGCTACATGACGCATTAACATCACCTTTGGCTCACCATTAGGGTAAGTGGTCCAAGGGTCGTTAGTTAAGCCCTCTTGAGCGGCTTTTACAAAGGTTTGTTCGGTGCGCTTGCGTGCGCCTTCGGTATCAGCAGATAAGTCTTTATCGATAAGTTGTTGCACATTGCTTAGTCCCCAAAAGTTAAGGGCATGATGATTGCCCCACCAAAATCCATGACGGTCTAAGTCAAATACCCAAATAATATCGGGTGAAAAGTTAAATCCACCCAGTTCCTGTGGTGATGTAATTATTGGTAAGTGATCGACAGCGACATCTTGATACACAAAAAGACTCTAGCATTTAGTTGTTTAGAATATATTACTTAATTTGATGGTGGTTGCCAGTAGATTATGGTGGCAATTAATGCATTTTTTTAATCAATAGGCGCATGTAACTCCCCCACTTTGCTGCGCAATTATTCTGATGAACAGGTATGAATAATGGTGTTTTGGCAAAGACGCAGTGCCTTGTTTCAGTTACACTATCAATTATAACAATTTACCAAAGACACAATGACCAATCCCAACTTACCCCTTGTTTACCATTCTAATTATTCATTTAGTTTTGACGAAAAACACCGCTTTGTAATGAGTAAATTTGCACGTCTTTATCAATATTTAGATAGCAATGGGTATATCAATCAGCGCAACTTATATCAGCCGCCTGTTGGGGATTTTAAACCTATGGAATTAGTGCATTGTGAAAGTTATGTATATGATCTCTTTCATAACCAACTTGATAGCAAGGCGATGCGACGCATAGGTTTGCCATGGTCAGAACAATTAATGGCACGCACCTTTACCGCACCGTTAGGTACGCATTTGGCGGCTGAACTTGCGCTTGAACACGGTATCGCCTGTCATTTAGCTGGGGGCACGCATCATGCTCATTATGATTTTGGTTCAGGCTATTGCATGGTAAATGATTTGGCCTACACAACAACACGGCTAATTAATGAAGGTAAAGCGCGAAACGTACTCATCTTTGATTGCGATGTGCACCAAGGCGATGGCACTGCGGCTATGCTTGCCCATAACCCTTATGTGTTTACCTGTTCAATCCACTGCGAAAAGAACTTTCCTTTTCGAAAACAACACAGCGACTTAGATATTGGCTTAGAGATAGGGTTAACTGATCCTGATTATTTAAATATCGTATCAACTACTTTAAATGACTTAATTGAGCAGCTAAACCCCTCGCTTGTTCTTTACGATGCCGGTGTTGATATTTGGCAACAAGATACCTTAGGTAAACTTGATATTAGTTGGCAAGGTATCGCGGCCCGTGATTATGCTGTGCTTGAGATTTGCCAGCGTAAAGGCGTACCAGTAGCCACTGTGATTGGTGGTGGGTACGATAAAGATCATCAGCGATTAGCAGAGCGTCATGCATTAGTGGTTGAGCAAGCTGCTCGCTTCTAAAAGTGACCTCAATTAAGTCGGAATTTTTAATTTTGGTTTCGAGATTTTATGCAACACACCCTTTCCCCTAATAAACTCTTACACAGTAAATGGACGGCTGTGTCACCGCAAAATAAAGAAAAGCATTTTATGGTAACGAGTGTTGAATTTGATGAAGAAAATAACGTGGTTGAATGTATTATTGAAGCGGTTTTAACCAAACGCGAGCAAAGCATAAACTGGCGCAGCCTGAAAGATAGCAAAGTGTGGAAAATGGGTTGGCAATAGGTTTTTCAGTCACAAAAAAGCCTGTAACTGAGTTACAGGCTTTTGATTAAAACAGTCTTACTTCGTTTTCTTTACTTGCTCTAGCAAGGTCACAGTAACGACAGCGCGACGATTTAGCTTGTGTGCCTCTTCGGTATTTTCTAGGCTGAAAAGTTCATTTTCACCTTTACCTGTTACCGAAATATTTGCTGCATTTACACCATGATTATTAACCAAAATCGCCTTAACTGCTTCTGCACGCTTAAGTGATAACTTTTGGTTATAGTCGCTGTCACCGAGAGTCGATGTGTGACCGCTAATTTTTGCTTTCACATCGCCACTTTTTAAGTACTCGGCAAATGCTTTAATATCAGCAAAATAGTTAGGGGCAACTTCAAATTCATCATTGTTGAATAAGATTACTAAACGCTCAATAATTTCATGTTCTTCAATTAGAGTACAGCCTTTGCTATCAACAACTTCATTACTTGGTGTGTTTAAACAATCATCTTGACCATCTGCAACACCATCTTGATCACTATCGAGAGGTGCAGGTGCTGCTTCAAGTTGTTTGCTAGGGGTATTGTTGTTTGCAAACGTGTATGAAACACCTAGTTTTACCGCAGAATCTGTGTAGTCATTGCTTTCAAGCGACTTAAGTAAAAGCGCTTCAGTATTCACAGTCCAGTTATCAGCCACTTCAAGATAGCCGCCTAAACCAACATTTGCTGCGCTAAACGAGTCATATACATCGATTTGTTTTATACCGCCAACTAAGTAAAAACCTGATGTGCCTAAGTGGTAAAGCGCATCAATACCAACACGATGACCTGATTTTTCGTTATCCGTTGATTCAATCGCAAGATCAAGTTTTGCAAGCTCTAGTCGAGCTGCAAAGCTTTCGTTAAAACGGTAACCAAAATCAACACCTAGACCGAGTGATTCACCCATTCGTTGCTGGTTGGTTTCTTCAGGATGCCAATGAGCAAAATAATAATCAGCAAAACCAGAAATATAAAAACCTAAATCTTTTTCTGATTGTTGTGCATGAAGAGTTGTTGCTGAGGCTGCTAGCGCAATAGCGGAGATTAATTTTGTTATCTTTCCTTTGAAAATCATTCTTTATTCCTAGTATAAAAGTGTGATTTCGCGGATTTTAACAGTGAATTATGACAATGCAAGATGCTAATCCATATAAAATTATTTTGAATTAGATGTTTAAAATATAAAGCTGCCTAGTTGTAAACCCCATTTACAGTTATTTAACTTGCTTGGCTCTTACTTGATTAATTCGTAATAACACTTCGGCGGCGGCTTTAGCGTCATCGAGGGCACGGTGATGATTTTTAAGTTCAATATCTAAGTCGGCGCAAAGTTTACCTAGTGAATACGATTTATAGCCGGGTAAATATTTACGCGCTTGTTGTACGGTGCAAATTTTAGCGCGCGTGTACTTTTTGTTTAATCGGGCAAACTCTTGGCGAATAAAGCCATAATCAAAATTAACATTATGGGCAACAAAAATAGCATTTTGACTAAATGTATCTAACTTTTCGGCAATATGTTTAAAAAGAGGAGCGCTTTTAACCATTTCATTACTAATACCTGTCAGTTCAGTAATCATTTTTGGAATATGGCGCTCAGGGTTTACTAGTGTTTGCCAAGTATCAGTAATAACGCCCTGCTCTATTTTTACCATACCGATTTCTGTAATGCGATGCTGCTCTTTTTTCCCACCTGTAGTCTCTATATCCACTACAACATAGCTTTGTTCGCTATTAAAACGCCACTCAGTGCGTTGGATTTTCACCTTAAAGCCTGCGTTAATAAGGTGTTTAATACTAATTAATTGATTGCGTCTTAAGCTATCGCCTGGTGCTTTTATTTCTTCAAAGTAGAGCTCACCATTATCAATTACCATTAAATCGGGATAGCCATCACACAATTCTTTGAAATTTTTGCACATATTCAGTAAATGGCTGTGTACAGTTTGAATCGGTGCATAATTTATAAACTCTATAAGTACCTCTAAAAGCTCTGGGTGCCAATAAAATAAGCCATTCGGCTCACCTGTGTAGGTGTCGATGGTGGCTGTTAGATATTCAATAAATGCATCTTTATTGTTTAAATGTGCAAGCTTTTCATTAATTTCCAATTCTAATGTGCAAAAGAAAGAATCTTCTTTGAGTATTTTAGGGAAATAGGAAAACTCATTAGCACGTTTTGAACTAGGATGTTGGTAAAGTTCATGCCAAAAAGTGAGCGCAAATAAAGAGCGCCATAACTTGTTTTCGGTAAAGTAACATTGCTTTTGTTGTTTGATATAACGTTCTTTTACGCCGCTTTCAACTTGCCCTAAATAGGCCTCATCAAGTGCGATTGGCTCGCCTGAATCGCGTAAAATATCGGTTAAAACACTGGTGCGCTTTTGGTTAAATTTTTGCGCATAAAAGTCCTCTGCAAAAAGTAATAACGCTTCACTGTCAGGATCATCCAAAATTTCAACTAAGAGCGCTTCACAAAGTGCTTTTCGCTCTGATTTATAAAGCAAACGTATATATCTTTCTTTTGCTGCTGGGTGATGCGATAGGCTTAATAATTGTTCAGCAAGTGCGCTGTTATCTGCTAGAAGTGCTATCGCTAATTTATATAAACCATGATGGTATTTCTGCGCTGCAGTAAAACCTATTGGTTGTTCAGCGTTTAAGAGCGTTTTGGCTTGAGATGTTAAAGCAGGAATATCAGATTTATCTGTTTGCTTTATGTCATTAAATAAATTGGCATGGAGAAATGCGCTTTTAGCTTCATCCATGTCAACAAAATTGGCTTGTTGCTGCTGTACACCTTGTGTTTGCATAACGCCTAAATCGCGCAGCGAAAATTGATTAAGTCTTCCTGATAAATGGCCAAAGTATAAAAACAGCAAATAGTTAAATGTGCTTTGTTTTGCAAAGTAAATATGGTTGGTGACAATAGGGTGTTTTTTTACTACATCGTAGCTCAGTGAACCATTTTGGTTGTTTAAAACAAAGTTTAGCCATTTGCTTTTATTGGCACTTTTAACGGGTTTATCGAACTCTAAACTAGCGCTTAATTCGATAAGGTCTTGTTTATTTAACTGTGAAACAAAATCAGAAAAAGTATGTTTGCTTATGCGCGCTACAAACCCCGACTTTCGAAGTTGGTTAATCGCAGTAGGTGCATCGTTGATTTCGCTGTAATGCAAAGTATCTTTACGGATAAACGCCGATTTACGATTTAGAATGCGCACTAAAATACACTTTGCATCTTCATTTAATGTCTCAAAGGTATTTAAAAAGTCTAACTCCGAGGCTGCCAATAAATGCGCTGAAGTGGTTTTAATAAACGCTACAAACTCAACAAAGTGAGACAAATAGTACTTTTCTGGCAACTCTTTCATTGGATTGGGGTCTTAACAACGCGATTACAATATTTTGCGCTGCAAAAGTCGACTAATCAATTGTTTTGCACGTATTAACATTTTCTAACCAATTAGCTTTTACTGATCCATCGAGGATTTGTTAGTTTACGTTTATTCACATTCAAGGAAGTAACATGAAAATAATAACAGCATTAATCGTTACTCTTGGCTTTGTTAGCACAGCAAGCTTAGCAAATAATAAAAGCACCTTATTTAACGAAGTACTTATTGATACTGAGTTGACCTTGTCACAGCCTGTTTACCCGCTTGATTTACTACCAAACCCAGGCAAAGAGCTGATGCTTATAGGTACCTTAAACGGACAACAGTACATTGATATTTATGGCGCATCAGAGTCTGCTTTGTATAACCGTATTAAAAGAGTAGAAGTACCTAAAAGCATGTTGGGCTTTGATGTTACACAATGGCAAAACGCGCAGCAGCAAGTGTATTTATTTTCTGCAAAGGCTATTTATCAATTACAACTGGAAAACGAGTTGCTAATTGAGCCTATTGTCGATATTCAAACTTACCTTAAAAAAGACACTGCGCAGCATTTATCAAAAATGGACTTTGTACATAACGTTAATAATGACCTCAAAGCAGACTTTTTAACGACAGACTTAAATGCGAGTTTTCTCTATTTATCAGGTGAGCTTGGCTACAACAAAGTGAATGTTGATTTACCTGCTCGGTTAGTAATTGAAGGACACAGTGCCGAAATAGA
>NZ_JAPEHW010000040.1 GCF_028875915.1 Pseudoalteromonas sp. G4
GAATTTTTCTTATGTAGTTGTTCTACATTGATAAATTCTAACGCAGTTAGCATGTTATTTAGTCCGCTAGGATGATCAGCTACTTAAGTGAATTGGTATAACTATAGAAGTAATCATTAGTTGCTAACAAGTTGTTTTGTGTAAAGGTTTATTTCTTTGTTATACGAAACTTAACGTGATAGCGATTAAATTGCGCTTTGCTATTGAGCGCTTTGCACCAATTACCTACAATGTCGCAATCATCTAAATGAGATTAACTAAGAAAGAAATATGAACGATAAAACTGAATTACCAACATTACCAGATCGCCTATCAATCAACCCGCGCAGCAAGTTCTACTCGGAAGAAATTTTAAAGCTCGATATTGGTATTCGCTTTAACGGCAAAGAGCGTTCAGACGTTGAAGAATACTGCATTAGCGAAGGCTGGATTAAAACAGCGGCACCAAAAGCGTTAGATCGTTTTGGTCAACCAATGTTAATTAAATCAAAAGGCACGGTTGAAGCGTTTTACCGTTAATTTTGCCAGTGCACCATAATGTTTGGTGCACTACTCATTTTAGTAAGCGCAATGTTTACAACCATTCCCGCAGCAATACCCTCGCTTTAAATGTGCCCACTTTGTCATTACCCTAAAACCTTCTTCATTTAAGTAATAATCAAGCTTTGCAACAGGAAATTGGTTTTGATATTTAGCGGCTAACTGCACAAGTTCTTGGTTTGATTTTGTTTTATACAATGCTTCAAGTTCAGCGTTAATTTTGTCAATTAAACAGTTTTTGCAAAGACAGCCCTCTGTCTCTTTAACAGGTAAAATTGCAGGCAGAGAAAAGCACCAACAACTGCCTTCCTTACTGGTACACGAAAATTCGGCTTGGCATTGAGAACAAATCATATGGATTAACCAAAAAAGCGCCAGCATAAGTTAAATTTTATGCGAGCGCAATCAAGAGCAGCGGTTAGTACCTTTAAATATAGGGCAGTAGTGCACCACCGAGCATAAAGCACACAACTAACCAAATAATAGGTAACTTAAGTTGCTTAAGTAAAAATACCCCAACAAGCAACATGGCAATATCTTTTGGCGCAGTTACAGCACTGATAAAAATAGGTTGATAAAGTGCAGCAATAAGTAAACCCACCACCGCAGCATTTACCCCGCTAAGCGCGCCTGCAACACGTGGCTTTGCTGCAAGAATTTGCCAGTCTTTTAACACCGCAAGCAACAATAAAAACCCCGGCAAAAACACGGCAAGTGTGGCGATTAATGCACCGGTTATTGGCGCGTTTTCAAATAGCTGATACCCAATATAAGTTGCAAAGGTAAACATCGGGCCAGGTACCGCTTGTGCTGCCGCATAGCCGGTGATAAATGCATCTTGCGATAGCTTATCACCCACAATATTTTGCAATAACGGCAATACCACATGGCCGCCACCAAACACTAAACTGCCAGCCTGATAAAAATCATTAAACAGGGCAACTTCAGGGGTAAGGTAACTCACAAACGGTAAACCAAGTAGCAAAATCAAAAAGCCAAGTAATGGCACAATATTGGGTTTAAATGTATTGGTAGGAGCGGTCTTGTCACTTTTAAGGGCAACGGCACCGATAAATGCCGCAATTAATAAAACAATAAACTGCGATGTGATACTCGGCACTAACAAAAGTACTAAAGCGGTAACAAAAGACAAAAATGCTGTGAGTTTACTTTTACAAAAACTATTAAACATGCCCCAAGCCGCATCGGCAACCACTAATACCGCTAATAGCTTTAAACCATGCACAATACTATTAAAAATAGAATTGTCGGTAAGTGAACTTGCCACAGTTGCCAGTAAAACCATAATAACGACCGAAGGCAGTGTAAAGCCAACAAATGCGGCGATAGCGCCTGCTAAACCACCGCGTTTATAGCCTAAAGCAAATCCAACCTGGCTCGACCCCGGGCCTGGTAAAAACTGGCTAAGGGCAATTAATTGGCCATATTCGTCATCACTTAACCATTTGTACTTTTCAACAAAGGTTTTTCTAAAATAGCCAATATGGGCTGCAGGTCCACCAAAGCTGACCCAGCCAAGCAAAAAGAAGGTTTTAAAAATACTAAACATAACCAATAAGGTGACGTAATTAATAATGCGCAAAGCATAAAAAAAACAGTGAAATTAAACAAATAAATATTAAGCCTAGATTAAGTTAGCGTGGTTAAAGATTGTCATTACTACACAAGGAAACCGCTATGAACAAAACAATGTTTCAAACTAAGCTATTTTTAGCCCTAACAGTCATCTTATCGCTCGTTTTAGCCGTAATACTATTGCCGGTTGTACTGTTTGTATGGTTAACCGTGGTACTGTTTATTTCACTGAGCGTATTGTTTACTCGTTTAATCAGCAATAAAAAAGCTTCGGTAAAATATGCCTATCACAATGGCAAAATCGAAAAAGTGATTAATTAACTTTTACCTTTAGGTAAGCGTGTTCGAGTGTTACGAAAAGGAGACAAAACATGGGTAAGATTTTAACCGTTTTAATGTCACTGTGTTTAATAAGCGTAAGCGCAGTGGCAAAAGCCGACGACTATCAAAGCACAATTAATAACTTTCGCCAATCGGCAGCTGCAAAACCCTTTTTTAATAATGCCTACGGTTACGCGGTATTTCCAACCATAGGTAAAGGTGGTTTAGGTGTTGGGGCAGCTTATGGTAAAGGCAAAGTCTACAAGCAAGGCAAAGCGGTTGGCAGAACAAGTATGAGCCAATTATCTCTTGGTTTTCAAGCAGGTGGACAAGCCTATAGCCAAATCATCTTTTTTAAAGATAAACGTGCGTTTGATGAATTTACCTCAGGCAATTTCGAATTTGGCGCAGGCGCATCGGCAGTTGCAATTACGGCTGCGGCACAAGCGCAAGCAGGCTCTACAGGCGTAAGTTCAAGTGTTGGTACGGATGCAGATTCTACCAAACAAAATAAGGCGATTTATCGTAAAGGCATGGCAGTAATGACGCTCGCCAAAGGTGGCTTGATGTATGAAGCGGCCATTGCAGGGCAAAAATATGACTATAAGCCGCTGAAAAAGTAAAAACCCCATCTTTTAGATGAATAAAAAACCAGAGATTAACTCTGGTTTTTTATTTAATAACTATTCACTGCGTGCGATTTGCTGATGAATGTTATTGACTAATTCCCGTGGTAAACACAACTGATTTGCCAGCGTTTGTAAGTATTGTTGCGAAATTTGTTGGTTTAAATCTATAGCACTGGCACTTGCAGCATACACTTCAATACCGGTTTGCGCATTAGGTACTGATGCCACAAGCTCAGATAAGCTCATCGGCTTTCTTAGTTCATCAAATAACATGGCTTTTTCGCTCATCGATAATGTCATTTGCTCAACTTGCGAAAAAATCTTTTGCCTTTCGCTTTCATCAATATGGCCATCGGCATATGCCGCCGCAATCATCGCGCGCATAAGCAGTAATTGGCCACAACCTGTTTCATCTTCTACTACGTGCTCAAACGTTTGCTGTTGCATCGTTGCAGGTTCAAATTGATAGCGATTCGCCCCTTTGCGCTGCTGCATAGCTTCATCAAAGGCTTTTTTATCAGCCGCTTGTTGTGCGTTACTGCTTTTTTCACTGTATTGTTGATAGGCTTTCCAAGCCAGTCCGCCAACGGCGGCAAGGGCTCCGTATTTAACCGCTTTTGATCCCATCTTTTTCGACTTTTTACCACCAAGCAAGCTGGTTAATCCACCGCCTGCCACGCCACCTAAAAAGCCACTTAATGCACCTGATTTATTTAGGCTGCCAACTAATTTTTGTAGATCTTTCATAGCTCTTCCCTAAATTGATAATGTGACTAGGTTAAAAAATACGTTGGCTAAAGGAAATAAAAAATCTGTTACAAAGTGATTCAAAGGTGAGCTTAAAAGAGAGAAAAAACACGTTTACACTATAACAATGCGATAATTTTGTCATATAAAGGGTATACTCTCGCAAAAGTCATTATAGATAGTGGAGATAAATATGAGTGAAACGAATCAACGTGAAATTCTCGCGGAATTTTTAACTCAAAGTAAAACAGCTCAGTCAGTATGGGCATTGCAAGACAAAGCCAGTGAAGATTGGGTAGTTTTAGATTCTCCAAACTTTGAAAATGCAGAAGTAATGCCTGTTTGGTCAACAAAAGAATTGGCTCAGGTGCATTGTGTGCAAGAATGGCAAGAGTTTGAACCAAGCGAAATTTCAATTAATGATTGGCTCGACTACTGGTTAGAAGATCTTAAAGAAGACGATATTGTTATTGGCGTAAACTGGGCTGAAGAAGGCGATATTATTGAGCTTGAAGTGACTGATTTTAGTCAGGCATTAGCAAGCATTTTACCGGTTTAATTTAAGATTAAACCACACGTCGGCAACTCTGCCGACGTGCCTTTTAAGTCTTAGGGCTGCTTAATTAAACATAAGCAAACGTTAGTCACTTACCCCTTCAATATCACCGCGCCTTACAGGGTAGCCCTGATTCATCCAACCAAAAATACCTTCCCATAATACAGCGGTTCGGGTGTAACCTCGTTTTCGCAAGCGGTTAATGGTGTGATCAGCTGCAGCTCGCGGGCAAGAGCAATACGCCACAATTTGCACATCTTTTGGAATGCCAGCAACGGTTTCATCTAAATCTGCATAGTAAGGAAATGGAATCGCCCCCTCAATATGCGCTGTTTGCCAAACCGATGTGACCCGTGTATCTAATAACACCATGCGCTTTTTCGCATTAAGCGCGTCATTTAAATCTTTCGAAAGCACATACATGCCATCTTTTAAATCAAAATTAGGGTCGTCACCGTGTTTATTGATAATGTAGTTTTCAGGTGTGGGCAGAGCTTTTAATACTGGTGTTTCATCGGTCCAACCAAGCGATTTACTGCGAAGAAACGCCGTAATATTATCAATGTCGTCACTTGAAAGCTTGTCTTTAAACGCCACCATCGGCGTGTTTTGCCTACCATTTTCTATGGCATGGCGTATAAATTCATCGGTATTATGGGCAAGCGCTGAAGGGTTCATTATGGCAGGGCCTGTAACTCCTTCGCCTTTAGTACCGTGGCAGCTTGCGCATTCTTGTTGGTAAACGGTTTCGCCGCGTTTTATGTCACCATTTACTGGGTTGGTTGAAAACTTTAACCTGTCGTAACCCGCTTGCTCAAATAGCCAATAGGTTAAATCCCAGGTTTCATCTAGCGTCATTGGCCCGCCAACTTCATCAAGGTAGCCGCCCATGGCTGTGCCAACACGGCCATATTGCATCGGCCTTAAAATTTGATGAGCAATGCCCGATTCCATCAAACTTTTACTGCGAAGTGAGGGCGCATGATCATTTTTATGCCCCTCGCGGTTTTCACCATGGCAAAGCGCACAGTATTTTTGATAATTATTAGCAGCCACCTTAGCTTGTTCAGCTGTGAGCTTGCGCGGTGGTGAGCGCAATTCGCGATCAAAGGCAAATGCGGTGTGTGTTAAAAATGATGAAAATGCAATGCAGATCATTGCTATAGCATGCATGCGCATTAGTCTGCGTTCCTTAAAATTTAGCCCCAATGCCAGCTTAAACAGCTCTTATGCGTTTTTCTAGCGAAAAACAAATTTGCTTACAATTGAGCGAAAAACTAAGCAGGTGCTAGTTCGTTTTAAGGCGAATAGGGCAACTAATACTATTCATCACGGCGCAGTTTAATTAAACTGCCACGCTATGAACGCATTTATCCCTTTAATTTACGGTCTCTTTCTATTTGGCAGCCTTAGCTGTTATTCACTGCATGCATTTTTTAATATACCTATTGTGCTTGCGGCCACAATGCCCGCATTAATTGGCAGTTTTATTCCTTTTAATAAACAACATAAACATCACCCGTATGCGGCAATTTATACAGGGTGTTTTGCTGGTATGTGTTCAGTTGCAACGGTGAGCGCACTTTGGGAATTTATTTTTATCGCGGCGATAGGCACGCTTTTATACATTAAAAGTATTAATTTATTTGAAGGATTTGGTGGGCGTTTAGGCGGCATTGCATTTACCTGTAGCGCGTTATTTGTGTTATTGAAAGGGATGTTATGGGTTTAGATTTAATTGCCATTTCCCTGATTGGGGCGATATTCACGTTTTTACTGGCAAAACGCAACCGTTCTTTCGATTATTGCTTACTTTGTGTTTTACGCTGCAAATTTAAATGTTGAGTTATACAGCTTAGTGTTCTTTGGCAGCACTTTTGTTGGTATGAGCGCGCCCAAACGCTTTGGTTTATATACCCAAATTATTGCTGCATTGGTATTTGCCGTGCTGTTTGAAAATTTAGTGCCTTTTATTAATGGCTATGGCGGTGCATTAGGGTTAAGCGCGTTTTTATCGGTATGTGTTTGTCATTTAGGCATTTTAATGGGCGCACCACGCAGCAATAAAAATACACCCTAAATATTTTTGTGAACTGTCGCTAAAATACCAACGTATTAACCTTTATTCCAAGCACAACTTTTGAGGTGTTTATGAAGTGGTTAATACTCATTGCGCTTTTATGCTTGCAAGGATGCAGTACTAATTATTTTCTTTATAGTCCTAATGATGAAATTGGCTTTAGCAAAAGCGATTTTAAGCACCCAGTAAAAGACAGTTTTATTCGTTCTCGCTCAGGAAACACCCTGCATTTACAGCACCACTTAAGTGACGAACCTGTTGGCTTGGTAATTCATTTTCATGGTAATCGTGGCAACTTATCGCAAACCGTTGAAAAAGTAGTGTGGTTAGTTGATGAAGGTTACGACGTAATGCTGGTTGATTATTCTGGCTATGGTTTATCAACCGGAAAACCCACCCGAGAACATTTAGCCCTAGATGCCCAAACCATTTTTGAAATTAGTGCTGATTTAGCATACGAGCACAAAGTAATTGTGGCGACTTCCATGGGCGGTGCCATTGCACTTGATGGACTTGAAAAAAGTCAGCTTGAATCTCAGTTTGATCTAATGGTGATTGATTCAAGCTTTGAAAGTTATCAAAACTTAGCAAAAGATGTAGTTGCAAATGTACCCATTGCCAAATGGTTTAGTGAAAAGATCCCAAGCCTTGTTAGTGACGAGCGCGCACCTGCATACAACATTAAAGCCATTAAACAAGTGGATATGATAATCGCCCATTGCCTAGATGATAAGTTAATCCCTATTTCGCGCGGCGAAGCGTTATATCAATTTGCAGGCACGAACAGTCAGTTTTGGCAGTTTGAAGGGTGCCGCCATGCGCGTACTTTTACCGATGAGTTTCCACATCATCAAAAGCGTTTGCTAAGTTACATAAAGCAAAACCGCACAAACAGGTTGCTTGCTCAAAATGCCGAGGCGATTTTACTCGATTAAGGCTAAAAAAGTTCGTCGATTCACAAGTGCTTGTTAAACTAATAATAAAGATCATTTAGTTTGGAGCACAGCATGAAGGTAGTTGAGGTAAAGCACCCTCTAATTAGTCATAAAATGGGGCTTTTGCGCCAGCACGATATTAGCGTTAAAGCGTTTCGTGAATTGGTATCAGAAATTGGCAGTTTATTAACGTTTGAAGCAACGCGAGATTTACCGCTTGAAAATACCACCACCACAACCTGGCAGGGCGATATTACCACCGAGCAACTTGCGGGCAAAAAATTAACCTTAGTGCCTATTTTAAGAGCTGGCCTTGGCTTAAATGAAGGGGTTTTAACGGTGATCCCGTGTGCCAGAATCTCAGTTGTGGGGCTTTATCGCGATGAAGAAACCTTAGAGCCCGTTCCGTATTTTGAAAAACTAACATCAGATTTGGACAAACGCGTTGCACTGGTAGTTGACCCAATGCTGGCAACAGGCGGCTCAATGATTGCGACCATCGATTTACTTAAAAAACACGGGGTGACTGAAATTAAAGCCATGGTGCTTGTTGCCGCGCCAGAAGGTATTCAAGCGCTCGCGCATGCCCACCCAGATATTTCCCTTTACGCTGCAAGTATTGACGAGAAACTCAATGAACAAGGCTACATTTTACCTGGCCTTGGCGATGCTGGTGATAAGATTTTTGGCACCAAAAAATAAATTAAGTGCGATACGCTAAAAGCCTAGCGTATCGCATTTTTTATATTAAAAACCAAAGTGTTAATTCAAGTAACAACACGCTAGTAATCATTAAATTAATTGGTTTTTTGTTTGGAATTACCGGGAACAGTGATAAAAATGGTGCTTTTTCAAAGGCCACTGAAAGCACCGTGGCAAGTAGGGCAGTGGCGCCAAACATCACCACAAGCGCATTTGCAAACCCCAAATGTAAACTTAAAACAAACAGCGCACTTAGCATTAACAGCCATGCGCCTGTGCGATAACAAGTGATTTGTTTATCCAGCGGTTTAAATTCGCGGCCAAGGGTTTTGGTGTATTTAGGCATAGCCAATAAAAACAGGCAAAGGGCTTGGTAAATCAATAATAGTGAAATAAAAAAGGTCATACTGCGGCCTCTTTTTGGCGAGTGTGTTGTAGCTTGTGGGCGATTGGACTTAAACGGTGTTTTTTAACTAGTAATGCAATTGCAAAACAGCTTATGGCTGCCACTAAATTGATAAAATCAAACGCAGCAAATACAACATCGTTATGTTTAATGCTGTTAATTAAACCGCGGTGTGTGGTGAGGGCATTTACAATCGGCACTAGTGCAAACAAAAAGCCAGCACTTAGCCATAACCGATACCACGCAACAGCCGCTAATTTGCGTGCGCTATACCAACAGCCATAACCAATAAAGCAACACCAGGTGATAAAAAAGCTGTGCATTTCCCACTCTGCCCGGTGCGCAAAATCAACAGCAATAAGGCGGTTTGCTAAAAAGTACACGGCGATGGCAGCAGGCAAACCTACAACAGTGCCAATATTTAACCCTTCGGTAAGTTTAAAA
This sequence comes from Pseudoalteromonas sp. G4, assembly GCF_028875915.1. Taxonomy (GTDB): domain Bacteria; phylum Pseudomonadota; class Gammaproteobacteria; order Enterobacterales; family Alteromonadaceae; genus Pseudoalteromonas. Next base: position 8,957 of record NZ_JAPEHW010000040.1, read on the forward strand.
CTAAAGGGTAATCCATCTGGGTTTGCCAGTGCTTTTTTACGGCGCTTGGTGGTCCAAAGCACCATACCCGATGCAATCATGACACAGCCAGTAAGGCCTGCAAAAAAGTAAAGCCAGCGCACAGGCAATGTGGCAAACATGCCTTCATGAAGCTCTAAAAAGATTGAATGCACATGACGAGTGCCTTGATACACAGGGATATAAGAATAAAGCTCCCCTGTGGTTGCGTGCAAAATAAGCTTAGCGCCATCATCACTTGGTGATTGTTGCTCAAGTGAAAAAACCGCCAAACTATTTAGATCGTGCGGGTGAAACACACGAATGGCAATTGCGCGACGTGAATCGTTATGATTTTCTAAAACCGCTTCAGCCTTTTGATACAAGGTATTAAGCGGTAGCTGGTTTGCAGCTATTCCTGATGGACTATTTGGTGCGCCGCGCTGGTAATAATCATCAAAAAAGTGCTGTTTGTTTTCTTCACCAAAACCATAGCTGGCGTTCATTACAAACGGCACGTAGGTAAACATAAACATAATAAGGCCTGAATAAGTGATCATCAGGTGAAATGGCAGGCTCACCACACTCATAAGGTTATGGCCATCAAGCCACGAGCTTGCGCCTTTGTTGCGGCGAAAGGTAAAAAACTCTTTAAAGATTTTTTTATGCACCACAATGCCAGTAACAAGGCCTAGCAACATAAAAACCGTAAAAACACCAACCAAGTAATAAGCGAATTGCTTTGGCAAATAGTGCAAACGGTAATGCATGCGATAAAGTGCTTGGCCGCCGCCTGTTTTACGATGGGTAAGTTCTTCGCCATTTTCGCCATTGAGAGTTTTGCTGATGTTTTTGAGTTTTCCGTCGGCATTTTTTTGTTGATACCTTAGCCACAAATGAGGCTCGGACCTGACAAGTGGTAAGTAAATTCGCCACTCTTTTGCATCACGGCCGTAAGTATTTAAATGGGTATTTGCAGTATTAAGCGAAGCACTTACCGATGCGGTATTTTGGGGTAATTCGGGTGCCATCCATGCATCAATTTCACTATCAAAATAGCCCAAGGTACCAGTCACAAAAATAAAGTAGAGCAGCCAACTTACTAAAATACCTGTCCAGGTATGCAGCCACGCCATTGATTGTCTAAAGCCACTTTTCATTGTTGCCTCACACCGTTACAAACAAAAAATTAAACGCGGCGCTAAGCACTAGCACGATTAAACTGTGTAAAAACACGCGCTTTGTTGATTTAGCTGAAAAAACAAACATCACAAAGCCAGTAAAAATTGCAAAGCTCAGCATGGAGCTAGCTGCAATGGCATCAACTTGGTTAAGCGGTAATAACAGGGATAATAAAATGCTAAGTGACATGGTGATGCTATAGCCTAGTGCTACGGCAATAAATACTCGGAAAATAACGTCTTTGTTAGCACGAATTGAAGAAAATACGTGATCCATAAAAATACAAAAATATAACTATAATAGCGAATGATAACAGTTATCGTTAATGTTATAAACTTTCAGGTTAATAAATTTCTATTTGATTTAGCACGAAGCTCACAAATAAAACTTCTAACAATATGAGGGTTATTAAATTGCGGAAGTTTAGTTATGTAACTGGTTTTTAATGCCTAGCAATGAACTAAACAAAAGGGGGCAAACATAAGGGGTAACTACAACAATCCTTAGCAAAGCTGGGTAATCTTGCTAAGGGCGAATGCGTGGTTTAGGCGCTTGAATTCCTGCTAGTTAAAAAGTGAGCAATTTTCACGTGAATAACGCTGAAAAATTCCTTTTTTTGGTTTAGCATAAATGCAAAAAATAATAATAGGCTTACTAAGCAATGGATTTCGTCTACCAAGGAAAATTTTGGGTGAGTGCGGTTTTTTTAGCGGCACTTTTGGCATTCTCATCAAGTATGCGTGCAGACGATAGGCCTTGGCTAAGTTATCTTATTAATCCCTCTTTTTGGTTTGCAGGGCCCGTAGATCAAACACTTTCTGACTCTTATTATTATTCTTATAACAAACAACAAATTCGCTTTTCGCCCATGGGCAATTGGTTTGAGCTAGGCAACACTTTAATTGAACATGCCGATGTGGCCACATTTGAAGTTTTGTCTCGTGATTTTGCCAAAGACAAAAACCATATCTACTACCAAGCAACTCCTATCACCGAGTTTGTTGATTACCAAAGCTTTTCTTTAATAAACGAAATGCTAACGCGAGACAAAAACCATGTTTATGTGCCAAAGCGTTTTGTTTCAGAAAGTGTGTTAGACACCAACAGCAAATCGCCGTTGCACATTATTACTGATGCAAATCCGCGTAGTTTTACCGTAATAAACGATGCCTGGTCACAGGATGAAAATCATCATTTTTATTATTTTATAAAGCAAGATATTGATTTTTCATCGTTTGAGCAATTATCAGAAGACATAGTAAAAGATCAGTTTTGGGTGTTTATTAAAAAGGGCGATCATTTTATTAAAACCAATGTGGAAGGCGCGAATGTAAGTGTTTTAAATGAGCAGTTTATTTATAACCACAGCCATATATTTTGGTATAACGCACAGTATTCAAAGACTAATACTGGTGGCAGCAACACAAAAGTGTGGTTACAGGCATTGCCATATCAAGACATAACCAGTTTTAAACAGTTTAATGAGGCGTTTTTTGCACTAGATAACCGCGTGTTTTATGACAAAAATCCGGTTGAGGCAGCAAAAGTAAATACCTTTCAAATCATTAATAATCTTGGGTTTGCAAAAGACGCAAACCATGTATTTTATCAACATAAAATGTTAGATAAAGCCGACCCACATAGCTTTTCATTGCTACTAGAACATGGCCATTATGGCCGCGATAACCTGCACATTTATTTTCAAGATAAATTACTTGGCGAAAAACAAGCGCCGCTCAAAATACTCAGTAACGATGAATACTTAATTAGTGGTGAAAAGGTGTTTTACCAAGGGCGCGAAGTGGTTGGTGCAAAGGCCGCTAAATTTGAATTACTCACGCGCTTTGCCAGTTACGCCAGTGACGGTGAATTTATCTATTTTAAAGATCAAAAACTTGATGGCGTTGATTTAAATAGCGTTGTGGTAATTAATCGTGACTTGGCAATTCGCGATGCAAACTCGGTATTTTGGGGCAGTAAACGAGTTGAAGGTGCCGACAGCGCCACTTTTACCCGTAGCCACCGCAACTACGATAAATACGATGCTGAAGATAAACGCTTTTATTATAAAAACGGCATTAAAGTAGCATTAAAAGCAGAGTAACTTGCGAAGAGCTGATTTTGTAGGTGCATCGCAAGCAGTACTGGGTTTTGCTGGCTTTGCACTGATGTTTTATTTAGTTAAGTGTAGGCAGCAATACCTACTTTTAGGCGCTATATTTTTTGCTATTTTGCCTGCGCTTTATTTAGATTTTAAAACGGCTGGTTACCCTAAGCCTGGGCATTCATTAAGTTTTATTATTGGTACTATTATGGCTGTTTGGTATTTATATAAACCCAATCATAAAAACGCAGTTACCAATGAAGAGCATAGCTAACACCTTGCTTTATTTTGTTTTGGCCGCAAACAGCGTGCCCTTTATGGGACTACATTAGGTGATTTAAGGAGAGTAAGTGAAAAGATATATTGTCAGTTCTTTGTTATTTGTAACGTCATGTCATGCAAGTGAAAACGGACCCATTCAATTTATCGACTCTTATCTAAAGGATTTTAGTCTGCAATCTGAATTGACACCGTATTTTACGGAAAAGCCTACTTTTATCTTTGGACCTCACACTCATGTGCCAGAAACCGCAAAAGAAGCTAGTGACTTCATTTTGGGAATACGGACTGAGCTAAAAGAGTCAGGTTATGCTAGCTCGCGTATAGAAGATGCTCAAATCAGAGCTGAAATTGATAACTATCATTTAGTAACATTTACTTTGACACGGCTAAGAGCAAGTGGAAACGCTTTGGATGTGGTGTGTAGTACATACGGAGTTTTAGATACAGAAGAAGGACTAAAAATAGTCAGCTGGCAGCCTTCAAAAATGAAGGAAAAAGGTAAGTGCTAATGGCTTCTAGCTGGGTGTGCAAATCGAACTTTCATATACGTTTTACATAACGTATAAAGTCTCCATTGAGTGCGCCTTGTAAAACTCTTGGTTTGACAGAATAAACGCGGGCTGCATAGCAAAAGGAACCCAATGAATCGCCTATTTAAAATTGTGTTGTTGATAGTTACGTTTTTGTGTGGGCTTTATTGGCTGTGGTTTTATGTATCGCCAGCTATCACAATTGTAAATAACTCTGGCGGCGACATAACCCATGCCAATATTGAGTTACCATCAAGCCGTTTAGATTTTGGTGAGATTAAAAGCGGCGCGAGTAATACGCTTTATTATTCTTTATCGCAACCGCGCGATGGCAGCTATTTGTATAAAATAATGACCGCTCACGCAATTACCCATCAAGGTAGCTGCGGCTATGTAACAAACAATGAGCTAAATAAACGGCTTAAAATTGTAATTACACAAGATAACCGTGTGCTATGCGAAATCGATTAATCGGTGACTTACTTTAAAGATTTCAGCGCCACACATTAAATCATGACTATACTGAGTGAACACTTATTCAGTTGGAAATGTTATGAGCAAACTATCTTCTTATTTACCTTTAATGCTTATTTGTGCGGGCTTTACTTTTTTATTAACAGGCTGCTCCAAGGCTGACCCTGTGCCAGTAAGCGAGTGTAAGGCAGTAGTCGCACATGCTAAACGCGTTTTAGGCGACAAAGCACCAAGCAGTTCAGAAATGCTAAAACAATGTAAAGCGGCAACCGACGAGGCACGGGGCTGCGTGCTTGCTGCCGACAAACCAATGAAATTACTGGACTGTGATTTTTAACGCGCGTTTTAGTTTAGAGTGATCGTTCTAACTACTTAAGCAGTACACGAATAACACATGATAAAAAAAGGGAAACCAATATGATAACAGCATACGCAGCAAAAGAGCCCGGTGGCGCGCTTGAACAGTACCAAATTGAAGTGGGCGAGTTAGGTGCTCACGATGTTGAAATTGATGTGGAATATTGTGGTATTTGCCACTCTGATATTTCAATGATTGATAACGAATGGGGCTTTTCACAGTATCCGTTAGTTGCAGGGCACGAGGTGGTCGGGCGTATTAGCAAAGTAGGCAGTCATGTAAAAAGTGTAAGCGAAGGCCAACTAGTTGGCCTTGGTTGGCATTCGGATTATTGCCAAACCTGTTATTCGTGTAATTCGGGCGATGAAAACTTATGCCAACAAGCAACGCCGACTATTTTAAGCCATGGTGGTTTTGCCGATAAAGTACGCGCCAATGAAAAAGCAGTAGTAGCGCTGCCAGATGGTATGGATGCACAGGCGGCAGGCCCACTCTTTTGCGGTGGTATTACGGTATTTAACCCACTTGTGCAGTTTGATGTTAAACCAACCGACAAAGTAGCGGTGATTGGTATTGGCGGTTTAGGCCATTTAGCACTGCAATTTTTAAATGCGTGGGGCTGCGAGGTAACGGCATTTACATCGTCTGAATCTAAATCTGAAGAAGCCAAACAACTGGGTGCGCACCGTACGCTTAACTCGCGAGATAACAGCGCTATTGAAGCAGCTGCTAATAGTTTTGACTTTATTATTTCAACGGTTAACGTAAAACTTGATTGGAATTTGTATTTATCAACCCTTAAACCAAAAGGGCGTTTACACTTTGTGGGTGCAACGCTAGAGCCGCTTGATTTAGGCGCATTTGGTTTAATTGGTGGGCAAAAGCAAGTGTCGGGCTCGCCTGTGGGTAGCCCATCAACCATTGCACAAATGCTTGAATTTGCAGTGCAGCACAACATTAAACCGCAAATCGAAACCTTTAAAATGAGTGAAATAAACGCTGCGCTTGATCATTTAAAATCGGGTAAAGCACGTTACCGTATTGTGCTTGAAAAAGATTAAGCCACTTTAAAACCCCGTATGCAGAAGAGCGGCTCTTCTGCATACCATTTACTGCCATAATTCGCTAAACTGTTTTTTTTAAAATCACCTTTAATTTTCATGAATTACCTTATCTCGGTCACTTTATTGTGGGCATTTTCGTTTAGCCTAATTGGTGTGTATTTAGCAGGCCAAGTAGATGCTTGGTTTAGTGTGCTAATGCGCGTAGCCCTTGCAACCTGTGTGTTTTTACCCTTTTTAAAACTACTTAGTACGCCAAAAGACATCGCTTTAAAGCTGATGGGCATTGGTGCCATTCAATTAGGGGTAATGTACAGTTTTTACTATCACAGCTTTTTGTATTTAAGCGTGCCAGAGGTATTGCTGTTTACGGTAATGACCCCGCTTTACATTACCTTATTGAATGACTTACTGGAAAAACGCTTTAATGCACAGTTTTTGCTGGTGGCGGTAATTGCGATTTTTGGCGCCATTGCTATTCGCTACGAAGGTATTGATGGCGACTTTTTACTGGGATTATTGTTGGTGCAAGGGGCAAACCTGTGTTTTGCCAGCGGCCAAGTGTTTTATAAACGCTTAATGAGCGAGCAAACACTTGAACATAAAACCGTGTTTGGTTGGTTTTTTATTGGCGCGTTAGTAGTCGCTGTAAGTTGCTATGTGTTATTTGGCAACCCCGACAAATTACCTACAACTGCTACGCAATGGGGCGTGCTTACTTATTTAGGCTTAATTGCATCTGGCCTTGGTTACTTTGCGTGGAATAAAGGCGCGGTAGAGGTGAATGTTGGCGCACTTGCAGTAATGAACAACCTGCTAATTCCTGCTGGCATTATTGTTAATGTGGTGATTTGGAACCGCGATGCTGATTTAGTTCGCTTAGGCCTTGGCGGTGCGATTATTGTATTTGCCCTTTGGCTAAACCAGTTTTTAGCGAAAAGAAAAAAGGTGCTGTAACAGCACCTTTTTACATTTTAAAATAAGTAGTTAATACCTAGGTTTACAGTTGCGCCTTTGCCTTTCACGTTGTAACCCTTGCCTGTATATGTTTGTGAACGAGCAGGGTAATAGTCTTGGTTTAGCAGGTTTTCAATACCGCCATACACCTTTAACGCTTGGTTGATTTGATATGACGAGCTTAAGTTAACCACCTGATAGCTGCTGACCGGGCCATTTGTACCGGTGTAAACATCGTTTACTTTTTCAAAGCGGTCACGGCTGCCTACGTGCATAAAGGTAACAGACATATGCCAATCATCACTTAAGGTAATATCAGCATAACCTGCAAGCTTTGGTGGGTTAATGGTGCTGCCGTTTAGGTATTCGTGGGAGTCGGTGTTTTTACCTTCTAGCCAGCTGTAATTTACACCCAGTTTAATATTGTCTGTTGCTTGCGCTTCCAGTGCGGCTTCAAAACCGTAAATTTCTTGAGGCGAGCGCACGCTTTCGTATTTACCAGTTGCAGGGTCTTCAACTAGGCTTGTACCAATATCTGATTGGCTAATAAAGGTTGCAAATTGGTAATTGAAAATACCGTAATAGCCGTCAAAACCAACTTCGTAGTTTTTAATAATTGATGCATCGGTATCAATTTTTTTAACACTTGGCGCATCAGCGGTGCGCAGTGTGCGGCCTAAGTCGGTTACATCAAAGCCTTCTGAGTAACTAACAAATGGCATAAATGCGTCAATGGCGTTGTAGCGCAGGCCAACATTGTAGGTTGTGGCGCTATATTCAATATTGCCACCTTCCACATCAATTACATCGCTACAAGTTTTACGACATACCATTAGGGTTTTAAAATCTTCAACGGCAACATCAATCTCTTCATGGCGCAGGCCTGCTTTAACAACCCAATCGTCATTAATTACAAACTTAGACTGTAGGTAGAGCGCGGCGTTGTCCATATCCATTTTGGGCGTCCAAGCGCGGCCATCCACCAATGATTGTGCGGTTGTGTCATTGAGTAAATCAACGCCATAAGTGAAACTTGCTGCGGTGCTGTCAAAATCGAAAGTGGTATTAAAGTTAGCGCGAACACCGGTTTTTTCTGACTCGATCATCGATTGACCGCCGGCAAGGTCAAGGGCAGGGTCGCGGAATTTAGTGCTGTAGAAAAATACGTTTTCAAGTTTTTGCCAATACACGTCACCCGTGAATAGAGTATCGGTAAAGATATCGGCATGCTCGTATTGCAGTTTTAGGTTGTGGTTACCGCGTGGGCCTTGCGGATCGCCCGGTGCTTTTTCGCCAGTTGTGTTTTTAATGGCATAACTCTTTTCACCCAGATTAACGTTGTTATCAATACTGATGTAATCGGTTTCTTGTTGGCCTTCAAAGTAGTTATAAGTCAGTGACAGGGCACTTTGATCAGTTAAATCGTAGGCTAATTTGGTGAAGGCGTTTTTAGATTCAAAGCCAGACATACCATACAGCAAACCAAGGGCATCGCCATCGGCGTCTTTAATAATGCCGTTATCTTCATAGGCTACATTGGCAACAAAGCTAAATTTGTCGCTGCGACCATCAAGCGTAACATCTGCCCGTTTGCCAAGGCTGTCGTCAAAATCAGTGGCTGAAAAATTAGTTGCAAGGTTTAGTTTACCGTTAAAGCCGTTTTTGCTGTCAGCATTTTTGGTAATGTAGTTAATAATACCGCCTGCGGCGCCGTTACCATAAATAGAAGTTGCACCTTTAATGACCTCTACGCGCTCAATCACACTTGGATCTAACGAGCGAATAGCTAAACGACCATTACGCAGTGGCGTTGATTGTGGCAAGCCATCAATCAGCACTAAGGCACTACGACCACGTAAGTTTTGGCCTGAACTACTGTTTGTGCCTGTGTTTGGCCCCATACCCGGCACTTGAATGGCTAAAATGCTTTGCAACTCGTTGGTGACTTCCATATTTCGAAGTAGTGCTTGTTGGTCAACAATTACAACCGATGCGGTAACTTCATCAATGCGTTCTTCTACGCGGCTACCAGTAACTATGATGCGTTCCATGTCTTTTAATTGTTGCTCTTGGGCTGGGCTATCGGCAAAAACTGCGGTTGAAACAAAAAGGGCGGTTAAGCTAAGGGACGTTTTAATCATTATCTTTCCATGTTTAAATAATTTGATGCGGATCGTAATGATATTGATTGTTAATTGCAATAGTGTTTTTTGCTGTTTATGAATGATTTATTTCAATTTATTAGATTAAGATTTTAGTAGCAGGCATTCTATGTAGTGTTTGCTTTTTAAGCAGTAGATGGCATCTTATTAATTAGAGATCAAAACACGTGTGTATTTTTGAATTCATTTCCAATAAAATAGCGAAAAAGTATAGGTTTTACTTTTTTATTAGTACTTAGGTATTGTTTTAGTGTGAGATCAGGATTGAAGTTTAGAAGATTAAAATCGCTTTCACCCATTTTAGCTGTGGTGTTTTTTACGCTGTGGTTTATCACAAATTATGTGTTAATGGGGTTTGAACAGCCCATGCTGGCCAAGGTTGGCTATGGCTTTTTTGCGCTTTTTTCTGCTGCTTCTTACCTTGTAAAAAATCAACTCTTCAAAAAATCCTCTGCGGTATTCTCATTATTTTGTGTCTTGTTTGTAGGCTGTAACTTTCCCCTTGATATTGAGGTGATAGAAGAGATTTACCTATTTATCCCTTTACTTTATATCTTGGCATTTCCGGGCTCGCTCTACCCAATTTTAGCGTCTGTGTTGCTATTAAGTGCTTACATTCCTTCACTCGATGAAGCACTTTTAGCAGATATTATCGAAGACGGTGCAGAGCTTGTGATTATTACAAGCTTTGCCAGCATAATGACGTATTTCCAGCAAAAATCACGCAAGCAAATGGAAACGTTTCGCAAAGAAAGTTATACCGATTATTTAACTGGTCTTGCTAATCGTAAGTGCTTTTTAGAAACATTAGAGCGTTGTGTTGCGACGTGTAAGCGCGATGAAAAAAAGCAATTTGCACTGCTTATTGTTGATTTAGACGGTTTTAAACAAGTGAATGACCGCTATGGTCATGTAGTGGGTGACTCGGCGTTAAGACGCTACGCTTGAAAGTGATGATTTTGGTGTATTTAGAACGGGCGGTGACGAGTTTGCCTTTATTTGTTTTCCTAAAGAAGATGTAAAGCCCTATGCAACGTCACTGGCAAAACAAATTATTGCGCAAAGTAAATCGCGTTACGTATTTAAAGAGAAAAAATATTCGCTCACCGCCAGCATTGGTATTGCCATTTTACCATTAGATGCCAATGACTCAGAAACCTTATGCTCGTTTACGGATTTGGCGATGTATAAGTCAAAATCGCTTGGTAAAAATACGTTTTATTTCTACGAACATACTTTAAGCAGTAATGCCTTTAGACGCTTTACGCTTGAATCTGACCTTAAAAATGCCATTCAAAATCAACAATTAAGTTTGCATTATCAGCCGAAAGTGTGTTCAAAAGATGGCGTGATTATGTCAGCAGAGGCACTTATTCGCTGGCAGCATCCTGTGCTTGGTTTTATTAGCCCCGCCGAGTTTATTCCGATTGCAGAACAAACTGGTCAAATTATTAGCATTGGTAATTGGGTTATCCGCGAGGCCAGTAAAATGGCGGTAAAATGGTGTGAGTATGCAAGCTTTAACAATGTCGCGGTTAATGTATCGGCAATTCAACTTGCACAAGATGACTTTATCGAGCAAACAATTATTACACTGAAAAAGGCAGGATGTAACCCAAGTTATATTGAAATTGAACAAACTGAAAGCGCTTTAATGGATAATATGCAAGACAATATAGAGGTACTGAAGCGCCTTAAACAAGCAGGCTTTACGTTATCGCTGGATGATTTTGGTACTGCTTATTCATCGCTAAGCCAATTAAGCCAGTTACCCATCGATATACTTAAAATTGATAAGAGTTTTGTTGATAACTGCGCCACCTGTGAAAAAGCTCATATGGTGGTAAAAACCATTATTCAACTTGCCGCAAATTTAAATATGAAAACCATTGCCGAAGGCGTTGAGGATAAAGAGCAGCTGGCGATATTGAATAGCGAAGGTTGTTTTATGTATCAAGGCTATTTTTACTCTAAACCTTTGCCAGTAGAGGAATTTGAAAAACTATTAGCGCAACAAATAAGGCATGTTAGCTAGTATTCTAACTTAACTGATATGGACTCGGGCTATTACTGGCTTCAACTAAATAATCAAACGCTTTCACCGAACCCATCAACTCTTTTTTCACGTCTCGCCACTCATGACGATGTTGACCAAATTGGTCTTGCCATAGTGCAAGTGTTGTTTGGTCTGGTGTAAATAAAGTGCACCCCGCATTTTTAAATGCCGTGTTACAGTTATCTTCAATGCTTGCTAATTGACTTATTTGGTTTAGAAAGGTTTGATGGCTGGCTTCTCTTACTATTAAGCGAAGTGCTAAGGGTAATTGCGATAGCCATTTTTGGTTTACGACATTCACCCACGCATCGGGCACAGTGTTAAAATGGCTAATAGTTGATATGGTATCGCGTAGGTTATCAGGCCCAGCATAAAGCCCTATCACCCCAGGATCTATTACATCAATATGCCCAGAACGCGCCATACTGGCGACTTTAGCCCAATTAATTTCAATCACATGGGCGTCGGTCATACTGTAAAATTGTTTAAGTACCTTGCTTGCAGGTACACGCAGCACTAAGCCCCTTAAATCATTGGGTGTTTTAATCACTTTATTGGTGTGTTTGGTGGTGCTTAGTGTGCGCCCACCCGTAATATAGTGAAATAAAACCTCAACAACCCCTTGTACTTTAATTTTGTTAACAACTTGCTGCTGCCAATAGGTGGAACTTATTAAATTTAAAAAAGCTTGATTGCTGTTTGCCCAAAACGGTATGTTTAGCACATCTAACACCGGCAAGGCTCGAGATAAGTTAGATACTGAAATAAGAGCGGCATCAACGCGCCCTCTAGTGACAGCGGCCATTAAATCTGTGCCGCTGCCAATTTGCCCGCCATCTTTGATATCAACATAAATTTTGCCCTCAGACATAGTTTCGATGTTGTGTTTAAACACCTGATGCATGTGGGGAATATACTCGGATTCTTCGGTTTTATAGGGGGATGCAAAGGTTAGGATATGATCAGCATTTTGCTTTGCAGTTATATCCTGCGCTTTTAGTTTCTCAGCACTTAGGGCATAAGATAAAAACGATGAAGGAACTAACGTACTTGCTAAAAGTGCGGTGGTAGAGTGGATGAAATTACGACGAGATAGCGGCATACTCTAAGTTTAGCCAACATCATTGTGCTTTCAATAAGTCGTGCTGAAAAGCTAGGTAGGTGTGGATTCTTCGGTGATGGTAAAAGATGAAATACAATCTTCATCTTGCTCAAGCTTTTTTGCCCATTTGGTGACGCTTTCCAGCGACAAGTTATCACCGGCCACATAGCGCGAAACGATGTCGCCTTCTTGTACAGCAAACTCAATTAAATATCGTTTATTCTCAATCATAAATTAACTCACATAGTCATTTCTAATGTCAGGTTTACTGCTTTTCCATGACAAATTAATGACACAAATTGCAGAAATAATAAACAACTAAATTTACCTCTTGTTTACATTTGTTATCGAAACTACAAAACCCTTATAAACCAAGTTCTACAGCGCCTTGATACAGTATTTTTATAGAGTAAAAATTCTAAATGTAAGGAAAATGTAAAGAAATTACTTTAGAGTAGCGCGGCAATAATTTCAAATATTGCACAGGAAGCAGTTTACAAAGGATGGTATTGATTTGAATTTTCTATAAAAAACAAATGGATAACCATGAATCTCTCACGCTTAAAATTAGTAGCATCAATCTTTATTGCATGTTACGCAACACAAACACTGGCTGCAGCGCCAGAAAATTATTATTCAACTGCAGATAGCTCTACAGCAGATAATCTAAAACAAAGCTTACATCACATCATCAAAGGGCATACAAAAATTCCTTATACTTCCAGCAGTACTGATACGTGGGATGTATTGGAAGTTGCCGATCAAGACCCAGATAACACGGGCAATGTGATTGATGTTTACAAAAATGCCAGTTACACAAAAGCGGGCGGCGGTAATAACTTTTATAACCGCGAGCACAGTTGGCCAAAGTCATACGGTTTTCCAACCGATGGTAGTAACAACTATCCGTACACAGATTTACACCACTTATTTATTGCCGACGGCAGCTATAACTCAAGCCGCAGTAACAAACCTTATGCAGCGTGTAGCGATGCCGCGTGTATTGTAAAAGCGACCGAATTAAACAATAACCGTGGCGGTGGTTCAGACGATATTAATTTAACACTGGGTTCGGGTGCTACTGGTAGCTGGCAAACATGGCCTGCACGTCGTGGTGACGTTGCCCGTGCGCTAATGTATTTAGCCGTTCGCTACGAAGGTGGCAGTCACTCTGTCACCGGTGTACTTGAACCTGACCTTATTTTGACTGATGACCGTAACTTAATTGAAGGGGCAAAAACCGGTGGTAATGAAGCAATCGCCTATATGGGTCTAAAATCAACGTTACTTGCATGGCATAAAGACGATCCGGTCGATAGCTTTGAAATGCGCCGTAATGATGCGATCTTCCAATACCAAGGTAACCGTAACCCATTTATTGATCACCCTGAGTTTGTTGCATGTGTATTTGAAAGCGATTGTACAGGTGGTGGCACCGATGGCGGCACACCAACAACGCCAAGTAAGAGTTCGCCTTGGATCAATGAACTTCATTATGACAATGACGGCACTGACGTAAACGAAGGTGTTGAAATTGCAGGCACAGAAGGCATTGATCTTAGCGGCTACTTACTTGTTGCATATAATGGCAATGGTGGTACAGCATACAAAACCTTTAACCTTTCTGGCGTGCTTGCTAACCAACAAGCAGGGTTTGGCACTAAGTTCTTTGCCTTTGCAGGATTACAAAATGGTGCAGCAGATGGCATTGCGCTGGTTAATGCTAAAAGTGAAGTGGTGCAATTTTTAAGTTATGAAGGCAAGCTAACTGCAACTGATGGCCCTGCAAAAGGGTTAACATCAACCGACATTGGCATTGCACAAAGCACAAATACTGCTGTTGGAACATCATTACAACTTAAAGGCACAGGTAAAGCTTATAGCGACTTTAGCTGGGCTATGGCTCAAGCAACATCAAACCAAGTAAACGCAGGCCAAACATTCGAAGGTGGTAGTACAACACCAACCGAACCAGAGCAATCTGTATTTACCAATACAACATCAACGGCAATTCCTGATAAGGCATCGGTAAAGTCATTAATTGATGTAAACCGCTCAGGTACTGCCAATTCCATTACAATTGAAGTTGATATTACACATACCTATCGCGGTGATATTAGCTTAGTGTTAGTTGCACCTGATGGCAGCCAACATACGCTTAAGAGTAAAAATGGTTCTGACTCAGCGAATGATGTGAAAGCACAATATAATGTGAATGTATCATCGCTTGCCAAAGGACAGTGGCAATTGCGCGTAGCGGATAACTACCGAAAAGACACTGGCACATTGAATAAATGGTCAATTACCTTTAATTAATTTTAAAAAGCGCCAACCTAGTTTGGCGCTTTTGTTATCTCAACTTTAAACTTACTTCAAACCAGTGTTATTTAAGCGTCACGTTTTATAGTTCATTTAAGTTCCCATATTAAAAGCACAGTTAGTGCTGAATCGAATACGTAATCAAATTAAACGACAACATAGTTGAGATTTTAATTTACCGTCACTTATGGAAAACAACATGGAACATAAAAAAATAAAAATGAGCGCGCTTGCGCTATCAGTTTTAATTGCACTGACTGCCTGTTCAGATGGCGATGATGGTGCACAAGGCCCAACGGGTGCAACAGGTCAAAATGGCGTAGATGGTACAAATGGTGTTGATGGTTCAGCGGGTAAGCTTACGCGCCTTGCAACCGTTCCAACGGGCGCAGAAGTGACGGGTATATTTTTATCAGAAGAAGGTGATTTATTCTTTAATGCACAGCACCCAGCAGACAGTAACACAGTAGCAAATTCAGCAGGTAAAACTTTCCACACAGGTACGGTTGGTGTACTTGCCGGGGTTAACTTTAATAATTTACCTGAAACATTAGTTGATTCACCAGTACCAGTGAGCGATGCAGAGCGTCAAACTGTAATGAGTGCTTACGGCCAGTACCAAGTGCTAGGTCAAACTGGTGATACTTATGAAGGTAAATTACCAAAAGGGCTTGGCCATATTTATTCAATGGTAGGTGATGAGCTTATTCTTGAAAACGATATGCCTGACTTTAACGGCTTTATTCAAACGGGTGCAGGTAAAGGTTACCTATTCACTAACTGGGAAATGTACCCAGGTGGTATGAGCCGTATGGCTATCGAAAAAGATACTTATGGCAGTTGGAAAGTAACTGATGCCATGATGCTTGATTTTGATGGTGTGCACGGCACAGCAGCAAACTGTTTTGGCTCTGTAACGCCTTGGAATACGCCACTGACATCGGAAGAGTGGATTGTAAATTCGAAAGTCGATACGACAACGCACCCTGATTGGAATAACCCAGCAGTAATGAACACCGATATCATTGGTTACATGTGGCAGCTGACTGCGCCAGATGCACCAAACCCATACCGCTATGGTTATATTGCTGAAGTGCAAAACCCAACATCTAAAGAGCCAACAGTGGTTAAGCATTATGCGCTTGGCCGTTATGAGCATGAAAATGCGACGGTAATGCCAGATGGTAAAACAGTTTACCTATCACAAGATGATACAGGTGGTGTGTTATTTAAATTTGTTGCCGATACTCCTGAAGATTTAAGTTCAGGTACGCTTTATGGCGCAAAACTTACTCAAGACGTAGGTCAAAACGACCCAGCAACAACGGGCTTTGATGTGTCGTGGGTAGAATTAGGTCATGGCGATAATGCTATGATTGAAGCTTGGATTGCAGACTTTGACGGTATTGGTACAGACCAATTTGTTGAAGGTGAAACAAGCTATATGACAATGGCAGACGTTGAAGCATGGGCAAATGGCGATGCAACTTACCCAACGGTAGCTAATGGCGGCGGTAAGGTAACAGCAGGTGAGCCAATGGATGACCGTGTTGTATTCCTTGAGTCTCGTCAGGCTGCACGTTTAAAAGGGGCTACTGCTGAATGGCGCAAACTTGAAGGTATTTCGATTAATACTAAACGCGCGCAAGAAGCTGTTGAAGGTGTGAATACCATTGACGGCGAAGACATCACTGAAGCGTATGTTTACCTTGCGATTGCAGATTTAGACAACACGCTAATTGATAACGAAGGTGATATTCAGCTTTCGAGCCGTGTTAAAGATTGTGGTGGTGTTTACCGCGCAAAACTTGAAGCGGGTTATAACATTAGCCGTATCGAACCACTTGTTATGGGCTCAACTTATCGCAGTAGCTTATCAGGTGCCGCGCGTTGTGATGTTGACCAACTTTCACAGCCAGATAACGTAATCGTTATGGACGACGGCCGTATCATCATTGGTGAAGACGGTTTCCAAGAAAACAATACGCTTTGGCTGTATGAGCCAGTGAAAAAATAAGCAATTGTTTTACGAGAAGTGTGAAATACCAATTCACTTAAGTAGCTGATCATCCTAGCGGACTAAATATCATGCTAACGGCGTTAGAATTTATCGATGTAGAACAACTGCATAAGAAAAATTCTGACTTGTTAGCATTTCATTTATTAAGCGCTATCCCTGATAACTTACTAAACAGAATTGGTATAAGCACTTCTCATTTAGTTGGAAGAATGAGTATGAAATACCTAAGCCTTGTACTTGCTGCGTTTATAACGTTTGCGAGTTTTTGTGTTTTTGCAAAGCAGCCAAGCGCGCTTGATTACATTAAACATAATGAAGTGTATAACCCTGAAGCGGTGATCCCACCACAGTGCTACACCAAAACCGAAGGCAAAAATAACCCATGTTATGCCTGTCATCAAACTTATAAGCACAGCGAAAAACGTCCTAACATTATGAATGATGGTGACCTACAGGGCGATTATCAGTTTTCAGATGAAGGCATGAATAACAGTTGGAAAAACTTATTTCTTGACCGCTCAGCGCTGATTAAAGGCATAAGTGATGAAGCGATTATGGCCTATGTGAATCAAGATAATTACACTGAGTTTGCTAAAGCACATCAAACTGCACGGCAAGCAAGCGCCATGGTGATTGAAAATTTAGCCACACCAGCAAACGCATTTAACGAATTAGGTGTGGCAAAAGATAACAGCCACTGGGTTGCATTTAACTACAAGCCATTTCCAAGTACCTTTTGGCCAACCAATGGCTCTACAGGTGATGCGATGATCCGCTTACCTAAGGCTTTTCGAGAATTAAACGGCGAGTTTAATTTAGACGTGTATTTTGCCAACTTAAGTTTGGTTGAAATGACCATCAAAGATTTAACCATGATTTCAACACCAGAAATCAATGAGCGCATTATTAAGCACGATCTTAATAATGACGGCACCTTGTCAACGGTGACTGAAATCACAAAACAAGCCTTTTATGTTGGGGATGCAAATAAAACGCCTCTGCATGCCATGCTGTACCCAAAAGGTACTGAATTTTTACACACGGTGCGTTATTTAGGGGTTGATGAAAAAGGTGAGATTTATAATGCTCCGCGCATGAAAGAAGTGCGTTATATGAAAAAGCATGGCTTTAAATCAGCTAATAAACTGCGCGGTGCGTATACGCTTGAGGCAAAAGAAAAAGAGTTTGAACAATTACCTAAGACCATTTCAGTCGGTGAGCGCGGTATTGATAACGGCTTTAGTTGGACTATTAATGGTTACATTGAAGACCAGCAAGGCAAACTTCGTCCGCAGCACTATCAAGAGCTGATGTTTTGCAATGGCTGTCACAAAACCGTTGGCACGACTATTGACCAAACCTTTTCGTTTCCACGTAAAGTGGAAGGCAAACTCGGTTGGCGTTATATCGACTTAAAAGCGCAAAAAGATGTTCCTACGCTAGGCGAATCGCAAGGGGAGTTTTTAACGTACCTACAACGCGTTGGCGGCGGTGATGAGTTTAGGCAAAATCAAGAAATGTTACTGCGTTGGTTCGACAGTGATGGCGCAGTAAAACGCGATAAAGTTACTAACCTTAGCAGCATTTATGAACTGATTATGCCGTCAAAAGAACGCGCGCTTAAACTCAACAAAGCCTATAAAACCATAGTGCAAGAGCAAAGCTTCTTATTTGGTCGCGATGCCAATATCAGCAAAGCCAAAAATGTACTCGAACAGGTTGATGACAAGCAAGCGCCACTTGCGCCTGAGCATCACCATAAATGGGATATTAGACTTGCATGGTTAATGGGTGAAGACAATGCAGTTCGCCGCTGAATACCTTATTGCCTGTTTACTGATGGGCGCAGCAATTGGCATGGATGTAGCCCTAGTAACAGCGCTTTATAGTACCAAGCTTACGTGCCGTAAAACACGCACGAAATGGATCACCGGCGTGGTTGGCTCACACACACTTTTACCTATGTGTGGCTATTTACTGAGTTTTTACGGCATCAAATGGCTGCCTTGGCTAACGCCGTTGTTGGGTGTTGTCGCAATTGGCTTTATTGCAGTGTATTTATATCACGAGATATTTGCCGATGATGAAACCGATCCGCTAGTCGCGACCATTTCGTGGTCGTTGATTGTTGCGGTAAGTTGGGATGCGCTTTGGTCGGGGCCTGCAAAGTCGGCGCAAGTGGTTGAGTGGCAAACCGTGTTTGTCTGGACATCATTTCTTGTGGTGGGCGCTGTGGTGTATCTATTTACCCTTGCTGGGCTTAAAGTTGGCAAGCGCTTAGCGTGCAGGCAAAACAATACGCCATTTGTTTGGCTGTGGCTGCAATACGCGGCAATTGGTTATTTTGGTTTGCTGGCATTGATGCGCTATACCTTTGCGTTGGATGTACCCGACTGGCAAATCTTTGCGTTAAGCGCGATTATTATTCGCATTGTATTGGTAAAACAACGGCCGTTATTTTCAACTGTCTTATCGTAATTGCTTTTTGATTTATTAGCAACACCCGCAGCAACAATCGTGCTTGTTAACTTGCGTTAACTAACGCCTCACTCACATGCATTTGACGAAATTGGTTGGGAGTAATACCTGTTTCGCTTTTAAACGCGCGGCTAAATGGCCCTACAGAAGCAAACCCGCTTTCAAGGCTAACCACTAATACCGACCAATCTTGTTTAGTCGTATCGGCCAATAACTCTTTGGCGTGCGCAATACGCAGCCCATTTATGTACTGATTGAAATTTTTATCGCTAATGTGCGTTTTTAACGCACGGCTAACACGGTATTCAGGCACATCTAAGTGACGAGCTACATCTGCGACCTTGAGATTAGTGTGTAAATAAGGATTCGTTTTCAATTAATTGACTAATTTTCGCTGCAAGTAACAGGTCACTGTCGAAAATAGGTAGAGATACTTTTGTCGCACCTCAAAAAAGTGGCAACAGTCAGCTGAAAAAAAACGTATTCCCGACGGAATTTTTAGTGGAACAGACAGCCCGATAGCGAAAATGTTGTCTTACACCATTAACTTTGGAGCTGACTTTATAAATACGAGTAAGGGTTTAGGATTTAGTATTTCGTAAAATGCTTTATAAGTTTTGCATCTGTATTGGAGTTTATAAAATCAAAGCGGTTATTTATATTTTTAAATGCTCACGGTGACATTAGTGAAAAGTATGAAGGCAACGAATGTCTGTGTGTCATTGCACTTATACATACTAAGTCAATTATGTGAGCATTTGATTTATCAGTTGTTTTTTAATCTGTTAAGGTTTCAAAAATTGCATTATCCCATACAACTTTATCTTTTAAGCTTTCAGACATAGGGTCGGGGAATACGACTTCTGAATTACTTTCAATGCCTTGAATCACTGAATTGGCGATTGACTCTGGTGTGACTTTTTCGACATCTAAGTTTTGTGTCATCGCAGTGTCCACATAACCAGGGTAAACACCCATAACAGTCACATTTGAATCTTTACAGTCTAATCGTAGACCTTTTGTTAAAAAATGAGCTGCAGCTTTTGATGCGCAATAAGTACCTAATTTATTAACTAAAACGAAACCACCTATTGATAACACATTGATTAGTAATGCCTCTGACTTTTCCTTAAGATGAGGTAGGAAATAATGTGATACATAATGAGTACCGTGATAATTTACTCGCATCTCAAACTCTGCTGCTTTAAGTGTATCTGCATCTGAAAATGACTTTGCAAATTCTACACCTGCATTATTAACTACTATATCCGCATCTGAACACCGTAAAATTGCCTCTTCCACATATTCTGGTTGAGTGACATCTAATTTTATAGGTTCAATCAAAGTGGGAGAAGTTAATGGTTCAAAATCTAAATCTCTATCGTTTAAATAGGTGACATAAACTTTTTTTGCGCCTTTGTTACTTAATGCTTTGGTCAAGGCCCAACCTATGCCGCCTGTACCACCTGTAATAAATATTACTTTACCTGAAATATCCATTTCTATACTCCAATTAGCTCAGTTAGTGACTTTAACTAAGTGATTATTTTTTGATTTAATATCTGTTGTAAAATTGCACTAGGTGGTTCGCTACTTGCCAAAACATAAAGCTACGCGTTTCTTGTGTTGCAGAACCAAAAAGTCCACGTTTTTGGCCATAACAGACAAGCATTGATGATAAGTATAAGATTCAATATTTTGATCAGTACGACTCCAATAATGAATTTGCAAATTTTAAACATAAAGGGCTAAGCTCACTGATAATTCAATGAGTTTTTGTCTCTTTATGAAATAACTAAATCTACGAGGGTTTGTTGAGAAATTTTTGACTTGGATTACTCAAGCTGTTTAGCAACATACCTGAATAATTTTGTTTCAATAATTGCAGAGCTGTATGTGATCCTATATACCCTGCAGTGCCTTTTACTAATATAGTCATTAACTTTCCTTATTAATATGAACTATTAGATTCCCGCAATTGTACCTTTATTATAGCTTTAGGCAATTTTTAATTTAATTTAATGTTTATTAATTTGTTATATCGACGGCAAACTTACAGATAAATACGCCTTGTGTTTAATTTTAAACCTAAATCAAATTAATATAGATACTAAAAAATTGGAATTATTAAGAAAAGTTAAAGTAAGTATATATCGAGTACAAACAGCCGTGACAAAAGCAAGAAGCACACAGAAGGCAAAACTGTTCTGAAGATGACTTCAGTTTTCGTTACCTTACTCTTGGCTTAGCTATGACAGTTCGTGATTAATTCATGGTGGGGATGCCATCAACTTCCGAATGCTACAAGTATTACGTTAAAGCCTTGTTTGCGTAATTTATTTCTGATCACATGATAACCAGCGTTGCAACAGACTTCCGTTTAAACTCTACTGTGTAATGACTATTCTTTCGGTTTGTCGTATGACACTTTAACAATTGGAATTTATTTTTAAAGTGTTTTGTTTAATCGGTTTAATAGTCAAATTTCAGACACAAAAAAGCGCAACCAAGGGGCGATTCATTAGTTGCGCTTGCTCACATTGAGCAGTGCGAGGGCACGTTAAACGGTTTTAAGCTACTTTGCTTTGTGCAATATTAATCGTGTTGCACTGCAAGCGAATTTCGCCGCGGCGTCTAGCAATAATATCAACGTCTAAATTTAGTTTTTTCGCCGCAGTATGCAGCTGCTTTCTAAAACGATAAAACTGCGTGTTGATATGGGTTTCTTCCATACGTGTTTGGCGCATTAACAGGCTTTTATCAAGCCAACCCGCTTCGCTGTCGGGTACGTTGTTTTGTTTGTCTTCCACGTATTTACGCGCCAGTAATAACACCAAGTAGTGGTGCGTTCTGTCTTCTAAATCAATTGATTGACCGTCAATATTTAAAAGCACACCAACGTGCTCTTCGTTTTGGCTTACTGTAAAGTTCACATCTACGGTGTGTTCGGCGGTCTGTTCGCACTCTTGTGTCGCGTCAATGTCGCTTGGCGCAATTAAAATATATTGATTGCCTTGGTAACGCACTAAATCGCCGTTATGAATGGCTTTAACATTACCTTCTTGCTCAAGTAACCATTGGCCAGAGAGCGTTTGGCTGATCATTTGTTCTTGGTCATCGCAATTAAGCATGTTTACGTGGTGGTTGAGGGCAAAGTCACTCACACTTTCATTGGTGCTTTTTAAAAATGGACATGGCTGCTCTAAACTCGAAACTTGCCATTTTACGCTTTCGCTATCGCCAAACTGCACAACATCATTTATTTTTAAGTCGTGTTTGATGTTTTTAGCAACGCGTTTGCCATTAATGTAAGTACCGTTGGCACTGATGTCTTGTAAAAACCAATTACCTTGTTGCCATTCAATTAAACAGTGGCTACGTGAAACCGCAGTTTCTCTAATTAAGGTGTGTGCTGTTTCTGGGTGACGGCCCACAATATGATGGTCGCGTAGCTGAATTGTTTGCTCTGTAACCGAATTTATAAATGTACCCATTTCACCCTCATATCAACGCTTGTATTGAAATCTTTTGCCGTTATTATGTGATGTAATTCTGCTTAATTACAATGACCAATAACAAAAGCTTCGTATTATGAGTAAATTGTGCCATCACTGTGGCAATGCCTTAGATGCAGAAAGTGCAATATGCACCCACTGTAACGACTCTAGCATTGACGCCGATTTAGAAATAACACAAGTTATTACACCAGGCTGTGATGAAGTAAAAGAAGCAGCTATTGTTACTCAGCGTAACCTCAGTGACTTTGAGGTTTTAAGCACGGTTTCAGGTGGCTTTGCCACCATTTTAAAAGCTAAAGATCCCCTGTTAGATCGCATTGTTGCGCTTAAACTTGTACCGAACACGGATAACCAAAGTGATTTAGTGCAAGAAGCCAAACTTGCCAGTAAATTAAGCCACCCCAATATTGTTACCATTCATGAAATTATTCAAAATGATGAACAGCTTGCCATCGTGATGGAGTGGGTTGACGGCGATAGCCTAAAAGCAAAAATCGCCACAGAGATACCATTAAAAGAAAAAGCCTATATTGCGCTGCAGCTGTGCAATGCCATTGAATACGCCCATAAAAACGACATTCTGCACTGTGATATCAAGCCAGATAACATTATGTTTGATATACATAACCAGCTTAAAGTACTCGACTTTGGTTTATCCCATGTACTCGGTGGTGAGTCACAGGCAGCAATAATCGGTTCGCCAACTTACTTAGCGCCTGAACTGTATTTAGGGCAAAACGCCAGCAAACAAAGTGATTTGTTTGCCCTTGGCGCCGTGTTATTTGAGTTATTCTCAGGTGAAAAAGCCTTTGATGGAAAATCACTTGAAGTGATAAAAGCACAAATCACAACAGGCGAAGCTAAAAATCTAGCTGATAAACACACACAATTACCCGAAGCGATAATCACCCTTATTCAAAACTTGCTGGTGGTTGAGCCTTCAAAAAGACCGCCACTTTCAGATTTAATCGATGCATTTACCGATTTAAACGACGCCTTAGTGCAAAAGCCCAACTGGTGGCAGCGACGCGCACCATGGCAAAAAGTAAGTCTTTCAGCGATGTTGTTAGGTGTGATGGCAGTACTTTTACAGCCTATTTTATTCCCGCCTAGCAATCAGCAGATACTCGAAAAGCGTATTAGCGAGAATAAACGTATCGCGGTATTGCCATTACAAAACATCAATGACGACCCGCAAGTACAGCTGTTTAGCCAAGGCTTGGCGGTAACGTTAAGCACCGAGCTTGGAAGAGTCGGTCGAGAAAAAACCAATAGCTGGGTTATTCCAAGCGCCGAAGTAGCCAAACTGAAAAATTTAACCGTTAACGATGTACATACTCGTTATGGTGCCGATTTAGTATTAACCGGCAGTATTCAACACTTAGGCTCTCAGCGCTTAATCAATTTAGAGCTGATAGACGGTGCATCAGGTGTTGCACTAAAGCAGAAGCAATTTAAGGTAAATGTAAAAGACTTATTTGCCTCAAACCAAGCGGTGTTTGAAAAAGCCATTAGCATGCTGAATTGGTCAAAAAGTGAGATGGCAAGTAAGGGTACCGAGTTTGATGGTGCCTACAAACATTACATAGCCGCGATTGGATATTCGTTTCGCTCTGATCAGAAAAATTATATTGATACTGCGATTGACCACTTTAAACAAGCCATTGAATTAGATGCTTTATTCATAAAGCCGTATGAGGGGCTAGCGTTTGCCTACAGGAATAAATTTCACGAGACTAAAAGTGAGCAGTGGTTATTGTTGTATGAACAAACCATCAAGCAGCTTGCTGAACTTGCGCCAAATCACGCACAAGTTCGCTATTTGGCACATTCGCTTGCGCTTAGGCGTGGTAATGCAGAAAAAGCAAGTAATTTACTAAAAGCTCTAGTAATAGAAAACCCAAATGATGAGTACCTTCATTTTGAATTGGCTAGAGCGTATCAACAACTAAAAGAAAATGCATTAGCAGAGCAAAGCTATTTAGCAGCGCTAAAAATTACACCAAACCACTGGAAAGGACTTAATCAGTTAGGGCGCTTGTACTACCGAACTGCGCAATACGATAAGGCGATTGCAACCTATCAGCGATTAGTTTCCTTAACGCCAAAAAATAGCAGCGCCTATATTGGTCTTTCGGCAAGTTTCTATGGTGAAGGCGATTTGCAATCGGCATTAAGTTATGCAAAAGAGGGCAATAATTTAAACCCAACCGCAAAAGGTTATTCTAATATTGGCGGATTTCACTTTATGTTAGGCCGCTATCAAGACTCCATTGCGGCTTATAAAGAAGCGATTAAGCTTGATAATACAGCTTATGTAAGTTGGGGGAATTTAGCTGATACCTATTGGGTAATTAAGCATGGTGAAACTAAAAATGCTTATAAAAAAGCTGCTGATTTAGCGGAAAAAGTATTTTCAATTAATAAACAAAACAGCCGTGCTAAACTTGCTTGGGCTTATTATAAAGCGAGGAACGGTGAAAATGCAGCCGCGTTACAAATACTAGATTCATTATCGCATCGGGAAAATGCAACCGAGTTTTATCTTGCCGCGCAAGCCTATGATGCACTAGATGATAAAGAGCGCGCACTTATTAAACTAAAGTTAGCAATTGCAAAAGGCTACCCAAAAGAGGAGGCGATAACATCTCCTCTTTGGAAAAACTGGAATGAGCGTGAGCTCAGGTCAATTATTGAGGATCAACATCGTCCACTTCAATAATTGGATCCCACCCAATCGTATATTCTTGCTGATTTACGGGGTTTTTTGCTACAAGTGTCATAGTAATATCAAGGCTTTTGCTTGCTAATGATTGATAGCTGATAACATAACTTTCAATATTTAACTTTAGTGGCTGTAGTGCAGAATCATGAAACCAATCTAAAAACACATCGGTAGCAGGCTGTTTAGTGCTCTTTTTATATACTTCAAAATCAAACTCTTGGCTTTCACCAATTAGTTTGATTGTCGGTGGAGTTGTTGTGTTGTCTAAAGTTATCTTAGCTACTGAAGGGGTATCACCTTCTATTACGTCATAACTAATAAATTTGTCACCAACTAATGCATAATTGTTCTTGCAATAAACCGTATTATCATTGATTTTTTCGAAAATACCATCTAGGTCAACGATGATTTTAACCGTAGGATTATTATCCATTTTGTGAATTCCTATTTTTATTTTTGGGAGAGTATTAGTTACGTTTATAAAACGTTTTTTATTATCGGCAACTATCTGACTTTATTTACTTTATTTGTATTTAAAAATCAGATCAGAAGGCACCACAACCTTATGTCGTTTAAACATCTCTGCGAGTGTTTCATCTTGTTTTGGCATGTCTTGATACTGCGTTTGCTTTTTTGCAAACGTCACATGAATAACATTGTTACAAGCAGTATATTGAGTGTTCATAATCTTCCCTAAAGTACGTGATAACTTAAACGTACGGCAATATCGTCAATGTTGTCAGCGC
>NZ_JAPEHW010000041.1 GCF_028875915.1 Pseudoalteromonas sp. G4
CATGCTAACTGCGTTAGAATTTATCAATGTAGAACAACTACATAAGAAAAATTCTGCCTTGTTACCATTTCATTTTTCCAGCGCTATCCCTGATCACATACTTAACAGAATTGGTATAAACAAAATCTTTGATTGTGAAATTTGTAGAGGTTTGCTAACGTGTTGGTGTTATGAAAAATACATTACATATTTCTACTATCACATCATTTACATCTTGGTGGCGCTCACAATAGAGCGGCGCAGGATTTTTAGATTCTTAAGCTGCTGGTAGGTAGCTTAAGCAACGTGTCTTTTTTGTATCTCCAGTGGCTATTTTTTACCTTGGAGATATACAATGAAACAGACAACATCACAGCAAAAAGAAATAATTTTAACCGGCGATAGAGCCACAGGCCCTTTGCATTTAGGGCATTATGTTGGCTCATTAAAAGAGCGAATCCAGCTGCAACATCTGCACGAGCAAACCATTTTGGTTGCCGATATGCAGGGCCTAACCGATAACGCCCACACCCCAAAGAAAGTTAGCGAAAACATTTTAAATGTGGTGGCTGATTATTTAGCGGTGGGGATCGACCCTGTTAAAACAACTATTTGTTTGCAATCATAACTGCCAGCACTTGCTGAACTCACCATGTTTTACAGCAATTTAGTCACCATTTCACGCTTAGAGCGTAACCCAACGGTGAAAAGTGAAATTCAAAGTAAAGCGTTTAATCGCAGTGTACCTGCGGGGTTTTTAACGTACCCAATTTCGCAAGCTGCGGATATCACCGCGTTTAACGCTACGCTTATTCCGGTGGGTGATGATCAACTGCCAATGCTTGAGCAAACCAATGAGATTGTAAGAAAAATAAACTCACTTGCGGGCAAACCGATTTTAAATGAATGCCGCGCTTTGTTGAGTAATGCGCCGCGCTTACCAAGTACCGACGGTAAAAACAAAATGTCTAAAACCATGGGCAACACCATTAATTTAGGCGCAAGCGAAAAAGATATTAGGACTGCGGTGAAGTCGATGTATACCGACCCAAATCACTTGCGAGTAGAAGATCCTGGGCAAGTTGAGGGCAATGTGGTTTTTACCTACCTTGATGCGTTTCACCCAGACACCCCCTATGTTGCTGAGCTTAAACAGCAATATCAACAAGGTGGTTTAGGCGATGGTACAACCAAAAAAATTTTAGAAGATTGCTTGCAAACACTTATTGCCCCCATTCGTTAAAAACGCGCGATGTATTTAAATGATAAAGCCCAACTAATCGATATTTTGCGTAAAGGCAGCGAACACGCCGACCGTAAAACGCAGCAAGTTTTGTTTGATGTTAAAGAGTTATTTGGTTTGAACTTATTCTAGTCAAACGCTGCTTATTTGAACAAATAGGGTGCAAGCTTAATAACTCAGCTGTTTGTTTATCTATGAAATTAATTCACATTCGCATTAGATTTATTTGCTTGTACCTTGATTAATAACTTCTATACTCAGTTGGCTTATATTTTGCGTTAAAAGGATATATAGCGAATATTTATTGTTGAATTGCATGTTTTGCATCAAATTAGTGCATAAAATTTTTTTATGCACTGTCACGAAGCGTAAATATTCCTATGTTTAGATAATCACAGTTATACGCTAGGCAGTTTGAAGCGTGTTAGTTAAATGGAAAGGAAAAGCACAATGTTAACTAAACGATTTTTTAAGACCAAGCAAGAAGCAGAAGTTACGTTCGAGTTTGCAGCAGAAGCAGACACAAAAGTGTCGTTGGCAGGTGAATTTAATGATTGGCAGCCAGTGACTATGAAGTACGTTAAAAAGGACAACGTTTTTCGTACCAAACTTCGCTTACCTATTGAACAAGATTTCCAATTTAAATACCTCGTTAATGAGCAAGAATGGCAAAACGACCATGCTGCGGATCACTACTTACTAAACGCGTTTGGTACTGATAATTCAGTTGTTTCTACTGTGCGAGCTTAATTTGAGTGAATGCAGTAGAACAATTGTGTTACCTGCAAGGAGTAGCACTCGATTATGTTGATTATTATGGTCAACAAACACGTATCGCAGATGATGTAAGACGACAAATTCTTACAGCCTGTGGCCATGATGTTACTAACCAAGACTACGTTTGCGACACTAACTTTCGCTTAGATGCGTTGCCTTGGCAAACGGTGCTTAATGCATTTCAAGTGACATCAAGTGAACATGCTGTATTAAAAGTACGTGCGCAAAGCTTTGAGCCAGAAAAACACCTTGAAATTTTGGTTTCAGAGGGTGAAACAGAGTATTGTCGATTAAGCGTAGAACTGTCAGAAAATCTTGAAGTTGGTAAC
The DNA here is from genome assembly GCF_028875915.1 of Pseudoalteromonas sp. G4. Taxonomy (GTDB): domain Bacteria; phylum Pseudomonadota; class Gammaproteobacteria; order Enterobacterales; family Alteromonadaceae; genus Pseudoalteromonas. The sequence continues at coordinate 2,329 of NZ_JAPEHW010000041.1, forward strand.
TATGTTATCGACGGTGTGCGTTATTGTGAATATCAAATTGAGCTACCCTCACTTGCTGCAAACTACTACCAAGTTGATGTTGTTTTCTCGTCTCAAATTACAAAAGCGCAGTCATTTCGTGCGACTTTGGCTGTGGCGCCGCCGAGTTGTTTTGCGTTAGATGAAAACCAAAGGCCGTGGGGCATTTCTTGTCAGTTATATACCCTGCGAGATAAACGTGAAAGTGGCTTTGGCGATTTTTCATCACTTAAAGAGCTTATTCAACGCAGTAGTGAAAAAGGTGCGGATTATATTCTACTTAATCCATTGCATAAGTTATTTGCCAAAGAGCCTGAGCGTGCAAGCCCCTATAGCCCAAATGATCGCAATCAAATAAATCCGCTCTACATTAGTCCGCGTTTATGTATTGATTATACTTTGCCAAACGGTGAATATCGCTCAGACAATCAATTTATTGATTACAGCCAAGCGACACAGCATAAATATCAGTGCTTTAAGGTAATGTATCTTAATTTCTGTGAATTAGAGCTGGCAAAAAATACTGAACGAGCAGAGGATTTTAATGCCTTCGTTGTTGTGCATGCTGACTGGCATTTATCGCAGTTCGATTATTACTTGCAGTGGATCGCTAAAGAGCAGCTTGATTATTGCCAGCGCTATGCCAAAAACAAAGGCATGGCAATCGGCTTAATTTTAGATTTAGCGGTCGGTTGTACCCGTGATGGCGAAGAGTATCAGCGAAATAAATCGCTCTTTGTTAAAAATGCCAATATTGGTGCGCCGCCTGATCCTTGGGCTCGTGATGGACAAGACTGGGGCTTGGCAGTACAAGATCCAGTTAAATTAAAAGCCTCACATTTTTCACATTTTATCGCATTAATTCGCGCCAATATGATTGCCGGTGGTTTGCGCATTGATCATGTTATGGGATTACTGCGTTTATGGTGGTGTGTTAGCGTTAATGAGCAGCCAGCAGGCTGTTATGTCTATTACCCGTTTAAAGAATTATTAGCGCTCTTGTGTTTGGAAAGTCACTTAAATCAATGCATTGTAATTGGTGAAGATTTAGGTGTTGTACCAGAAGAAATTAAACTCGATTTAGATAATGCCCATGTTTATGGCAATGATATTTTCTATTTCGAAAAAGATGCCGCGGGTCAGTTTCTATCGCCAAACGAACATCGTAAACATGCCCTTGTGATGATTGCCAACCATGATGTTGCGCCGTTTTATGCGTGGTGGCAAAGCATCGATATCCACACGCGTGAAAAATACCAGCTTTATTCAAATAATGAACAATACGGTTTCGATTTAACGCAACGAGAACACGACAAACTCGCATTGATTAATTGGCTGAAAACAGCAAATGCGTTACCAAAAAACGATGATGCAAAAAGTATTTACCGTGCATTGGTAATCAACCTTGCAACAACCAATTCGCAATTTTTGTGTTTACAACTTGATGATTTAAGTGGTGAAACGCTTGCGGTAAACATCCCTGGAACCGATCAAGAATACCCCAACTGGCGACGCCGTCTCTCGTGCTCTTTAGCGACTATTTTTGGCCCTTTGAGCTCAGAAGAGCAAGACACACAAAATGAAGACCACGGTTTTTGGCAGTTGTTAAATGCTAGGAGAGATCATGTCAGTAGCTAATTTTGTTTCACTTAGCCAACTAAACGAAGAACAACACACGTTAGAAAAAGCCTACTCATTACAACGCGCAGATTTTATAAATGCGTTTAGCTTTTTAGGCAAGCATAGTATTAACAACGAGCTTGCGATTATTCGCTGCTTTGTTCCTGGTGCAAAAAATGTTGCAGTGCGCGCAAATAAACAAAATCTCGCTATGGAACAGTTTAAAGACAGCGCGTTATTTCAACTTGTGGTGAGTAACAGTAAAGTTAAAGAGCCCATCGAGCTTGATATTGATTATGGTAATTGCCAAGTGCAGCGCTATTTACCTTATAGCTTTTCATCAAGCTTAGACGTTGATGCAATGTACTTATTTAATCAAGGCACTTTGGCACATGCATATCGTCATTTCGGTGCGCATTTAATAACGCATCAAGGGGTTAAAGGCACGCGTTTTACCGTGTGGGCACCTAATGCTAAAGCGGTGTCAGTAATTGGTGATTTTAATCATTGGGATGCCAGTTGCTACCCAATGTGCTTTCACCCAGCATCTGGTGTGTGGGAAATTTTTATCGGGGAAGATTTAAGCGATAAAAATTACAAATACAGCCTGCTAACCGAGCACAACCAGCGCATAGAAAAAGCCGACCCATTTGCACTGCAAATGCAGTTGCCGCCCCATACGGCCTCGCGGGTAGCTAGCTTACCAACAAACACAGCGCCAATTTCGCCAATTAATAAATTCAATCAAGCAATCAGCATTTATGAAGTGCACTTAGGTTCGTGGCGTCGCAATGTTGAGCAAGGTAACGGTTATTTGAGCTACCAGCAACTTGCCGAACAATTGATCCCTTATGTATTAGATCTTGGTTTTACCCATATCCAGTTAATGCCAATCAGTGAATTTCCATTTGATGGTTCGTGGGGCTATCAACCCGTCGGCCTTTATGCGCCAACCAGTCGTTTTGGCGATATCAATGAATTTGCAGAGTTTATTCGTCAAATAAAGGCAGTGGGGCTGGGCGTACTGATTGATTGGGTGCCGGGGCATTTTCCAAATGATCCCCACGGCTTAGCCATGTTTGATGGTACTCATTTATATGAACATGCGGACAAGCGCCAAGGCTATCATCCAGATTGGAATACCCATATTTATAATTACGACCGTGCTGAAGTGCGCAGCTTTTTACTGTCAAACGCCACATATTGGCTGACAGAATTTGGTATTGATGGCATTCGTGTAGATGCGGTGGCATCGATGCTTTACCTAGATTACAGCCGCGAAGAAGGGCAATGGGTACCGAATTGTTATGGTGGCCGTGAAAACCTCGGGGCAATAAGCTTATTGCAGCACATTAATGCCAGCGTTTATGGTGAAAATCCAAATATTGTCACCATTGCAGAAGAATCTACAGCGTGGCCAGGGGTGACCAAGCCAACCGACCAATCGGGCTTAGGCTTTGGCTTTAAATGGAATATGGGCTGGATGAATGACAGCTTAGAGTACATGAAAAAAGAACCCATTTATCGCCGTCATCACCATAACGAGATGACCTTCTCATTAGTTTATGCGTTTAGTGAAAATTATATTCTGCCGCTATCGCACGATGAAGTAGTGCACGGTAAAGGCTCATTGATTAACAAAATGCCGGGAGATGACTGGCAAAAGTTTGCAAATTTACGTGCATTTTATGGCTTTATGTGGGCACATCCCGGTAAAAAACTACTGTTTATGGGCGGCGAATTTGCTCAATATCATGAGTGGGATCATGACATTAGTTTGGACTGGCACTTACTTAATGAGGCGAAACATCAGGGTGTTTCTAACCTAATAAAAGCACTCAACACGCTTTATAAAGCGCATCCGTCACTGTATCAACTGGATAATAGTGGCGAGGGCTTTCGCTGGATTGATGGTGGTAATGCTGAGCAAAGCGTTTTTAGTTTTATTCGTAAAAGTAGCGACCAACCAAATGTGATTGCGATTTGCAATTTTACCCCTACGGTTCGTGAAAACTTTAAATTAGGCGTACCAAAAGCAAAAGGTTATCAGTTGGTGCTAAACACTGATGACATTCAGTTTGGTGGAAGTGGCGTGTTGGTTGAAAGCGATGTCACGGTGGTAGATGAAGAAAACCATGGCTTTAAGCACAGTATTTCGTTAACGCTTGCACCACTTGCAACCTATTACCTTGTGGAGAAATAGCTGTGTCTGCGCGCTTTGCTATACGACCCGGAAACACTTCACCACTTGGTGCAACACCAAGTGAAAATGGCACTAATTTCGCGCTTTTCTCAGAAAGGGCAAGCAAAGTTGAGATCTGCTTGTTTGATCAAAGTGGTCACAGCGAAATTGCGCGTATTCCGCTTTACCGTGACGAGCAAGGTATTTGGCATATATTTATTCGCGGCGTTGGCCAAGGTCAGCTTTATGGCTATCGGGTTTATGGTGACTATAACCCGAAAAAAGGTCATTATTTTAATGCAAATAAATTGCTATTAGACCCGTATGCTAAATCCTTATTTGGCGAATTTAATTGGGGCAATGCGCACAAAGCTGATGAAGCTTACAGGCACTTAGATTCGGCAACGGATATGCCGAAATGCAAAGTGTCAGTGTTACCACATTATCAAGGCACAAGGCCAAATATCCCGTGGCATAAAACGGTTATTTATGAATGCCATGTCAAAGGTACTACCAAGTTATATCCGTCAATCCCAGAAGAACTTCGCGGTACTTACCTAGGTTTGGCTCACCCGAATTTTATTTGGCATTTAAAAAGCTTAGGTGTGACTGCTATTGAATTATTACCAGTACACAGTTTTATTAGTGAAGCGTTTTTACCAGAGCGCGGTCTTAGCAATTATTGGGGTTACAACACACTTAACTTTTTCACGCCCCATTTAGCTTATGCGCATACTAAGCAAGAACAAGAGTTTCAGCAGATGGTGTCGGTACTGCACGAAGCGGGTATTGAAGTAATTGTTGATGTGGTATTTAACCATACTGCGGAAGGTAATGAACAAGGGCCAACCTTGTCTCTGCGCGGCATTGATAATCAAGCCTATTATCGCTTACAACAAAATAACTTTGCTTTTTATGTTAATGATACAGGCTGTGGTAACACCCTAAATATTTCACATCCTAAAAGTTTGCAGTTGGTAATGGATAGCCTGCGTTACTGGGTGCAAGTGTATGGGGTTGATGGCTTTCGTTTTGATTTAGCGAGCATTTTGGGGCGCGATCAAGATGGTTTTAAAAAGCATCACACCTTTTTTCAAACCCTTGCCCAAGACCCAATTTTAAAAGGCATTAAACTTATCGCTGAGCCATGGGATTTAGCGATTGATGGCTATCAACTGGGCAATTATGTTGCACCATGGCGCGAATGGAACGATCAATACCGCGATACGGTACGCAGCTTTTGGCGTGGTGATATGAGCATGTTGCCAGAGTTTGCCCGTTTCTTTCATGGCTCAAGCCATTTGTTTGAGAAAAAAGGGCGTGCGGTTACGTCCAGTATCAACTTTATCACTGCTCATGACGGTTTTACCTTGGCCGATTTAGTGAGTTATAACAACAAACATAACCTCGCCAACCAAGAAGAAAATCGCGACGGGCACGACCATAACCTATCCAATAACTGGGGCTTTGAAGGTGCCACAGACGATACAGATATCAATGCACTACGTTTGCGCGCACAAAAGAACTTTTTACTGACACTGTGCTTATCAAATGGTGTTCCCATGTTGTGCGCTGGCAGCGAAGTAGCACACTCGCAAGGCGGCAACAACAATGCCTATTGCCAAGATAACGAAATTAGTTGGATCGATTGGCAAATTGACGGTCTTGACGATACGCAGCAGCACCCGCTTTACCAATTTATTAGTCGCGCATTAAAACTGCGCAGTGAGTTTTCTTTATACCGCCAAAGTCAGTTTATTCACGATGATGATCCGCGTTTTAGTGTTACTTGGCTAAATGAACATGGCGCGTTAATGCAAGATGCTGACTGGCATAATCCAAATGGCCATTGTCTTGGCTATTTAATGGAAGATATTCAAGACGATAAAGCGCTGTTACTGCTGTTTAATGCCTCTAGCAAAAATGTGATGTTTAAATTACCTGAACAAGAAGCCCATCACTGTTGGCGTATCCGCCTTTATTCTTATTCAGACGAGCGCGATGAAGAATGTTTAGCGCCTGGCCAAACGCTATTACTCAATAGCTACAGTGCCTGGGTGCTTTCCAGCCATATCAAAATGCCTGCAAATACGCAGGAAGATAATGATACGTCCCATACGTTCAATTTAACTAAGCAAGGAGTTTAGTGTGAACAAACAATCAAACTTAGCGAAAAAGAAAACGACTTTGTCACCTAGTGTGATTGAAAATTCCGACTTAAGTGAAGATTTATATCGCCATTTTTATTACACCTTAGGGCGCGATCAGGTGAATAAGTCGCAGCGTTACTTGTATCAGGCGCTGGCGCTAACCATTCGAGACAGATTGGTGGCAAAATGTCGTCACACAAATCAACAGCGCGACAGCGCACCACACAAACAAGTTGCTTATTTATCGCTAGAGTTTTTAATGGGGCGTGCACTAAACAATGCCATTTTAAATTTAGATTTAGCACCAGAAGTAACCGAGGCGCTTACCCAATATGGCAGTGAACTTGAGCAAGTTGCGGCTGCAGAGCATGATGCAGGCCTTGGCAACGGCGGTTTAGGGCGTTTAGCCGCGTGCTTTTTAGATAGCTGCGCCACACTAAAATTGCCTGTGGTTGGCTACGGTTTACGTTATGAATATGGCATGTTTAATCAATCGCTTGAACAGGGACGTCAAATTGAACAGCCCGATCACTGGCTGCATGAGGGGCACCCATGGGAAATTGCCGCGCCAGAGCAAAGCCGCCGAGTAAAATTCTTTGGTCATGTGGAAGTTTATAAAGACAAACTTGGCCGTGAACATCGCAACTGGGTGAATACCCAAGATGTTTTAGCTGTGCCCTATGATGTGCCGATCCCTGGTTATCGCAATGATGTGGTTAATCGCCTGCGCCTTTGGAAAAGTGAAGCAACGGAAGAATTTGATTTAAGAGAGTTTAATGCGGGCAGTTACCCAGAAGCGGTAGCCAAGAAGAACCAAGCTGAACAAATCACTATGGTGCTTTACCCGAACGATGCCAGCGAAAACGGCAAAGAGCTGCGTTTACGTCAGCAATACTTTTTATCAAGCGCAACACTGCAAGACATCATCGCAAAATGGGTAAAACAATACGGTGAAGATTTCCATAACTTCCCGAAATACCATGTTTTCCAATTAAACGATACACATCCAAGCATTGCAGTGGCAGAGCTGATGCGTATTTTACTGGATGATCATCAGCTTGATTGGGATAAAGCATGGCAAATTACCTCAAGTACTATGGCATACACCAATCACACTTTGTTGCCGGAAGCATTAGAAAAATGGCCTGTTAGGTTATTTGAGCGTTTACTACCGCGTTTACTTGAAATTATTTACGAAATTAACGCGCGTTTTTTACAGCAAGTGGCCACCTGCTGGCCGGGTGATACGCAAAAGCAGCGCGATATGTCGCTAATTGAAGAAGGGCCAGAGCCCAAAGTACGTATGGCGTATTTAGCCATTGTTGGTTCGTTTTCGGTAAATGGTGTGGCAGCGCTTCATACCGAGCTACTCACTAGCGGCTTATTTAGCGATTTTTATGCCCTTTGGCCTGAGCGCTTTAATAACAAAACCAATGGCGTAACACCACGGCGTTGGTTGTCGCATTGTAACCCTAAATTAGCGCACTTAATTAACCAACAAATCGGCGACGATTGGGTCAGCGATTTTAGTAAAATTAATGCGTTACGTGCCAAGTTTGATAACAAAGCGCTGCATAAAAAGTGGCAACAAGTAAAGTTTGAAAACAAGCAAGCGCTGGTGGATTTAGTTAAACGTGAAACTGGCGTGGAGTTTGATGCAACCATGCTGTTTGATGTGCAAGTAAAGCGTATTCATGAATATAAGCGCCAGTTACTCAATATTTTGCATGTTATTCACCTTTATGAACGTATTCGCGAAGGGGAACTTGAAGGCTTTACACCGCGCTGTGTGTTATTTGGTGGTAAAGCCGCGCCTGGTTATTTTATGGCGAAGCTGATTATTCGTTTAATTAATCATGTGGCGGATGCCATTAATAATGACCCAGCTGCCAAACCTTATTTGCGCGTTGCATTCTTGCCTAATTATAACGTTACGGCGATGGAAACCATCTGCCCTGCAACCGACCTCTCCGAGCAAATTTCGACGACTGGCAAAGAAGCGTCGGGCACTGGCAATATGAAGTTTATGATGAATGGGGCACTGACCATTGGCACATTAGATGGTGCAAATATTGAGATTTCAGAGGCTGTAGGCCTTGATAACTTCTTCTTATTTGGTGCCAAAGCTGAGCAATTAGCGCAAATTCGTGAACACTATAACCCCAACGAAATTATTGCAAATTCGCCTAATTTATCTCGCGTAATGACGTTGTTGGAAAGTGGTCATTTTAATTTATTTGACCCAGACTTATTCCAGCCATTAATTAATTCAATCCGTGACAATCATGACCAATGGCTCACAGCTTACGATTTTGATAGTTACGTGAAAGCACAAGAGGCAGCAGCTACGCTTTACCAAGAGCAAAGTGCTTGGACCCAGAAGAGTATTTTAAATACGGCAGCATCAGGTATGTTTTCGAGCGACCGCACAATTAGCCAATACAACAGTGATATTTGGCAAGCAAAGGCAATCGAATTCAACAAGGCACAAGGAGACCGCAATGCCTAATTCTGCAAATCGTTATATTAGTAACCTTACACGTGATACGTATGCACTTATTTTGGCAGGTGGTCGAGGTTCACGCCTTAAAGAGTTGACTGATTGGCGTGCTAAACCCGCAGTGTACTTTGGTGGCAAATTTCGCATTATCGACTTCCCGCTATCAAACTGCATTAACTCAGGCGTGCGCAAAGTAGGTATTGCTACGCAGTATAAATCGCACAGTTTAATTCGCCATGTGAATCGCGCGTGGGGTCACTTTAAAAAGGAATTAGGTGATTCAGTTGAAATTTTGCCAGCATCACAACGTTACAGTGATGATTGGTATTGTGGCACGGCCGATGCGGTGTATCAAAATATGGATATTATTCGTCACGATTTACCTAAATACGTAATGATCTTATCGGGCGACCATGTTTACCGTATGGACTATGGTGAGTTGATTGCTAAGCACGTAGAAACGGGTGCGGACATGACAGTATGTTGTTTGGAAGTGCCAGTGGAAGAAGCTGCCGGTGCTTTTGGTGTGCTGGCGGTTAATAACGAAAAACGCGTACAGCGCTTTGAAGAAAAACCAGCGAATCCTGCACCATTACCGAACGACCCAACAAAGTGTTTAGCATCGATGGGTAACTATGTGTTTAATACTGAGTTTTTGTTTGAGCAATTGAAAAAAGACGCGCAAAACAGTTGCTCTGGCCGCGATTTTGGCCACGACATTATTCCATCAATAATTGAGGAGCATAATGTGTATGCTTACCCATTTAGAGATACACGCCAAGGTGGTACACCGTATTGGCGCGATGTAGGTACGCTAGATTCGTTCTGGGAAGCGAATATGGAATTAGTATCGCCAACGCCATCGCTTGATTTATATGATAGAAATTGGCCAATTTGGACCTATCAAGAACAGTTACCACCCGCTAAATTTATTTTTGATGATGAAACGCGTCGCGGTATGGCGGTGGATTCAACGGTGTCGGGTGGTTGTATTATTTCTGGCTCAACCATTCGTAAATCACTGCTGTTCTCAAATGTGCATGTGCATTCTTATTGCACCGTCGAAGAAGCTGTGATTTTACCGGGTGTAGTGATTAACCGAAATTGTATTATCAGAAAAGCCATTATTGATCGCAGCTGCGTTATTCCTGAAGGCTTAAACATTGGGGTTGATCATAAACAAGATGAAGCCAATGGCTTTAGAATTTCAAGTGGCGGCGTGGTGCTTGTGACGCGCGATATGATTGCTGCACTGGCAAAAAAGTCGCAAGAAGCGGATGCTAAAAGTAGTGAATCTTCAAGCCAAGCGGCGATTGCATAAGAGGACTGTATGCGAATTTTGATGTTAGCGGCTGAAAATGATTGTATTTCGGGCGCGAAAGTTGGCGGTGTCGCCGATGTAATTCGCGATGTGCCACAGGCACTTGCAGAGCATAAAATTAATGTGGATGTGGTGATCCCCGATTATGGTTATTACCACAGCCATTATAACGGTGAGTGTGTCGCAGAAGTGAGCTTTTCATTCGCTCACCAGCAGCACACAGCCTACCTTTATAAATTGCACGCAATTTCAAGCGACAAAGTGACACAGTATGTGGTGGTGCATCCGCTCTTTCAACAAGCAGGGGAGAGCCGGGTTTATTGTCATGATGAAGATAACCGCCCATTTGCCAAAGATGCCACCAAGTTTGCGCTTTTTTGTAATGTACTTGCCGAATGTATTTTACAAGGGCATTTAGCGGCAGATATATTTCATTTGCATGATTGGCATGCAGCAACTTTAGCTGTGCTACTGAAGTTTGATACACGCTACCGCGATTTTGCTAATACTAAGCTGGTATACACAGTTCATAATCTCGCGCTACAAGGTACGCGACCATTTAATGGCGATGATTCAAGCTTAGAGGCGTGGTTTCCAAGTTTAAGCTACGACGGCCAACAATTATGTGACCCGCGTTATCCGTTTTGTTACAACCCGATGCGCGCAGCAATCAGCTTGGTTGATAAAGTACATTTTGTATCAGACAGTTATGCTGAAGAGGTGCTCTGTGCCAGCGACCATCAAAATGGTATATATGGCGGCGAGGGGCTGGAGCATATTCTTGCTGAAAATAGTGACAAACTGGTCGGCATTTTAAATGGGTGTGAATACAGCAATGAGCCTGAACCTAAAGTCACGTTAGATTGCTTTTTACGCAGTAGTAAAACTTGCCTTCGAAACTGGATGAGTCGCTTTGAGCAACTAAAAACTGTGCATTACCTTGCCAACGAGCAAATATCGCTTTGGCAAGATAGCCCTCAGTTTAAAGGCCCCATTGTTTCTAGCATTGGTCGATTAACCGAGCAAAAAGTACGTTTGCTAGTTGAGCGCATTGATGGCGAATTGGTGTTAAGTAAGTTGCTGTTCGATTTAGAACAAAAAGGCGGGCGTTTTATAATGCTTGGCAGCGGTGATAGCCACTATGAATTTGTCCTAATGCAGTTGATGGCAAAGCACAGTAACTTTTTGTTTTTAAATGGCTATGGGCAAAGCTTATCGGATGATTTATACGTGCTAGGTGATATGTTTTTAATGCCCAGTTCGTTTGAACCATGTGGCATCAGCCAAATGCTTGCGCTAAAAGCAGGGCAACCTTGCATCGTGCATGGGGTCGGCGGTTTAAAAGATACGGTCAAACACCACGAAAACGGCTTTGTTTTTGAGGGAAATACTATTAGTGAACAAGTAGTCTCATTGCAAAATGTGTTTAATGATGCGCTTAATTGCTATATGAACGAAAGTAGCCATTGGCAAACTATGATCAATATCGCAAAAGCCAGCCGCTTTAGTTGGCAAAGCAGTATCGAACAGTATTTATCTAAGCTTTATAACAATTAATGTTATAAATAACAGCTAGTTGCATTGTTTAAATTAAATACCAATGTTAGGGTGACTAATTCACATTAGTCACTTTTTTATTTATGAAACTTCTTTTTTTTACAGCAGCTATTGTTCTCTCGTTGTTATTTGCAAACACTACAAGCGCAAAGCAAATCGCCTTTACTTTTGATGACGCACCGAGGCAAGCAACTGGCTATTTTGATGGGCCAACGCGTGCGAAAACACTGATTAAAGCACTAAAGGATCACGGCATAAAACAAGCGGCTTTTTTTGCAACCACACGCCATTTAAATGAAGAAGGCAAAGCGCGATTAAGAGCATACGCCAATGCTGGTCATATCATTGCCAATCACACCCATACCCATCCTGATATCAACAAAACCAGCTTAGAAGATTATTTGCAGGAAATTACAACCGCCCATAATCAAATTAAAGACTATCCAAACTTTAAAGCTTGGTTTCGCTTTCCCTATTTGCGAGAAGGTGACACTCAACAAAAGCGCGACGGCGTGCGTGCTCATTTAGCTAAAAATGGCTACCGCAATGCATACATCACACTTAATAATTACGACTGGTACATTGAAAACTTATTTCAAGATGCACTAAAAAATGGCAAAGAAGTCGACTTTGATAAACTAAAAGAGTTTTACATCAATGTAATTATACAAGGCGCACAATACTACGATTAATTGGCAATAAAATATCTTGGCCACTCGCCAAAACACGTTATTTTGCTGCATGAAATGGATATTACCGCCCTGTTTGTTGGCGATTTAGCTGATGCTTTTCGCCAAAAAGGATGGCAAATTATCTCGCCAGAAAAAGCCTACCAAGACCCAATTGCCAGTTACCAAACCGAGCGCATTATGAAATATAACCCCGGACGCATTGGCGAAATTGCAAAAGATAAAGGGCAAACTAAACAGCTTTGGCACAACACCTTAGATGAAGCGTATTTAAAAGCACGTTTTGAAAAGGAAGTGGTGAAAAGTAAGCTCTAAAGTTATTGTGAGAATGTAAATGTCTAAAATGTTACTCAAAACATTACAGTGATTTATCAACGCAATCTTTAGTGTGTTGCTTTCGAAATTCACTCGGTGTTACCCCAGTTTGTTGTTTGAATGCTTTGTAAAAAGAAGAACGCGCGTTAAACCCCGCTGCTAGGGCAATATCGAGCACCGAACTTTGGTTTGCAATAATGTGTGGTTTTGCAGCCTCAATGCGCCATTGGTTTACGTAATCAAAAAAATTAAGGCCTAATGTTTCATTCAATGTTTGTGAAATGTAGTTGGGCGAAATCGCAGTATGCTTAGCCAGCTTTTGTAGAGATAAGCTTGAGTCTAAGTAAAGCTGCTCATTTTCCATTGCAGTATTTATTTTTTCAGCAATACGCACTGATTGCGCTTGGCTAAGTGCAGAACGTTGGTATTTCTGCTGGTGGCTATCTTCTTGATGTTGTTTTTGGTTTGGCTGGTCTTTGATTTCTGTTTTGCTATCGCCTAACCAATACGCGCCTTGACCTATAAGCGCTGGCTGTTGTTGTAAGCCAAAGTACGCCAAACTCCAAAGTAAAATGAGCGATAAGAAGGCCTCAACTCTGGCAGTAAACAACACATTGTTAAATAGGCTTGATGCAAATAACGTGATGAGATAAAAAAGCCAAGCGCACAGCGCGCTAAAGAGCAGCCAATTTACCCATTTTAACTCTTTGTTTTCATTGTTAGAAAAAACATTTTTTAGCTCTTTTCGATAATCGTTCAAACGGCGAGTAATACAATATAAGGTATAAACGCACTGCAAAAGCCATAGCACCATCATAATCAATATGGTGCTAAGCAATGTACCAACAAGCGGGTGATTTGCAGTTATATCGTCAATAAAAATAGCGCGGTGAACATCGCTTGGCAGCATAAATATCATCACTGAAACCACCAATGCAGGAATTACTAACACACCATGCAACGCATGCTTTTTAGTGAATTTCCACGGGGTATTTGAGGTGATCCCTTCAATATAAAACCAGAGCGACGGACAAAGTACAAAAAGGGTGGGGAATACCAGCGCGGTATAAATTAAATACGCATTTTCAAACAGTGTCGCTACAATGGAATTCATAGCAAGTAATCCACATGCTAATAAAAATACTGCCAAAGGGATAAAAGTAGCGTTCGCACTAAAGCGAGAAATTAATAGTGGTACGCTTAAACTTATTTGCCCCACCATAACGATGCTTAGCACCTGAACAATTGGATCGCTCACTGTTTACTTCCCTTTATTGAAAATTTCCATTTTTTACACAAAAAAGTGTCCGCGCTTTTAGTCTCGGACGACTTAACCCTTTATAAATTATATTGTTTATTTGAGTCAAGCGAGGTTGGCGACGCTACAAAAACAACGCGCTTAACAAAGTGGTGGAGACAATAATTTAATAATGGAGTGAAAAATGAGTCAAAGTAATCAGATACAAAATGGGTTGGTAAACGACACCATAAATGTAAAGCTTAAATTGGCAGCACTTTGGGCTGCTGTGATGTTTTGTTATGTCTATGGTGATTACATCGAGGTCTATGTGCCTGGTGTTATGTCTAACGCGATGGAAGTAAGTAGCAACAGTGAAGGGCTACAAGTAAAGTTTTTTGCGGTAGCGTTTTTAATGTCCATCCCAAGTTTGATGGTATTTTTGTCGCTAGTATTAAAGCCAAGCTTTAACCGCTGGCTAAACATCATTATTCCCGCATTATTTGTATTTTTGTTAATAGGGCTAAACCTAGAAACCACGTGGATTTTTTATCTTTATTTAACAGGATTAGAAGTTATTTTGTCGCTTATCACGATTTGGTATGCATGGCATTGGCCTAAAAATGACATGCGCTAAAAAGTGCTGATTTTTGCTCTTTATTTGGCATGGGTTATTAATGAAGTTCAAATTTGATAATAGATAACTCAGCCATATGTTTTGAAATAACCAATAAAATTATTTAATTTTTAAGTCAATTTTATGAAAGAAATGCTAATATTGCTTTTTGTGTATTAATCGTTTGGTAAAACATATCTTAACTGTTTGATTTACCAAGATTACATATTAACTCAGTTTTATAACACTTTAATTTGGCTTAAATTTTAGTCAAACCTAGTGTTTAAAATTGAAGCGAAACGATTATAAATTACCGAATAACTGTCGTGCTAATTCATTGTTAGTAATTACTCGGTATGAGCAAAAAGGCGCTACTTAATGACAACAACTCACTCTTTCTTGCGTTTTAGCAAGTTAAATTCAATCACGCTCTCACTTCTTGCTGCATCAAGCTTTGCAACTATGGCAAACGAAGCTGAAGAAACACAAACAGCTAAAAAAGAAATTGAAGCTATTACCGTAACCGCAACTAAACGTTCGCAGGTTATTTATGAAGTGCCAATTGCAATGAGTGCATTTAGCGGCGATAAGCTAGCTGAGCAAGGTATTTCTGAAATTAATGATGTGGGTAAATTTGTTCCTAACCTAAATATTACTGGTTTTTCAGCAGGTCATAACTCGTCAGCTAACCCATTTATTCGTGGTATTGGTTTGCAAGATCATTTGATCACAACCGATCCAGGTGTAAGTGTATATGTAGATGGTGTTTACTTAGGTCGCCAAGTAGGTCAAAACTGGAACCTAGCCAATATTGAGCGTATTGAAGTATTACGTGGTCCACAGGGCACGCTTTATGGTCGTAACTCAATTGGTGGTGCAATTAATATCATCACCAAGCAAGCTAATAGCGAGTCGGTTACAAAAATTTCTGCTGAAGTAGGCACGCGTGAGCGCGTTAAAGGCGATGTATTTATTAACCGTGGTCTTACAGATAACTTAGCGTTTAACTTTAATGCAGGTTACAACCACCGTGGTGGTTTAGGTGAATTTATTAACCTACCAGAAGCTAAATACGATGTGGGTGAAAACCGTGAGTTTCATGGTCGCGTATCAGTTAAATATGATGCAGCGGATGACTTAAGTTTTGTTTTAACGGCTGATGCTAATGATGCTGAAGGCGGCCTTCGTCCTTATACAACTCTAATTGATGAAGTACCAACAGGCGCTTACTACACAGGTATGCGTTTTGGTAGCCCAACACCAACAGGTCCATTACGTAATTCTGATGTTGCAGCTGATCCATACGATAATGCAACGGGCTCAATTGAAGTAACCGAAGTTACTAATAAAGCAAATGGTGTGTCGCTTACCACTAACTATGATATTTCAAATGACCTTGGTGCTAAGTTTATTTTAAGCAAGCGCTCATCTGAGTATAAAGCGGGCCTTGATGATGACAGCACAATTTACGCACTTGATCATTACCCAGAGCGCGGTGAAGCAGATCAAACTTCAGTTGAGCTTCAGTTCAATGGCTATTTAGGTCAGTTTGACTTTGTATCAGGCTTATATTGGTTTGAAGAAGAAGGCAGCAACCGCCAAGGTGCTGATTCTCGCTTTAATGGCGGCGCAAACTTACTTGAACTTGACCAAACAACCACAAGTAAAGCGGTATTTGTTAATGTTGGTTACGACATGACAGACGATTTACGTGTATCAGGTGGTTTACGTTATACCCAGGATGAAAAAGAAGCTACCGCAAATGTTGGTATTGGTCCAACTCATGCTGAAGATGATTGGAGCCAGTTAAGCTACGATTTATCAGCTAACTACACCCTTGAAAATGGCTTAAATGTGTATGGTAGCATCCAAAGTGGTTATCAAGGTGGCCAGTTCCCGGCACGTCCTTACTGTCTATTCGGTGACCCAAATTGTTTTGTAGCAACAGATAACATTACAGCAGTTAACTACGAAGTGGGTTTAAAGGGGCAAGTTACTAGTGACTTCAGCATGAGCATTGCACTATTTAATACTAACTATGATGACTTACCTTACCAAGTGAGTACTACATCTGAAGGTGGTTTTGATACACGCAATTTAGTGGTTTCGCAAACGTCACGTGGTATTGAGTGGGAAGGTACAGCGTATATCACTGATAACTTTAGCGTTCATACAAGCTTAGGTTATATGGATGTGGATGTAGATGAACAAGCAGGTGTTAAACCAGTTGCACCATTAACGCCAGACTTAACAGCATCAATTAGCCCAAGCTATGAGTTTGCCTTAGCGGATGGCTCACTTATCACAACCCGTGTTGACTATTCGTATCGTAGTGAAATGTATGGTGAGCCAAGCTCAGATCCTAAGCGTTTAACTAAAGTAGATGCTCGTAGCCTAGTTAATTTAACGGTAGGTTATTCACCAGCGAATGCTAACTGGCGTGTTGATTTATATGGTCGCAATATTTTTGATGAGCGTTACGATGATGCTCGTTTAAATACTGGCGATTACGTATTAGTAATTAAGAGTAACGATGCAAGTGAATTTGGTGTTCGATACTCAATGACTTTCTAATTATTCTCATAGCTAATGAGTATTTAAAAAGGCGCTTTTGCGCCTTTTTTGTTATGTAAATCTTCGAATATACTCGGCTTAAAAAAGCTCATCCTTTAATTTTCGCTTTAGGATTTAAACAAGCGCTTTCCTTTAGCAAAAAAGCTACTTTTTAATTCAATAATAAAGAATGATTCGCCAATTATTTGCATTCACATTTTGTTAACATTTTGCGGATTGTTTGATGATGTTTTAACTTGCTCTAAATAATACAATTCTTCATTTATTCGAATTTTAATTTTTTAAATGTGATATTGAAAATACATCCGTTGAAAACGTCGAACTTACAAAAATTACTATTTTATATGAGAAAAGATATTGTTTTAAAAGTACTTTTCTTATCATTCTTTTGTATTATTTTGACTTTTCAGTTACAAACTTTTACAAAGCATAAACTATTTAGGAATAATTACCATTTAGATTTTACTATCTAAAATAAGCTAATAGTAACCTTACTTAAGTATAAATGAACCCCAAACAAACAACCTTATATCGGTACAAATGTTAATAAAATGAAAATGGAAATTTGGATTGTGTGTTTTTTGAACTAGGTTTTTAAGCAGTTATTAAAAACCAAGCAACAAGGAAACGTCATGTTTAAATATTCAAAAACAATGTTATTGATCGCATCGGTATGTTCGGCAAACTTTGCCTATGCAAATAGCGAAAAATTAATCCAAGTTAACGCCAGCAAACAAATACCCAATAAATACGTCGTAGTATTTAATACTGTGCCTAAAACGTTAGCTAGCGGCGGCATTGAAGAGCAAGCAAAAGAAAATGTCGATAAAATTCGCGGAAAGTATGGGGTAAATGCAAATAAGCTGTTTGGTAATACATTAAACGGTGCGCAATATACGTTATCAAAAGGGCAACTAAAACAACTATTAAAAGAAGATTTAGTGCAGTTTATTGAACCTGAGCAGGTAATCTCAATTGACCCTCAGGTTGCAACCAATGCAAATCAATCTAATGCGATTTGGGGTCTTGATCGCATCGATCAGCGTGATTTACCACTCGATAGTAATTACCAATACAACTTCGATGGCTCAGGTGTAACCGCTTATGTAATTGATACTGGTGTACGCACTACGCATAATGAGTTTGGTAACCGTGCAAGTAGTGGTTGGGACTTTGTTGATAATGATTCTGATGCCTCTGACTGTAATGGTCATGGTACGCACGTAGCTGGCACAATTGGCGGCCAAAGCTATGGTGTTGCGAAAAACGTTAATATTGTGGGTGTTCGTGTACTCGGTTGTAACGGCTCAGGTAGTACATCAGGTGTTATTGACGGCATTAATTGGGTGAAAAACAACGCCAGTGGCCCATCGGTTGCTAATATGAGTTTAGGTGGCGGGGCGTCATCGGCCATTGACCAAGCGGTTGAGGCGGCAGTAGCGTCTGGCGTAAGTTTTGTGGTAGCTGCAGGTAATGATAACAGTAACGCATGTAACTATTCCCCTGCTCGTGCAACAACAGCCATTACGGTTGGCTCGACTACATCAAGTGACAGCCGTTCGAGCTTTTCTAACTATGGTAGCTGTTTAGATATTTACGCGCCGGGTTCAAGTATTAAATCAGCATGGTATAACTCAGACTCAGCTGAAAATACCATCAGTGGCACGTCTATGGCTTCGCCGCATGTTGCGGGTGTAGTCGCACTTTATCTTGATGAAGACAATAGTTTAACACCTTCTCAAATTGATAGTAAGTTATCTGCTGGTGCGAGTAAAAACAAAGTATCTGATGCAAAATCGGGCTCACCGAATGAATTACTATTTGCTCTTGAGGGGACGGTAGATCCTGAACCACCAACAGTCACTGAGTTACTTAAAGATCAAGCCGTTTCAGCATCAGGTGCAGCAAGCAGTGAAACAAACTATTTTGTTGAAGTACCAGCAGGGCAGTCGAGTTTATCTATTTCTCTTTCAGGCGGGCAAGGCGATGCGGACCTTTATGTGAAACAAGGTTCAGCACCAACCACGGGTAGCTACGATTGTCGCCCATATAAAAATGGTAATAACGAAAGCTGCGAATTTAATACACCTGCTGCGGGTAAATACTACGTGATGCTTCAAGGTTACTCGGCGTATTCTGGCGCAAGCTTAGTGGCAACATATAGCGCTGATGGTGGCTGTACAGATTGTTTAGATAATGGCGTGCCTATGACGAATTTATCTGGCGGTGCTAATAGCCAAGTGTTTTACAAAATCGAAGTTCCAGCATATCAAACGCTGACTGTGACGACCGCAAATGGTAGCGGTGATGTGGATCTGTATGTTAAAAAAGGTTCACAGCCGACAACATCAGATTATGAATGTCGCCCTTATCGCTGGGGTAATAATGAGTCATGTAGTTTAAATAGTGGCGCAACAGGTGGAACCTACCACATCTTACTTAACGGTTACTCTGCTTACGCAGGCGTTACGCTAACAGCAAGTTATTAAACATTAAGTTCTCTGAAGTTAAGCCAGCGTATTCGCTGGCTTTTTTATGAGCAGATGTTTCAGATGAAGGCACTATAGCTGGTTTGTGTTTATCGGAGTATGTGAAATAAATAGTTGTTTATATTGTAATTAGCGTTATACCTTGCCAGTATAATTCTCTTCACATTAACACGTTACTGTATGGATGCAGATGCCACCGCTTATTCAAAACGCAAAAACGCCAACACTCGGCTGGGTGATTATCATTATGTTGCTTTTTCTCGTTCCCTCAATTTTTTATATTGAAAGCGGCGCTATTCCTGCGGGGCGAAGCGGTGAGGAAATTATACGAGAAGAGTCTCCATTGTCGTTTTGGTTACATATAATTGGTGCGAATACGATTTGGCTATTTATGCTTTATCTTTATATAAAAGCACGTAGAAAATCGTAGATTCAAATCATCTCAACTTGCCAATAAAGGCGATTAGGGTTACTGTTTTGTACCTATTTGGGCTTTTATGGTTCAGGCCTGTACGCTTGATAAAAATGTGACCACCTTCTTAAAACTGATAGCATGTATATTGATTGCCACTTGCTTGTTGGTAATGCCATGCCAAGCAAAAACGCTTAACATTGCTATCGGTGAATATCCACCTTATTCGACACGTGTAAAAGGTGAATTTAACTTTGTTCCTTCGGTTATTCGCGCAGCTTATCAAACACAAGGTTATAGCGTTAAGTTTAGTTACTTCCCTTGGGGTCGAAGCTTAGTTGAAGCTAAAAAAGACAATTATGATATTGCCGCGTACTGGTTTTGCACCCAAGAAAAACAACGCGATTTTTACTGTAGTGATGCACTTTACACTGAAACCACTTACTTCTTTTACAACGTCAATAACCCCATTTCTGAGTGGAAGAGTATCAGTGATTTTCAAGGGAAATTAATTGGTGTTACCACAGGCTACAGTTACACCAATGAATTACTTAATGAAGGAAAGCGTGGCACCTTTGGCCTAGATTGGGCAAAAACAGATAAACAAAACCTCGCGCGACTGATTAAAGGGCATATTGATACATTTCCCATGTCACTCATCCCTGCGGAGTATTTACTAAAAACGCAGTTTTCAAAAAGCCAACGTAAAATGCTTGCTTATAGTAAAAAAGCATTGCTAAGCGACACCGCGCACTTACTCTTTCGCAAAGATTTACCCCATTCTGAAATGTATCGCCAAGCCTTTAATAAAGGCCTGGCAGAAATTAAACAAAACGGGGTATATGAGCGGCTATTAAAGCAATTGCCGCATCATACTGAAATAATTACAAACTAATAAGTAATTAATTTGCTGTTACCATTGCCAGTGACTCGCTAGGCATATAGTCACGCCACCAAAGGCTTGTTTGATATTCGTGCCCAAGTGTGAGGATTTCACCTACAATCGGCGTGTTTAATTGTACCCATTGTTTGTCAGCTTCCTCTTTTACGCGTTCAAGCGGCTCAAACCATGCGTGAAAGGCGAGATCAAATGTGCCATTGTGAATGGGCGTCATCAATTTTCCTTTTAAATCTAAATGGGCTTGTACACTTTGCTCAGGCGTCATATGCACATCTGGCCAATCTTTGTCGTATGCCCCTGTTTCAATAAACGTGATATCAAATGGGCCGTAGCGCTCGCCAATTTGTTTAAAACCATCAAAATAACCGGAATCACCACTAAAATAGAGTGTTTGATTGTTGGCTGAAATAACCCATGATCCCCATAACGTCTTGTTTCCATCGTTAAGTGCTCTGCCAGAAAAATGCTTGGTTGGCGTAAAAGCGATAAATCCCTGTTTAGTTTTGAGCTCTTGCCACCAGTCAAACTCTTTCACTTTTGTTGGGCTTATTCCCCATCTTGCAAGGTCGCCAGCCACGCCCAGTGGCACTAAAAATTGTTTGGTTTTACTCTCTAGCAATTTAACACTTTGTTTATCGAGGTGATCGTAATGATTGTGGGAAATCAATACTTTATCGATAGGTGGTAGTTCTTCTAATGAAATTGGTGTTGGTTGAAAGCGCTTTGGTCCCATAAATGAGAAGGGCGAGGCACGCTTTGCAAATACAGGGTCAAGTAACCAAAACTCACCATGAACTTTAAGTAAGATGGATGAGTGGCCAAGTTTTATAGTATGGATTGCATCGTTACTTAAAGCGTCTAGTTGAGCACGTGTGACGGTTTGCAATGGTAACGCTTGGCTTGGAAATGCATGTTGTTTTTTCTCAGTGAAATAACGTAAAAAGATTTCAGCCATTTTACGGGCACTATTCGGTGCCATTTTTTCAGCATTATAAAACTTACCATTTTTGTAAAGGCTTTTTGTTGGGGCTTTAGAACTACCTTCGCTGGCTAAATGATGATTCACTGTACACGCTCCAATTAATAAAATAACAAAAATTAAACTAATCCATTTGATGGCTTTCATGTGTTTCTCTAACAAAAGTAAACTACACGGTGTAGTTTTGCATCTAAATTATAAAAAGTAAACTGTGTAGTGCACTTTTTTTTTATTCAGTCTAAAATAGTCACAGTTTTCAATGAGGGTGCTATGAAATTATCTGAACAAAAACGTATTCATATTCTTGATGCCGCCGAACAATTGTTTTTTGACAAAGGTGTGGCAAATAGCAGTATGGATGAAGTGGCTAAAACAGCAGGCGTATCAAAACGTACTGTTTACAACCACTTTGAAACTAAAGATGTGCTTTTTTATGCCATTATCGAACGTATGATGGGGTTATTAAATAGTGCATCAACCATTGAATTTGACCCTAAAGTATCATTGAAAGCACAGTTAATAAAAATTGCAGAGCAGGAGTGTGACCTGTTTAAATCAGATAATTTTTTACGTGTTGCAAAAATTGCCTTTATGCAAATGATGCAACAGCCAGAATTTGCGAAGCAGTTAAGTAACAATAAAATTGGTTGTATGGCCTACTTTGAGCAATTTTTAGCGGATGCTGAAAATGCACAAAAAGTAAGGGTCGACGACAAAGCGCTTGCAGCAACGCAATTTGTTTACTTACTCAAATCTCATATCTTTTATCCGCGTTTATATGGTTTTGATGTACCTAATGAACAGCATGAAAACTACTTAATAGAACAAACAGTAGCGTTATTTTTAGCGCGATATCAAAGCACCCCTTAGTGTTACTTTGTTTGTTTTTGTAACCTTACACTGCACAACTGAAAGTATTATCTATACTTTCAAAATGTAGATTAGCCAAAGCAAATGAAGGTGGTATGCGTTTAATACGTTTTTTAGTGTGTTTTGTTCTGGTTCAAATAACGAGTGTTTGTGCTGCTGAACCTATCAAAGTAGCATCAGCACATTGGCGAGAGTTTTCTGAGCCAGATGGCAGTGGCGTTTACCTTAATTTAATTAAACAGAGTTTTGGTAATCATCAAATTGAATTTGATGTAGGCAGTTTTGCTCGCGCGAAACGATTGTTTAAAAATAATAAAGCCGATATTTTAGTCGGTGTTTATAAAGATGATGAAACACTACTCACAGATACGCTTTATCCCAAATACCATCTGGATTTTGAATTCCCAATCGTTGCCATTTACAACCCACGTACAACAAAGCTGCGTCATAGTGAGGACTTTAAATCGCTTACTGTCGGCTGGTATGAAGAATACGCTTATGATCGATTTGTACCAGTTCATGGTCAAAGTTACCGTTTTGCCGATATTATAAAAGCGCTCGATTTACTTGAGTCTGGCAAGGTTGATGTGGTGGTTGATCATATTTATAACTTGGATGAAAGGCAGCTTAAAATTTTTAAAACAATTGAGTTACATGGCCAAATGCCAATTTGGGTGGTATTTCAAAATACTGAGAAAGGTAAACGCTTAAAAGCACATTTTGAGACATCGTTTGAGCAACTCTACAAGAGCCAAGCACTAAAACAGATTTACGGTGAAAATTATGAGCATGCGAACTTTTCGAGTTTATTTTTAGAAAAATAAACTGGTAGCAGTAAACTTTTTTAGCTTTTTAACCTTATAACATGCTACTTGTATTTTTGAGAGTTAAACCGTGACATCACGCCGACATCGTAAAGATAAACCGCACCCTCAAAACCAACGCTATTTACTCTCTGTAATTGAGGAATTAAAAGCTAATCCAGAAAAATTAGCGATAGTTAAACATAATGTTGATGAGTATCAGAGCCAACAATATTTAAAAAGAGGCTTTTTAGTCGCGCTTGAACGCATGGAATGGTTGTTTGAAGCAAATTTGTCGATTGATGAATTTTGCCAACAAATTTTAGCCGAAGATTATATTGGCAATCGCATTCGAAGGTATCCATTAATTTTTAAAGGGGTGCTTGTAAATAATTAATTTGAGTTTAGGGAGCTCAAGATTTAGTCTAAACACGCTTAGTTATTGGGGTTTTTGTTGCATTTTACTTTGAAGCTTTCTACCTTATTGGTAAAGCTAGCTAGGAAATCTACATGTCTTCTCAGTCTCAAAATATTTCAAATAAGCCTAAGCTTTTTAATACGTTATATTGGAAACTGATTATAGCGTTTATTATTTCAGGTTATTTGCTTTCCTTTATTTCGTTCCAATCTCAAGTAATGCCCATTTGGTTACCTGCAGGTATTGGTTTAGTTGGCTGTTTTATTTTTGGTAGGACGTTTGTTCCTGCTGTATTTATTGCCTCTTTTATATTCAACTGCTCAGTAACGCCTAACTTTCAAATTACAGATGTCGTGGGTGTTATTGGCTTGCAAAATTTACTGATTGCAACCGGAGCGAGTCTTCAAGCAGGGATTGGCGCATTTATTTTATCGAAATGGCTTGGTAATCCGCTTAAACTGTCAAACAAAGGTTTAGTTAAATTTATTATAGTGATTGGCTTTTTAGTCAATCTTATCTCTGCCAATATCGGCATATTTTCCCTAAGTACTTTTAATCCTGATTTTGATGCTACTAATTACTGGGTCAACGTCGGCTATTGGTGGTTGGGTGACTCACTTGGTGTATTGTTAGCTACACCTTTGATTTTATGCTTGGTTGATTATAACAAAACTACTGGGCAGCAAAGAACGGCAAGCAATGTGCTGTTAGCATCTATTGTGTGTTTGTTTATTGCTGTTTTGGCAATCACCTATGTTTTTATTGAATCAGAAAAGCGAAATACATTTGAGTGGTTAGAAAACGAGGTTCAACGGGTCGAGAATAAAGTGCACCGAGAGCTTGGTAATACAGTTTCAATACTTGAACAACTCGCTGAAGCTGTACAAACAAGCCCAAATCTAACAAGGCAACAGTTTGAGCAAGTGGCCACGCAATTGTCAGCAAATTCGAGTGTAATTCGTGCTGTCTCGTGGAATCCAATTATTCCTCAATCAAGGTTGTCAGTAGCAAGTAACGAACTTGTTGATATTTATAACGGGAGCACGGGTGTAAAGGGCACACCGCTGAATAAAACGGATCCGGTTGTGTATGTTAAATATATTTACCCTGTTGCAGGCAATGAAAACGCGATTGGTTTTAATGTCTATTCGAACCCCTCTCGTAAAGAGACATTGAATCTTGTTTTAAGCAATTATCAACCAAAGGCCACGCCCATAATTAAATTGGTGCAAACCGAAAAATCGCATCCCGCATTTTTGTTATTTTTCCCCGTATTTTCAAGTGATGCAGAACAAGCGATACAAAATAATGTACGCGTAATTGGTATGGCAACAGGGGTCTTTCTCGGAGAAGAACTATTGAGCAATGCAATCAGTATAATTGATCAAGAAATGTTCTTTATTCGGGTGACTGAGGCTAATTCAACAGAACCTTTTTATGATAATGCCGAAACCATTAGTACATTAAATGATGGTGATATCTTTAAAAAAATTAGCATTAATTTGCTTGGCCAATCATGGTCTATGAGCTTTTATGTGAATCATGCCAATTTACTGCATTTACAAAACAAAGAATTTGCCCCACTTTATCTTCTGTTAGTAATTATTGTAACGGCAATTATGTTGATTGTGATGATAATGAATGGTCAACAGCAACTGCTAGATAAACAAGTAAAAGAACGAACCAAATCACTTAAAAAAGCGACCGAGCAAGCAAAACAAGCCAACCTTGCTAAAAGCCGCTTTGTCGCGAATATGAGCCATGAAATCAGAACCCCAATGAACTCGGTAATTGGCTTTGGACAATTGGCGCAAAAAAGCGAAGATATCGACGAAATTAAATCTTATCTGCAACAAATCAATGCTTCTTCTCGATTGTTACTTAATATCGTAAGCGATATTTTAGACTTATCAAAAATAGAGTCAGGAAATTTATTGCTTGATGTACAGCCATTTGCGCTTTGTAAATCATTAAATGATATGGCAAATATGTTTGAAACCTTAGCCAAAGAAAAACAGTTAACATGGCATCAAGCAATTAGTATTGACCCTAATTTATATGTGCTTGGCGACCAAACACGCATTGAACAAGTGATATTAAACTTATGCAGTAATGCCCTTAAATTTACCAAACAGGGCAGTATTTCATTTGATGCACAAGTAACTGCATTAAACGATAAAGTAATGGAGCTTAAAGTCAGTGTTGCTGATACAGGAATTGGCATTGCTGAAGATAAACACAAAGAAATTTTTAAGCCATTTATTCAAGCAGACTCATCAACATCTCGCAATTTTGGCGGTACAGGCTTGGGGCTTGCGATTAGTGGAGAAATTAGTCGCCTTATGAAAGGCGATATCCAAGTGCAAAATAATGATCCCCAAGGCAGTATTTTTACATTTACTGCGCAAATGAAACTATCGCAAAAACCAGTAATAACTCTTGAGCAAGCAAATAATAAGGCGCTCAAAACATTGCATATTTTGGTTGCGGAAGACAATTTAGTAAATCAAAAAGTAATTTCAGCCATGCTTGAAAAATTAAACATGACTTTTGATGTGGTTGAAAATGGAGAGCAAGCAGTAAACGCGGTACAAAAGCAGCATTATGATGTGGTGCTAATGGATTGCCAAATGCCTGTATTAGATGGCTATGAAGCGACCAAGCAAATTAGGACAATGCCTGAATTAGATGCTTTACCTATATATGCGCTTACTGCAAATGCAGATACCGAAAGCAAAGAGTTAGCGCTAAATATTGGATTTAATGAGCATTTATCAAAACCAATTACCCTTGAAAAGTTAACACTAAGCTTGCAAAAAGTTACTGTTAGTAAATGCTAACTTATTGCAGGATAGAAGATATAAAAGCTTTTAAAATTCGATTCGAAAAATTTTAGACATCAGGCTTGCTTAACTAAGCAAACCTGATTTTTAAACTGAAGCTATTCGCCTATTGTGAGGCTACGGCCAATTCGGTGGTGATTGCGGGCTCTAACAGCGTTAATTTTTTCATTATGTTGCATATTTTCAATCGCTTGCCACTCACTATTTTTGCTTTGTACTTCGATGATAAAGCCAGGGTAAGGTGTAAAAGCATCTAACTTGTCATCGTTTACTTTTGCTGCAATCGTAGGCACTCGATAAAACACACCCGAAGCATCAAGTTTAGCGATTTCTTTAAAGCCAACAAGCGCTGCAAAGCGTTGCCAGTCTTGCTCTCTATTTTGTATGTGTTTTTCAGTGAATACATTCGAGTGTTGATTGTATACACGGCCTTTCTCATTGTAATTAAGTTGCCAGTCGGCGCGGTGCCATGCGCGCTCAGCAAGCGCTAAAAGCCTTGGGTACAGCATGTATTCTGCTTGTCTATCTGAGCGCAGCATTTCGCTCCATAAATGACCTTGTAGCCCTTTAAAGCGAACATTTTTTGTTAGGCGATGTTGGCTATCATCAGCGCTGTAATTATGCTGCTCTTTGGTTTGCCATATTTCAGCGTGCGCTGGTAAGTTTTCAGGCATAAAACTAAAAACTTTAAAGCCATCAATTGCTCGCGATGCCCAATGATTACCACGCTCTTCTGGGTGACTTTGATAAGGAAAGTCGAAATAAGTAACTTCAGGTGTTGAGAGCACCATATCCCAACCTAAGTTTGCTTGCGCGTGAACATCTTTGTGGCCACCTTCGGTGATCATAGACCAGCCATTTGATTGCACTGATTTTGGCATATTGGACGCTTGGGTATCGCCTAATCCGTCATTCCAAGCAGCCACTTTAATGCCTTTGCTGTCGATCATATGTGCTACTTTTTCAATAAAATAGCCGTTAAAGGAGGTTACTTTTGGATTACTAGATTTCAGTGCATTACAGGCAGGGCTATTGACCCATGCACCCGCGGTTTCATCAGCACCAATATGATAAGTTGTAAGCTCAACGCCTACTTCTTGGTGTATCGCGATTAATTCATCAATTACTTTTTCGATAAACGTATAAGTACTTGGCAAACATACATTCAACGTATTGTCATTGTAATGTTGAATGGACGAGTAAACCGTGGCGTCGTACATACATTCAACGTATTGTCATTGTAATGTTGAATGGACGAGTAAACCGTGGCGTCGTTTGCTTCACTTAACCAATATTGTTCTGCTTTAAGCTTATCGCCTTGTGCCATGTACTTTTGATAACGGGCATCCATGGCTTTAACCGCTGCGCGAGAATGTCCTGGCATATCAAGCGATGGGATCACTTCAATATGGTTAAGTGCAGCAAATTTTAAAATTTCTTGATAATCCGCTTTACTGTAAAAACCATTGATTTCACTGTTTTTATCATTGCCAGCACCTAATTGCGGCAATAAGCATTCTGTTTCGCTTAAATCAAAACAGCGAAAAGCTCCTACATCTGTAAGTTCAGGTAAATCTGCAATGGCTAAGCGCCAACCTTCATCATCAGCCAAATGTAGATGAAGCTTGTTGAGTTTATAAGCAGCCATTTGCGACAAGGTGTTTAAAATAAACTCTTTAGAGCGGAAATTACGGGCAACATCTACATGTAAGCCGCGAAATTCAAAGTGTGGTTCATCTTCTATTTTAAGGCTCGGCAAAGTTAAATTATCAGTACTAACAAGACCTGTAATCGACATTAAGGCATAAAATGCACCAGTATTGCTGCTGGCACTAATCACAATTTGATTTGGATTGATATTTAGCTGGTATGCCTCATTGGGCAAACTGGTATCTGTTATAAGTTTAGTTTTTATCCCATTTTGACTTTGCTTGATCCCGAACATTTCTAAGCGCGTAAATGCTGCCGAAAGTGCATGATTATTTGAAAGCTCTGGCGAGAGCAGTAAGCCTTTGGCTAAGTTTACTTTGCTATCTGCACTTATTATTTCTAAATGCTTTGGTTTTGGAATTAAACTCACAGGCGCTTTAGTTAAGCTTGGCTTTACCTGCGTTTGGTAGAGATATTCGGCGCCCATCCAAGGCGTTTTATCTTGGTTGCTCACCCTGAGCTGATTTAATGCAGTAAACGGTGCAAGGTAGGGCTGACGTTCGAGCCCGGTGGTTTCATCCAGCACGGTTTGCGTACTTTTTATGACTTTTGCATTGATATTTTTTGTCGCATCTTTGTTGGTCACAATGTAATTGGGCATAAACTCTGAGCGCGTAATTTGCGAATCTTTTGTATAAAAACGAATTGTTTCTGGCGCTTCTTTTTGAAACCCTTTAAAGCCTTCTTTTGGTGTTATCTTATGAAGATCCCCATTGATATGAGTGATTGAAAAGTGCTCAGATTCAACTGAATAAATCGGCATTAACTGGCTAAAGAAGATTGAAAAGTCACTGTAATTAGTAGCAGTTGGGTAAGTTAAGGTGAGCTCTGATAAATAGCAGTTTTTAACTTCCCCTGGGCAAGTTGGGTTCATGGCATCTAACAAGGAGTATTCTACTTGTAGGTGTTCAGCTAATTGATCAATCGCAGTTTGATTTGCAAAAAGCGGTGATACTAACAATAAAAGGGGCAGTGTAAAACGTTTAGTCACAAGAGATAACCTCAACTTGGAAAAGATAATAGGCGCCAAATAAAGCGGTTTTGGTGTCTTGGGTATAGTGGATTTGCAGCGCATTAAATACGCTCGGTGGCAGTTTATTTTGCAGTGTGGTTTGCAGCGTATCTATGAAAAAAGGCGCGCTTTTAGATACCGAGCCACCAAACACAATGGCCTCAGGATTAAATGCTTGCACAACTTGTACAATGGCGTTGCTTAGGTGCTCACCGAGCTCTGCAAAAATTGCAAGGGCGCTGTTATCACCCGCTTCTGCAAGTTGAAAAGTTGCTAAGCCATCGATGCCTTGTCTTTTAAAAAATTGACCAGAGCAATAATCTTCAATTATGCCATCAAGATAGGGAAAGCTGCCAAATTCACCAGCAGCTGATTGCTTTCCTGTATATAGCCTGCTATTTAAAATTAACCCAGCACCTAAACCTGTGCCGAGTGTAACGCCAACTAAATTATCAAAATGGCAATATTTGGCATTATTGTAGATGCCGTAGGTAAAGCAATTTGCATCATTATGAATAAGAGCGGGTAATTTAAACGTTGATTCAATGAGTGTTTTTAACTCAACATTTTGCCAATTTGGTATGTTAAGCACTTCTATAACAAAGCCTGTACCAGTTTCGACTAAGCCGGGCACACCAATACATATACCTTGGCAAGCATTTGTTATAAATGGCGTAATTTCAGATATTAAAAACGCATTAAAATCATCTTTGCTCAAATCAGCGCAAATGGGCACTTGGTGAAATGCGATTATTTCACCGTTTTGAATATTTGCGATAGCGAGTTTTGTGCCGCCAAGATCAACACAAGTAACGTAAGGGGTATTTATAATTGTCATGCTGCTATTTAATCCAGTGCTTCGCGTTTTTTAATAAGTTGAATGGTGTGGTTTTTTACCAGTGGTTTTGCCCAAAAACTGACACTTAGAATAAAACCAAGCGGAATAAACAGCACTAGTAATGAAATGCGCAAATCACCTGAAAGTTCGGCAATAAAGCCAATAATTGGTGATGACAAAGCACCGCCAACAATACCTGTACACAAAATTCCAGATACCGCACTGTGACCTTTGACAATAGAATTAAGACCTAAAGAGAAAATCACCGACCACATAATTGATAAAAAGAAACCCGATGCAGGGAATGCTATTAAGGCCATTTCTTTTGAACCAAAAATAGCGAAAACCAGCGAGCATGCTGCACCAATTGAAAACAATTTAAGCACTAATTTAGCATCCATCACTTTAAGTAACGCTAAACCTAAAATGCAACCTATGGTAAGAAGTAACCAAAACTGACTTACAACGTCAGTGCCTTGTGTCATTGGGTCAACACCATGGTAGGTTGCCAGAAATACTGCAATTGAGTTGGCAATGCCTTGCTCTAAACCGACATAACACGCGATGGCTATAAAAAATAACACGACGGTTTTGTCTTTAAAAAGGGCAAGTGAATCGCTTAAACGAAGTGTTTGCGATGATTGCTGTTCTTTAGGAATTGTCATAAATGATGTAACAAGCAGCATCACAATGCTTATTACAGCAAATAAAGCGTACATAATTAGCCAATCTTTATTTGGCTGCGTAAATAAACTCAACTGTTGCCCAAGTTCACTACCGGTCTGAATATGGGCTACCAAACTGCTGTAAACGATTGGCGATAAGGTTGCCGCTGCGCCAAAAAGAAGCTGTGCAGCCACTGAAAATGCAGCGAAATGTTGCTCGCCGCCAGCTCGTCTCAGCAATGGATTAATGGCAACTTGCAAAAGAGCCATTGCGCTACCTATGGTAAAAAGTGCAAACATCGCCATGGCAAAACTAGGTAATAGCACAAATAATACGGCGCCGATAGCAGCGAGCAAAAAGGCTAATAAGATGACAAATTTTTCACCTTTTTGCTGCGCAATTAAGCCTGCCGGAACAGACATTAAGCCGTAGGCGGCAAAAAAAGCAAATGGGAAGAACCCCGCAAGTAAAAGTCCAATTTGGTAACTCTCAATTAACGCAGGAAAGATGGGGCCAAGTAAATTTGTGACAAACGAAATCACAAAAAAGGTAATGAGTACCAAGAGCACGACTGGATAGGCTTTCATAATTTATTCCTAATTATTGTTGTTTTGTTAGTTCGCCCAAGTGGTGAGGTGATAGCAAAAATTTGATTTTGACGGGCAGACAAAAACAAGGGGAATTGCTACCACCTCGTGTTCACATGCCTTATTAAGCAATTTCTTAGGGGGAAATACCTCATAGACAGTAAACTTTTCTAGTCTGCCAAGATATTTAGCTTGTTAGCGGTATTTTTCTATTTATTAATAATACTTTTCAATCAATACGCTGATTTGTTATACCGGAATATGGCGAAAAAGAATGCAAAACATCTGCGACTTTTCGCTTATAGCGATACTTAAATACTCTTTTTACAATAGGAAAATATCAAAACTAAGTTGAATAGTATCAATTGAAGGCGTGGATTCTGTTGAAATGTCTTTTAATCACTTGTCGGGAATAGTAAACAAAGATGCGTGCTTTTTGTGAAAAAGTCATAACCCCAACAGATGCGTCATGGCGATATCATAAATACTTAATGCCATACTTGCCATTTAGTTGGCATTATCACCCTGAATATGAAATTTGCTTAACCTTAAACAGCAAAGGTATGCGCCATATTGGCGATCATATTGAAGAATACGGTGATTTAGATTTGGTATTTGTTGGGCCGAATCTTCCACATACATGGCAGTCTGAAAGCAATAAAGACGGAACCGAGCAAATTGTGTATGTGGCACAAATACCGGTGAAATGGCTTGATAAGTTAGTGCGAGATCATAAAGAACTACAAGGTATGATGTCGCTTTTGGCGCGCTCTTTAAAAGGCATTAAGTTTTCTGAGGCGTGTGCATCGAGTGCTAAAACACTGTTTGAACAAATGGAAAATGCCAGTGTAACTCAGCGTTTAATTTTATTGTTAGAACTACTGAGTGTGATGCAACAAGATTGTGAGCAACAAACATTATCTTCCCCGATGTTTGCATTTGGCAAACAAATGGAAAAAGACAATGGAAAGTTAAATCAGGTTATTGAATTTATTTATGCGCATTACACTGAAAGCTTATATGCCGATCAGCTTGCCGAGCTAGCCCATATGTCGACAAACCATTTTCATCGGTATTTTAAACAACGCACTGAAACAACGCTAACCGAGTTTATTAATCGCTTACGTATTGGTAAAGCATGCAAACTGCTTGTCACTAGCACGTCACCGATTTCGGTTATAAGTGATCAATGTGGTTTTAATAATGTGTCTAACTTTAATCGACGATTTTTGGCGATTAAAGGCTGCACACCGCGAAAATTTCGTCAGCAGTTAATCAATCATAACTTAATCAGCTAGGAAAAACAGGGCACTTTCGTGCCCTCAAGCGTGTTAACTTAACTTGAACTCGGGTTAAGAAGTTAACTAAATATTTGAAATATATTAGCTATGTTATTTTATGCCTTCTAGCTTGATAGTTTTTCTTAGTACAAGGCAAATTTGTGCGTCAATAGCGAGT